>NZ_GG698602.1:0-600000 GCF_000160055.1 Dialister invisus DSM 15470
CAAGGCTTGGAGCGACATAAAACTAATAGGTCGAGGTCTTAACTTAGGAACACCGAGACAAGCGAATAACTTCAGGACTTCTTCTATATGGTTTTGAGAGAACAGACTCTCAGAGAAACAGTGGCGACAGCTGTGAGGATCACCCGTATCCATGCCGAACACGGAAGTTAAGCTCACAAACGCCGAAAGTACTTGGCCGGAAGCGGCCCGGGAGGATAGGAAGCTGCTGATAAAGGAAAAGACACTTACAAATGTAGGTGTCTTTTTTCATATGCCGGGGCTTCCTATCCGTACGGGTTACCCGGGATAGGCGGAGAACATCTTTTGAAGGAGCGAAGGGACGCGAAAATAAAAATTGACTCACAAACTCATGTATGTTAATTTGATATTAAATAAATAATATAAAATCATAAAAGAACTGACAATAAAATCATGAGAGGATTTACATACAGATATATGAAAAAGGAAGGGGTGGTTTTACTTGTCTGTTTGTGGGGATGGGAGTTCTATAGTATTTTATTTAAGCATTTAAAGGAAAGAGGAGTTTGTATGAAACAGGGAATGAAAAGTATTTTAGTTGCTGCTGTTGTGTTGTCTATTTCCAGAGGAAGCTATGCTGCTGAGTATCCTCATTATTATGAGTTGCCTGGGGTGGTTATAACAGCGACTCGCACGAAGAATACAATAGAAAAGGTACCTGCATCAATGCAGGTGATTACTGAAGCGGATATCCGGAGAAGTGGTGCTCACAGTATGCGGAATTTACTTACAGATTTTGCAAATATTTTTCAAAAAAGCAAAGTTCGTGGTGGCGGTCATGATATTATTATTCGCGGTATGAGTACGGATAAATCTCTTATTATGATTAATGGACGGCGTGTGGCTAATGAAGCGGATGCGAGCGGTCTTGGAAATGCTATGGCACTAGATCGTATCAATTTAAGTAATGTGGAAAGGGTAGAAATTGTCCGTGGTCCCTCAAGTGCTCTTTATGGCTCGGAAGCGATGGGAGGCGTGATAAATATTATTACAAGGCCAAGTATGAAAATATCTCTTGTTACTGGATTGGAACAGACTTCAAATGATACGAGCCATTGGTGGCATGCGGATACAGGAAGAATCGGAAAGTTTTCTTCTACTTTTGATATGCGGTTTAATAAAATCCGCAGAGATATGGAACCGGAAGCAACGGAGTCCAATTCTTATGGAACGGCACAGACATATAACGCATCTTTAAATTATTATTTTAATAATAATAATTATATTAATGTGTGGGTTGATTATTATAGTCAGAATTTAGAAAGCGACAGCGGAAATCCGATGTTAAGGGAATTCCCTGTATATATGGGAATGAAGAAACTTTCCGGACAAGCGATGATTTCTGGTGATGGGATGAAAAGGTATAAACAGCAGAATTATGGAATCAGCTGGAACGGGAAAACAGATCGGAATGATTGGCAATTGCGCGCATATATGAGCAAGTTTGATTGGGATAGCAAAAGAAATCAAAAAGTAATCAAGGCAATTCCTGGTGCTGATAGGTTGTCTAAAATGGCTTATGGAGCTGTTTTAAAAAAACAGTATAATACATATGATTTTAATTATAATTTTCATAATATATGGGCTATAGATGGGAGAAACACGATTTCTTTGAATGAGCACCATCGTTTGACTTTTGGTTCGGAATATGTTCGCGAGAATATATCTGGTACCGATTTAGGGGTTAATGGAGATGGTATCAGTGAGTTGACTGAAAATGGAATAACGAAGAATCGTTCCAGAAAATCTTTTTCTACATATGCCGGCTATATCCAAAATGAAATGGAATATGGGAAATGGTTTATTGTTCCTGCAATTCGCTATGATCATCACAGTATTTATGGCAGTCATGCATCTCCGAAATTAGGGGTGACTTACAGCGCAAATGAAAATTTTCGTGTGAAAGCCAATTATGGCAAAGGGTTTAAGGCGCCCACGGTATTCCAGCTTTTCTATGATTTGGACAGAATGATGGGAACGACATGGGTGCATCTTACTGGTAATTCAAATTTGAAGCCAGAAGAGTCTACCAGTTGGGATTTGGGGATTGAAGCAAAGTTTGGAAAAGGGTATGGTTCAATTACATACTTTGACAGTGATGTGAATAATCTGATTAATAGCCGATTTGTAAAAATAGAAAATAATGGACATCGCCTGTATCGTTATGAAAATGTGAATACTGCCCGTATCAAAGGTGTGGAAAGCACGTTGGGATATAAATTTAATGATGTATTGGAATTTAAAGTGACCTCTACATGGTTGAATGCCAAAGATACGACAAAGCATATTGATTTGACACAGAGGGCAAAATTATCTCAAGTGTACCAGTTTATTTATGATGACCATAAAGATAAGGGATGGAGTGCGATGCTTTGGAATCAGTTTGATTATAAATTTGTAACAGATGCAAATGGTGATGGTATGCCTGATGATAAAAAGAGTTATAGTTTGACCAGTTTTGTGCTTACAAGGAAAATTAACAAAGATACTCGCATTTATGGCACGGTACAAAATGTTTTTGGAAAGAAAGACACAAACTGTGACTTGGATGGACGTTTTTGGTCGATAGGATGGGAGCATACTTTTTGATGAAAAGAAATTTTCTATTTAGCTTTTTTATAGTGGCTGAGGTTATTTTATCCAGTGGCTGTGGAACCCAGCAGGAAATTCCCAAAACTACGGCTTTTTATCAAGTAGTTGACAGCGCGGGGCGTACAGTGGAATTGGAAAAGAAGCCAGAACGGGTAGTGCTTTTGGCGACTGCTTTTCCGGAAATTCTTCTTGCTGTAGATGGTGATTTTGAAGCATGGGCTAATAATCCGAGTATAAAAGAACCTGCATGGGCAAGGGGAAAAAAGACAGTGGGATATGTGTACGATATCAACATAGAATCTGTTGTTGCAATGAACCCGGATCTTGTGGTTGGGCTGGTCGGACTCCATAATAAATTGGAAGCTGTCTTCAAGACCAATAACATACCTTTTCTGCTTTTGTCTCTTTCGCGTTATGAAGATGTGGAAAATGCGATACAAGTACTTGCAGATAGTACAGGACATCATGAGAAAGGGATAAAAGTGGTTACTGCGATTCGAGAACGTATGGCGATAACGGAAAAGAAAATGCCTGATAAAGGACTTACCTGTGCAATTCTTCATGGAACGGCGCGATCGTTAACATTTGAGGGGGAAGAGACAATTGCAGGAGAGACTGCAAAACGTCTCCATATTAGTAATGTTTTTGCTGGTATGTTTATAGATGGTACTAATATGGTGCCTTTTAACTTAGAGGCATTGGTAGAAAAGAACCCAGATATCATTTTTCTAACAACAATGATGCTGCCGGGAAAAGAGGAAGAAGCTTTTAAAGTTTTTTTTGAACAGCCTGCCTGGGCAGGTTTAGAAGCGGTGCAAACGGGAAGGGTATATTTTCTGCCACAGAATTTATTTTTGTCCAGTCCTGGAATTCATTATCCGGAAGCATTGGAAATAATGGCAAATCTTGCATATGAGGGGGATTTGGAATGAACCATTTTGAAGAATATATTGCTGAATGGTATGATACGATTCCTGAAGGAGGTGGTACTGCAGCAAGTCCATGGAAGATCGAATGGAACGATGTTCCCTATAAAGAGCGGGATACAAGACCTTTGTCCCGGTTAAAGGTACTGGGAGCAATGAAGGAAGTTTTATTTAATGGTACACCTACGCAAAGGGCAGCAGTTTACATCCATATTCCTTTTTGTCGTTTATCATGTACCTATTGTTCTTTTTTCAAAAAGAAGGGAGATAATAAGGCACAGCATGAATATGTGGAGCTTTTACTGAAAGAACTGGAATCACTGTCCGATAAGCCTTATGTTAAAAAATCAAAAATATCTGCCGTCTTTTTTGGTGGTGGTGCACCGGGCATCCTTTCAGCAGGAGATATGGCGGATATACTTTGCGCTATAAAGAAAACGTTCCTTTTGGCAGAGGATGCGGAAGTCACCATGGAATCAAGTTTGTCGGATATGACAGAAGAAAAGATGGACGTGGCCATAGCTGGTGGGGTAACCCGTTTCAGCTTTGGCATACAGTCATTTAACAGCCAGGTAAGAAATACAGTTGGTCGGCCTTATTCACGAGAAGAGGTGCTGAAACAGCTTTCCATTTACTCAAAGAAAAAAGCAGATATCATTATTGATCTAATTTATGGTTTGCCCTATGAAACAGAAGAAACGATGCGTCAGGATATTCGGGATGCCGCTGCTTGCGGCATTGCTGGATTAGATTTATACAAGCTTCAGCTTCTTCCTGATTCTCCTTTGGGGAAATCTTTTGCAGCAGCAGGAAAGTGTTTGATAGAATCGGAAGTACAGGTCTTCTTTCAGGTAGCGGAAGAAGAATTGAATGCGATCGGGGCAGAGAATATTTCCTGTTCTCATTGGCGGATGAAACAATCCGAAAGAAATTTGTACAATACAATTGCTTCTGGCAGTGATGATCTTTTTGCGATTGGAATGGCCTGCGGCGGACGAATCGGAGGGGTCAGTTTTATGAAACCTATTCCTGATGCTATGTATCATTCTGTGGTTAAGATGGGAATGTATTGCCCTATGGCAGCAGAAAAAGAAGGGAAATACCATGCTTTCTTTTCCGCACTTCAATCAGCAGGAAACCGGGGAATTATTGATTTATCTGCTTTAGAAGAAATGTTTGGATTGCCTGTTGCAAAATTATTGATGCCGCTTTTCCAAACTTGGGAAGTTTGGGGGCTTTTGGAACTGATAGAAAATCAATGGAGAATGACATCACCCGGAAGATATTGGTATCGTACAATGACACGTCTTATACTCCGTGCAGCGGATTACATGTGTTTTGGATTACCAGAAAATACCAAGAAAGCAGATTGGCACGGCATGATTAATATGAAGTAGGAGGGAATATGAAGTTTTTAATTGTATATTCCAGTAAAACAGGGAATACAAAAAAGGTGGCAGAGGCTTTGACACGGGTTGCACCAATAGGAAGCGAAATTCATTCCATAGAAGAGGCGGGAGATGCTGATGGATTTGATGTGATTTTTGCAGGGTACTGGTTAGATAGGGGCGGTGTTGATGAAAAGATGAAGAAATATCTGCGTACATTGCATAAAAAGAAGATTGTCCTTTTTGAAACAATGGGGCAGACTCTGAATCGGAGCATGCTATTATAGGATTTGCCAATGCAGCCATGGTTTTGCCTGAAGGAAATACAGTAATTGGTGTTTTTGCTTTACAAGGTGAAATCAATCCTGCATTGTTGGAAACAATGAGAACCATGGGGATAACTACTCCCCATTGTGGGCCAGAAATGGAAAAATGCGCGGCTCAAGCGGTGGGGCATCCGAATAAGGTGGATTTGGAAAAGGCGGAAACCTATATGAAATCTTTTTCAGAAAAATGTCAAAGGTATTTTGTCTAATAATAGCCAATGAAATAGTACTAAACAAAACTGTTTTCCTGACATCCTTGCAGGAGAACAGTTTTTTGTTAAAATTAAAGAATAAATTTAAAAATAAGTTTGTGCGTGTATGTTTGATACGCAAGGAGACGCTATGAAATTCTTTGCAGTTTTTTTAGTGGTAATTGCCGGAACCATGTGGGCGGGAAGCGGGCTTGCGGCCCAGCATTTTCTTGCACATAATGATCATACCGCTATGGACCTGACTGTTTTCCGTATGATTTCTACGGCACTTATTATTTTCGTGATTGCTTTTATGCGGGGAACCTTGGGGCGGTCTATGCGGATACTTAAGGAATATCCTACATTATGGATCAAACTTATTTTTTACGGTCTGGGGCTCATGCTTATGCAGCATACTTATTTTGCGGGAATTGGTGCGGGAAACGCGGCTGTGGCTACAGTGATTCAGTATATATGCCCCGCACTTGTTATCTGCTGGGTGGCTCTGCGAAGAAAAAAGGTACCGGGGATGGGTGACATGTTTGCTGTAGTGCTGGCGGTAGGAGGTGTATTTCTTCTGGCGACAGGGGGAGATCCCCGGACATTGTCTGTTCCTGCGGAATGTATCTATTACAGTATTTTGTCCGCCGTATTTTATGCTTTTTGTTCCATTTATCCAAAGCAATTGATGATGACACTGGATAATTCATTTCTTCTTATGTTCGGCATGCTTTTCGGCGGTATAATGGGGTATATGGCTGATCCTGTTACTGATTTAGGCACGTTCTTTCATGATGATGTACTTTTTGATATGTTTATGATTATTATTTGCGGTACGGTTATCGCCTTCATTTGCTATAATGTCGGACTTGCATGGTTGACTGAAGAGCAGACATCAGTGACCGCGACCGTGGAACCGGCCGTTTCTGTCATCGCATCCTATTTCCTTTTTGGAACGACGTTCGGTTTGTTTGAAGGAACAGGGATCATTATGGTTTTACTTGCTATTCTTATGCCGGTCATGAGAAAATGGCATGGAAATTAGTTTTCCCCGCTTTGAGGTTCTGCTATAATGTGTACTGAATGAAATACGAATAATTGTCGATAAATAACCATGCAGGAGAGACTATGGATACGAACCATATCAGGAATTTTTCTATTATTGCCCACATTGATCACGGCAAGTCTACACTGGCGGACCGTCTTATTGAGATGACGGGAACCGTGCAGAAGCGCGATATGGAAGCGCAGATACTGGATACAATGGAACTGGAACGGGAAAGAGGTATCACGATTAAAGAGCAGTCTGCCCGTTTAATGTACAAATATAAAAATGGAGAAATGTATGAGCTGAATCTCATTGATACTCCGGGGCATGTAGACTTTAACTATGAAGTGTCTCGAAGCCTTTCTGCCTGTGAGGGAGCCATTCTTATCATTGATGCGACACAGGGCGTACAGGCGCAGACTTTGGCCAATGTATATCTGGCGCTTGATAATAATTTGGAAATTATCCCGGTTGTTAATAAAATTGATTTACCCAGCGCCGATGTGGAACGGGTAAAGAAAGAAGTGGAAAATGTTATCGGGCTGGATATGTCAGAAGCGGTTCCAGTAAGTGCTAAAACCGGTCTTAATGTAGAGAATGTGCTGGAGCGGATTGTGGAATTAGTTCCGCCGCCGGAAGATCGTTCCGATAAACCGCTCCGCTGTCTGATTTTTGATTCCATCTTCGACCCTTACAAAGGTGCTATTGCTTATGTCCGTATTATGGATGGGGAGATCCGGCCAGGTATGGAGATAAAGATGATGTCTTCAGGGAAAGTGTATACGGTTACAGAAGTAGGATACTTTACGCCTCTTCCCAAAGTTACTGCTGCTTTGACCTGTGGATCTGTGGGATATGTAGCAGCGAGCATAAAAAATGTAGGAGACTGTGCAGTAGGTGACACAATTACATCCGCTGGAAATGGTGCCAAAGAACCTCTTCCCGGATACCGTAAGGCGCTGCCTATGGTTTTCTGCGGCCTCTATCCTATTGAAAGTAAAGATTATGATCAGCTGAAGATGGCATTGGAAAAGTTGCAGCTCAATGATGCAGCGCTTGAATATGTGCCGGAGACGTCACAGGCACTTGGTTTCGGATTTCGTTGCGGTTTCCTCGGGCTGCTCCATATGGATGTTATCCAGGAACGTCTGGAACGGGAATATAATTTGAAATTGATTACAACGGCACCGTCGGTTATCTATCATGTATTCAAGACAGACGGGGAGATGATAGCCGTGGATAATCCGGCGGAATTGCCGCCTATGACAAAAATTGAGCATATAGAAGAACCGATTGCCAAGGTAGAAATACTTGTGCCTTCTGACATGGTGGGTAATGTAATGGAATTGGTGCAAAATCGTCGTGGTGAATTTCAGACGATGACTTATCTGGATGAAACACGTGTGGATTTATCTTATAAAATTCCGTTGGCGGAAATTATTTTTGATTTCTTTGATAAGTTGAAGTCGGCAACGAAGGGGTACGCTTCTTTGGACTACCAGATTTCCGGTTACCAAAAAACAGATGCCGTTAAACTGGATATTCTACTGAACGGGGATCTTATTGACGCGTTGTCTATTATTGTCCACAAAAGCAATGCAGCATCCCGTGGTAGAGTATTGGCGCTCCGCTTGAAAGACATTATTCCGCGCCAGCAGTTTGAGGTGCCGATCCAGGCAGCGGTAGGAAGTAAGATTATTGCAAGAGAAACGATTAAAGCTTATAAAAAAGATGTCCTCGCCAAATGCTATGGCGGTGACGTAAGCCGGAAGAAAAAGCTTCTGGAAAAACAGAAGGCGGGGAAAAAGCGTATGAAACAGGTGGGAAGCGTAGAAATTCCCCAGGAAGCCTTCATGGCGGTATTAAAAGATGACTGATTCCAAAACGCTTGGCCTTTACTTACATATTCCATTCTGCCGAAGCCGCTGTCATTATTGCGGCTTTTATTCTGTAGGCAGTAAATTGACAGACAGTTTCCTTGATGCATTGGCGCAGGAAATGGAAAATAAAAGCAAACTTTTTGAGGATAAACTTTGTGATACGGTTTATTTAGGCGGAGGGACACCCTCCGTGTTGTCCGGAAATCAATTAAAAAGCATTATAGAAGCATTGCACCGATATTTTCATATCTATGAGAATGCAGAAATTACGATGGAAATGAATCCTTGCGATATGACGGAATCATATTTAAAAAATGCTTTGGTACAGGGGGTCAATCGTATTTCTGTGGGGGTACAGACTAATCGTGATGAACTTCTTGTAAAAATTGGGCGCCGCCATACGGCTGCTGAGGCGGAGAAAGCTGTCAATCGGGCATTCAAACTCGGTTTTAGAAATATCAGTATTGATTTGATGTGCGAACTTCCCAGGCAGACAGTGGATGATTTTGAAAAGACATTAAAGTATGCTGTTCACTTGCCGGTTACTCATATGTCGGTATATAGTTTGATTTTGGAGGAAGGAACGAGATTTTCCCAAATGGCGTCGCGCGGTATTCTGGCGCGTCCGTCAGAAAATGACAGTTGGGCAATGTATCAGGCGATGTGTCGGATACTTCCTCATTACGGATTTGAGCGGTATGAAATTTCCAGTTTTGCGCGGACAGGGTTTCAATCTGCCCATAACAGGAAGTATTGGAAATTAGAAGACTATTTAGGGTTGGGGCCCTCTGCCTGTTCCCGCATTGGGCATGAACGGTGGGAAAATATTTCTAACTTAAGGCTGTATGAAGAGCGGTTGGCGGCAGACGAGCCTGTAGAAGAAAAAATTTCTCTTTCCCCAAAAGAAGAAATGGAAGAATTTGCATTTCTTGGACTTCGTATGAAAGAAGGCATCAATAGCAGGAAATTTTATCAGCGGTATGGGAAAGAAATAATGGAAGTTTATGGCAGTGTGGTGAAAAAGCTGGTGAAAGAAAAGATGATTTTCCTGAATAATGGGAACATTCAAATGACCTATAAAGGGGCGGCACTTGGAAATTATGTGTTTGAACAATTTCTTTTGGATTGAATCTGTTGGCAGGGAAGTATCCCTATCAGTTTTATTTTGTGAATGTTTTTACTTTTTACAGTTAATGTTTTTACTTTTTACAGTTATTGCATTAAAATAAAAAGAACTTACTAAAAAGGAGGGAGCCACATGCCGGTATCATACATGGAAATTGATTTAAGAGCGTTTCGTCACAATCTGCGGGTTATCCGCAGCCATTTAAAAAACGTACCGGCGCTTGCTGTAATCAAAGCAAATGCTTATGGACATGGGGCGGTAGAGTGCCTGCGTGCAGCTTTAGAGGAAGGCTGCGTCGGTGCTGCGGTAGCCCGAGTGGAAGAAGGCCGTGTCGTTAGGGCATCCGGTTTTGATTGTCCGGTTTATGTCCTTGGGCTGCCGCTTCCGGAAGAAATGTCCGTGGGTGTTAATGAAGAACTTATTCTTCCTGTTGATGATACGACTAATTTGGAGGCGTTGGAGATAGCCGCGTCCACTTTAAAAAAAATGGTGGAAGTGATGCTTCCTATTGATACGGGAATGAATCGAATCGGTACACATGCAAAAGATTTATCTGCCTTTCTGGAAAAATTAAAAAGATATCCCCACCTGCATATTCATGGGTTGTTTACCCACTTGGCAACAGCTGATGCAAAAAATAAGAGTAAAACGTATAAACAACTGGCAGAATTTGAAGAGGCCCTTTCCGCTATGCCGTCATTGGAGAATTTGGTTATTTCCGCAGCAAGCAGCGCAGGGGTCGTGGATATTCCTGAAAGCTGGTACAATCTGGTGCGCCCGGGGATTATCCAGTACGGGCCTTCTCCCTCAAATACAATGCTGAATTATCTGGATTTAAAGTATATGATGACTGTAGTAAGCCATATTACCCATGTGCAGGTGGTGCATAAGGGAGAAACCGTAGGGTATGGTGCTACATATACAGCAGGAAAGGATATGAGAATCGCTACGATTCCTATCGGATATGCAGACGGATATCCCCGTGCACTTTCTAATAAAGGAGCAGTTCTTATTGGAGAGAAACGCTGTCCTATCGTGGGGCGTATCTGTATGGATCAGCTTATGGCGGCTGTTGATGATACCGTAATGCCTGGTGATGAAGTCGTTCTTATCGGAAAACAGGGGGATGAAGAAATTAAAGTGGATGAGCTGGCAGAACTGGCCGGTACAATTCATTATGAAATTCTTTGTGGGCTAAGACGGATTCCACGGATATTTATTGATGAAAAATGATTATAAATACTGATTGATGAAATAAAAAAGAAGGCGCATTATTAATTTACGACCTTCTTTATGTGCTATATGCCGACATTTAGCGTTTTGTGCAACTTTATGATTATAACGAGAATGTTTTAATATAAATGGAGCGCCTAGAGGGATTCGAACCCTCGCACCTGGTTCCGGAGACCAGTGCTCTATCCCCTGAGCTATAGGCGCCTGACGAAAGACATTATAGCATATTCGCTGAGTTTGCTCAATTGCGTGGCGCTAAAATTGAATGGATCGGAAAATATTTCTTTTGATGCTGCCGCAAGAACTTATTTGGAGGGGGAATATCGGAAGAATTGATGAGTGCTTATAAACGGGAATTAGCTCATGTTTATAGGATGGCAAGTGCTAAAAGGATGCTGTTTATAAAGCGTAAAGGCACTCATTAAAAAATGGTGCTGAATGAGTGCAGCCGTGATATGCGCGGAGATATTGGTGAACTGAAAAAGAAGTATGGAATCTACTATTGATGATTATTTTACAATTTCGGATAATGCCGGAATACTTGAAGAAAAGCGTTTGACAGGATATAATCGTGATGATATAATGTTTTTCGTTGACGGATCATTAGCTCAGTTGGTAGAGCACCTGACTCTTAATCAGGGTGTCCGGGGTTCGAACCCCTGATGATCCACCAGACATGATACCCGAGGTTATGATGGCTTCGGGTTTTTGTTTTTTCATAATTTGTTGGAGTTTTTAATATCTTTGTAAAAGGTTTTGGCAAAGTTAATAATTGCTGCGGAGGGATTTGCGAAGGAAGGGGTCTTTCTGCATTTATGCAGCAGGTATGATAGAATATAAAAAATATTTCGGAAGAGGTGCGGTATGAGATACAGAAGTACACGAAGTGAAGAAAAAATTTCTGCGCCCCAGGCATTGCTTCAGGGATTGGCAAAAGATGGCGGGCTCTATGTTCCTGAAATGCTGCCGGCGCCTTTTATTGAATATAATTCTTTAAGGGATTTGTCATATAAGGAATTGGCCAGCTTTGTTCTTAAACGTTTTTTGACAGATATTCCTGAAAATGATTTGAAGAAACTTACAGATGCGGCCTATACGGGAACATTTGACGCAAAAGAAATTGTGCCCGTAAAACGTATGACAGATGCTTTTTCTGTGGCGGAAATGTTTTATGGCAGGACTTGTGCTTTTAAGGATCTGGCGCTTTCTTTGTTCCCTTATCTGCTTGTATGGGCAAAGGCGCAGGAAAATGATGGAAAGCAGATTTTAATCTTAACGGCTACTTCAGGTGATACAGGGAAAGCAGCGTTAGAGGGATTTCGTGACATTCCCGATATCAATATTATGGTATTTTATCCGTCTGATGGAGTGAGCCCTCTTCAAAAGGATCAGATGCAGAAGCAGTCCGGTAATAATGTAAGGGTGGCAGGTATTGATGGTAATTTTGATGATGCCCAGAGTGCATTAAAACGCATTTTTATGAGTGGCTTGAGAGAAGAAGCATCAGAAAAGGGTGTTTTGTTTTCCAGTGCTAATTCGATTAATATTGGCCGGTTGTTGCCGCAGATCATCTATTATGTATGGATCTGGCTTCAGTTGAGAAAGAACCATTCGATTGGAGAAAATGAGCGGTTTAATGTGGTAGTTCCTACAGGAAATTTTGGAAATATTCTGGCCGGGTGGATGGCAAAAGAAATCGGTGTTCCCCTTGGACAGCTGATTTGTGCTTCCAATGAAAATAAGGTACTTACAGATTTTTTCGAAACAGGCGTGTATGACATCAATCGCGAGTTTTATCTGACGGAATCACCATCTATGGATATCCTTATTTCTTCTAATTTTGAGCGTTTCCTGTACTATGTACTTGGTTCTGCTGATAAAGTGGCAGCAGCCATGAAAGCATTGAACAAGGAAGGGCGATATGCGGTATCGGAAGAAGAATTAGCAGACGCTCTTGGTGAAATTACAGGAGGATGGGCCTCTTCCGAAGATATGAAACGGGCGATAAAAGCAGTTTACGAATCTTATGACTACCTTATGGATCCTCATACTGCAGTGGCTTATGCAGTTTATCACAGACTTCGTTGCGAAGGGAAGATAGAAAGACATTCTCATACAGTCATCATCAGCACAGCACATCCATATAAATTTCCCGGTATAGTAGCGGAGATTCTCGGTTTAGATGAAACAGGTACACCCTATGATGTTCTTCGGCGTATTGAAAAGAAAACAGGGATTCCTATTCCTTTTCAGTTGGGAGATTTAGAAATGAAGGAAAAACGTTTTATCGATATAATTGGAAAAGATGATGTGGCTGATGCAGTTAGTGAATACATGGATGATATTATGAATATAAGGATGCGAAATGAATAAGGCGGATTTGGAAGAGAAGCAGGAAAGACGGATGCGTTATGGATTCTTGGCACTTTTGCTTTTGGTGTTGGGAGGGATCCATTTTATGGATCCTGCTTTTTATCCAACAGTTTATCAACTGTCCAAAAGTGGAGATTTGGGCGGTACTATTACCTATTTAAGAGGGTTTGGTGTTTATGCCGTTTTTGTCAGTTTTTTTATTGATGTCGTTATCAATATTGTTGGATTTCTTCCGTCTATTTTTATTTCTACTGCCAATGGCCTGATTTTTGGTTTGTTTTGGGGGACGATGATTTCATGGCTGGCAGAAACATTAGGCGTCATGATTTCTTTCTGGGTTATGCGTGTTCTTTTCCGAAGTCTGGCAAAGCGGGTGATTGAACAGAGTAAGACTTTAACTGCTTTGGATTCCTACGATTCTTGGCAGGCGGTGGCGGCAGCGAGAGCGATTCCTTATATGCCCAATGGCCTTGTCACAGCAATCTGTGCTTTATCCGGCATGTCATTTCGCTCTCATATGGCGGGTAGTTTGCTTGGTAAGTTGCCGTCAGTGGCACTTGAGGTGATTGTCGGGCATGATGTGGTCCATCTGGGGGAACATTCTTTGCGTCTGACTATCATTATTATTGTTGTTTCCGCCGTGTATGGAGCCGTATGGTGGTATATGAAAAAGAGGAAGCAGAGGGAGAGGGATATATAAATTTGTTTTAAAGCAATCTAAATGAAAATTGAATTGAACTGTAAAAGCCAGACATCCTTTAAAGGTATATAAAATAATATTGAGACAATGAAAAGTTTTCTTTGATTAACTGCTGGCAGTTTGCGAACTGTGGCTTCATATTGATCATAAGAAGACTTTTTGATATTTTAGCTGTAAGTTGGTATAAAGTTTTAGTGGGTGTTTTATACAGTAGAAAAGAAGATCTCTTTTGCAATACAATAAAGTTGCTAATTCAAGAAAGAAAAGAGGTCTTCTTTATGAATATTATAGAACTTGAACCGTATCTTAGTCCAATAGAAGATGAGATTTCTGAAATACTTCTTAAGGACATCATCAAAAAGGAAATCTTACACACTTCCATGAGTAAAATCATGAACTCTATCAACCGGATCCTAAGTAGGATAGGAGCCACTGTAGCCAAAAAGGTGTTGGAAGGATTAGATGAACGAATTTATGAACAAGAGAAAGAAACGAAAAGATACCGGATAAAAGCGAAGAATAAGGCAAGAAACCTTGTCACCTCTTTTGGGGAAATTTCTTTCAATCGGAGATATTACGAAGATAAACAGACAAGAACCTATGTAGCACTGTTAGATCAGATCCTCGGCATTCCTGCCTATGCAAGAGTAGAAACCTCCTGTGCGGCGGCCATGATTACCAATGCAACCAAGGAATCCTATGAACAGGCGGCTGCCCACTCTACCATAGCCGCCGTATCAGGACAGACTGTGAGCAATTGCTTGAAGAAAATGGGACATATAACAGGAGAAGAACTCCCCTATCCGGAAAGAGAAAGCAGCGCAAAAACAATCTATATAGAAGCCGATGAAGACCATATTTCTATAGCGAATGGACAAAATCGTGAAATGAAACTGGCCTATGTATATGAAGACAAAGTGGAAGTATCAAGAAACCGAAGGAAGACTGTCGGATTAAGAACCTTTGTCGGCTATGAAAAAGCGGGACGATTCTGGAGCCGTGTAGCACAATATATTTACAGGACCTATGACTCCGACGTGAAGATATACCTTATTGGCGATGGAGGGAACTGGATAAAAGCCGGGCTGGATATACTGGACAACTGCACATACATATTGGACCGGTTCCATTTAGAAAGATATATACGCCAGATAGGGAAAGAGAATATAAAAGTGATCAAACGGATTCACCATGAGCTAAGAGAAGATGACTACGAAACCTTTAAGAAAGAAGTAGAAATCCAAATAAGGATGCATGCGGAACGGAAAGAAGTCATAGAGAAAAGCTACGTATATATGAAGAGAAACTGGGAATATGCAGTAAACAGCATGAGGCATCCGGAAATAAAGAGCAGCACAGAAGGCCATGTAAGCTCAATCCTTGCAGCAAGACTGACAAGCAGGCCAATGGCGTGGAGTGAAGAATGCTCAAACACGATAGGGCAACTGAGAGGGTGTGCGGCCAGCGGAGGTAACGTACGAAACTATATAGAAGAAATACTGGAGAAGAAAAGCCATGCTCATACACAAGCCATACAATTAAGAAAGAATGGAATGGAACGAAAGAGAGGGAATAAATATATGCTGCCTGCCGGGATTGGAAAGTGCCAAATACCGGTCTTTAAGGAACTATTTGGGTAACGGATTTGATTATTGGAATTGAGAGGGATTTTGTGAAAGAGATTTTTACCCACAACAACTTGACACCGTCCCATGCAAAGGCAGGTGTAACGGTGAATTAGGAAAATGGTATAATAAAAAAGGAATTTAAGGCAGGTGAGGATATGTATATTTCTGATGTGAGGATTGAGAATTACCGTACATTCCAAGATGTGACATTTCATTTTGACAGTCGTGCCAATTATATCGTTGGAGATAACAATATCGGGAAGTCCAATTTTTTAAGTTTTTTAAAAACAGTTACTCATGGATATGGATTCCGGGAAGCGGATTTTCTTGATGAGAATAATCCGATACGTGTCTTTTTTACTCTTTCCTCTGCAGATATGGGAACAGGGGAATTTGCACATATCGAACTTCGCCAGTTAGTGAGCGAAGTGGTACCGACTCTGATCAATTCTGATACGGGCGAACGATTACCGCTCGAATATATGCGCTGTCTGTTTTATATTGATTATGCCTTAGATGATGTGCCGCGCAACATGGTTACGGATGAAGAGCTTCTACAGATATCTTCCTTATATAAGGATTATCTTTCTGCAGGAGAAGAGACGATTCGAGAGGCGGAAGAACTTTTGGCAAAAAAAGGGCTTCCGGTCAGCTTACCGTCCGATCCTAACTTGGCAGTGGTTAAAATATTGAAAGTTATTTTCACATCAGATAAAGATGCGGCACCGTCCGGTTTTACAATTCGTTTAATGTTTGCGATTGCCTCACATCTGTTGGTTCAGCTTGTGGAAAAAAGAAACAGTAAAGCAATTCCTTTTGAAAATATCATTGTATACAATAAATGGGGAAAACGATTTTTTCCCTTGGTGTTAAGCATCGATGAACCCGAATTGCATCTTCATCCATATCTGCAGAGAGCGGTATTGGCCTTTTTGCAGTCCATTTTAAATAATGAAGAACCTTTTTTTAAAAAACTGATACAAAGAACATTAGGGGTTGACGGACTTGACGGGCAGCTTTTTGTAGTAACTCATTCCACAGATTCTCTGGTAAATGACTATCGGCAAATCATCCGTTTATATTGGAATGAAGAAAAGAAAGTACAGGTGTCTTGCGGAACTACTTTCCATTTCAACCGTGAAATAGAGAAGCATTTGATAATGCATTTTCCCGAGGTTAAAGAGGCACTGTACTCGCGGTGTACTATTTTAGTAGAAGGTGAAACAGAGTATGGTTCGTTTCCTTATTTTGCGAAGACTTTAGGCATTAATTTTGATTATTATGGAATCTGCCTGATCAATGCCCGTGGTGAAAGCTCTATTACAAAAATTTCCCAGTTGATCCGACGTTTTCATATTCCTACAGTTTGTCTTTATGATAAGGATGTAATGGTTGAAAATCCGAAACCTTATGTTTTTTATACTGACTATATTTGTTATGAAATGGATGTGGTACAGGCTTGTATATCCAGTGGGAGTATTGGCGTTTTGAATCGGGTGATACATTCTGTGGAAGACAGTTCCGATGTGGTAAATTCTTCTCTTGTGAAAAAAGCGGGACAAAAACTTGGCATGGCTCGTGGTTCTTATCCGCCGAGAAAGCTGTCTAATATTTCGAAACGGGATAATCGTTCACTGCAGTTCTACTACTTTGCCTGGCTTTATGGAAATAAAGGGGTCATTGTTGGAAGAGCTATTGGTGAATTTTTAACAGGGAAGGAAATCCCGCCTGCATTTAAGACTGTGATTGAAGCAGCAGTTTCTTATTCAAAGGGAGAAATACTTTAAGGGAAACGGATTCACCAAAATTTAATCGAGTTTATGTTGAAAAAAAGAGTTTGATATTTTAGAATCATAAAGATAACTATTTAGCTGTTTTAATTTAAGGAGGCCGGAATGGGTACAGTTTCGCTACAAGGCCGATCAATTTTAGGGCTGGAAGATTTTAAAGCTGGAGAGATTGAACGGGTGCTTGATGTGGCGGCACAAATGAAAAGAATTGTGTTGTCCGGGAATAAGAAAAAGGATTATCTTAAAGGGAAATCTATTGTTACCGTATTTTCCGAGGCTTCCACCAGGACGCGCAGTTCTTTTGAACTTGCCGGCAAGTATTTGGGGGCGGATGTTGTTAATATTACAAAGAGCGGCAGCTCAATGACGAAAGGTGAAAGCCTGCGTGATACATTGCTTACTGTTTCGGCAATGGGAACAGATGCGGTGATTATTCGTAATTCGTCAGAGGGGGCCGCTCTTTTTGCATCCAAAGTAAAAAGCCCGAAGGTAAAGACACCTTTGATTTTTAATGCAGGTGATGGGGCGCATGAGCATCCCAGTCAGACGTTACTTGAACTTTTTACACTTCGTGAAGCGGGAAAGAAGATCAAGGAAATGAAGTATGCAATTATTGGAGATATTCTTCACTCCCGCGTGGCGAGGAGCGATATTTACGGATTTACGAAATTAGGTGCGGAAGTTCATTTAACAGGACCGCGTACATTGGTGCCTAAAAAGTTAGAGGCCATGGGAGCGATTGTGGATGATAAATTGGAAGATGCTTTAAAAGACGCTGATGCTATTAATATCCTGCGCATTCAGCTTGAAAGAGCAGCAGGCGGTTTTTTCCCGACTACCCGTGAATATGCCCGCTTGTGGGGAATTAATCGGGAACGCTTAGCACTTTGCAAACCTGATGTGGCAATCATTCATCCGGGACCGATGAACCGGGGAATAGAAATTTCTCATGATGTAGCTTATGATGAACAGTCTTGGATTCAGGAAGAAGTGCGGAATGGCGTTGCAGTACGTATGGCATTGTTATATTTAACGCTGACGGAGGGAAAAGACATTGAAACTGATTATTAAAAATGGAACCATTATAAATCCTGTCCATCATCAACATGAGAAGGGTGATGTGGTGATTGAAGATGGAAAAATCGTGTCTTTGGGAGGCATAGCTGATGTGTCCGGCGCAGAAGTATATGATGCGGAAGGTTTTTTTGTAACGCCCGGCCTGATTGATATGCATGTCCATCTTCGTGAACCTGGGCAGGAAGCAAAAGAAGATATCCATACAGGAACACAAGCAGCCGCCGCAGGTGGGATCACTCATGTGGTGACAATGGCAAATACAAAACCGGTTATTGATAATATGGCTGTCCTTCGGGCAGTACAGAAGCGGGTTGAAGAGGATGGTGTAGTAAAAGTCAGCATTATCGGTTCCGTATCGAAGAGACTGAAAGGGGAGCAGTTGTCTGAAATGGGGGATTTATCTGCTGCTGGCGCGGTGGCGTTCTCTGATGATGGACATTATGTGGAAAATGCCAATTTCATGCGGCGTGCGATGGAATATGCAGGGCAGCTTGGAAAAATGATTATCGACCATGCAGAAGATATGACGATGTGCGGTGATGGATTTATGAATGAGGGTATCATTTCTTATCAGATGGGAGTGGCTGGGAGGCCGGCTGTAGGGGAGGATATCGCGGTGTCGCGAGATTTGCTCCTTTCACAGTTAACGGGATGCCATATCCATATTGCTCACGTAAGTTCCGCAAAAGCGGTGGAATTGATTCGAGATGCAAAAAAGAAAGGGATTGATTGTTCTACAGAAGTGACAGCGCAGCATTTATATTTCACTGACGATTATTTGAAAAATTATGAATCCGCTTTTAAGATGGCGCCTCCTATACGGACGGAAAAGGATCGGCAGGCATTGATTAACGGACTGCTTGATGGAACGATTGACGCTATTATGACGGATCATGCGCCTCATGCTGACGAGGAAAAGGATGTGCCTTTTAACTGCGCGCCGAATGGAATTGCAGGGCTGGAAACATCTTTGGCATCAACATTGACCGTCCTTTATCATACCGGTAAGATGTCTATCGATCGCATTGTCGAACTGATGGCGGTTAATCCTGCGAAACTTCTCCATATTTCCGGTGGTGTGCTGGAAGAAGAAGGAACAGCGGATATAACTGTTATTGATCCTGACAAAGAGTGGGTAGTCCGTGGAAATGAGTTATATACAAAGTCTCTCTTTACGCCATATGAAGGGATCAGCCTGAAGGGAAAGGCTGTTCTTACGATAGTGGATGGGGAGATTGTTATGAAAGGAGGAAAGGTGGTTAAATGAGGGGCCTGCTGGTTTTAGAGAATGGCGTTCGATTTAAAGGGGATTTGTTGGGGTCAGCAGAGGGAATTGGCGAACTTGTTTTTAATACGGGAATGACAGGATATCAGGAATGTTTTACCGATCCTTCTTACGAAGGGCAGATTCTTGCGTTGACGTATCCCTTGATTGGCAATTACGGCGCTAATAATGAATTTATGCAGAACAGCAAACCTGCAGCTACTGGGTATGTCTTGGATCAAATTACGATTCATCCGAGCAATTGGGAATGTAAAGAAACAATTGCTGATTTTATTGAAAGATATAATGTGCCGTGTCTCTACAATGTGGATACTCGTGCAGTTACCCGTGCCGTACGAAAATACGGTGTCATGAAAGCGATTATTGTCAGAGCCGATACTGATGAAAAAATAATTCAGGAGAAATTGGCGAAAGAGCTTCATCGGGATCAGGTTGAAAGAGTAACGGCTGATAAGCCTTATATCTATGGTCATGGGACACATAAGGTATCTTTGCTTGATTGCGGTCTTAAGAAAAACATCTTAGTCAGCCTTGCTAAAAACGACTGTACTGTAACCGTATATCCCTGCCATACCACTGCAGCAGAAATGCTTGCGGATAACCCTGATGGTATATTTCTGAGTCCTGGTCCGGGGGATCCTCTCGATGTACCTTATGTCATCAGTACGGTTAAGGAATTGATCGGGAAAAAACCGATTTTCGGCATCTGCCTTGGTATACAGATGCTTTCTCTGGCATTGGGAGCGCATACTTTTAAGCTGCCTTTCGGGCACCGCGGATCAAATCATCCGGTGAAAGATCTGCGTACAGGGCGTGTCTATATTACCAGTCAAAACCATGGGTATGCTGTTTCTGATGAGGAACTGCCGGAATGTATAGAAGTGACCCACAGAAGTGTCAATGATGGAACGATTGAAGGGTTCTGCCATAAAACTCTGCCGATTCAGGCAGTACAGTACCATCCGGAAGCATCACCGGGACCGACGGATAATTTTTACCTGTTTAAAGAATTTGTAAAGGCAATGGAGGATGCAAAAAGATGACAAAAAAGAATGTAAAGAAAGTCTTAGTCATTGGTTCCGGTCCTATTGTCATCGGGCAGGCAGCTGAGTTTGACTATGCGGGAACGCAGGCTTGCCGTTCTTTAAAAGAAGAAGGAATAGAAGTTGTTCTTGTCAATAGCAACCCATCAACCATTATGACAGACGTAGATATTGCAGATCGTGTATATATTGAACCGATTACGCTGCCTTTTGTAACGGAAGTCATAAAAAAGGAACGGCCTGACGCGCTGCTTGCCACCTTGGGCGGGCAGGTCGGCTTAAATATGGCGGTGGATCTTTCAGAGGCAGGCGTCTTAGAAAAATATGGTGTGGAATTGCTTGGCTCTTCACTCCATGCTATCAAGCATGCGGAAGATCGTGAGCTGTTCAAGCGTGCGATGAATGAAATCCATCAGCCTGTTCCTGAAAGCGGTATTTTTGATGAACTGGAACCGGCAGTAACTTTTGCTGATAAAATCGGCTATCCTGTTATTATTCGTCCTGCATATACGCTCGGGGGCACAGGCGGTGGTATCGCTCATGACCGCTATGAAATGGAGGAAATTTCCAATCGTGGTATTAAATTATCCCCTATTAATCAGATTCTGGTAGAACGCAGCGTGGCTGGTTGGAAAGAAGTGGAGTTCGAAGTGATGCGTGACAGTGCAGATAATTGCATTATTGTCTGTGCTATGGAAAATATCGATCCTGTCGGCGTCCATACAGGAGACTCCATCGTTGTGGCGCCGACACAGACACTAACAGATGGTCAGTACCAAATGTTGCGTACCGCTTCTTTAGATATTATTCGTTATCTCCAAATTGAAGGCGGCTGTAATGTGCAGTATGCGCTGGATACGAAAACAAATAATTACTATGTAATCGAAGTGAATCCCCGTGTCAGCCGTTCTTCCGCGCTGGCATCCAAGGCGACGGGCTATCCGATTGCGAAAGTGGCGGCGAAGATTGCTTTGGGGATGCATCTTGATGAAATCACGAATAGCATTACAAAGCGTACGAAAGCATGTTTTGAGCCGTCTATTGATTACATAGTCGTTAAATTCCCCCGATGGCCTTTTGAAAAGTTTACCCTGGCGGATCGTTCAATTGGGACGCAGATGAAAGCCACTGGGGAAGTCATGGCACTTGACCGTACTTTGGAAGGGGCTCTGTTGAAGGCACTCCGGTCATTGGAGGTAGGAGAAGGTTACCTTCACTTGAAAAAATTAGATGGGCAATCCTTATATGATATCCGTTGTCTTTTGAGTCGAATTGATAATGAACGTCTCTTCGTCCTGGCAGAAGCACTTCGTCGTGGTATTGAACCGGAAGAGATCAATAGGATCACCAAGATCGATTTGTTCTTTATTTACAAAATCCAAAATATTATCAGGATGGAACGCCGACTGCTTAAGGAAGGGCTGACGGAAGAAACATTAAAAGCGGCCAAACGCATACAGATGCCTGACCCGGCTATTGCCCACTTTGCAGAAATCTCCATAAAAGATGTAGAAAACTTCCGGAAGAAATTTAATTTGCATCCTGACTATAAAATGGTAGATACTTGTGCCGCTGAGTTTGAATCTTACACTCCTTATTATTATTCTACTTATAGCAGTGAAGATGAGGTGAAACCGCAGGGAGAAAATGCGGTCATTGTTTTTGGATCCGGACCGATCCGTATCGGACAGGGAATCGAATTTGACTATTGCTCTGTTCATGCTTCCTGGGCATTGCGAGGGGCGGGGAAGAAATCTATTGTTATCAATAATAATCCTGAAACTGTATCTACGGATTTTGATACATCAGACTCTCTGTATTTTGAACCGCTCTCGGAAGAAGATGTACTGGAAATTATTGAAAAAGAAAAGCCGGAAGGCGTTATTTGCCAGTTTGGGGGACAGACAGCAATCAATTTAGCAACGCCTATGGCAAAAAGGGGAATCCGTATTATTGGCTCCTCTAATGAAAGTATAGATATGGCGGAAGACCGTGAACGCTTTGATACACTTATGGGACAGCTCGGTATAGCAAGACCGAAAGGCTGTCTTGTAGAAAGTGTGGAAGAAGCTATGGAAAAAACGCAGGATCTGGATTATCCGCTTATTGTACGGCCCAGTTATGTGCTTGGCGGCCGTGCGATGCAGATCGTTTATGATCAGGCTGAACTGCGCCAGTATCTGAAGGAGGCCGTTGTAGCTTCTCATGAACATCCGGTCCTTATTGACCAGTACATGGTTGGCCGAGAAGTAGAAGTGGATGCGATTTCTGATGGTATTGATGTATGCATCCCGGGAATTATGGAACAAATTGAACGTTCCGGTGTTCATTCCGGCGATTCTATTGCTGTTTATCCGCCTCAGCATCTAACACAGGAAACGATAGAGACTTTGACCGATTACACACGGAAAATTGCGCGAGCGATGAATGTTAAGGGCCTTATCAACATTCAGTTCATTGTTGTCGGTAATAAAGTTTATGTTATTGAAGTGAATCCGCGTGCCAGCCGTACGGTTCCCTTCATGAGCAAGATTACAGGAATCAACATGGTGGAGCATGCAACGCGAATTGCGCTTGGCGAATCTTTGGAATTGCAGGGACTGCCGCTGGGTCTTGTTCCTGATAAAAATTATGTAGCCGTTAAAGCACCGGTATTTTCATTCTCTAAGTTGGGACTTGTGGAAATCAAGCTGGGACCGGAAATGAAATCAACCGGTGAGGTTATGGGAATCGGGCATACATACCAGGAAGCACTCTATAAAGCCGTTGTTGCCGCAAATCTTATGATTCCTGCCAAAGGAAATATTCTTATTACTGTTAGTGACAGGGATAAACCGGAAACGGCGGAACTGGCAAAGCGATTTGTAGAACTTGGTTATCACCTAATCAGCACGTCCGGTACAGGCGAGTATTTCAAGAATCGCGGTATTCCGGTAGAAATAATCAGGAAGATTCATGAGAAGGGAGAAAACTGTGAGAAGTATTTGAAGTCAGGAAAGGTAGACATGGTACTGAACACTATTTCTTACGGAAGTCAGATTGAACAGGAAGGCTACGACCTGCGGCGCATTGCGGTCGAATTGGCGATTCCCTGTCTTACCTCTTTGGATACGGCAAGAGAAGTACTCCGTGTTATGGCAGAGGCGGCCGGTGAAAACCAAAATGTAGAAGCCATCCAGGATTATATCGGGGAGAATTAATTATGGCCGGTTATGTAGAAAAGGGTGTTATTCGTCTTCATGAAAAAGTGGGGCATGATATCTGGAGAATGCAGATTGAACTTCCACAGACTGCTAAATCGGCACTGCCAGGACAATTTATTCATATAAAAATTAACGATCCCAGCAAATTGTTGCGGCGGCCTATTTCTATCGCAGGCATTGAACCGGGAAAAGGCCTTGTGGAAATTATTTATCGAATTGTTGGTAACGGGACGGAAGCCATGGCTCATATGAAAATAGGGGATGTTGTTGACAGCCTTGGGCCATTGGGAACCTCTTTTTCCATGGATAAAGGACATATTGTAGGGGTTGGCGGTGGTGTAGGAATCGCACCGATCCTTTTCATGGCACGTTGTGCAAAACGGGGACAAATGACAGTTGTCATCGGTGGAAGAAATAAAGAAGAAGTATTCTGGAAAGACCTTTTCCCTAAAACTTTGAAACAATTAATTGTAACAACAGATGATGGTTCTTATGGGATTAAAGGATTCTCCGTATCTGTTCTGCCTGAACTTTTTGCAGAAGAACGGGTAGATGAGGCCTGTATCTGCGGTCCCGGTATCATGATGAAAACAGCGGCGCAAATGGCAGCGGATGCAGGAATATACTGTGAGGTTTCCATGGAACGCCGGATGGGCTGCGGCACGGGAACATGCTTGGCGTGTGTTTGCGATAAAGCTGACGGCGGGCATTACAAAGTCTGTCTTGACGGACCGGTATTCAATGCACAGAAGGTTTGCTTATGAGTACTGATCTGAATGTGAATTTCCTTGGTATAAGGATGAAAACACCTATTATTGCGGCGTCAGGGACTTTTGGATTTGGCGTGGAATACAAGGATTACATGGACTTATCCCAAATTGGAGCAATTTCCTGTAAAGGGATTGCTATTACGCCTTGGGACGGTAATGAAGGCGTTCGTATCGCAGAAACGCCATCAGGGATACTGAACTGCATTGGCCTCGAAAATCCCGGTACTAATGTTTTTAAGAAAAGGTATCTGCCTGAGTTAAAAAAGTACGACGTACCGGTGATTTGTAATATTGTAGGAAAGAACCCGGAAGAGTATGGCATGGTTGCAAAAGCATTGTCTGTGGAAGGCGTAGATGCTTTTGAAGTCAATATTTCCTGTCCGAATGTAAAATGTGGAGGGATTGCTTTTGGTTCTGATCCCCATATGGCGGCAGAAGTGACGAGAGCCGTAAAAAGAAATACTGATTTGCCTGTCATCATGAAACTGTCTCCCAATGTGACGGATATAGTTTCTATAGCCAGAGCGGTAGAAGATGCTGGGGCGGATGCAGTGTCGCTCATAAATACGCTTCTTGGTCTTGCAATTGATGTCAAAACGCGGAGGCCGATACTTGGTAATGTGACTGGCGGATTATCAGGCCCTGCGATAAAACCTGTGGCGCTTCGTATGGTATGGCAGGTGGCACATGCTGTTCACATCCCTGTTTGTGGAATGGGGGGGATCATGACTGGTACTGACGCAGTGGAGTTTATGATGGCCGGTGCGGATACTGTGCAGGTGGGAACAGCATCATTGGCAAGTCCCTATGCAATTCCAAAGATCACTGATGAATTACGTATGTGGTGTGAAAAAAATAATATTTCTGATGTAAATAGCATAGTAGACACGTTACAAGTCTGAAAGAGGTGACAGAGGGATATCTTTGCCACCTCTTTTGATAGGCTAAAATATAAATTTATTTTGATGATATATTACACATGGACATCATATGTAGAGGAAATTATGGAAAAGTCATATTTGGTGTAGATGAAGTTTTCTTCCGCAATGAACAGATATTTTAATGTACCTATGAAAACGGTTCTTCGTCAAAACTTACGTGGAATTTCCATAAGAGAGAAGATCGTGATGTTACCCATATCACTGAAGGATAAATTACTTCCGACAGGAATACCGTATAGAATAGAGGAAATTAAAATTTTATACTGAGAAAAACGCTATACTAATTATTCAACACTATTCTTGTTGATACATGATATATAAGGGAGATTAATTTTATAAAATATCAGGAGAATAAAGTATATGTTTTATATGCGGGGAACATATAAGTTCCTGTACTTTTGCTATGTTCGGGTTTAGATGATAAAATAATAAAATAAGTTTTTATAGGTGTGGGATATCAGAATGAGCCAATTTCTTACTCACGTATATGGACAGGAAAAATTAAAAAGGGAGCTGAAGCTTTTGATGGAAAATCATAGGTTACCGCATACTATGATTTTTTACGGTGATGATGGGCTGGGAAAAACAACAGCTGCTTTTGATTTTGCAGATTTTCTCACGGGGGCATCTGAAAAAATATGGGTGGAAATTAAAAAGATAAAAAGCAGTAAAAATGAAAAGCTTCTGGAAAATCTGAAAGGAGACCGTGTTTGGTATATCCGGCCGATGGGAATGGAACTTAAAATTGACCAGTTCCGCGCCTTTATGGAGGAAATGGCTTCCTTTGATGAAAAATTGCGTGTATGTATTATTGATGATGCGCAGAAAATGAACCAATACGCGGCGAATTCTTTCCTGAAAACCTTGGAAGAACCGGTAGAAAATCTATATTTTATTCTTGTTACTTCTGATATAAATGCACTTTTACCGACGATTGTTTCACGAGGGGAAAGATTTCCTTTCTTTCCGTTAATGGAAAATGAGTTTTATTACTTAGTGGAGACAGTGGCTGAAGAATTTAATTTTGACGGGACAGTAGGGAAGGAAACAGCGTTCAAGGTTTCTGAAGGTAATCCTGGCGTTGCTAAAGATCTTTGTGGTGAAAAAGGGATGATGCAGTTGGACGTGGCCATGAGGTTTTGGGAAACAGTCACAACATCTTCAACAGCATTTTCTTCTTTATCCGCATGGACATTTAAGGAACGGGAGGATTTTTTGGTTTTGCTTCGATGGGTTATTATCATCGGACGGGATCTCATGATTGGCGCTGAAACTACCGATGATCAGCTGGAGAAATGTATGCAATGGTCTGATCGGGAGAAACGGCTGTTGAAATATTGGACTGACGGCCGTGCGATAGAGGCATTAGCTGTCTTGCAAAAAGCAGAATCGGCGTGCCGGCGTTATATCTCTACTAAAAATATATGGGATATGATTTTAATTCAATTACAGCACATACAGAAAGGCGATTATATATTATGGAACAGGTAGTGGGGGTTCGTTTTAAAAAAGCTGGTAAAATTTATTATTTTGCGCCTAATGAATTACATTTACAAATTAATGACGGGGTTATCGTAGAAACATCCCGTGGTATGGAATATGGGTACATCGTAACGATACCGGCGGGAGAAAGAGTATACGAGGATAATGGACCGCTAAAACCGGTTGTTCGTAAAGCAACTGTAAAAGATATGGTACAACTGGAGCGAAATCGGGAAAGAGAGAATTCGGCTTTTGCTGTTTGCATTGAGAAAATTGAAAAGTTCAAGGTACCGATGAAACTCTTACGTACAGAATATACTTTTGACAGAAGCAAGATTGTATTCTTTTTCACAGCAGAAGGCCGCGTTGATTTTCGTGAATTGGTAAAAGAGTTAGCTTCTGTTTTTCATACGCGCATTGAATTAAGGCAGGTGGGGGTCAGGGATGAGGCGAAACAGGTCAGCGGTATTGGTTCCTGCGGAAGACCGCTTTGTTGTGCGACTTATTTGGGGGAATTTGCCCCGGTTTCTATTAAAATGGCAAAAAACCAGGGATTATCTTTGAATCCTGCTAAAATATCCGGCGTTTGCGGGCGTCTTATGTGCTGCCTTCGATATGAAAATGACCAGTATACAGGAGATCATTCACGAAAGAAATGCTGCTGCGGCGCGCAGGAGTCCTATAAAATGTTTCGTGTCGGGATGAAAGTTATCACTGACGAAGGTGAAGGACAGGTTGTCTATGTAAATCTGCAAAAACACAGTGTGAAAGTACAGTTGGAAGGAGGACGGACGAAAACGATGCAATGGGATGTGGTGGAACCGGTGGAAAATGAATAATTGGGTTTTAAATGAGGGAGAACGGCTGGATGATTTGGTTAGGGGCGATATGAAAATTATCCAGAGGCCGGATCAATTTTGCTTCTCCTTGGATTCCATATTGGCAGCCCACTATGTTTCAATTCGCAAAAAAGACAGGATTGCCGATTTGGGAACCGGTACGGGAGTTATTGCGCTCTTGCTTTCCGCACTTGGCGGTGAAGATATTACTGCGTTTGAAATTAATCCGGTAATGGCGGATTTAGCTCGTAGAAATGTGAATGGGAATAACAAATCAGATTGTATAAAAGTCGTGGAATATGACTGCAGGAATGTAAAGAAGATTTATCCGACGGGAAGTTTTAACTCTGTTGTGGTAAATCCGCCTTATCGGGAAATAGGAACCGGTCGAATGAACCATTGCGAAGGTGTAGCCAGCGCCAGTTATGAATTAAATGTAACCTTGGAAGATATTTTTCATACAGCACAGTATCTTTTGAAATATGGCGGCCGTCTGACTATGATCCACCGTGCGGATCGTTTAGTCGATTTGATTACGCTTGGCCGCAGGTACAAAATGGAAGCCAAACGGATACGCCCCGTATATGCCCGAATAGGCGCTTCGGCAGTTCGTGTCTTACTGGAGTTCAGATATGGTGGACATACGGAATTAATCTTGGAACCGCCGTTATTAATCCATAATACTGATGGATCTTACACACAGGAGATTATGGAGATATATGGGAAGAAAACAAATGAATGAGGTGGAAGCGGGTACATTGTACCTTGTGCCTACTCCTATCGGAAATTTATCTGATATGACAGAGCGGGCAGTAGGCATTTTACGGCAGGTTGATTTAATCGCGGCAGAAGATACACGACACACAAGAATATTACTGAATCATTTTCAAATTTCCGGGCATGTGGTTTCCTATCATGAACATAATAAAAAAGAATCTGGCAATAAATTAATTGAAGCATTGAAAAGCGGTCGTTCCGTGGCTCAGTGCAGTGATGCAGGAATGCCTGTCATTTCTGATCCTGGGTCAGATCTGGTACGGCTTGCCATAGAGGCGGAGATTCCTGTTGTGCCTTTACCGGGACCTAATGCGGCATTGACAGCGTTAATAGCATCCGGACTTGATGCCCGGCAGTTTGCGTTTATTGGCTTTTTGCCTAAAATTAACGCAAAGAAAAAGAAGTTATTGTTTGATATGTCTCATATACCGGTTACTTTAATTTTTTATGAAGCCCCCCATCGGTTGAAAGAAACATTAGAGACGTTGATACGGGAATTGGGAAACAGGAAAGCGGTTCTTGCAAAAGAGCTGACAAAAAGATTTGAAACCTTTAAAAGAAGCATGCTTCAGGAATTGTTGGATGACTTAGAAACGGAAACACCACGTGGAGAATATGTTATTCTTGTGGAGGGATGGAATGAAATTTCTGCGGAAGAAAAGGAACAGAAAACTGGCTGGCGTGAAGAGGCAGTATCTTTTGCGCTGAAGATGCCGTTAAAAGAAGCAGCAAGGCAAGTATCTTTTAAACATCATTTATCTCGTCGAGAAGTGTATCAGTACCTTTTAAATCAAAAAGAAGCTGATGCGAATAAATGATTTGGGAAATAATTGCTCCCGGTTATATAATGGAAAATACAAGGAAATAAAGACTTTTACAGGGGGAGTTACAATGACAGAAAAACCAAAATACTATATCACAACGCCGATTTATTATCCAAGTGCCAAACTTCATATCGGACATACATACTGTACGTCCATTGCGGACAGTATGGCACGGTTCAAACGCCTTGATGGATACGAGGTGATGTTTCTGACCGGTTCTGATGAACATGGGCAGAAGATTGAACAGAAAGCGGAAGAATCTGGAGTTACGCCGATTGAGTATGTGGATAATATTGTTGCTCTTTTCAAGCAGCTTTGGAAAGAACTAAATATTTCCAATGATGATTTCATCCGCACAACGGAAGAACGTCACCGTGAAGTGGTGCAGATGCTTTTTCAGCGTGCTTATGACAATGGAGATATCTATCTTGGGAAATACGAAGGATGGTACTGTATTCCTGATGAAACTTTCTGGCCGGAAAATAAGCTGACACCGGAGCATCTTTGCCCTGACTGCGGACGACCATTGCAACGTATCAGTGAAGAGGCCTATTTTTTTAAGATGTCAAAATACGCGGATAGATGGATGAAGTTTATCGAAGAAAATCCGGATTTTATCCAACCTGCATCTCGGAAAAATGAAATGATTCAGTTCGTTAAGGGCGGCCTGGAAGATCTTTGTGTGTCACGAACCAGTTTTACGTGGGGCATTCCTGTACCATTTGATCCCAAGCATGTTGTTTATGTGTGGTTTGACGCGCTTGTTAACTATATAACGGCAGCGGGTATTATTGATAATCCTGAAAAATTTAAAAGATTTTGGCCGGCTGATGTTCATTTGGTAGGGAAAGAGATTGTCCGGTTTCATTCTATTATCTGGCCAATTATGCTTATGAGTCTCGGGATAGAGTTGCCGAAAAAAATTTATGGTCATGGATGGCTGATTGTTGACGGAGAAAAAATGTCCAAGTCTAAAGGAAATGTAGTGGATCCTATTCCCTTGCTGCAAGAGTTCGGCTCAGATGCTATTCGCTACTATCTTTTAAATGATATTCAGTTGGGACAGGATGGTAATTTCAGTAGAGAAAGGCTTATCAACCGTATTAACTCAGATCTTTCCAATGATCTTGGCAATTTGCTCCACAGAAGTTTATCCATGGTGGAAAAATATAGAAATGGGGTTCTTGTGCATGGTGACGCGTCTGTTGATCCCAGCATAAGAAAAGTATCTGCAGAGATCGAAAAAAATGCAGAAGCTACTTTACAAAAGTTTCGAAATGGAATGGATAATTGGAAAATCAATGACGCTATTAAATCGGTATGGACCTTTATCCGTTCATTAAATAAATATATTGATGTGACGATGCCTTGGGTACTGGCAAAGGATAAAGCAAAAGATCCTGCACTTGATGCTGTGCTTTATCATCTTTGCGAGGGTATGCGTTTTGTTTCTCTCATGGTAGAGCCTGTGATTCCAATTGCTGCGAAAAAGATTTGGTCGCAGTTGGGATTGGTTAATTTTGAAAAAGCAAACTATAAAGACTTGGTATGGGGTGGTATTGTTGATGGTACAAAAGTTGCTAAGGGACTGCCTATTTTCCCGCGTATTGAAGTAGAGAAAGAAGACTTGAAAGCGGAAGTAAAGTTGGAGAGAAAGCTCAATGTGAAGAAAACAGAAAATGACACAAGTGTTTCACTCATTACAATGGATGATTTTTTAAAGACGGAATTGCGTGTTGCAGAAATATTGACGGCAGAAAAAATTGAAAAATCAGAAAATTTGATCAAGCTGACAGTGTCCTTAGGCGAAGAAATTAGAACAGTTGTCAGTGGTATTGCTAAATACTATAAACCGGAAGAACTTGTCGGCAAGCATGTGATTTTTGTGGCGAATCTTAAACCGGCGAAGTTGATGGGGATAGAATCGCAGGGGATGGTTTTGGCAGCGTCCAAAGATAATGATCTTGTACTTCCCTTCGTTGATATGCCTGCGGGCAGTTGTGTGAAGTAATGGAGCTTTTTGATACTCATGCGCATGTGTATGACAAACGTTTTGATGATGATAGGGAGCAAGTTCTGTCAGACGTATTTGCACATTTAAAATATGTGGTTTGTCCTTCTGAAAATTTGGAAACGAGCAGGAAAACGACAGTTCTTGTAAATAGATATCCCCGGCTTTATGGAGCAGTCGGTATTCATCCTCATGAAACCTGTCATGCGACGGAAGACAGCTTGCAGGAGCTCGAATCTATGGCGCGAGAAAATCATAAAATCGTTGCTATCGGTGAAATCGGTCTGGATTATCATTATTTCTATAGTGATAAAGAAATGCAGCAGAAATGGTTTCACCGACAGATAGAATTGGCAGGGAAGTTAGATTTGCCGATAATTATTCATGACAGAGATGCGCATGGCGATACACTCCGGATTTTGCGGGAACATAAACGGGATTCTCTGCGGGGGATACTGCACTGTTACAGCGGCAGTTTAGAGATGGCCAAAGAATTCATTCGTTTGGGGTTTTATATTTCCTTTGCGGGACCGGTAGTATTTCCTAAAAGTACCAAACTGAAACAGGTGGCTAAAGGAATCCCTTTGAATAGATTGTTAATTGAAACGGACAGTCCTTACCTGGCACCACCGCCACATAGAGGAGAACGGAATATGCCGCGTAATGTAATTTATGTGGCGGAAGAAATTGCACGGTTGAAAGATTTGAGCGTGGAGGCTGTTGTTTTTCAGACAACGACAAATGCCTGTAACATTTATAAAATTGAGCAATAAATATAAACAAGCCGCTTTGTGCGAATCAAATCGCCAGGCGGCTTTTGCATGGGGAAAGTATGAAAGTGGCAGATTAATTATATGGACATATAAGGGGTAGCGATATCCGCAAATTTGGAATATCCCTTTTCATTGGGATGGATACCATCGGAATACCAGGCATTATCAAGAGGGAAGGCAGTTGAAAAATCAATAAAGAGAATATCTAAGTCAATGCAATTTGCTTTTAAAAAGCTCCCATAGTCTTTCAAATATTTATTATTTTTCGTAAAAGCAAAGTGCGTCTGCCATCCTGTGGTAATGCTGAGTGGTGTCATTAAAGGAGGGATACCGATGCAGAGAGGGATTTTCTTATTAAGTTTATTAATCTCGGATAACATCATTTTTTCCAAATGAGTTACTCTGATTCCGGAAAGTATGTCGTTGGTACCACCCATCATAAAAAACAATGTATTTTCATGGGGGCTGCTTAGAAACAGAGAGAGGGAATCAAAAATGTCTTCAAGTCCTGCACCGCATAAACCGTGATTGTAGTATTGGATGGCAGGGCAGCGTCTGGAAATTTGGTAAATCCAGCCATACTGCGGTAAGGTGCCGTATCCTGCAGTAAGACTGTCCCCAAAGAAATGAATTGAGTTTGCATTTTGAATATCCCAGTCCATGATGCTCCTCCCATGTTATATGACTAATGATAGAAATAGCAAGGTCCTTTTGTCAAATCGGCAAAAGGTTAAAAACCGTTTGCTATATGCAAAGATAATAGTCAGATTTCTTTTTAAATGGCTGCTTCATGGAGCTTTCAAAAGTGATATAATATTTCAAGATGGAAGATAGTATACTATTATGGAGGCTGTAATGGATAGACAATTATCATTGGAGTTTGCACGTATTACAGAACAAGCTGCATTGAAAAGTGCGCGGCTCGTAGGATTAGGTGATAAGGAGGGCGCCGACCAGGCTGCTGTTGATGGTATGCATGAGCAGTTTGCTTTAACGCCTGTTTCCGGTACCGTGGTCATTGGCGAGGGTGAGATTGATGAAGCCCCCATGCTGTACATTGGTGAACATGTAGGACAGGGTGGAGAAGAAGTGGATATTGCGGTGGATCCTGTAGAAGGAACAAACCTTGTAGCGAAAGGAAAAAATGGTGCTATTGCTGTTCTTGCTATCGCTCCTAAAGGGTGTCTGCTTCATGCTCCGGACATGTATATGCAGAAAATCTGCGTGGGTCCTCGTGCGAAGGGGAGGATTGATATCCGTGCCTCGGTTACTGAAAATCTTAAAAATGTGGCAGATGCGATGGGACGTGAAGTTTCCGATCTGACGATGGTTATTTTGGACAGGGAACGCCATGAAAAGATTATTCGTGAAGCGAGGGAAGCCGGGGCCCGCGTATACCTGATTACTGACGGAGATGTAGTGCCTTCTGTCGACTGCGGTATCCAGGGCAGCGGCATCCATATGGTTATGGGGTCGGGCGGAGCGCCGGAAGGTGTTTTATCCGCAGTAGGATTGAAATGTCTTGGCGGTGATATGCAGGCAAGACTGCTTCCGCAGACGGAACAGGAGATCCAGCGGCTGCACACAATGGGGATTGATGATCCCAATAAAGTGCTGACATTGGATGATTTGGTAAAAGGAGATGACTGTATTTTCGCGGAGACAGCTATTACAGACTGTGCTATGCTTCGCGGTGTCCGTTTTTTTGGCGGCGGGGCAAGGACAAGTACTTTAGTTCTTCGTTATAAGACCGGTACTGTCCGTTTTATTGATACAGTTCACCGTTTTGGAGAGGATAAACCCGGTGTAAGAATGTTTTAATAACAGTATATTAGAAGAACCCTCGACAAATGCTTATGATGTTCAAGTGAGGCGGGGGTTTTTATATGGAATTTTTTTATTGTTTGCAGTAAAATATATTGTATTACAGATGAAAGGGGAGACTTATGCACGAATTGTTTGATTGGATTTATTCTATCGTGGTCGCTTTATTTTTAGCGATGATTATCCATATATTTCTTTTTGTCCCTACCAAAGTGGCAGGTTCATCCATGTATCCTACGTTAGAGGATGGACAGTATTTAATTGTTTCCAAGTTAGGGCATGTTTTCCGTCAGACACCTGATTATGGTGAGATTGTTATTATTGACAGCCGTACGCAGAGAATGCGGTCGTGGGCGGATGATTTATCTGAACCTGCTTTAAACTACGTGGCGCTTTTCAGCCGAAGCGGTCAGGGACACAATGTTTGGGTAAAGCGTGTGATCGGTAAGGGCGGGGATAAGCTGGAGTTTCATGATAATGCGGTATACAGAAATGGCACAAAATTGAATGAACCCTACATCAATGGCGTGATGGAGTTCTCAATGCCCGGTTCGTTTACGGTGCCCGAAGGAACAATTTTCGTTATGGGCGATAATAGAAATCATAGCTCTGACAGCCGATTTATCGGGCCGATTCCAATTGACCACGTACTTGGAACTGTAGTGGTTGAGTTATGATGGAAGACCGTTTCCTGGAAGCAGGAGCGGTTTTTATTTGCGACAAAGGATAGGAGTATTATGTTATAATAACTTATATTTTATGTTCAATGATGGGGAATGAGGGGTGATTATTTTGGCACATTGCAATGAAAATTTTAATGATTTGCAGGGAGCGTATTTGTTTGCAAAAATAAGAAAGGAACAGGAAACATACAAAGCGAATTACCCGGATGCTGATATTATCTCTCTTGGCATTGGTGATGTAACGCAACCGTTAGTTCCGGCTGTTGTTGAGGCCATGATGAAAGCTGTTGCGGAAATGGGAGAAGCGGAAACTTTCCGTGGTTACGGTCCGGAACAAGGATATTTATTTTTGCGTGAAGCTGTTGCCCTGCACGATTTCAAAGACAAGGGATGTGATGTTTCACCGGATGAAATTTTTATTAGTGATGGCGCAAAATGTGATATAAGTAATATGCAGGAAATATTTGCCACGTCGGATATTGTGGCAATTATGGATCCTGTATATCCAGTGTATGTGGACAGTAATGTTATGGCGGGACGAAGTGGGAAATTTGTGAATGGATCATATGAAAAATTTGAGTACCTGCCGTGTTATGAAGAATGTGATTTTAAAGCAAACCTGCCATCCCATGATCCCATGATTATTTATTTATGTTCACCCAACAATCCGACAGGAACTGCATTAAATAAAAAGGAATTAACTGTTTGGGTGAAGTACGCAAAGCAGACTGGATCAGTTATCTTCTTTGATGCTGCCTATGAGGCATTCATTACGGAAGACATTCCGCATAGCATTTATGAAATTGAAGGGGCCAAAGAGGTGGCAATTGAGTTCCATTCATTCTCTAAGACAGCCGGATTTACAGGGGTACGCTGCGGATATGTCGTTGTCCCGAAAGAATTGAAGCTGGAAACAAAGTCAGGGGGATTAATCAGTGCAAATGAACTTTGGTATCGCCGACAATGTACGAAATTTAATGGATGCTCTTATGTTGTGCAGCGCGGGGCGGAAGCTGTATATACAGAAGCCGGACAAAAGCAGATACAGAAGACTTTGGGGATATACAGAAAAAATGCCCTGGCTATTTTGGCAGGGGTAAAAGAAGTCGGGTTACGGGCTTCCGGTGGAATAAACAGCCCTTATATATGGGTGTCTGTACCTGATGGAATGAGCAGCTGGGATTTTTTTCACTTCCTTCTTCGGGAAGCGCAGGTTATATGTACGCCGGGATCAGGATTCGGTCCATGCGGGGAAGGGTATGTCCGTCTGACCGCATTCAATACATCGGAAAAGACGGCAATGGCTGTGAAACGTTTGAAAACTGCTGTTAAAAAATATACAAATAAAGGATGAAGATATGAGCACAAATTTACAGATCGGTATTGTCGGGCTTCCTAATGTAGGAAAGAGTACGCTTTTTAATGCGATTACAAAAGCAGGTGCGGAGGCGGCCAATTTTCCTTTTTGTACTATTGAACCTAATGTGGGTGTTGTGGAAGTGCCGGATCATAGAATTTATGATTTGGCAGGTATATTTAATCCGAAAAAAACGACGCCTGCATTTACCCGTTTTGTGGATATTGCAGGGCTGGTGGCAGGAGCATCGAAGGGGGAGGGGCTGGGGAACCAGTTTTTGAGCCACATTCGTGAAACCGATGCTATCGCTCATGTTGTCAGATGTTTTGATGATGAAAATATCACTCATGTAGAAGGCGGAATTAATCCTGTTCGTGATATGGGCATCATTAATACAGAATTATGTCTGGCGGATCTGGAGAGCGTCGATAAGAAAAGAGTGAAGACTGCCAAGTTGGCTCAGGCGGGGATAAAAGAAGCAAAAGCGGTTTTACCAATTTATGAAAGGGTTTTTCAGGTTTTGCAGGAGGGAATACCGGCAAGAACTTTGGATTTAGCTGAGGATGAACTGGCGGTTCTTAAGGAATTAAATTTGATTACATTGAAGCCGGTTCTGTATGTATTGAATACGGCGGAAGATGATATTGCGAATCCCATAGATAATCCTTATGTGCAGGCGGCAGCAGCGCAGGCGGAAAAAGAAAATGCCAAATGGGTACCTGTTTCAGCAGAGATTGAGCAGGAAGTATCGGAATTGGAAGAAGGGGAAGCCAAAGCGTTTCTGGCTGATTTGGGAGAAACGGAACCGGGATTGAATCGTTTGATTCGTACGGCGTATGCAATGTTAGGCTTGATTAATTTCTTTACTGTAGGTGAAGATGAATGCCGTGCATGGACGGTTCATTCTGGGACAAAGGCGCCTAAAGCTGCGGGGAAAATTCATTCCGATATCGAACGTGGATTTATTCGTGCGGAAATCATTACCTATGATGAATTGATAAAATGCGGTTCTTTTGCAGCTGCCCGTGAAAAAGGACTGCTGCGGGTAGAAGGGAAAGAATATATTATTAAGGACGGAGATATCGCGTATTTCCGCTTTAATGTATAGTGGTAAAATAATTGAGCCTCCGATAAGGGGGCTTTTTTGCGGAGAAGTACTAATGAAGAAACTTTATGGAAATATTGTCACCGGTGCATTTGTTATGCGGATGAACAGATTTGTAATTCATGCGGAGATAGATGGGAGAATGGAAATCTGCCATATGCCTAATCCCGGAAGAATGAGAGAGCTTTTATTTCCGGGGGTCAAAATGTATTTTGTAAAAAGCAGGAATCCCTTGAGTCGCACGGCATATCGTGTTATCGGCGTGGAACGTGATGGAGAAGTTATTCTTCTGGATACATCTAAGTGTAATGATGTGGCGCATTACTTAGTGAGCCGTCATCTGATTGCTGGTTGGGAAGAATATTCCGTAGTACAGCGAGAAGTCACAATGGGTGACAGCCGATTTGATTTACTGCTGGGAAATGAAGCGACAGGAGAAGTATTTCCTGTAGAAGTGAAATCGTGTACTCTTTTTGGCGAAAAGGGGGCAATGTTTCCTGATGCAGTCACTGCAAGAGGAAAGAAACATGTTGATCATCTTGGGCAAATAGGACAGATCGGACGCGCAGGCATATTGATCCTTGTGCAATGGAATCGGGCAGAATGGTTTTTGCCTGATTTTCATACGGATATTGAGTTTGCAAAAGCATTCCGTGTTAATATGGAGCGTATTGATTGGAAGGTGGCAGCGCTTCATTGGACACCTGAATTTGATTATCCCGATCATGTAAAGCTTCTTCCCACTTCCATAAAGGCCTTGGATGAGGAGATGGGAAATTGTGGTGACTACTTACTGATACTTTATTTGGATAAAGACAAATTAGTGGAAATAGGAACCAAAGGGATTATGAACTTCCCTCAGGGGTATTATGTATATATCGGGTCCGCAAAGAGAAATTTAGAACAGCGGATCAGACGGCATCGTCATCTGAGAAAGAAAATGCATTGGCATATTGATTACTTACGGCAGGAGTCTGAGTTTATCGGTGTTATTCCGATTAGAACAAAGCGCGATTTTGAACATCTTTTGGCAGCGGCCATATCTGATATTGCAGATTGGGAAATTAAAGGATTCGGCTGTACGGACTGTTCCTGTAAATCTCATCTGTTCGGTTTTTATGAGAATCCTCTGCATATAAAAGCATTTACAAAGATTGAAGAAAATTTTGAAATCAATGTATTGAACTCTTATTTTGATGCGTAAGAAAAGTGCCGATTGATGTGAACTGGCACTTTTAAAGTTTTATTCAGATATACCACTTTTGCTCTTGCATTCAAAATGGAAATATAGAAATAAGATGAACGCTCCGGCAAAAGCAGTCAGACTGGTAAGTTGTGCACTTTTTAAGCCGAGAGCGAGTGTTCCGTAATCGCCTCTGTAATTTTCAAGGAAGAAACGAAGAAGAGAATAAAGCATAATATAGAGACAAAAGGTGGTTCCTTCTGCTCGTGTTTTGCATCCATACCAGAGAAGCAAAACAAAAATTAAAAGATCTCCTTGGCATTCCCATACTTCTGCCGGCCAAAGCGGTTGGGCTCCATATGTATGATAAGCAAGAGTTGTGTCAGGATAGAGCAGTCCGAAATCTTGTCCAGTGGGATGTCCAAAAGCGTCTCCATTCATAAAATTGGCGATACGTCCGATAGCCTGTCCTAAAATAATTCCCGGTGTGACAGTATCAGCAAAGGGAAGAACTGGGATCTGATGTTTCTTTAAATAAAAATATGCGGCAATACACGCAAAAATAATGCCGCCTTGGATAGCCATCCCGCCTTGCCAGATATAGGGGATTTCCAATAGATGATTATGATAGTATTCCCAATCAAAAAAGAATACGTCCCAAAGCCTTCCGCCAACGATTCCTGCAAAAGCGATGACAAGTCCTAAATCAAACATGTGGGATTCCCATCCCCGCCTGTCTTTTTTTAGTAAGAAATAAGCGGTAATACATCCTGATATGATACCCAGAGAGAAGAAGATCCCGTATAAGCGGATAGGGAAATTACCGATAAAAAATAAATATTGATGCATAATTGGCCTCACTCAATTATAATGATAACAATATTATTTTATTATACTCTAAAAAAATGAAAACAGGTGGGGTTTTTATGTTTAAGATTTTATTCGCAGGATTGTTGTTTCTTATATTTACACAAAATATTTACGCCTTTACGAAGGTGAATGTGAAATATAAAGAAGTGAGTGAGACTGCTTATGAAGAAGGTGAACAGATATTTACGAGACCGTATTTCCTGGAAAAAGGAAATCAATGGAAGATTATAGAAAACGGGAAGAAAATCTATGCAAAAGTTAATCTGGGAATACATGAGGATCCAGTTGATGTAGAATTGCCATTGACGGAAATTAGAGGGGAGCCCTATATTAATTTTACGTTTTTTTCTAAACAGGCAGGTTTTGAATATATTTTTGATAGAAAGAAAATGGAAATATGTGCAAAGGAATATAAAGCGGAAGAAAAATCACAGAAAAATAAAAGGATCATTCTTATGTGGGATCCGGACTTGATATTTGATACGAGTAAAAATTATTTCACGGAACATGTGGGAGAAAGAGTTTTAGCGCCCACATGGGGTGGCTATAAGGATATGAAAGAAATACCGCTATCGCTTTCATATCTGCAGGAAGCCAAACGTGCAGGAATGAAGATTACACCGCTTTTACATAATGACTTCGACTTACAGGAAACAAAGAAACTTCTTCATGATTCGGGAGCAGTTCAAAATCTGGCAAGACAAATTACTGCGACAGCACTGGTTTATGATTTCGATGGATGGAATTTGGATTTTGAAAATATGGATGAGGCGGATAAGTTTTTATATACGAAATTTATTAAAACAGTATCTGAAAAACTTCATATGCATGGAAAGGAAATTTCCGTTGATATTACGGTGAACAGTAATAGTCCGAACTGGAGTCTCTGTTATGATCGTAAAGGAATGGCAGCCTATGTAGATTATGAAGTGATTATGGGATATGACCAGACGCCGGGGAGAAGTCGATATTCCGGGCCAGTATCGTCCTACTCATGGCTCAAACATCATATTGCTATGCTTTTAAAACAGGTGCCTAATAATAAACTGGTGCTGGGGTTACCTTTTTATACACGCATTTGGACGGGAAAAGAAGGGCAGGCGGCTTCTTCCGTCCTTATGATGAAGCAAATCAAAAATTTGTTGGGGCAGAATAATATCGGATTGTTTTGGAACCCTGAAGATCGCCAGTATGTAGGGATATGGGAAGAAAATGGACAGACGAGAAAAGTTTGGTTTGAAGAAAGACGCTCTTTGCAAGAAAAGGTTTCCTTGGCACATGATTATAAACTGGCAGGACTGGCATTTTGGCGATATGGTTTTGAAACAGAAGATATATACGATCAGATAGAAGGTGCATTTCTGAATAAAAAGGATGAATCGGTCAGGTATAAGAACAGAAGTGAAGATATACTTATCAAATTCAGGGAGAGGCTGAAAAGGGCGCAGTGAATACTTGCTCATTCAGCGGGAATCATCCGTGAAGTAACGGGCAGTTTGTTTGACGTTAATATGCTAAAAATATATAATATTGGATAACGGTTTTAGAAGAAATTTCTTTGATAAAATGCTCATGGAAGGTGACGGTATGCAGGGGAAATATATTCCACAGCAAATTGAAAAAAAGTGGCAGCAGATTTGGGAAGAGACGAAAGCATTTGAGACTCATTTTGATCCGAATAAAAAGAAATACTATGTTCTTGAGATGTTCCCGTATCCTTCGGGCAATCTTCATATGGGGCATGTGAGGAATTACTCTATTGGTGACGTGGTAGCCCGCTTTAAATCCATGCAGGGGTTTAATGTTATTCATCCGATGGGATATGATGCTTTTGGCATGCCGGCGGAAAATGCCGCTATCCAGCATGGAATTGCTCCGGCTGAATGGACATATGCGAATATTGAGAATATGACGCGTCAGCAGAAAGAGCTCGGGCTTTCTTATGATTGGGAAAGAGAAGTCCTGACTTGTCGTGAAGATTATTATAAACATACGCAGAATCTTTTTGAGATTTTTTATAAGAGGGGGCTTGCGTATAAAAAGGAAGCAAAAGTAAACTGGTGTGACCATTGTCATACGGTTCTTGCAAATGAACAGGTGGAAGAAGGGAAGTGCTGGCGCTGTAAGAATCCAGTTGTTAAAAAAAATTTGTCTCAATGGTTCCTGAAAATTACAGATTATGCAGATCGTCTGCTTGCTGATTTGGATCATATGCCCGGTTGGCCGGAACGCGTAAAGATCATGCAGCGCAACTGGATTGGCCGTTCTATCGGGACACAGTTCTTTTTTCATGTGGATGGCATGGAAGATACAATTCCTGTTTACACTACTCGTGTAGATACAGTATATGGTGTTACCTACATAGTGTTAGCACCTGAACATCCTCTGGTAGAAAAGTTAATTTCCAATAATCCTGAAAAAGAAAAGATTCAGGCATTTATTCAGGAAATCAAAAATCAGAACGACATCGACCGCACGTCTGAAGATACACCTAAATTGGGAATGCCCACAGGCAGTTATGCTGTGCATCCGCTTACAGGCGAACGTGTGCCGATTTGGATTGCCAACTATGTTCTTTATGAATATGGTACAGGTGCAGTTATGGCAGTTCCCCAAGGTGATCAGCGTGATTGGGATTTTGCGAAAAAGTATAATCTTCCCGTAAAAATCGTTATCCAAAATAAAGCTCATGACCTAAAACTTGATAAAATGGATCAGGCCTACTGTGAAGATGGGGAGCTGGTCAATTCATCAGAGTTTGATGGCCAGCTTTCCGCGGAAGCAAGAATCAATATTACGAAAAAATTAGAGAAAATGGGAATTGGTGAAGAAAAGGTCAATTATCGCTTGAGAGATTGGCTTATTTCTCGTCAACGCTATTGGGGATGTCCGATTCCGATTATTAATTGCCCGCATTGCGGCAGCGTACTTGTGCCGGAAGAAGAACTGCCGGTTGTATTACCTGAAGATGTCAATTTTGTTGCCGGTGCTACATCGCCTCTTGAAACAAGTGAAAGTTTTCTTCATTGCAAATGTCCGAAGTGCGGAGCGGATGCCGTTCGTGAAACGGATACAATGGATACTTTTATTGATTCATCATGGTATTTCCTGCGGTATTGCGATCCGCATAATGAACAGGAACCGTTTAGTAAGGGTAAAACAGACTATTGGATGCCGGTGGATCAGTATATCGGCGGTATTGAACATGCGATTCTTCATTTACTATATTCCCGTTTCTTCATGAAAGTATTGCAAGACGAGGGGATGGTTGATTATCCGGAGCCGTTTACCAATCTGCTGTGCCAAGGGATGGTGCTCAAGGATGGCGGGAAGATGAGTAAATCCGTTGGTAATGTGGTGAGTCCGGAAGAAATCGTTGGAAAATATGGAGCGGACACGGCCCGGCTCTTTATTCTTTTTGCCGCGCCGCCGGAAAAAGATTTGGAATGGAGTGATCAGGGCGTAGAAGGCTCTTATCGATTCCTAAAACGTGTTTGGACGATTGTTGGCAAGTATCAGGAATTGGGAAAAGAATTAAAAGGAATGTTATCACCTGATGAGGTGGCTCTGCGTCGCCGGCTGCATCAGTCTATTGCTAAAGTTACAGAGGATTTAGATGGGAAATTTGCCTTCAACACGGCTATTAGTGCGATTATGGAACTCGTAAACGAGATGTACAGGTTTGGAGAAAAGCACAGTACGATTGAAGACAGTTTTGCAAAGGAACTGCTTCGTGATTTGTTAATTCTGCTTGCGCCTTTTGTTCCACATATTACGGAAGAACTTTGGCAGGGTATCGGAGCGGAGGAAGTCAGTGTACATGCTGCAGCATGGCCAAAGGTTGATGAGGCTGCGCTTGCCGTAGATTCATTGGAAATGGCAGTGCAAATTAACGGCAAGGTTCGCACAACAATAAAAGTACCTGTTGACATGGATAAGGATAGTATCGAAAAACTTGTGAGAGCATTGCCGGAAGTACAGAAATTTACGGAGGGTAAGATAATTATCAAATGTATTGTGATTCCCGGAAAAATTATAAATATTGTCGCTAAGTAATCAGCGGTACAAAAAAGTGATGCCTCAAGTTAAAAACTCAGTTTGTGCAATTCCGCAGAGGGAAAGCCTTGAACTGAGTTTTAATCATTTTAGATATTTACTTGATTACCTATTTTACTGGGTTACGGAGTGTACCAATGGGGTCAATCGTAATTTCCACAACATCTCCGGGACAAAGGAATTTTGGCGGGCTAAAACCCATTCCGACACCTTCCGGTGTTCCAGTGGCGATGATATCACCTGGAAGCAATGTCATGCCGGAAGAAAGAGTAGAAATCAGTTTGGCAACAGAAAAGATTAAATCCGTAGTATTGCCTTCCTGGCGAAGTTGGTCATTTATTTTTGTGTAGATTGTGAACGGAAACGGCCAGCCGCCAATGAGGACAGTGGGGCCTATGGGGCAGAAAGTATCCAGGCTTTTTCCTCGGAACCACTGGGCGTGGGATTTTTGTAAATCTCTGGCGGTTATATCGTTGATGATGGTATAGCCATATACATATTTCAGAGCATCTTTTTCGAGGACATCAATGCACTTTCTGCCAATGATTACACCCAGTTCACCTTCATAATCAACCTGGGATGTCACATCCCGATGAAGATCAATTTCTTCATTTGTACCGATGACAGAAGTGGTTGCTTTTGTAAAAAAAATGGGATGCAGCGGATTTTTCGCATTTGTATTTTTTTCGAATTCCTTGACATGGGACTGGTAGTTCTTTCCTACACAGAAAATATTACGTTTTGGATAAAAAGGAACTGCGATTTCTACCTCTGATAAAGAAACAGGGGGGATAGACTGATCTTCTTTGTTCATTTCCAGTACTTTCGCAAGGTTAAGCAGTCCTTCATCGCCAGTTTCAATAAATTCATCCATCGTTTCGCCTAAGGGAATGAAATAAGTTTCTTCCAACAGTTCAGCGGGAATAATGGACTTGCTGTCTTGTGTAAGGACGCCCCATTGGCGGAGGCCCTTATGATTATATGAAATAAGTCTCTGCATAGATATCCCTTCTTTCTGTTAAATTATGGCTATTATAACATAAAAGTAAGTGAGTTATTCATATTTTATTTCACAAAAATAGTATCTATGGTAGAATGAATTTGTGCCAATTATTGAAATCATTCTTGATTTTAGAAATAAACAGAGGGATAAGTAATGGAAGAAAGACAAGAAGCGGCCAATTTTATCGAAGCAGAGATTAACAAGGATATTGCTAATAATGTATATGAAAATGGACGGGTATTAACGAGATTTCCTCCGGAACCTAATGGGTACCTTCATATTGGACATGTGAAAAGTATTTGCCTTAATTTCGGCCTTGGTGAAAAATATCATGGTGAAACTAATGTACGTTTTGATGATACCAATCCTGCCAAAGAAGAGGTCGAATATGTTAATTCGATTTTAGAAGATATAAAATGGCTCGGATTCAAATGGAAAGAACCCGTACATTATGCATCTGACTATTTTCCGCAGCTTTATGAATTTGCCTGCAAATTGATTCGTATGGGATTGGCTTATGTAGATGACCAGACCAGCGAGGAAATTCATGATACCCGCGGTGATTTTTTACATCCCGGTAAAGAAAGCCCATGGCGTAACCGCAGTGTGGAAGAAAATCTGCAGTTATTCCAGGAAATGAAGAATGGAAAATATAAAGATGGGGAAAAGGTTCTTCGTGCCAAGATTGATATGTCGGCACCCAATGTGGTTATGAGAGATCCGGTTATTTATCGGATTCTCCATTCTACACATCACCGTACAGGCAACACATGGTGTATCTATCCGCTCTATGATTTTGCGCATCCTCTTTCTGATGCTATTGAAGGAATTACCCAATCTATCTGTACGTTGGAATTTGAGGAAAGACGCCCTTTATATAATTGGTGTCTTCAGGCATTTGACGGGAAGGAAAAACCGAGGCAGATTGAATTTGCGCGATTGAATGTGACTACAATGATTACGAGTAAGCGTAAACTGCGTAAGATGGTAGAATCGGGTGTTGTCTCCGGATGGGATGATCCCCGTATGCCAACTATCAGCGGCATCAGAAGAAGAGGATATACGCCGGAATCTTTACGACGCTTCTGTGAATTGATTGGTGTGGCTAAGGCAGATAATGTAGTAGATATTTCTTTTTTAGAATACTGTATTCGTGAAGACCTTAAGACTAAGGCGCCTCGAATTATGACTGTTATTGATCCTGTTAAAGTTGTTCTTACGAACTATCCTGAAGATAAAATGGAATATGTAACGATTGAAAATAATCCGGAACAGGAAACTATGGGAACACGGCAGGTTCCTTTTGGCAGAATTATTTATATTGAACGGGAAGATTTTATGGAAACGCCGGTGAAGAAATTTTTCCGTATGACACCGGGAAAGGAGGTTCGGCTTAAAGGGGCATACATTGTGCACTGTGATGAACTTATTAAGGATGAAAAGGGTAAACTCAAAGAAATTCATTGCACGGTTGATTTTGATACACGCAGTGGAACACCCGGTGCAGATCGTAAAGTGAAGGGGACGCTTCATTGGGTATATGCTGATACAGCAGTTGATGTGGCAGTGCGTCTGTACGATTATCTGATTTCCCCGGATGATGTAGATGATGGCCGCGATTTCATGGAAAAGGTGAATACAGATTCACTTGTAGTAATGAATGGCAAGGCTGAACCGGTAATTAAGGAATATGATGTAGGAAGCCGTTTTCAGTTTTTACGCAAGGGATATTTTATTATTGATAAAGACAGTACAAAAAAACAGATTGTGTGCAATCGGATCGTCGGGCTTCGGGATACTTGGGCTAAGTTGCAAAAAATAATGGGGAAGGGAAACGGATAAGGGAAAATATGAGATATAGATTATGGCTTAGTATATTATCTGTGATATTTACGGTATCACTGACAGCTAATGTTTCAGCGGAAAAATGGGAATTACCTGATATTGGAAAGATGGAGGTGCCTCCGCATGTTCATTTTGAGGAAGGCGAGCAGTCTGCTTTACCTTTTTTACAGGATAAAGGGATAAAGCTGTATTTTACGCGGAAGGGAGCAGTAAGTGGAAGATATTATACGATGACTTATTCCAATCCCCCTGATTTTTCCTATGGCTGGGCAACCAGCCAAAAGCTGGGAGTTCCCTTTTTATTGGAGATAGGAGAAATCACACATAAAACAGATTCTATAGAGAAGCAGATGGATATCATTGCGGGGCATTTGAATAAGTGTATTATGGAAAGTGGTGCTGTTTATACAGGAAAAACACCTTTGGTGCGGATAAATGATAAGAAGAATCCTCGCTGGGAAGGATCGTTTGAGATAAGAATAAAAGAAAAAGATATCGTTTATCATGAAGCATATCAAGTTGTACTACAAAATGACGGTTATTTCATTTCCTTAGGAATTATCAATTCTGACGCGGAGCAATTTGAATTAACCAGTTCTTTACGGGAGATGATGGGGAAAAGGAAAATTGTCAAGCAGAAGAAATTGCTTGATTTAAAAAAGTAGATTTTGGAATAAAAATTTGTAATAAAAAGTGGCAAATTGACAAGGCATGTTTTGATAAGTAATATAAAGAGGTAGTAATTCATTATGTAAGAATTTGACAGGAGGAGTTTTACATGGCAAAGGTAGCAATCGTATATTGGTCCGGCTCCGGAAATACAGAAGCTATGGCACAAGCAATTGAAAATGCAGCAAAGGATGCGGGTGCAGAAACCACATTGAGCTTTGTAAGTGATACTACTGCATCTGATGTGGCAGCTTTTGATCGTATTATTCTTGGCTGCCCGGCGATGGGGAATGAAGAGTTGGAAGAATATGAATTTGAACCATTTTTTGCTGAACTGTTGCCACAGCTCAAAGGTAAAATAGTTGGTATTTTTGGTTCTTATGCGTGGAATCAGGGCGATTGGATTGTGACGTGGAAGCAGCGTTTGAATGATGCAGGTGTTGAACTTATATCCGAACCGGTTAAGGCTTACAGCTATCCTGATGATGAAGCACTGGCTGCTTGTGCCGCTTTAGGAAAAGCGGTGGCGAATGCGTAATTAAATCGTATTGAAGAGGCGTCTTAAGAGAGGCGCTTCTTTTTTACATAGGGGGACTTATGGGAAGTAAAGTTGCAATTATTTATTTTTCAGCAACAGGGAATACAGAAGCGATGGCAGAGGCCGTGGCCGTGGGAGCTCGTAATACGGGAGCTGAAGTTTTACTTGCTCCCGTTTCAGATGTAGATCCTATTGAAATTGGTAATACCTGTCATCACATTATCTTAGGGTGTTCAGCTTGGGGAGTCGAAGTGATTGAGGAGATGGAAATGAAGCCATTTTGTGAGAAGTTGAAACCTTATTTAAAAGGGAAAGAAATGGGGGTTTTCGGCTCTTGTGGCTGGAGCCGCGGCGCATGGCTGAATTCCTGGTATAATGAGCTTCATTTCGCAGGGGCGCATTTTGCTGCCAAACCGGTTTTAGCTTATGGATATCCTGATGAAGAGGCTCAGAAGAATTGTGAAGCTCTTGGGGCAGCGGTTGCTAAAGCATAATGACTGTATTGTATAAAAGATGATAATTACTAAAGGTGGGATTTGAATGGAATGGAATAATAAAATTTCTGAAAATGTACAGGCAGTTCCTTTTTCTGGAATTCGTAAATTTTTTGATCTGGCAAGCACAATGAAAGATGTTATTTCTTTAGGTGTGGGAGAACCAGATTATGCGGCACCTGATAGAGTTATTGACGCATGCATTGAAAGTCTGAAAAACAAAGAAACTTCTTATACCTCAAATTGGGGTCTTTTGGAACTTCGCGAGGAAATCAGCGGCCTTTTTAAAAAGCGTTATGGATTGGAATATGATCCAATGAATGAAATTATGATTACCGTTGGTGTATCGGAAGCTATTACTGTTGTCATGCAGACGATCCTGAATCAGGGAGATCAGGTTTTAATGCCTGACCCTGCCTATCTCGCGTATCCTGCATGCGTAAGATTGGTTGGAGGGACACCTGTTCTTGTACCGACATTTTCTGATGATGAATTCAGATTAAGAGTGGATAAGTTGGAGGAAAAACTGACGACCAAGACGAAAGCGTTACTGATCGGTTATCCAAACAATCCAACGGGGACGGTAATGGATCAGGCAGCTCTTGAAGAAATTGCGGCATTTGCCCAGAGGCATGACTTGATCGTAATTTCAGATGAAATTTATTGTGACCTGACTTATGAGGGGAAACATACCTGTTTTGCTTCCATCCCCGGTATGAAGGAACGCACTCTTGTCATGAATGGGTTTTCAAAATCTTATGCGATGACAGGATTACGTATTGGCTATATTTGCGGACCGAAAGAAGTCATGCAGTCTTTGTACAAGGTTCACCAGTATGAGATTTTATGTGCTGCATCTACCAGTCAGTATGGAGCAATCGCTGCGCTGAGGAAATGTGATGAAGATGTAAAAGTGATGTTCGATGAATATAAGATTCGCAGAAAGATAGTGTATGATGCTCTCGCGAAAATGGGGCTTAAAGTATTTAAGCCGAAAGGGGCCTTCTATATTTTTCCGGATATCAGCTGTACTGGAATGAACGATGAAGAGTTTTGTGATAGGCTGCTGATGGAAGAAAAAGTGGGAGTGGTTCCTGGTACTTGTTTTGGGCTGCAGGGGAAAAATCATATTCGTATTTCCTATGCGGCAAGTCGAGAAAATTTGACAGAGGCGATGAAACGCATGGCACATTTTGTGACAAAATATAAAAAATAAAGTGTTGGTAAAAGAGGGGGGACGTGATTGTGCCTCCCTTTTTATTTTGTTTCTTGACAGAATAGTGATGCGAACTTCATAATAAAAAATATGTAAAATTATTGGACAGGAGAGATCTGATGAGGTATGAATCTTTGCAGAAAATGACTGTGATAACAGGGCTGCTCGTATTTTCCTTGGGAATATGTTCTTATGCGGAAGATAAGGTATCCATGATGAAAGAAGCCTCTCTGCCGAAAGAAAAAGCTTCCGAAGTAAAATCGGGAAACGTATCAGATGATAAGGAACGAGTATCTTTAATGGCGGTGGATGGGCATCCGTTAGATGATGATGACTTTATACTCAGTAATGTTAAAATGGGAGATGAACCGGAGCGTATATTTCGTCTTAATGGAGTTCCTGACATGGTTTCCCATGGAACTATTAGTGATGAATATCATTGGAAGAATGCAGGGCTTACTGTAGTAGTGAATAGGAAATTACCTTATGCTTATGTGCAACGAAAAGATGTACAGCTGAAAAAAGGGGAGGGATTTTCCGGGGTCTCGCGTCTTTATATAGATGGCAAAGCAGCGATCACCAAAAGAGGTATCACGGTGGGGTCCTTGAGGGAAAATGTTTTGCGGGCATATGGTGCACCTGAAGAGGTCTTATGGGATGGTACAGACAAATCATTTTATTTTATTTACAAAGCAGGGCAAAAAAAGATTAAGTTCATCATAAAGGGAAATAAGGTAAAGGCATTTCAGTTTTCTGTTGAGGATTCGGGAAGAGCTGCCGGGAGTTTCCAGTCATTGACGCAAAAGATGAGGAAAGACGGACTACTTCCGGATAAAGACTTTGGGATCGCCGGGTTTAAACTGGATACGAAATTTAGGGCTCATTCGTGGGATACATGGCAAAGGAAAATGTCTAATCCCAAAGAAGATGTGTGGTATTTTTCCGGATATGCTGTTCGCGCTACGGCGAGATCGGGAATAGTACAGGGGTTGTTCCTGACGGATTCTGATATGGTGACCACTCGAGGCATAACCTTGGGAGATGATTTAGAAACGGCAGAGTTAATTTATGGGGCGCCGTATAAGGTAGAAATGGATACCTCGTCAGGGCATCTGAGAACTTCCTACATATATTTTTCGAAGGATAAAAGAAATATATTGATCTTATTTCTTACAAAACAAAAGATAGATGGAATCGTTTCTGCAAAGAATCCACAGTTTAGTGAAAAGAAATAGATTGCAAGTAGATTTTGTATGGTTATTGTGAAGAGGTTATATAAGTGTACGAGTATTTTTGTGCGTTAATTATTGGGATTGTTGAAGGTTTAACAGAGTATATTCCTGTGTCGAGTACGGGACATATGATCATCGTTGGGAATATGATTAACTTCACAGGTGAGCTGGCCAATGTTTTCGATGTATTTATCCAGCTTGGCGCCATTTTATCCGTAGTTGTCGTATACCGACAGAAGTTTCTTTATATACTGGATACCCATCATTGGTTTAGAAAAAAAGGTCCATCTTTGATGAATCTGGGAATTGCCATGCTTCCCGCCTGTGTTTTAGGCTATCTGTGCCACGGTATGATTAAACAATATCTGTTTGGTCCCAAAACCGTTATCATCGGTCTTGTTATTGGAGGCCTTTTCATGATTTTTGCGGAAAAGAAGAGAAAATACTTTTTGGTTGAAAATATAGATCAGATTACTTCACAACAGGCATTTAAAATAGGCCTTTTTCAATGTCTTTCTCTGTGGCCGGGGTTTTCCAGAAGCGGAAGCACTATTGCCGGAAGTCTTTTAGTTGGCGTATCAAGAAAAGCGGCTGCCGATTTTTCCTTTATTATGGCAGTTCCGTTGATGTGCATTGCATGCCTGTATGATTTGATAAAGGTGGCAAAATATTTATCTATGGGTGACTTTGGCATTCTATCAGTGGGATTTATTACGTCTTTTGTTGTTGCATACGTTTCTATTCTTTGGTTTTTGAAGTTTTTGGCTACATCGACTTTGACAGGTTTTGCTTTCTATCGTTTTATTGTAGCGTTTGTTGCGCTAATTTACTTTTGGTGAAACTTGCCCGCTTGCTTTGAACATGTTATCATTAATCCCATAGCGGTAAGATTTTAGTTTGGAGAAAGTTCATGAGAGCATTTATTCGTATTCAGCATTCTGGAGACTTCTATGATCAGAATTGCTATTCTGTTTATCATGGATGCTCTAAATTGGATATTCCCATTGTTAGGTATAAAGCAATATATTCAGTGACGGATAATGCACCGACAGATTTGGTCGTTGGTGCTTTTTCGGATGTGAAGGTTGCGTTAGAGCGGTTAGGTGTAATTTTACTGCCGATTGATTATCCGGATGAATTATTACCTTTTACAGGAAGAAAAATTTGGAAATCGACACTATTTACGATTACCAGTCATCCCGATTATTGGCATGTGTTTGTAAAGCCGGTAGAAGATGTAAAACGTTTTCGCGGAACGATTTTAGATAAATCGGAAGATTTGATTAAATTAGGCGGCGGACTTGAAGATATTGAAGTATGGTGCAGTGAAAAGGTAAATTTCCTTGCTGAATGGCGCATTTGGATTTTAGATGGGAAAATTATAGGTATAAATCCGTATAGAGGCAGATGGGATTTATATCCTGATCCTAAAGTGCTTCAACAAGCTGTCAATGCTTATCATTCCGCGCCTCGTGCATATGCTCTTGATTTTGGGATTACGGATAAAAGAGAAACTCTTTTAGTAGAAGTAAGTGATGCATATGCTTTGAGCAGTTTTGGCCTCGATTCCGTTTTATATACTAAAATATTAATAACTCGTTGGCAGGAACTGACATCTACAATTAAAATTTCTGTTGAATAAAGGATGCTTGATTTTACGGAAAGGAGAAACGCTGACAAATATTTCCTTGTCAGTTTTTTTGTCTACTTTCTGCTTTTTATAGATAAGGAGGAACTGTGAGAAAATTTAATAATGAGTTCCTTCAGCGGGTAAAAGACAGCACAAATCTTATTGATGTAATACGTGCTTACGGAATTGATGTAAAAAAGAAGGGAAGTAGATATTGGGCATGCTGCCCCTTCCACCATGAGAAAACGCCCTCCTTTTCTATTTCACCTGAAGATGGATTTTATTATTGTTTCGGTTGCCATGAATCAGGTGATTCCATTAAATTCATAGAGAAAATGGATCAAATTACATTTCCTGATGCTGTAGAACGTTTAGCCGAAATGGGGCATGTGGAATTGCCGCCGGATGAAATATCCGAAGAAGATAAAAGAGAAGCAGCACTGGTTCATAAGTTGTATGAAGTAACTGAACTTGCGGGAAATTATTTTCATAACTGCCTGTTGCGGACAAATATAGGAAAAGACGGGCTGGCTTATTTTAAAAAGAGACATTTAGATGATAAAACCATCGAAACATTTAAGCTGGGTTTTGCTCCACCCGAATGGGAACGGCTTTATTGCGATTTTACCAAAAGGAAACACATAAGTCCGGATATTTTACTTCAAGCGGGGCTGGTGGGCCATAAGAACGGAAAATATTATGATACTTTTCGCAATAGATGCATGTTTCCTATTATGGACTTAAAAGGAAGGATTGTTGCATTCGGCGGCAGAATTATGCACAGTGAAGAAAGTGCTGCCAAATATTTAAATTCTCCGGAGACGGTTATATTTAATAAACGCAGGTTGTTATTTCCCATCTATCAGGCACTTCCTGAAATTCGGCGGAAGCGTCAGGCAATTATGGTGGAAGGTTATATGGATGCCATTTCTTTACATGCTCATGGAATTAAAAATGTGGTTGCATCATTGGGAACAGCCTTTACTGTTGAGCAGGCAAGGCTCTTAAAAAAGTATGCTGATGAAGTTATTTTCAGCTATGACATGGATGCTGCCGGACAGAATGCGACACGTCGTGCGCTTGAGATAGCCGGTTCAGTAGGGCTAAAATTAAGAGTAGCACTGCTTGGGGAAGGAAAGGATCCTGATGAATTTGTAAATCTTCATGGCGGAGATGAATACCTAGAAGTTATTGATCAGGCAGTACCTGCTCTTGACTACTTATTTCAGGCTTTGCGGACTCAATATGATGGTGCCACTTTAGAAGGGCAGCAAAAAATTTTAAATGAAATGTTTGCAGTTCTTACAGTACAGGATAATACATATCAATTCAATTCGTTTATCAGGAAGATGGCACGTACGCTTCATATGGATGAAGGCCTTATACGCAGTGAGGCAATTCGGTATACGAAGAAAAATAATTCCCATGTATATATATCACCCAATGTATATGGCGAGGAAAGAACTGGTACCGTCAGCTCCAATGATGGGCGTCAGCGAAGGCTGGAACAGGAACTGTTGAAGTACTGTTTAGTTTCACATATATTGCCGGAAGGCTTTGATAGTTTGGAGAAGTATTCCTTTGCCGATGAATTTATTGGAAGATTATATGACGTATTGAAGCAGGCGGGCAAAGGAAATATTACTGTAGAGTATGCAGAGGCACGGTTGGAACGATCTGATCTGGAACAGTTGGCACAGCTGATGATGACAGATTATCATGGTGTGGCAGAACCATATGAAGAGTATATCCGCCCTATGCGTAAAATTTATCTGCAGAACGAGTATAAATTTCATACACAGCGGGCGGCGGAATTAATGGAGAGTGATCCGCAAAAGGCAAAAGAAGAGCAGTTAACCTGTATTCGATTAAGTGAGGAAATTCGATTGATCGGCGGGTGAAAATGCAGTATGAAATTTATGATAAAGGGGGGGCTTATGAAGAAGAAAAGGCAAAATTTAGAGCTTTGGATGGGAGAACTGAGAGATAAGGTAAGGAAAGATGGGACAATTTCAAATAAAGATATCATGCTTTTCTTTACCGAAAAGAATCTGGGACAGGATGATCTTTCAGCGGTATATGAGCTGCTTCATGAAAGCAATATCGACATCAATTTCGATGAAGATGCATCCGATGAGGACCTGGAAATTTTAGAAGATGAAGAAACAGATGATGAAAAGGATATTGTCGAAATTTCTGATGTCATGAATACTTCTGATTCTATAAATATAGATGATCCGGTAAAGATGTATTTGAAAGAGATTGGAGCTATTAAGCTCCTTACAGGATCACAGGAAATAGAGCTTGCCAAGTTAGTGGAAAAAGGAAGCTTTGATGATGCAACTGGTCGGGATAAGATGGCTGCTGATGAGGCGAAAAAAGCGCTTTCTGATGCGAATTTAAGACTTGTTGTTTCTATTGCAAAAAAATATCTTGGCAGAGGACTGCAGTTCTTAGATTTAATTCAGGAGGGGAATTTGGGGCTCCTCAAAGCTGTAGATAAATTTGATTACACCAAAGGTTTTAAATTCAGTACATATGCAACATGGTGGATAAGGCAGGCAATTACGCGGGCTATTGCGGATCAGGCGCGTACGATCCGCGTACCTGTCCATATGGTGGAGACTATCAATAAGTTAAATCGTATTTCTCGTCAGCTGCTTCAGGAGAAAGGCCGGGAGGCTACCAACGAAGAGTTGGCAAAAGCCATGGGAGTAAGTGTTGCGAAAATTCGGGAAGTAAAAAAAATTGCCCAGGATCCCATTTCGCTGGAAACACCAATTGGAGAAAAAGAGGACTCCCATTTAGGCGACTTTATTGAAGATCATGAGGCAATTGCTCCCGATGATGCGGCGGGTTCCATTTTACTTCGGGAACAGATTGATGAACTGCTGCGAGAATTGACAGATCGTGAACGACAGGTACTTGAACTCCGATTTGGATTAAAAGATGGAAGGCCACGAACTTTGGAAGAAGTAGGAAAATATTTTGATGTAACCCGGGAGCGTATCAGGCAAATTGAGGGGAAAGCATTAACAAAACTGAAGAAGTCTGCAAAATCATTGGCCAATGTATAGAAGTATTGACGGTATTCCTATTTGCTGATAAAATATCATGTATTGGTGAAGGGGGCCTATAGCTCAGTTGGTCAGAGCCGGCGGCTCATAACCGCCTGGTCCCAGGTTCGAGTCCTGGTGGGCCCACCAATAGATATTTAAGGTTGAGCTCAATGCTTGGCCTTTTTTGTTACAGAAAAGGAATTGGAATGAAACTTACACCTCGTCTGCGGGCTGTAGCGGGATTGGTTCCATGTGGTTCGTGTATAGCTGATATAGGGACAGATCATGCGTATGTACCTATTTCTTTGATTCATAACGGAAGAATTAAATATGCTATAGCGGGAGATATACATGCAGGTCCTGCGCAGCGGGCTCGGGAACATATAAAGAGGGAAGGTCTTTCAACGAAGATTAAGGTGCGCGAAGGTGCCGGATTATCTATTTTGGAAGAGGATGAAGTAGATGGTGCGGTGATCGCAGGGATGGGCGGATTTATGATTCGTGATATTTTAAAGCAGGAATATGTTATTGCTGAAAGTATTAAGTGGTTTATCCTGCAGCCACAAAACCATACATCCGATTTATATATTTGGCTGCAGCAAAATGGATATAAAATTGAACAGGAAGTTCTTGCTGAAGAAGGAACGCAGCTTTATGAGATCCTTTATGTGACACATGGGCATATGGACCCTTTTTCAGAGATAGAAGCTGAAATAGGAGTTACTGAGAGCCGATATAAAGATAAACTCTTTGTTAAACATTTGAAAAAACTTATCAATCAAAGAAAAATGATATTGAATGGCATTGATATTGAGAGTGCAAATGTCGTAAATACGGCAAAGTACCAAAAGGCATTAACGGATGAGGCTATTCTGGAGGAGATATTATGGAGATTTATGTAAAAGATATTATGCAATTGATGGAAGATTGGGCACCCTCCTCATTGGCGGAATCATGGGATCATCCCGGTCTTCAGGTGGGAAATCCGAATCAGCCTGTACATAAAATTCTGGTAGCTTTGGATATGACCGAACTGAATATATCCTATGCAATTGATCATGGAGTGGATATGGTCATATCGCATCACCCATTTTTATTTAAACCTATTCATGACATAGACCTTTCCACTTGTAAAGGACGAATGATTGAAAACTTGATCAGACATCGGATCACTTCTTTTGCAGCACATACCAATTTAGATTCAGCAGTACAAGGCGTAAATGATGCATTGGCTGAAAAATTGGGATTACAGGAATGCAAGGGATTTGTTCCGGTAATGACGTATTCATCTTATAAGTTCACTTTATACATAACTGCTGCGCATGCTAAATTATTGAAGAAGAAATTAGATAGTTTAAGAGGGAAAGATATTGAGAGCTACTATGTTGTTGATGATGCAGATGATTTTACAGAAAATATACGAGTCGAATTCCGCGTGCCCGGTCAGTTGGTAAAACAGGTGAAAGATATGATTTCATCTTTAGATAAATCAGCTAAATATGATGTATATAAGCTTGTAAATCATGGTTATAAGGAAACCATGGGGCGTATCGGAAAGTTTCCGTTCCCTATGTCGGTAGAGGAAGCGCTCTCTTATATAAAGAATAAATTGGAGATTCCTGTATTGCGGTATGCCGGTAATAGGGATCGTTTGGTAGAAAAAATAGCTATCCTTGGCGGGGCAGGTGCCGAGTTTGCAGGGGTGGCAAAATCAATGGGGGCAGATCTGTATTTGACGGGGGATTTAAAATACCATGAGGCACAAGATGCGGCGATGAATGGATTAGTTATCGCTGATGGCGGGCATTTTTATACGGAACGTGTGATTATTCCGTACTTAGCAAAACGTTTGCGTGATGAATTTAAAACCCGTGGTTGGAATGTTGGAGTTTTAGAAGATGTTAGGGCAAAAGATATATTTCATTGTGTATAAAAGTTGAAATAAGATATACAGGATGGTATACTGTTACTTGCGAGCAGGAAAGATGATTGCGGGCCGAAAGGCGTGAGGAAAGTCCGAGCTTCGCAGGGCGAGATGCCGGATAACATCCGGCGGGGGCGACCCTAGGGACAGTGCCATAGAAAAGAAAACCGCCGTGAATAACGGTAAGGGTGGAAAGGTGCGGTAAGAGCGCACCAGCAGGCGGGAGACCGTTTGGCTTGGTAAACCCCATCTGAAGCAAGACCGAATAGGGAAGGAATGACGTTGCCCGCTGACCTTCCGGGTTGAGTCGCTTGACCGATAAAGTAATTTACTCGGCTAGACAGATAATCATCACCATGAAAATGGTACAGAACTCGGCTTATTGATTGCTCGCAAAAAAAATAAAGGATCGCTTTTAGCGGTCCTTTTGTATTACAAAAAAATATGACAATTTGACAATGTACTTTGAGGGTAATAAATTGTGTTATTCGTAATGAGATTTGTATTCAATCAATTATTTTTCATTGGAAAGAGATACTACTTTATTAAAGTTATTCAAAATTGTTTGTGATGGTTTTTCATCCATAAGGCTGATTAAAATGATAGAGATTGTAGAAAAGAGAAATCCTGGGATTAATTCATAAAGACCAAACCAGTTAAACTGTTTCCAAATGAGGACGGTGATGCCGCCAACAATGATGCCGGCATAAGTTCCTTTTAAAGTCATACGTCTCCAGTAAAGTGAAAGGAGAACGACTGGTCCGAAGCAGGCGCCAAATCCTGCCCATGCATAAGATACTATGGAGAAAATATAACTGTTCGGGTCGGACGCAAGATAGATTGAACATAGGGAGATTAACAAAACCGTAACACGGCTTATAATAATAAGCTCTTTCTCAGAAGCATTTTTATGGAAGAAGGGCTGATATAAGTCTCTTGCTACAGCAGAAGCCGTTACGAGAAGCTGAGAAGAGGCGGTACTCATAATTGCTGCCAGTACGGCCGACCATATAAGTCCCGTGATGAACGGAGGGGAAAGTGTTTCCGCCATAATGATGAATACACGTTCAGCATTGGCATTTTCGAGAGGCATAGGCAGGTAGGCTTTTCCTACGATACCAATAGCAACAGCGAAAGTCAGGGACAAAAGAACCCAGGACACCGCGATTTGCGTAGACTTTTTTAATTCTTTCGGATTGCTGATTGCCATAAAGCGGACTAGGATATGGGGCTGCCCAAAATAACCGAGTCCCCAGCCCAATGAGGAAAGAATCATGATAATAAGGGACATTCCTCCCAGTGATTCAGGGAAAAAGGAGAAAAAGTCTTTCCCTTCTCCCGCGAGAGAAGCCATTGTCGGTGCTGGCCCGCCTAATACGATCGTTGCGGCAATAGGGATATATATGACGGTGAAGAACATCATCGTTCCCTGAATGAAATCTGTCATGCTGACAGCGGAGAATCCACCTAAAAAGGTATAAAATACGACAACAAACGCTCCAATAAGAAGTGCGGTAAAATAGGGCAGCCCCAAAATTGTATTAAAAAGTTTCCCTGCAGAAACGAATCCGGAAGACGTATAAATAATAAAAAATAATATAATAAAAAGCGCGCAAATAAAGCGAAGTCCGCTTTTGTGATCTTCAAAACGGTTGGAAAGGTAGTCGGGAATTGTTAGGCTATTATTGGCTACTTCTGTATAATGGCGGAGTCGTTTAGAAGTCAGTACCCAGTTTGCCCAAGTGCCTACTATTAGTCCAAATCCGGTCCAAAATGCGGAAAGTCCATTCAAATAGGCAAAACCAGGAAGTCCCATAAGCATCCATCCGCTCATGTCAGAGGCTTCAGCACTCATGGATGTCACCCACGGGCCGAGTTTGCGGTCACCTAAAATAAATTGAGATAATTTCTTTTGTCGGCGTGAGTAATAAATGCCAATCCCCATCATGGCGGCTAAATAGAGCATGAATGCCGCCAAAATTCCCATATTGTTCTGCAAATTCATATACAGAAGCCCCCTTCTATTCTGCAGTTATAGCTTATATCTATTATATTGTTTATTCATGATACTGGATAAGAAAAATAATGTAAAGTATCAATTACCTTATAACAGGTGAATGATAGAAATCCAATCTGCCAGTTCTGTATGATTTATTTTTCATGCAATAGGATTGGATATCGGTTGCCCGCAAATCGATGTTAAAAGACTCTAAGGCCTTTTCTTCTTGAAAAGTACGCAGAGCTTTTGCTGCGCCTGTGATTACAGGGAGATTTGATTTGTTGAGGATAAAACTTTTTGTGTTTCTCAAAGCAAGGAGCCTGGCATATTTGGGGAAAGAGGAATGAGAAAAGGGAGAAGGTACCAGTTCTGATGAAAGTAAAAGCGATGCTGCAATTCGTTTAAGACGGCTATAAAGGTAGCGCTTGCTTTTTATTGCCTCAAATACATCCGGAAGAGACGCCTGCTGGATTTCTTTGTACCATTTATTTTCTAACCCTTCAGAAAAGAGCCGGGAGTCTCTCAGTGACTCTTTTTTTGTTAGCCGCCCTAATAATAGACATGCGTCTTCGTAACGGGCGTAAGAGAGAATATGCCCTGTGTTCATAAGGGTATGGATTTCAGTTTGTATTTGTTCAGGAAGCAGAGGATAAGACTCGCCTGCTATAAAATGCTTTCTGGCAGTTGTGGCAGAGGCGGGATAATGCGTATTTCTTTCTATGACGATAAATGATAAAGGCAGGTTTTGCTTTAATGCGGCCTGTACATAAAGGAATCCAAGCAAATTATTGGGGCGTGTTAATTCTCGTGAGATTTCAGGATATCGGATTTCCATGGATTTGGTGACAGCAGAGGCGTAAGAAAGTCCCTTTCCTAAAAATTGGTGAAAATATAGATTGAAATCGGGCTGCAGGGACCATTGCGCAGCGTTATAAAGTGTATCCGAATTTAAGGATTCAGCGCCAAAAGCAATATGGGTACACCCCATATTGTGAAGCAGTGAAACCGATGAGGCAGCAAATTTGTCGGCGCTTTGCAATACACAAAGTACAGGAAGTTCGATTACGGCATCCACACCAAACATAAGAGCCCATTTTGCACGTGTCCATTTATCAAAAATAGCAGGTTCTCCACGCTGTACAAAAGAACCGCTCATCGCGGAAATTATAGGAGCGTCCGGAAATAAATTTTTAAGGCTCCGGAGCATATGGGCATGGCCGCTGTGGAAAGGGTTCCATTCAGCAGTAATTCCAATATACATGATGTACCTCCAATGTATTTATTGACTATTTTACCATAAGTATGTGGGATTTCCTGTAATCAGGGGAATGGCATATGCTATAATTATTTAATGAAATAATAAATCGGGATAATTTTATTTATAGAAAAGGAATAAATGGATATATATCATTTTGTTCAGAGGAATAGTTTAGGTTTTCTTATATGTTTTGTCCTGCTTTTGTCGGGGTGTAGCGGTAATAATGTGAGAGATAAGTTTGTCTTTGGGAAAAATAGAATTAGTTGCAATAATACAACTATTACAGTATTAACACCTTTTGAACTAATTGCAAATGGAAAACAGGCGGAAATCTCAGACAGAAATGCTGATAAAATAATGGCAGAAGGGCATAATCAACATATACGCATCTTTGTTATGGGGGATAAGAATACAATAAATGAGAGCATATCTGCTGCGGCAGAAAGTGCAGAAACCCTTTTGCGGAACAATAAGCGAGTTACTAATTTGAAGGTAGAAAAAGCCGACGATAAATTTAATAATGAAGACGCTAAAGTTTTGAGATTCTCTTATGTGGAAAAAGCAAGAGAGGAGAAGACTGCACTAACGGTTAATGAATATATTTTTTTACAGGATGAAGTTATTTGGCGTGTAATTTACCAATATCGGACAGAAGATCCGATTGGGAGAGAACTCTCCGCACAGCTGGCAGGGAGAATACAGATTGGGGCAGTATTTTAGGAAATGGGGGAAATGTGATGCGTTTCGGTGGACACGGATTATTTTCTTTGTTACTCTTTTTGGTATGCGGAGCTTTGATTGGTGGGATTATTGGGCAAGTGCTCAGCCAGGTCAGCTTATCCGGAATGATACCGTATTTGACGAAAACATATGAGATTTTTGATTTTAAGGATATTTATTTGAATTTAGCGGTCATAGATGTTCATTTTGGTATCCGATTTGCGCCCAATTTAATTAGTATTTTCGGGATACTTTTGGCAGCTTGGGTATATAAAAGATTTTAATGAATTTATTGTTATTACCCGGTCTATATTATGTTATTTTGGCCGATCAAAGGAGGGGCTATAAATGATGATTAAAGAAATGCGGAGCGAAGATAAACCGCGCGAAAGATTTGCCAAGGCTCCCGATACGGCTAGCATGGTAGATTTGGTTGCTATCCTGTTGCGAACCGGTCGCCATGGGTGTTCTGTTATGGATATGGCGCAGGAAGTGGTAGAGCAAATTCGGTTGTCCACGGATGTCAATGGATTTGATAATTTGGATTGGCGGGATTTAATCTCTGTGAAGGGTGTTGGACAAGATAAAGCGATTACCGTATGTGCAGCAGTAGAGTTAGGGCGAAGGCTGGCGCAGTTTCATAATAAGAAACAGTTGGAGAATTTTAGTTTCCCCGAAGCAGTGGCATCATATTTTATGGAAAAATTAAGACATGAAGATCAGGAACATTTCATTGTCTGCTTTTTAAATACCAAGAACAGATTGCTTGGATATAAAGAAATTTGTGTGGGAAGTTTGGATGCTGCGCCTGTGGATATAAAGGAGGCTATGAGATGGGCTCTTCGCTTTAAGGCCCACGGTATGATACTCGTACATAATCATCCGTCAGGATATCCGGAACCTTCAGATGCGGATATTAATTTAACGAGACAATTTAGAAGGGCTACTTCGTTTTTTGATATACGGTTATTAGATCATGTTATAATCGGTGATGGAGAATTTGCCAGTTTAAACAAAAATGGACTGGTATAGAAAACATAGTTTAAGAATTGTAATTAAAGGAGTGCATATTATGGCAGATAGGGAAAATGAAAAGAAATATTCCGCGGAGACGAAAGGGTATACGGATAAGATTTATGAAGTAAGGTTCATGCCGGTACTGGAAAGGAGTGAGTATCAAGCTGGACCGGAACGTGAGGGACTCATTAAGTTACAAGGAATTATGGAAGAAAAAGATTTCGAGAAATATATTAATAATGGATTAATCCGTATTACACAAGATGGCGATCGGCTTATGATGATCAGCAAGAGTGAAATGTATCGTTCCATGCTTATGGGGAAGTTTTGGAGTTCCATTTGCGAAGCTTTTGGTGTAGATGATTTTCGTGTGGTAAGCCAGACAAACGGATATTAATGATATTAATAATAAATATTAATAATGAGGGAGGGGTGCTTAGTCCCTTCCTTTTTTCATTTGTTCTTGACTTATATAAAATTTACATTAATCTATAATGATAGAAATTATGATATAAAAGGAAAATATTTGACTAGAATATATGTAAATGCTATTCTTTTTGTAATAAGTTTTATATACACTCTTTTATTAATTTGTGAATAAAGTGTATGGTTGCTAAAATGTGAATTGGGAGGATGTTATGTATTTTTTGCACTTATTTCATGCTGGCGGATTTATGATGTACCCGCTTTTACTTTGTTCGATTATAGTTGTGGCGATTTTTTTTGAAAGATATAGATACTATTCTTCCCATCGTTCTGATACAGAAAGGTTGTCAGCGGTGATGACTGACAGCTTGGACCGGGGAGATATAGAAGGATTAAAAGACGCTTTAAAAGCTGATGGTGGAATTCCGGCCGGGGTCCTTCTATCTGCAGTCAATGTATATGGAACTAAAGCACATCAGGCGACAATTATTGAAGGCGCTGCAGCACATGCGGCAGGTCTTTTGAAAAATTACCTGAATTATCTGGATGTTATTGTGACACTTTCCCCTTTAATGGGATTGCTTGGCACTGTTATCGGAATGATAGGTTCCTTTGATGTCTTGTCCACTGCGGATGGTCAGCCTTTTGCTATTACCGGTGGTGTTGCGGAAGCATTGGTGTGTACGGCAACGGGTTTATTCGTTGCCATTATAGCGTTAATTGCTTATACTTACTTATCCCAGCAAGTTAGCCACTATATTTCTTCTATAGAAAAATTATCTTCTGTTTATCTTGCAATAGCGGAAGGTAAAGAAAAATGAGATTACAACAACTGGATGTAGATAAAAAGCCTAAAATAATGATTATCCCCATGATTGATATCATATTTTTCTTACTTGTTTTCTTTATGATGAGTATGTTAACCATGGTGGTGCAAAAATCAATTAGTTTAAATTTACCGCAAACGGTGACTTCGAAATTGGATATAGAAAAGGCCTTACCGGTAGCGGTTACTTCAGATGGGCAGATTTACGTAGAGCAGGAAAAGATTCCCCGTGAAACGTTCCGCAGAAGAATGGAAATTGAAAAAAATAGAAATCCGAATTTGAGTATTGTTCTTCGGGCGGATACGAAATCAGAACATGGGGATTTCGTATTTGTTCTGGATCAATTGAAATCGGTGGGAATTAGTAAGATTGGTATTGCAACGGAAGCAAAATCACAGAGTAAGGAATAAGGGGGGCGGCGCTATGTTTACATCTAAATACAGATGGATGGCTGCCTTTGGAACATCTATTGCTTGTCACGTTGTAGTGTTTGTTGTGATTGGGGTGGTTGTGGCACTATTTCCTTCTGCTCCCGTTGATAAAGGACCTATTGAGGTAGATTTGGTTTCATTATCTGGCGGCGGCGGTGGCGGCGGCGGAAGTCCTGATGCAGATAATGGCCCTGCCATAGCGCCACCTTCAGCCGAACCGACAGAAGTTGCACCGCCTCCTCCGGCTCTGGCAGAAGATATGCCGGAAGATGCCATGAATGATGTTCATGAAATTGCTGATTCAGTAACAGAATCTAAAGAGGCTGCAACAAAAGACAATATGGGGAAGCAGGTTTCCGGAGAAGGGGAATCTTCAGGAAATCGTGGGTTTGGCAGCGGTACGGGTTCCGGAGGCGGTCATGGATCTGGACATGGCACCGGAACGGGGTCAGGTACGGGTTCCGGCAGCGGTACAGGTTCCGGTGGTGGAAATGGTTCAGGAGCAGGAACCGGTAATGGTGATGGAAATGATGGCATCACCATGGGTCCGCAAATATTAAGCGCACCATCTCCTTCTTATCCTGAGTCGGCTCGTGCGTCAAATGTAGAGGGAACGACGGTGGTCGGTCTTATCATCAGCGTTAATGGTAATGTGACAAGTGCCTGGGTTGAATCATCATCAGGAAACAGCATACTTGATCAAACTGCGGTGAATGCCGTTTACGGATGGCAATTTGTTCCTGCAAAGCAAAATGGAGTAGCTGTTGAAGCGCAATCACGAGTCCCAGTATCATTTACACTAAAGTGATTGTTATATATGGTTTTGGTAAGTGTAGGAACTAATCTGTGGAGATTTCATATTTTCACAGATTTTTTTTAAAATAGATGATAGAATAGGAATCGTATAGTATATTCTAAAATTTTTATGAGGAGGATAGTTATGTCAAAGGGGAAGTTATATGGAATCGGTGTGGGACCGGGAGATTCCAAACTTTTAACTGTAAAAGCGGTAGAAACGATTCGAAATGCGGATATGATTATTACACCAAAAACAGAAAAAAAAGAAGACTCTGTTGCCTATCATATTGCAACTCCCTATATTTCAAAAAAAGCGGAAATCTTACCTCTTGTGTTTCAAATGGTAACTGATATGGAAGTTGTATCGAAACAGTGGGAAGAAAATAGAAGAATTATTGAAGAAAAGTTAGATGAAGGAAAAAATCTGGTTTTTCTTACTTTAGGTGATCCGATGCTGTATAGTACATATATGTATATTTTCCGGGCATTAAAAAGAACAGAATATACTGTGGAAACGATTCCGGGGATTCCTGCTTTTTTAGGAATTGCTTCTTATATCGGAATGCCGGTGACCGAATGGGAAGAAAACGTACTGATCATTCCTGCAACTGCAGATCCTGAAAAAATTGACAGAGCACTTTCCGCTGCTGACAATGCGGTAATTATGAAGGTGTATAAGAAGTTTGCATTTATCCAGGAAGAACTGCGTAAGCATCACATGATAAAGAATGCGGTCATGGTATCACGCGCGGGTTTGCCTGATGAAATAATAGAGCGGGATCTGGATAGTTTGCCTTCAGATTATCGACCGAATTATTTAAGTACAATTATTGCCAAACGAGGGAACTGATATGACGGAGTTTATACGACCTCGGATTATCGTTGCAGGTACGAACAGCGGTGTCGGGAAGACAACGATAGTGACCGGCCTTTTATCATATTTTAATAGAGAGGGGTACAGAGTCCAGCCCTTTAAAGTGGGGCCTGACTATATAGATCCCGGGTTTCATGCGGAAGCGGCAGGACATAGCTCTTATAACCTGGATACATGGATGACACCTCCAGATAAGTTAAATGAGACCTTTATTGCTTTATCTAAAAATGCAGATATATCAATTATAGAAGGGGTTATGGGTCTCTATGATGGAGGGGAGGATGGAATCAGCAGTACTGCCGCCATTGCAAAACAGTTAAATGCGCCGGTCATATTGGTATTGGATTGTAAATCCGTTGGGTACAGTATCGCGGCTACAGCGTTAGGCTTCCGTGAATATGATAAGGGAGTAAATATCGTCGGGGTCATATTGAATCGCCTTGGTTCCGACCGCCATGAGGCGATGGTTCGAGAAGTTATGGGAAAAATTCATATGCCTGTATTTGGCGCGTTCCATCGGGATGATGCATTAAAAACGCCGGAACGCCATTTGGGACTGACACCTGTTACGGAAGTAGAAACACGAGTGTTAATTAAGCATATGGGGGAGGCTGTCAGTAGATGGGTAGATACGGATGCCTTCCTGAAAGCAGCGCAGCAGGCACCTTCTATGTTTGTAGACGTACGGAATGATTTTTCAGCTAAGAAACGGGTTTGTATTGCCGTGGCGAAAGATGAAGCGTTTTCTTTTTATTATCCGACAAGCTTAGAATATCTTGAAAAAAATGGAGCAAAAATTATTGAATTTAGTCCTCTTCGGGATAAAACTGTACCGGAAGCGGATGGCCTAATCTTTGGCGGCGGCTTTCCGGAGATGTTTCTGCAGCAATTAATGGGGAACATTTCCATGAAGGAGTCTATACGCCGGTGTGCTGAAAGAGGAATGCCGATTTATGCGGAATGCGGCGGATTGATGTATCTTTGCAAGGCTATACAGGGATTTAATGGAGAATGTTATGAAATGGCGGGAATTGTGCCGGCTGTTTGTAAAATGCAGAAGAGTCTTCAGCGCATTGGCTATGTGAAAGGGGAAACGCTTTTATCTAGTATTATTGCTGATGCGGGTGATACTCTGAAAGGGCATGAATTTCATTTTTCTACTTTAGAATACGGCGAAGGGTTTCCCTGGGCATATAATCTTCAGGGATCCCGACAAAAAGAGGGGCATTTGGAAGGATATAGCAATAAAAACATATTGGCATCATATCTGCACCTTTCTTTTGATGGGAATCCCAAAGCTGGAGAAAAGTTAATTGAATCCTGCGAGCGTTATCATTGTAGCAAGGAGGGAAAATGACAGAACAAAAGGGCTTGATCCTTATTAATACAGGAACGGGTAAAGGGAAAACCACAGCGGCGTTAGGTACTGCAATCCGTGCTTGGGGTAATGGACAAAAAGTTCTTATTTTACAATTTATTAAAGGTGCATGGAAATATGGTGAACTTAAAGCAATTGAAGCATTGGAAGCATGTAATGGAAATATAGAGATTCGACCTATGGGTGATGGCTTTGTGTTTCACAATCGCAAAGAGGATGAAGCTGCTTATCAGAATAAAAAAGAGTTGGCAGCCAGGGCTTGGGAAACTGTTGTTGATGAAGTAATGAGTGATAGGTGGGATTTGGTTGTTTTAGATGAGGTTAATTATGCGATTCATTTTGAGATGCTTGAACCGGAAAAACTTTTAAAACTTATTAAAGAACGGCCTCCGCGGTTAAATATGATTTTAACCGGGCGCTATGCCAGGCCGGAGATTATTGAAGCTGCTGATACGGTAACCGAAATGACTTTAATTAAACATGCTTTTCAAAATGGGATACATGCACGCAAAGGTATAGAATTTTAAATCGGCTGCAGCAAGATAAATTCCTTTACATAGATTAAAATGCATGATAAAATCTCTAAATAAATATAAAAGTAAATGAGGGATGCGGAATGGCACTCTATGTAAAAAAGTTTGGCGGATCATCTGTTGCGACAACAGAAAGAATGAAGAATATAGCATCGCGCATTCTTCGCGAAAAACATGATAATGATAAGATTGTTATAGTAGTTTCCGCCATGGGTGACAGTACGGATGATTTGCTGGCGTTAGCTGGTCAGGTTCCATCATTGAGACATGGCCGAGAGATGGATATGTTGCTGTCTACAGGAGAACAGGTCTCGATCTCTCTTTTGGCGATGACCTTCAAAAGCTTAGGAGCACCTGCAATATCTTTGACGGGGATGCAGGCAGGAGTTTTTTGTAGCGGGACACATGGCAAGGCGCTGATTGACGATATAAAACCGGAAAGAGTATTTTCTGAGTTAGAGAAAGGGAATATTGTCATTGTTGCAGGTTTCCAGGGGGTGTTGCCGAATGGAGATGTTGCCACTTTGGGGCGCGGTGGGAGCGATGCAACAGCAGTTGCCCTAGCCGGTGCAATGCATGCGGATGTGTGTGAAATTTTCACTGATGTAGATGGTGTTTATTCGGCGGATCCCAGATACTGTCCGCATGCTGTAAAAATGCAGGAAATCACGAATATAGAAATGCTGGAATTGGCACGTCTTGGCGCAGGCATTATGCAGCCGCGCAGTGTTGAATTAGGGATGCATTACCACATACCAATTCATGTCAGATCTACATTTACGGACGATGAAGGAACAATTATCCAGGAGGAATGCGTCATGGAAAGAAAACGCCAAATTATTAAAGGTGTTGCGCAAGATACACATACGGCCAGGATTTCTGTATTAAACGTGAAAAATGTTCCCGGTGTTGCGCATATGGTGTTTGAAGCTCTTGCTGATGAACATATTGATGTTGATATGATTGTACAAAGTGTGCAGCGGTCTAATGATGATCTGACCGACATTATTTTTACTATTACCGATACGGATTTAGAGGATGCGAGGCGTGTTCTTGGCGAATTGCAGTCGCAAGAGAAATTGACGACTATTATTTATGATGATAATATGGCGAAAGTATCTATTGTGGGTGCAGGCATGCTCGGTACGCCCGGGGTTGCTGCAAGAATGTTCGGCGCACTGGGAAGGGTCGGCGTTAATATCTTGATAGTTAGTACATCAGAAATTAGCGTATCCTGTCTGATTAACCGGGACGATGTGGCAAAAGCTATACAGGCTATCCATAAAGAGTTTTGGGGAAATAAAACGGCCTGATCGTTAGACTATTTAGAAAGCACAGGATAAAATTGCCTGCGCTTTTTCTATTAATGATGAAATAATATGGAGGTTGACCATGAAATGGAATAATGGAGATGTAGTGCATGGATTCAATATTATGAAAGTGGATCATGTTGAAGAGGTAAATTCTGATGTATACATGATGGAGCACATAAAATCCGGTGCAAAATTAATGTATTTAGATTCAGCAGATGATAATAAGGTTTTTTATATCTGTTTCCGCACGACACCGGACAATTCAAAAGGAACGCCGCATATTATGGAACATTCTACTCTTTGTGGCTCAAGAAAGTTCCCTTTAAAAGAACCCTTTGTGGAACTTGCAAAAGGCTCTTTGAATACCTTTTTAAATGCCATGACTTGGCCTGATAAAACTATGTATCCTGTTGCCAGTAGAAATTCTACAGATTTTCATAATCTGATGGATGTGTATTTAGATGCGGTGTTTTATCCGGACTGTTTGCAGAATCCCCAAATACTGATGCAGGAAGGATGGCATTATGAACTTGATAAGAAAGATGGAGAACTTACCTATAATGGGGTTGTTTATAATGAAATGAAGGGAGCACTTTCTTCCCCTGATGCATTATTGAACAACGCTGCGATGGAAAAGCTTTTTCCTGATACGACATACAATGTAGAGTCAGGGGGAGATCCAGACGTTATTCCTACTCTTTCATTCCGTGAGTTTACTGATTTTCATCGTCGTTTTTATCATCCGTCAAACAGCTATATTTATTTATATGGGGATATGGATATAGAAAATACCTTAAAATATATTGATGAAGAGTATTTATCAGCTTTCGATAGACGGTGTGTCTATTCTGAGGTGGGAACACAGAAAGCGTTTGCCAAACGTGTCATAACAGAAAAGAATTACAACATAGCAGATGGAGAGAATATCGCTAATAAAGCGATTCATGCTTTATATGCTGCTATGACGGATTGTATGACAACAAAAGAGTCATTGGCCATTCGGATATTAAATTATGTATTGATTGATATGGATGGCGCTCCGTTAAAAAAAGCTCTCCTTGATGCGGGTGTTGGAAGTGATGTGTCGGGAGCTTACGAGGATAGTTATAAACAGCCGGTCTGGTCTATTGTTGTGACCGGTTCGGAACCTGAACGGCAGGGAGAATTCTCACAAATCGTAGATCATACACTTAGAAAACTTGCGCTTACGGGGCTTGATAAAAAGATGTTGACTGCCGCATTGAATCGTACGGAATTTATTTTAAGAGAAAACGATTATCAGGGGAGGCCTAAAGGCTTGTTTTACGGAATACGGGCTATGGATATGTGGCTATATGACCGTGATCCAATAGAAGCTCTGCGGTATTACGATGATATAAATGGATTAAGGAAAGCTATTGAAACGGATTATTTTGAAGGCCTGCTTCTAAAATATCTTATTAAGAATTCTCATCAGGTATTGATTACCATGAAAGCTAAAAAAGGGATTGATGAAAAGAAAAGAATTGAAGTTGCGGAACAACTGGACGCCTATAAAAAAAGCCTTTCAGAGAATCAGATTACGGATATCATAGAAAAGACACGGGTATTAAAAGAGCGACAGGCATCTGTGGATTCAGAAGAGGCTTTGACTGCTATTCCTCTCCTTCGACGGGAAGATTTAAATCGTGAAATTGAGAATGATGAAATCGAGAATGGCAGAATTGAGGAAATCCGTCATTTTCACTATGACATCAATTCAAACGGTATTGTTTATCTAAATTTATATTTTAATTTAGAAGGATTGTCAAAAAAGGATATCTTTTATGCCAATATATTGACAAGACTGCTATTATCGATGAATACCGTAAATTATGAATATTCTGAATTGGTTAGACAGTCTAATGCGTATACTGGAGGAATTAACTTTCAAGTGGGGTCGATCAGTAATATCGATTCAGATCAAAAATGCACGCCGTATTTAATCGTAAAAGGAAAAGCACTCGTATCTAACGCAGACAAAATGGTTCGACTGCTGAAAGAGGTAATCCTGCATACCGATTATACTGACAAAATTCGGTTAAGAGAGATTTTAATGGAAGAAAAAGCAAATTGGGATATGACAGCGTTTGCCCGCGGACATACTCTTTGTATAAGCCGATTATTATCTTATTTTTCTGAAACAGGTAGATATTCAGAGACGACAGGGTTGTCTTATTATTATTTTTTGAGTGATGTGGTTGCAAGATTTGATGCAATTAGCGATGAAATGATTTCTTGCTTGCAACGGCTGGCAAAACAAATTTTTACACGGCATAATCTTTTTATTCATACAATTGGATCTGAAGAAGAAAAAACGGCAGTCAATAAGTTTTTACCTGAAATGGTTTCAGAAATGCCCGAAGAGCTGGGCCCTGCCAACCGAGAAACGACCTGCTCCAACGTAGTAATAAATGAGGCTTTTCAAACAGCAGGTAAAGTACAGTATGTAGCAAAAGGCGGAAATTTTAAAAGACATGGTTTTGCGTATACTGGAGCACTCCGGGTGATGGAAACTATTCTTCGATATGAGTATTTGTGGAAAAAAGTAAGAGTCCTTGGTGGAGCATATGGAGCGTTTACCCAGTTTATGCGAAATGGTAATGCCGTTTTATGTTCTTACCGTGATCCTAATTTAGCGGAAACTTTAAAAGTTTATGAGGAATTGCCTGACTATTTAAGCGCACTCGTCTTATCTGAACGCGAGATGACCAAGTATGTTATTGGGACGATGGCTGCTGAAGAAATTCAATTGACACCATTTATGAAGGGAGAAAGAGCTTTAGCATACTACCTGACAGGGAATACACGAGAAAGCCGAAGGAAGATAAGGGATGAAATTGTTAACTGTACAATTGACAATATCAGAAGTTTAGCACCGCTTGTCAGAAGTGTGATGAATGATCCTTATATTTGTGTAATGGGAAACGAAGAAAAAATAAGACAAAATAAAGCGCTATTCACATCTATTCTGTCTATGCCGAAGTGATGGGGATAAAAACAAGATTTGCACCAAGTCCAACAGGTTATTTGCATTTGGGAAATGTATGGGTGGCGTTTTTAAACTGGTTATGGACGAGGCAAAATAAAGGGCGAATTATTCTGCGAATAGAGGATATCGATCAAAGCCGGTGCAGGGCAGACTATATCTCAGCAATTAAAGAAGATTTATCTTGGCTGGGGTTAGATTGGGATGAAGAACCCGGGCATGCATATGCATATGGAGAGCCTATACAAAGTAAACGGTTCTCTATATATGAGGGTATTAAGAAGCGGTGGGAAGCTGAAGATTCCATATACCCTTGCTTTTGTTCGCGGGCAAGAATACATGATATATCGTCAGCTCCCCATTTAGGGGAAAACAAACCTATATATGACGGGCATTGTCGAAACTTATCATGGTCAGAACGGGGACAAACCGACAAAGAGCCATCTTGGAGAATCCGCATGAAAAAGCAAGAAATTTCTTTTTGTGATATGTTCTGCGGGAATCAGATAAAGACTTTAGAAGAGGGGAAAGATGATTTTATTATTTTTCGGGCAGATGGTGCCGTATCATATCAATTGGCGGCTTCTGCGGATGACGGGATAATGCAGGTAACTCATGTTTTCAGAGGAAATGATCTATTGTCTTCAACGTTTTATCAAATTTATCTTTTGAGAAAGCTTGGCTATCAAATTCCCTTATACGGACATTTACCTCTGCTGGTAGATAAGTATGGTATACGTTTGTCTAAGAGGCAAGGCGGAATTACCATTCGGGAACTGAGGGCAAACGGGAAGTCACCTGGCGAGATTATAGGTAGGATGTTATACTGGTCTGGCGCAGTGAAAACGCCACTGTCTGTAAATGCGAGGGCGGCTTTGATAAATATTCCGTTTAATACATGTACCAGGCTGGGTAGTGCGTATATCGTAGCAGAATAGGAAACGTGATGAAAGAGATTTTCATCACGTTTTTTTGTGTGAATTTTATTCTGTTTTACACAGTATAAAGACAAAATGGGAGTTAAAAATGTCTGGCATTATTAAAGCGAAGAAAGAGATGGTAGGAAATATTGGTGAATAATAGTTATATGAGAATAAATGTTCCGGATTGTATATAAGTGGGGGATTGTGGTAGAATGTGGCTAAAAGTGGAGGGAGGTGGAAGAATCATGTTTATGTCAGAATATTCGCACAGTATAGATTCGAAAGGGCGGATGATTCTTCCTGCCAAATTCCGCGAAGAATTGGGGGATCATTTCGTTTTAGCTCCAGGGTTGGATTCCTGTCTCTGCATCTATACGATGGAACATTGGAATAATCTTATTTCTAAGTTTGAGCAAATGTCGGCAACACATCAAAATGTAAGAAAGGTAAAAAGATATCTGATTGGAAAAGGAAGTGAAATGGAGTGCGATAAGCAGGGGCGGATATTGATTCCTGCACATTTAAGGAAACTTGCTGATTTAAAAAAAAATGCAAGAATTATCGGTGCGGGAAGCACGATTGAAATATGGGATCCTGAGCTTCTTGATCGGGATTTAAATGAAGAAGAATCTATTACCGATTTGGCGGAATCGTTAGAACTTCCTCTGAATTTCTGATATAAGAGGTATCTATGAAATTTAGCCACACTACTGTTTTGCAAAATGAGATGGTTAGTCATGTATTGACGAATACAAACGGTACTTATGTGGATTGCACATTGGGCGGTGGAGGCCATTCTTTGGCTCTTGCTGAAGGGCTTTCAAATCTTGGCTGCATAATTGGTGTAGATCAGGATGGGGAGGCTATTGAGGCGGCTAAAGAACGGCTCCGTGGAGCCCAGTGTAAATTTATATCAGTAAGAGACAATTTTTCTAATATCAATGGAATTTTAAAAGAGAATGGAATAGAAAAAGTTGATGGTTTTATTTTTGATTTAGGGGTATCATCGCATCAGTTGGATGATGGAGCCCGTGGATTCTCATATATGAATAATGGAAAACTTGATATGAGAATGGATCAAAGGAACTCGTTGACTGCATATGATGTGATAAATACATATACGAAAGAGCATTTAAGAAATATTATTCGTGATTACGGGGAAGAACGTTGGGCGAGTCGTATTGTTGATTTTATAGATAGAGCCAGGATGCGCAGACCAATCTCTACTACAGAAGAACTTGTCCATGTCATTAAAGCGGCAATCCCTTCTGCGGCAAGAAGAGATGGACCGCATCCAGCGAAAAGGACTTTTCAGGCCATTCGCATTGAAGTAAATAATGAACTTGGTATTTTGCGAAAAGCCATGGAGGATTGCATAAATCACCTGAATAAGGGAGGACGGTTAGGAGTCATCACTTTTCATTCATTGGAAGATCGTATTATCAAAAATACCTTTAGGGACATGTCTAAAGACTGTATTTGTCCGTCGGAAATTCCGATTTGTATATGTAATCACAGAAGACAGGTCAGAAGTGTGGGGAAAGCAATAAGGCCGTCCCCGCAAGAGGTTAAGGAGAATCCAAGAGCACGAAGCGCTGTGCTTCGTGTGGTGGAAAAAGTGTAATAAGGGATAGGGGAAGTTCAAATGACATCACAGAATGTGAATATGATGAATTATATATCTGAAAACGTAGCAGTAGCAGGACAAAGTGGCGTCATTGAACGCAGGAACTTTTATCAAGTATTTATAAGCCTTTCCTTATTATTTATTCCTGTGTTGGCATTGTATTTTTTTTCGGGAATGAATGCACAGCAAGAATATAAAATGCAAGTTCTTCGTTCTGAAGTAATTTCTATTGCAAAAGAAAATGCAACTTTACAGCTGGATGTTGCCAAGCTTGAAGCACCGGCAAGAATCCAAAATATTGCGGAAACACAACTTGGTATGCAAGTTGCTACAAGTGCTATTTATGGACGTATGGAGACAGAAGGCGGAAAGCAGAAAATAAGAGATTGAGTTAATAGCGGCCCTCATAGGACCGCTATTGTGCTTGTATATAAATTGTTATACTATATAAGGCAATGTACAGGATTATGATGACAAGTAGAAGGTATTGGTGTGAAGCAATTAATTGATTTATTAAAGGCAACTCCTATCGAGAGAATGGAAGGTAATTCCCAAGTTAGAATAATTGATGTAACTGCGGATTCCCGTGCGGTAGAAACAGGAAGTTTATTTTTCTGTTTGCGTGGAGAACACGTAGATGGACATAATTTTGCAAATATGGCGGCTGAAAATGGAGCGGCAGCTATTATTGCGGAAAAGAAAATCGATGTGGCCTCAGATGTTACAATTATCTATGTTGCCGATACACGGAAAGCGATGGAAGATATAGTTCCATATTTTTTTGACTATCCCTCTAAAAAAATGAGAATGATTGCTTTGACGGGAACAAATGGAAAAACTACAACAACCCATGTTATATCCCATATCCTGCATCATGTCGGATATAAAACCGGTGTCATTGGAACGGTGCATGCTTTGATTGGGGATAAAGAGATCCCGACACATAATACAACACCGGATGTTATAGATCTGCAGCGTATTTTGTATCAGATGCTGAAAGAAAATGTAACCCATGTTTGTATGGAAGTATCTTCTCATTCATTAGTTATGGGGCGTGTTATCGGATGTGAGTTTGATACAGCGGTTTTTACAAATCTGACAGAAGATCATTTGGATTATCATAAGACTATGGATAATTATGCCAAGGCAAAATCCATCCTTTTCAAAATGGTTTCTGACAAAGATCAGATTAAAGATGGGAAATCGGCATGGATTAACAGTGATGATCCATATGCAGCCGTAATGAGTAACGCAATTTCAGACCCGGATTTTTGCCAAGTATCAACTTATGGCTTTAATGGTAATCCCGATCTAAAAGCAAGTGATGTTCATTTTAGCGGAAAATCCTCATCGTTCAAAATTCAGCTTGGTGAAAAAAGATACGTTATAAAAACTAAGCTTATCGGCCGTTTCAACGTATATAATGTAATGGCAGCTATTGGTGCAGCTCTGTCAGAAGGTGTGGATATCAAAGACATACAAGCTGCTCTTTCTGATTTCGTATCAGTGGCAGGACGGTTTGAACTTATTGAAGAAGGGCAATCTTTTTCCGTCGTCGTAGATTATGCACATACACCGGATGGGTTGGAAAAAATATTAACAACTGCGAAAGAGATTGCGAAGGGGCGTCTTATAACCTGTTTTGGCTGTGGCGGAGACAGGGACAAATTGAAACGTCCTATTATGGGGCGCATCGCTGCCAATTATTCTGATGTTGTTGTTATTACTAGTGATAATCCAAGAACAGAAGACCCGGAAGAAATTATTAGGGAAATAGCTGCCGGGGTACAGGATATTTCCCAACATAAGAGTAATTTACTTTATAAAACGGTAACTGACAGGCGTGCTGCCATACAGTATGCTCTGTCGATAGCACACAATCAGGATATTGTATTGATTGCGGGTAAAGGGCATGAAGATTATCAGATTTTGAAAGATAAAACGGTTCATTTTGATGATCGTGAAGAAGTAAGGAAGGCATTAAGAGGTTAGGAAATGGCATCATTTACGCTGGGGGAAATTTTAAAGGCAGTTAGTGGTGTTTTACTGCAGCAGGGGAGCCATGAATATTGTACAGGGGTAAATACTGATACACGCACTATTTCTCCCGGAGAACTTTTTATTGCTTTGCAAGGGAATACATTTGACGGACATCATTTTTTAAATGATGCATGTATTAACGGTGCATCAATGGTCATTATTTCCGAAAGATCTTCTTTTAAGGCTGTTCCTCGAACAGTTTCCGTTATCCTGGTAAAAAATACCCAAACAGCCCTGGAAGCATTAGCACATTTCTATCGGATGAAGTTTGATATTCCAGTGGTGGCGGTAACGGGATCTAATGGAAAAACGACGACAAAAAATATGATTGCGGCTTTAGTTGCTTCCAAATTGAATGTATGTGCAACGCAGAAAAATTTTAATAATGAAATTGGACTTTCGTTGACTCTTTTATCCATGACGCCGGAAACAGAAGCGTGCGTGGTGGAAATGGGAATGAGAGGTCTTGGGCAAATTGCAGAACTGTGTCGAATTGCAGCGCCTACTATCGGTGTTGTAACAAATGTAGGGACTTCGCATATAGGAATTTTAGGGAGTCAGGAGAATATCGCGAAGGCGAAGGGAGAGCTAATTGAATCACTACCTGATAAGGGGATTGCCATATTAAATGAAGATGATCCTTATGTAATTAGAATGGGCGATACTTTTAGCGGAAATATAATAGGGTATGGAGTAAATGGGAATTATACTGTCCATGGGAGTAGAATTCAATATGAAAATAATTGTACCAAATATGTTTGTACCTGCTTTGATGAGGCATTTAAAGTTAAGCTGAATATGCTAGGTATTCATAATGTATATAATGCATTGGCGGCTACGGCAACGGCAAGAGTGCTTGGGATTGATGTAAATCGTATTCAAAAAGCACTTTCTGAGTTTTTACCTGGAGCGCAAAGACAGTTTTTCACAGAGATTAATGGCGTAACTGTGATTGATGACTCTTATAATGCCAATCCATTATCAATGGAGATGGCTTTTCATGCTATGCGTCAGGTCAATGGAAAGCATTATTTCCTTGTGTTAGGGGATATGGGAGAGTTGGGGGAAAAAGAGGAACAATTTCATTATGAACTGGGGAAAATAGCCGCAAATATAGGGTTTGACGGAATGATTACGGTGGGGAAGCTTAGCCGCCATATAGCTATGGGGGCTCGCGATGCGGGAAAAACGAACATCATGGAATGCACAACTTGTGAGGATGCTTGGCAGAGATTACAAAAGATGATCCAGTCTGGAGATGTTGTTTTAGTCAAAGGATCCCGTTACATGCATATGGAAACGATACTGGAACTTTGGAGGAAATCTTTAAATTAAGATGGAATTTACTTATATACTTTACATGGGGGAAGCAATTGCATTAACAGTTATGCTTGGGGTAATTGCAATTCCCCTCGCACGAAAATATAAGGCGCAGCAGTCTATTCGAGAAGAAGGACCCAAATCGCATCGCTTAAAGGCGGGAACTCCCACAATGGGGGGGCTATTTGTGTGCTTGTCTGTAGTTCTTGTCGTTATTTGGAACAGATTGGCAGACCCATCGGTACTTTGGCTCCTGTTTCTGACTTTGGGACATGGCTTGCTTGGTTTTTTAGACGACTTGATAAAAGCGGAAAAGAAAAGGAATTTGGGGTTAACCGCTAAGCAGAAAATCGCGGGACAATTGATTTTAGCGGCCTTTTTTTGCTGGGGATGTGTAGAGACGCTTCATCTGCCATATTCAATCTCAATTCCATTCTCATCAATGGAGATCGAGATTGGAGCGCTGTATTATATTTTTGCAGTATTGGTTGTTGTAGGGGCTTCCAATGCAGTGAATCTGACTGATGGGCTGGATGGCTTGGCTTCAGGATGCAGTGTTGTAACATTTTTAGCTTATTCAGTTTATTGCTATGTAAACGGGATACATGACATTGGTTTGTTTTCTGCAATCTTAGCGGGGGGCTGTGTGGGATTTTTATTTTTCAATTATCATCCGGCTGAAATTTTCATGGGAGACACCGGCTCTTTGGCTTTAGGAGGGGCAGTTGCAGGAATTGCCATAGTGACAAAAACCGAATTGCTTCTCATTTTTTTAGGGATGGTTTTTGTGCTCGAAGCACTTTCTGTGATTTTACAGGTTGTATCTTTCCAATTAACAGGAAAACGAATATTTAAAATGAGTCCACTTCATCATCATTTTGAGCTTTCCGGCTGGAGTGAAGTTAGAGTGGTTTGGTCATTTTGGATTTTTGCTTGCATTATGGCATGTGTCACACTCATGATTTCATTTAAAGCATAGAAAAATATAGACATATATTCATGCATTAAAGTGAAGCAATAAGTGTAGTAGTTGTTTTTATTTGAGGCGGTAAAAGTGAAAAATGTATTGGTGATTGGCGCAGGGATTAGCGGCCTAGGGGCAGCGCATGTATTGCTCAGACATGAATGTAATGTTATTGTTTCAGATTTAAAAGACAATATAAAAGATAAGAAAGAAAAAGAAATACTTCAATCGTTTGGGGTCGTATTTGAATTTGGCATGCAATCTGTTGAGTTACTGGATGGAATCGATACGGTTGTGGTTTCACCAGTTATTTCTGCTGAGAATATAGTCGTGATGGAGGCTTTTAAGCGTAGAATTCCTGTAATTAGCGAAATTGAACTGGCATATAGAGTAACGAAGGCTCCTATATTGGCGGTTACCGGTACAAATGGGAAAACAACTACAACAACTTTACTCGGCAGCATGATAGGCCATTCATCAATACCTTTTGCAGTAGCAGGAAACCTAGGAATTTCACTTAGCCGTGAAGCAGAATTGGTAGCTGAAGATGGAGTGATTGCGGCAGAGGTATCCAGTTTCCAGCTGGAGTTTATTAAAGATTTTTGCCCTAAGGCAGCAGTGATCTTGAATATTACTCCAGATCATATAGAACGTCATCATACGATGGAAAGATATGTGGCAGCAAAAGCAAGAATTTTTGAGAATATGGGAAAGGATAATTGCTTGTTATTAAATGCGGAAGATGAATATACTCCGATACTGATGAAAAAAGCTAAAAATACTACTGTATGTTTGTTCAGTATAAGCCGTGATGTAGAAGAAGGCGCCTGTCTTAACGGAGCAGACTTGGTGATTAAGCGAAGGGGGAAAGTTCTTAAGGTGGCAGGTATAGATGAATTGCAGCTGACAGGAAATCAGAATTACCAGAATGTCTTAGCAGCAGCATTTTTAGCATATGAAGGTGGAATCCCGCTTGAAGCCATTCATGATGGAATAATTGAATTCAAAGGCTTACCGCATCGTATCGAATTTGTTCGAGAGCTGGATGGAGTTTCATATTATAATGACTCAAAGGCAACAAATACAGATGCGGCGATTAAGGGAATGGAAACATTCAATCGTCCAATCATTCTTATTGCAGGCGGATATGACAAGCACACAAAACTTGATAAGTTTATGAAAACGGTGAAAGCGCGTGTCAAATGTTTGATTTTGTTAGGCAATGCAGCAGCAAGATTTAAAGATGAAGCAGAGAAAGCCGGGATAAAAACTATTGTTTTGGCTGATGATATGCGGGGCGCTGTTGAAAAAGGGAAATCCATTGCCTGCAGCGGGGATGTTGTATTGCTGTCTCCGGCATGTTCAAGTTTTGATATGTATGCTAATTATGAAGCGCGAGGCTTTGATTTTAAAAAGATTGTAAACAGGCTGAAGTGATGGGAGTATAGATGAAACGTATTATTTTATCCGGAGGCGGAACAGGTGGACATATTTATCCGGCAATTACGATTGCCCGCGAGATTCTAAAAATAGAAGAAGCAGAGATTTTATTTATCGGAACTCCGGATGGGATGGAGTCTAAAATTATTCCGGAAGAGGGATTTGCTTTTGCATCAATTCCGGTTTCGGGATTAAAAAGGAAAATCACATTTGATAATATAAAAATTTTAATGCAGGCAATACATAGTTTATTTAAAGCAAAAGCTGTTTTGAATAAGTTTAAACCTGATATTGTGATTGGAACGGGCGGATATGTGTGCGGACCTATTTTAATGGCTGCAGCATTGAGCCGTATTCCGACTCTTATCCAAGAGCAAAATGTGATTCCCGGTATTACAAATAAAATTTTAAATCGAGTGGTTGATAAGGTTGCCTTAGGCTACGAAGAAGCGAGAATACGCTTTCCCAAACCGGAAAAATGTATTTATACGGGGAATCCGATTAGGCCGGATGTAGTATCTGCACAACGGGCGGAATCCAGGAGAAAACTAGGGATATCACCTGAAGTGTTTATGGTAGTAATTACCGGCGGCAGCCGTGGTGCAAGAACGATTAATCGTGCAATGATTAGTGTACATGAACATTTTAAGGGAGATAAAGGAATCTGTCTTTATCACATAACAGGGAATCTTGAATACGATAAAATTGTTCGAGAGTTAGGACTTACAGACGGTAAGTCCTTTGGGGAAGGCAGTCGGATTATTAAGTATGAGTATGATATGCCGGCGGTATTAGCAGCTGCGGATCTAATTATCTGCAGGGCGGGGGCAGTGAGTCTTGCGGAACTTGCTGCACGGGAACTCCCTTCTATTCTGATACCATATCCCTACGCGTCAGGAGATCATCAGACATTCAATGCAAGAGTTTTTGTTAAAGCTGAGGCTGCAAAAATGATTGCGGATAAGTATGTGACTGAAAAGGAACTTATTCAGGATATTAATGATTTCAGACACCAGCCTGAAACCTTGGAACGGATGTCTGAAGCAACAAAAAAGATTAAAAAGATCTATGCAGGGGCAGATATTGCGCAATTGGCGCTTGAAATGACGGAGAATAAGAAATGATGGAATTGGAAAATTATCATGCGTTTCATTTTGTTGGGCTTGGCGGTGTGGGAATGTGTGCGCTTGCCAGAATCTTAATTGAAAAAGGTATTACTGTTTCTGGTTCTGATGTGTCGGATTCAGCTGTTTTACAGGAACTTAGGAATAAAGGAGCTGCCGTCTTTATTGGGCATAAGCGGGAAAATATAAACAATGCGGATGTACTGGTAGTTTCTTCAGCCATTGGCATGGATAATCCTGAGCTGCAGGAGGCCAAAAGTAGAGACCTGCCGATTTTCCATCGATCTGATGTATTGGCGGCCATTTTCAAATGGGGAAAAGGCATTGCAGTAGCCGGTGCACATGGAAAATCAACCACGTCAGCAATGATCGGGCAGATTTTTCATGTGGCAAAGATGGATCCTACAATTGTTTTAGGCGGATTCACGGATTATCTTAAAGGAAACTCATGTTTGGGACATGGTGAACATATCATCGCGGAAGCTGATGAAAGTGATGGCTCCTTTTTAAAATTCGCTACGTTTCTTTCTGTAGTAACTAATATAGAGGATGATCATTTAGACCACTATGGGACAGTAGAAAATATAAGAAAGGCCTTTGTTGAGTTTCTTAACCATGTTACTTATAAAGATGGGGGAGCAATTGTTTGTATCGATAGTGAAGGTGTACAGGCTATACTGCCGCAAATAAAGAAAAAGGTTATTTCTTTTGGCATAAATGATTCTGCTGAATATCGTGCGGTGAATAAAAGATATAAAAAGCAGAATATGCTGTTTGATGTGTATCACTATAAAGAAAAACTTGGAACGGTATCTTTGCAGATTCCAGGGATTCATAATGTCAGAGATGCTTTGGGAGCCATTGTGGTAGCATTATATTGTGGAATTTCTTTTGAAACAAGTGTAAAAGCGTTATCAGTGTTTTCCGGCGTTAAGCGTCGGTTTCAGACAAAAATGAAAGAGCATGGGGTTTGGATCGTAGATGATTATGCCCATCATCCGACTGAAATAGCAGCAACGTTAAAAGCAGCCAAAGAGATGGGAAGGCATCGAGTTATTTGTGCATTTCAGCCACATCGATACTCTCGGACAAAATTGCTGCAAGAAGAGTTTTCAGAAGCATTTATTGATGCTGATGTCTTGTTTTTTACTGATATTTATGCAGCCGGTGAATCCCCTATTCAGGGAATAGATGGAACATTGATTCCAAATCTTGTGAAAAGGCGGTTCCCGGATAAACCAATTAATTACGTGAAGAATGTAGAAGATTTGCCCAAAGAGCTTTATAAGGTCATCAAACCTGATGATATGCTGATTACTATGGGCGCAGGGAATATATATATGGCAGGCGAAATGCTTGCGAATCTTATGAAAGGAAAGGGGTTATCCAGTGATTACAAAAAATAATACAGTAGCTGTTTTAATGGGAGGCGTATCTCGTGAGGCGGATATATCCAGGAAAACAGGAACGGCTATTCTTCAGGCGCTGTTGTCTTTGGGGTACCATGCGGTAAAAGTTGAATATAATCCGTCTTGTGTCCTTAAACAGCTTAAAGCAGTCGGGGCGGAAGTTGTTTTTATTGCACTTCATGGGAAATATGGGGAAGATGGAACAATTCAAAGTATACTTGAGTTAAGCAAGATTCCGTATACAGGATCGGGAGTTTCCTCAAGTGCTATTACGATGGATAAGATTATCAGCAGTAGAGTTTTTAAAGATGCCGGTGTCCGGATGGCTTTTTCAAAACCGTATTATTTAAAAAACGGAATTGATACCGTGGCGGAATCCATTGAAAAGAATTTTAAGTTTCCAGTTGTGTTGAAACCGGCATGTGAGGGATCTACGATTGGGCTCGAAATTGTTTATGAAAAAGAGAAATTAAAAGAGGCATTAAAAAGAGTGTTTGCCATTGAATCCAGAATTTTGGCAGAAGCTTATTTAGATGGAAAGGAATTTACCATAGCGGTCCTGAATGGTAAAGCTTTGCCGATTATTCAGATATGCCCTCATTCAGGACAATATGATTTTCACTCTAAATATACGAGTGGTGCAACCGATTATATAGTACCTGCACCATTGCCGGGAGCCGCGGCTGATGAAATGACTCGTATGGCGATTTTAGGATATGAGGCTGCAGAGTGCAGCGGGGTGGTCAGATTTGATTTTCGCACCGATAAAAGAGGAACGCCTTTTCTGCTTGAAGCGAATTCTATTCCGGGAATGACGGAGACAAGTCTTGTACCTAAGGCTGCTGCGGCAATCGGTATGGATTTTCCGTCTTTGTGCGAAAATATTTTGCTGAAAGCTGGTGTTGGTAAAGTATAATACGTGTCAAGGTGGTTTAGAATCATGGGTGAAAAGAAAGCTTTTAAGAAGTTCCCAAAGAAGCAGCACATAAAAAATGACACCCCATCTGTTCAAGAGAGGGTTGAGGAAGTTTATGATGATGGCCGAGTGCTGTTAAAAGAGAAACCTCATAGAAACGGCAGGCATCCAGTATCCTTTTATGGAGCCGGAAAAATTAGAATGTATGCCATGTCAGTGTTTGCGTTATTTTTTATGATATTTTTAACACTGCTATTATTTCCGATACCCTTTGGGCAAATCCAGATCTCGGGAACACGGAGCATCACGTTGGAAGATGTCCTGTTTGAGGGAAATGTTTCCACACCGATTAATATATTGCAAATTAGCACAACTAATCTAGAGGAACGGCTTACCCATGATATTCGAATTCAAACCGTTAGGGTGAAGAGGAGCTCGCCTTTCACCATTTCTGTGGAGATTACGGATAGAAAAGTAGTGGCTGTCATGCAGGGGGAATATGCCTACATATTTCTGGATAAAGAAGGAACAGTCGTTCAAACAGAACCGTCTATTAAAGGAATGGTTTTTCCAATGATAACAGGAAAGAAATTGGGAAATGTCCTTCTTGGGGATAAACTCGATGATGCACAAATCCATACAGCATTAGAATTCATTAACGGGCTTACTGAAGACGGCATCAAAATATTTTCGGAAGTGAATGTGGGAAATACGGATAATCTGATGGCCTATACAAGAGGTGGGATATCCGTCCATTTAAAGAATGGAACGGATATGGAAAAAAAGGCGGCGCTTGCGGAAAGTATGGTGAACGATGTCAAGGCGAGAGGATTGTCTGTTGAGTATCTGGATGCCAATTTGGCAGCACCCTTTATTAAATTGAAAAGGTAGTGTAATATTTTGGGAACATATACAATATATATGGCGAATCTTTTCAAAGTATTGTAGAATATAAAATATATTATTATGAAACAAATTGAACATAATTGTAGTATATCGCAAGTACCAGAAGGAGGAGCGAAAATGGGAGATTCTGAAATCGCAAAAATTAAAGTCATCGGTGTAGGTGGCGGTGGAAATAATGCCGTTAACCGCATGATTGAGGCAAATATATCCGGTGTAGAATTTATTGCTGTAAATACGGAGCTTCAAGTGTTGAATCAGTCCAATGCACCGACAAAGATACAGATTGGCGAGAAGCTGACACGCGGTCTGGGGGCAGGCGCTAAACCTATTGTTGGTGAACAGGCCGCAGAAGAGTCGCGTGAAGATTTATCAAAAGCCCTTAGTGGTGCCGATATGGTATTCGTTACCGGAGGAATGGGGGGGGGCACAGGAACCGGTGCGGCTCCTGTAGCAGCTCTTTGTGCCAGGGAACTTGGCGCATTAACCATTGCCGTAGTTACAAAACCGTTTAGTTTTGAAGGTAAGGTTCGTATGAAAAATGCACTGGAGGGCATTGAGAAGTTAAAGGGAAATGTAGATGCCATTTTGGTTGTTTCTAATGATAAATTACTTCAGATTTTTGATAAAAAAACACCATTGAGAGATGCATTTAAAACGGCTGATGAAGTGCTTCGTCAGGGGATTCAGGGGATTTCTGATCTGATTACTGTCCCCGGGGTTATTAATCTTGACTTTGCAGATGTCAGGACGATTATGAGTGATCAAGGTGAAGCACTGATGGGAATTGGCATGGGGACAGGTGATAATCGTGCAAGCGATGCGGCAACCATGGCTATTAACAGTCCGTTATTAGAACGTAGCATTGACGGTGCCAAAGGTATTATTATCAATATCACGGGAAATGAAGATCTCGGGCTTTTTGAAATCAATGAGGCGTCTCAGATTATAACGGAAGCCGCCGACCCTGATGCAAATATTATTTGGGGAACATCTGTCGATTCGACACTTGATAATGATACCGTTAAAATTACGGTTATTGCAACAGGATTTGAAGAAAGAGCAAAAACTGCGGCAGGAACCAGTACGTTTAGAGGCAGCATTCATACACCCGGTATTGCGGTTCCTGAATTTTTGAAAAAATGATAGTAAGCAGGGCCACACCGCAATCGCAGTGTGGCTTTTTTTGTAAGGAGAATGTTATGAGATGTCCTTTTTGCAGCAGTCTTGATACAAAAGTGACTGATTCACGTGATACAGATGATGGTGCGTCTATTCGCAGAAGGAGGCAGTGTTTATCTTGTAATCGTCGGTTTACAACCTATGAAACTGTTGAACAAGCACCATTACGCGTAGTGAAGAAGAACGGATCCCGTGAAATGTTTGATAGGAATAAGTTGAGAAATGGCCTTGTCAGAGCTTGTGAAAAAAGAAATATTTCATCCCGTCAGATCGAAGAAATCGTTAATTCTGTAGAACGAACTGTCAGAAATGAATTGAAACAGGAGGTTCCTACTGAAGTTATCGGTAATCTTATCATGGAAGAACTGCGTAAATTGGATCAGGTTGCCTATGTCCGCTTTGCATCGGTATATAGGGAGTTTAAAGATTTAAGCAGTTTCATGAGCGAACTCGAAACGCTAATGAAAAATGGTAAAACAGAAGGAACCGATAGTAAAAATGATCAAAATTAATACGATAGAAACGTGTTTTAATGCTCACGAAGAAACTTTATTGGCAACGAAAAAACTTTTCCCTGTAATTCGCCAAATGGCTGAAATATGTCAAGATGCAATGATAACCGGACATAAGATTCTTATCTGTGGTAATGGCGGCAGCGCTGCTGACGCGCAGCATATTGCTGCGGAGTTTATTGGAAGGTTTCATAACGAGCGGCGGGCGCTTCCTGCAATTGCCCTTAGTACAGATACATCTATCTTGACATCTATCGCAAATGACTATAACTATTCCCAAGTTTTTTCCCGGCAGGTACAAGGACTTGGGCGCGCTGGAGATGTATTCTGGGGGATATCCACCAGCGGAAATAGCGAAAATGTGAATAAAGCGATTATAGAGGCTAAAAACAAGAGGATGATAACTATTGCCTCAACTGGTAAGACTGGAGGGGAGATGGTTGATACTTGTGATGTTGCACTTGTGATTCCCAGTGATAGTACGGCGAGAATTCAAGAAATGCATATATTATGTGCCCATATCATTTGTCAGTTGATTGATGACCTTGATTGGGGTAAATAATAATGCGTATTGGGAAAAAGGCGATACTTTTTGATCGGGATGGTGTTCTTAATATTGATTCCGGATATGTATACCGATATGAAAATATCCGCTGGATTGATGGTGCGAGAGAAGCGGTTGCCCGGTTAACGGAAGAGGGATGGCTTTTGTTTGTTGTTACCAATCAAAGCGGTGTGGCGCGTGGTTTCTATACGGAAAAAGATGTGATGAAACTGCATAAACAAATGAATAAAGAATTTAGGAAATATGGTGGAAATATTACTGAATTCTTTTTTTGCCCACATCTGAATGGTGCAGAAATTTCCCGCTATAACATGGACTGTAACTGCAGGAAACCTAAGCCGGGGATGATTTTACAGGCGATTAACAAGTATGGGTTGATTAAAGAAAACACATTTTTGGTCGGTGATAGCAGAAGAGATATAGAAGCAGCAGCCCGTGCGGGTATAAAAGGTTTTTTATTTGAAGGGGATAATTTAAATCTTTTTCTGAAAAATATTTTTCGGGAAAAAGGATAACTAGATAGATGAAAGATTACAAAAATATACTGGTTATTAAAATGAGCTCATTGGGGGATATAATTCATGCATTGCCTTCACTTTATGCTTTAAGGGAGCTCTTTCCAGATGCGTGCATTACCTGGGCGATACATGAAAGTTTTGCGAAGATACTTCCGGGAAAACCGTGGATCGACAATGTATATGTTATTGATCGAAAACGAATAAAGAAAATAAATTATTTGCTCCAGGTAAGGAAGGATTTGCATAAAAAACAGTTTGATCTTGTGATTGATTTGCAAATGATTGCGAAGAGCGAATTAATTTCATTTCTAACGGGCTGTCATGAACGGATTGGCTATAATGATGCACGGGAATGCAGTGGATTATTTAGCCGTGCCATTTCCGGCAAATATAAAAATGGGCATATCATTGAACAGCTTTTAGATGTAATACGTTACTTGGGATGGCAGGGAAGCGGAATCCATTTCCCGCTCCATGACTACAAAAATGAATTGTCAGTTGTGAGAAAAAAGCTTTCTGAGGCAGGTGTAATTGGGAAATATGTACTTCTTGTGCCTGGAACAAGAGGTGAAAATAAAAAGTGGCCCATTGGATATTGGGGAGAGCTGGCAAAACGATTGGCCAAGAAGGGAATTTTCTGTATTATATCCGGAACTGTGGGTGAAAGGCCTATGGCAGATGAAATCCGCAGGATAGCACAGTCGAAATATGTAGTAGATTTCATGGGTAAAACAAATTTATTGGAATTGATAGCATTGGAAAAGATGGCTGCTGTCCATGTATCATCGGACACAGGACCGCTCCATATTGCCAATGCTGTTGGAACTCCTATTATTGCGTTATTTGGCCCCACGCCTCCTTATCGAAACGGTCCCTATGGAAATCGTTATAGTGAGGTTCTTTTAGCGGAAAATCCCGGCCATGGAGTTACAAATATGGGTACAATTTCAGTAGAGGCTGTTTATGATTCATGTATGAAAAAACTATCGTTGTGAATTGTTTGTGCATCAGATTGTTGGAGAAACAAGTGATGTATAAGGAGAAATTTGGTTGGAGCATATCACAAGCAAAAACAACCGCTGGATCAGATTGGCAATCCGTCTCAAACAAAAAAAGTACAGGGATAAGAATAAAATGTTTCTGATGGAGGGGCTCCGTAATGCGGAAGATGTTCAGAATCAAGAGATAAGTGATATTGTATGCCTGGTTCAGTCGGAAAGAGCAGAGAATGGATCAGTGCAGCACATTTTTGAACGGGGGGAAAATCTGCACTGGCTATTTTGTGAAGTTGAAGAACCGCTGATGCGTTTAATTTCGGGTACAGAAAATGGACAGGGAATCATCTTATTGGTGAAACAGCCATATGTTATGGATTATCCCCAGTTATTAAATGGTTTGCATGGTAAATATGTTTTGTTGGATACAGTCCAGGATCCCGGAAATGTTGGGGCGATTATCAGGACGGCCGCCGCGGCTGGGTGTAGTGGAGTTCTTTTGACAAAGGGGAGTGCAGATCCATATTCGGAGAAAGTGGTAAGGAGTTCTATGGGCAGTATTCTTAGACTTCCGATATATCATGATTTGGACATAGAATTTTTAAAAGAAATTAAATCTTTTTCGAAGGTTCCTTTTATTGGAACATCACTTAGTGCTTCCCAAAATTATCGCCATGCCAAGTTTGTGACAGAGGGGGTTTTTATCTTTGGAAATGAAGGAAGTGGAATAAGTCCGGAAATATTAGACTTGACGGATTGGAATGTGTTTATCCCTATGGCAGGTACTGTGGAATCATTAAATGTTTCTTCGACAGCGGCAATCATTTTATTCTATTATTTAGATGATAATGAATTTAATAATTAATAGTATTTAGTAGAGTTTGGACATATTAATTCAAAAATGCTTGATTATAGTGTGTACGATTGAAAGGAAAGATGATGAAAAAACAGCTGATAATTAATGCCGATGATTTTGGGATACATGAGGCTGTGAATCTTGCTGTTTATAGAGGTTTTGAGTCAGGGATTTTAACCAGTACTTCGATTATGGCAGGTGGGGATGCTTTTTCCTCAGCGGTGAGGCTATCTCGCGAAATGGGAAATATTGGGATAGGAATCCATCTAACCTTGGTAGGAACACTGACAACAGTTTTACCTGCTGAAGAAGTTCCGACGCTAACTTGGGAGAAAGGAGTCCTTTGTAAAGATTATTTAGAATTAATTCTCCGAGATATGAAAGGCCTTATTAGTCTTGATGACGTTTACAGGGAGTGGGATGCACAAATCCGTAAGGTTCTTGATGCAGGAATTTCGATTACGCACATTGATGGGCATCAACATCTTCATATGTGGAATAAATTTTTTCCTATTGCCCTTGCATTAGGGAAGAAATATAAAATTCCATGTATGAGAGTACCTGATGAAAGCTTTTTTTTTGATATAAGCGCAAAAAATATTTTACGATCAATGGCAGGAACCGGATTGGCCTTTATTGCCCGAAGGCATAGAAGTGTATTAAAGCAGATGAATGTGAAAACGAATGATTATTTTTACGGAATGCTCTACGGGGGACATTTGACGGAAGATAGAATAATCAATTTATTGAGCAGGGTTAAGTCTGGCGTTACAGAGATTATGTGCCATCCTTCATCGAATGAACAGGAAATGGATAGGCAATTTCGGTGGGGATATCATGGGGAATCGGAACTACAGGCATTATTATCGACAACGGTAAAGGAAAAGATTGATGAAGAGAGTATTGATTTAATATCTTATCGGGATGTGGCAATAGAAGGGATTTCTGCAAAATGAAAAATAATGAAAAGCAGTTTTATTTGGTGGATTTTCAAGTATTACCGGAAGCAATAAAAAAAACAATTCGCATTAAAGAATCTTTGAAAAATGGAAGGGTGAAGACAATAAATGAAGCATTATCTGCGATGAATATAAGCAGGAGTGCTTATTATAAATATAAAGATCATGTGGAACCGGTAACGGGAGCCGTTAAAGAACGCAGTATCACATACTTTATAATGATGCAAAATGATTTTTCTCTTTTAAATAAAATAATGAGAAAAATAAAAAAGGAAAATAATGATGTGCTATCCATAAATAGCGGGGTAGCTTTTGGCGAAAATGTTCCGACTATAATTTCATTTAAGACAAAGATGACCCTGGCGGATATAAATTTATTGGCAGAAAGTATTCGCAGGATTAAGGGGATCATACGAATCGTCGTTTCAGAAGAGGAAGGTAGCCGATGAAAAATATAAATATCGCTTTACTCGGATTTGGTACGGTTGGAAGCGGTGTGGCAGAAACGATTAAGAGAAATTCCGACATTATCAAAGAGCGGCTGGGCGTGCATTTATTGATAAAATATGTTCTGGTTCGAGAGGTAAACAAATATACTAAATTTCCCGTATTGAAAGATATTCATTTAACCGATAACTTTTCGGAGATAATAGAAGATGAATCCCTGGATATCATTGTTGAAGTGATGGGAGGGATTACCCCAGCCAAGGAGTATATTTTCAGTGCATTGGAGCATGGATTGAGCGTCGTCAGCGCAAATAAGGATTTAGTAGCTTTATATGGCCCGGATATTATCCATAAGGCGATTGAGAACCATGTAAATTTCAGTTGTGAGGCGAGTGTCGGCGGAGGAATTCCTATTTTGATGCCACTCCATCAGTCACTTGCAGCAAATCAGATTGAAAGTATCGTGGGCATATTGAATGGAACAACAAATTATATATTGTCACAGATGACAGAAACCGGTGTCAACTATGCAAACGCATTGGCAGATGCAAAAAAACAAGGATTTGCCGAGGCTGATCCGACAAATGATGTGTGTGGTTTTGATGCGGCCAGAAAACTTGCTATTTTATCCTCTATTGGATTTAGAGCTAATGTAACCTTTGATGATGTTTTGGTGGAAGGCATTGAAAAGATAGATAAAAGTGATATTCAATATGCGAAAGATATGGGATATACAATTAAACTTTTAACGGTTGCGCTCAGACAGGAAAATGGGATTGCACTAAACGTTTATCCGGCCTTTTTGCCCGATAATCATCCATTGTCTTCAGTAAAGGGGGCATATAATGCGATTTATGTAACTGGAAATATTGTTGATGATGTTATGTTTTATGGCAGAGGAGCCGGCGCATTACCTACGGCAAGTGCAGTGATGGGGGATGTTATCAGCACGGCACAGCATATATTGAATGGATCAACAGGAACCGGCATGATAATGACTGATACAAAAAGAATTCCATTTTATTCATCATTAAAACTTCAAAATTCATATTATTTTCGTTTAGATGTTGATGATGTTACCGGTGTGCTTTCTCAAATTGCGGCGGCTTTCGCAGAAAATGACATCAGTATTTGCGAAGTCGTCCAAAAACGAAAAACAAAAGGTTTGGCGGAGTTGGTGCTTATTACGGAACTGGCGAGCCGGGAAAGCATATTGCAGGTGGAGAAAGCTCTCCAGGTACTTCCTTGTATGCGTAAGGTTGCTAATGTGATAAGGGTTATGTGAGATGAAAATACATAAGAAATACGGTGTGCGTGTCCCTGCAACTACGGCCAATATAGGAAGCGGATTTGATACGCTGGGAATGGCGCTTGGATTATATAACGAAGCTTATTTTACGCCTGTAAATGAGTTATCACTTATGAAGTCTCATATTGATATTCAAGGAGAAGGTGCCGGCAAGATTAAACATGGTGCTGATAATATGGTTTTACAGGCCATGCAGGCAGTGGCGGGAAAAGTAGGAAAGGAAATTCCCGGCGGTGAACTGAAGCTTATTAATCAAATTCCTTTGGCACGAGGAATGGGAAGCAGTTCTGCAGCACTTGTTTCCGGCGCGTATCTTGCCAACCAATTGTGCGGAAACGTATTAAACAGACATGAAATCTTAAATATCGTTACTGAATTGGAAGGTCATCCTGATAATGTTGCTCCTGCTATTTTTGGTGGATTTTGTTTCTCCATTGTTAAAGATAAATTTGTTCTTACGGAGCAGTGGAAAATCCCGGACACTTGGAAGGCGGTCGTTGCTGTTCCCGATTTTGAACTTAGAACAGAAGATGCACGGTGTGCATTGCCGGATACTTATTCCAGAGAGGACTTAGTGCAAAACATAGGGGCGGTTTCCTTTTTAATGGCAGCTGTTATGATGCGGAGAGGTGAATTACTGAAGGTAGGATTGGCGGATCGTATCCATGTACCTTATCGTTTGCCATTAATCAGTGGGGCTGAAGAGGCGATGAAAAATGCTGATAAAAAAGGATGTTACGGTGTAACAATAAGCGGATCCGGTCCGACGATTATTGCTTTCTCTTCAGCGGAGAAAGCATATGAAATTGGTGCTGCGATGGTAGACGGATTCAAGCTGCATCATGTAAAATCAAAATTTATGGTTTTGGATTTTGATCAAGAGGGCGTACGGCTAATACAGCTTGACAATTACTGATAACATGTGTATTGTATATAACGTAGTAAATGTCGGGACGTAGCTCAGTTTGGTAGAGCGCTACCTTGGGGTGGTAGAGGTCGCATGTTCGAATCATGTCGTTCCGACCATTTTTATTGCATGATATTATTCTAAAAATAAGCTTTTTTGAATAAGTATTTGTTATAAAGCGAGGTTTTATGTTGAATAGAGTAAAATCAGTCATGCTTATGACACTGCTCGGTTTGATTCTGGTATCAGCTGGCGGATATGTGGGCGGGCAAAATGGGGCGACAATGATGTTTATCATTGCTCTCATTTTAAATTTTTACAGTTATTGGAATTCTGATAAAATAGTGCTGAAAGCATATAATGCAAAAGAGTTGTCGGAGAATCAAGTGCCGGAATTATTTTCACTGGTAAAAGGATTATCAAGAAATGCGGGAATCCCTATGCCGCGATTGTATATTATTCCCACAGAAATTCCGAATGCTTTTGCTACCGGCCGGAATGAAAATCATGCCGCTGTGGCTGTGACAGAGGGATTAATATCGTTGCTTGACAGAGATGAAATTGCGGGTGTAATCGGTCATGAATTGTCCCATATCCGTCATCATGATACACTTATTATGACCCTGGCAGCTACCTTTGCGACTGCTATCAGTTATCTTGCGCAAGCCGCACAATGGGCCGCTATATTTGGAAGTGGACGTGACAGCGAAGGAAGAAGTAATAATCCATTTGCGTTGATTGCTACCATTATTATCGCTCCTTTAGCTGCATCACTGGTTCAAATGGCATTATCGAGGTCACGAGAATTTATGGCAGATGCTTCCGGGGCAGAAATAAGCGGTAAGCCTTTAGCGCTTGCCCGTGCATTACAGAAATTGGACAGTTATTCACGTCAAAAAGTTATGCCTTATGCAAAACCGGCTTCCTCTGGATTATTTATTATCAATCCGCTTGCGGCTGTTGGCGGTTATGCAACATTGTTTTCTACGCATCCTTCTACAGAGGAGCGTGTTAAAAAGCTGCATGAAATAGCAGCCCAAAAGAATTTATTCTAAGGAGGATAATAGTATGGCTAATGTAGAGAAAACTCTTGTATTGGTGAAACCGGATGGTGTAAAAAAACACATTTGCGGTGAAGTAATTTCTCGTTTTGAGAGAAAGGGACTCATTCTTCATTCCGTAAAAATGATACAGGTTCCGGAAGAATTAGCGAAAAAACACTATGCAGAACATGCAGGAAAAGGCTTCTTCAATGATCTGATTTCTTTTATTACATCCGGACCTGTATTGGCAATGGTTATTGAAGGGGAAAATGCAGTAGCAGCCGTCCGTCAGATTAATGGCGCAACAGATCCTATTAAGGCAGTCCCGGGGTCTATCCGTGGTGATTTTGCCACTTCTATTGATGAAAACGTTGTTCATGCATCTGATGCTCCGGAAACTGCAGCAAGGGAAATTGCTCTGTGGTTCCCTGAATTAAATTAGCAGGGAGGGCTGTTATGGCAAAAGTTTATACTCGTACCGGGGATAGAGGACAAACCAGTCTATATACCGGGGAACGTGTGTCCAAAGGAAGTCTTCGCGTTGAAACGTATGGCACAATTGATGAGGTAGACTCTGTCTTAGGAAGCGCTCGTGCTTTTGTTGTTCATCAGAATGTAAAAGAAACCATTTTTAAGATTCAGAAAGATCTTTGGCTGCTGATGGCGGATGTTGCCAGTCTTGGGAAAGAACCTAATATTGGCAGTGATCATGTGAAAGACTTAGAGCAGACTATTGATAAGTATACGGAAGAATTAGAACCTTTGGATCATTTTTTGGTTCCCGGAGAAACACAGGGGGCCGCGTTTCTTGATGTAGCCCGTGCCGTAGTCCGTCGTGCTGAGCGGAGTATGTGGAGACTTTCTGAAACGGAAGAGGTTCATGAATCGGGGATTCGCTATCTTAATCGGCTTTCTGATTTATGCTTTACTTTGTCCCGTTATGAAACAGAAGTGAAGTAAAAGTTATTCGATAAATATGCTAAACTAAGAGGAGATATTCGGATTGATGGGTATCTCCTCTTATGTTTTTCATTAAAATTTATATTCGGAACAGAAGATATTTAATGGATATTATAATACGAATGAATTTTGTTAATATTTTGGAGTGTTACAGGATGGAACAAGATATATTGCAGATTCTTGAATTTAATGAAATCAGGCGTATGCTTGCCCAATTATGCCCTTCTTCTTTATCAAAAGCAAAAGCTATGGATCTGCAGCCGTCTTCGGAACCACGGATAATTGCAGAACATCTGCAGGAAACGGAAGAGGCTTCAATTTGTTTGCAAAAAGAGATATCATCACCCTTGGGAGAGGCCTATGACATCATTCCATTTATAGATAGGGCGGAGAAAGAAATGATACTTCTTGCTGGAGAGTTTATGGAAATTTCTTCATCGCTTGAAACCTATCAAAAGATGCATGAGTATTTTAGTGGGGAAAGACATTTACGCTATCCGATTTTGGAAGAAAAAGCGTCTTTAATCCTTCCCTTGGATGGTTTGCTCAACAGAATCCGGCAGGTTTTTGATGATAAAGGCGATATACGGGATAAGGCATCTATGAAGCTGTCCCGTATCAGAGGAGATATAGAAACAGTTAAAAGCAGGATACGGAAATCTTTCAGGCAGATACTGCATGATAAAGATACCGCATTATACCTGCAGGATGCGATTATTACACAGCGCAACGGGCGGTATGTAGTGCCTGTCAAAGAAGAGTATCGATATAAATTTGATGGAATCGTTCACGATCGTTCCTCTACCGGGCAAACACTCTTTATGGAGCCGATGATTTCCGTGCGTCTGAATAATGATCTTATTGAGCTGATACTGGCAGAAAAGCAAGAAGTGATGGAGGTTCTGAGGGAGCTTACACGGCAGATCAAAAATAATAGTGCAGTTATTCGAAAAGATTGCCATATTGTTTCGGATATGGAGTTTATCTTTGCGCGGGGACAATTGGCGCTTGCCATGAATGGAGTTCGGGCGACTTTCTCAGCTGCCGGTATATTGGATTTAAAGGACGCGAGACATCCATTGATTCCTGCGGATAGAGTTGTTCCTATTTCGCTTACATTAGGGAAAGCTTTCAAAATACTTGTCATAACAGGTTCCAATGCCGGCGGGAAAACAATTGCTATCAAAACGGTGGGCATATTGGCATTGATGAATCAATCAGGTTTATTTATCCCTGCTGCAGAAGGCTCAATGATGCCTGTATATAACCACATTTATTCGATTATTGGTGATGACCAGAGTATTCAATATAATTTATCGACTTTCTCCAGCTATATTACGCAGTTGGTTTCATTTCTACCTTATGTGAATGAAAAGGATCTTGTACTTTTAGATGAATTGGGAGCAGGGACGGATCCAATTGAAGGTGCCATGTTGGCACAGGCGGTTACGGAATATTTGGTAAACAAAAATGTGAACTCTATTATTACGTCACATTTTAGCGAGATGAAGAAGCTTGCCTATGAATTGTCAGAAGTTGAAAATGCGTTTGTTGAATTTGATAAGGAAACGTTATCACCGACTTATCATTTGATTATTGGAGTTGCCGGAAACAGCAACGCATTTAATATCTGTCGGCGGCTTGGTATGCAGGAGAGTATATTGAATCGGGCAGTTGGGCTTCAGCAAAGATCACCTTTTCATAATATGGAGATGGTGATGAATCATCTAAATGAGCAGCGAAAAGAATTGGAGCAGGAGAAAGAATCTATCCGTATCATTCGGCAAGAGTCAGACAGAGTAAAAGCTCAATTGCAGGAGGAGCAGGAGGAGTTTTTATTGAAGAAAAATGCCATACTGTCAAAAATGCGGGAAGAATCCTCTGATATAAAACGTAATTTGAGGATTCAGGCTGAAAAAATAATTAGAGATGTTAAAAAGGCATCAAGTCTCGATAAAGATGCTTTTATGAAACATGTGGGAACTACAAGAAGTGCCATTGAAAATATGAAGATTCCGGAGAGTCGGTCGAAGCGGGGGCTTGTTGCTAATGAAATCAAACGGGGAGATATTATTTATATAGATACGTTAGGCAGTAATGGAAAGGTGATTTCTGTAACTGGTAAGAAAATCACGGTTGCCTGTGGAGTAGCCAATATATGTGTAGATATAAGCCATTGTTTTGCTGCAGAACAGTTGGTGAAGATGATTCCACAAAAAATATCACACCAAAAGAAAAATGTATCAAATTTACGACATGAGGAAGTAAGTACATCGGTAAATGTGATTGGCAAAACTGTATATGAGGCAATTCCTGAAATAGATAAATTTTTAAATGATTGTATAATGGCGGGAGTTTCCCCTGTGCAAATCATTCATGGAAAAGGGACGGGAAGCTTGCGGAAGGGAATTCATGATTACTTGAAAACGCTTCCGTTTATAACTGATTTTCGGATGGCAGAACCTCAAAATGGAGGAGCAGGCGTTACAGATGTATATTTTAATTGATTCATATGCTTGACCAAATGTTTATGTAGATATATATTTAAATACAGTGGAAAGTTGTATAAAAATATGGGCAGGCAAATATGTTTAATTTACCGGAAAAGTTTGTAATTGTAGATGGTTATAGAATTCCCGCGGACAAAGCAGAAGAGTATAGAAAAACAAAGGAACGGATGGAAAAAGAAGCAGAGAAGTTTTTCAAAGGCTTTTGTGAAATTGTAAAGAAAGAGCCTCTTCTTGATCTTTTAGGACATGGGGTTGTTGGATATTCTTCTACGGGGGAACAGTTGGCTCGAATTTCTTTAGATCCCTTTGAAATTTCAGCTATGAATGTCGCTTTAGGCCGTAACAAATTGAAAGAATATATCCTTGCCACCAATGGATATGATGAATATGCATATCAGCAGCTATTGAAAGAATATAAAATAAGGCACGAAAATAAATAACAGGAAGGATTGTATTGTATGATTCATATCATTGCGGACAGCACATCTGCTATTCCTCAAGAAATGTTGTCTAAATATTCAAATTTGCATGTTATCCCTCTTAGTTTATCTATTAAAGGAGAGTATATTCCTGAGAATGAAGCAACAATCAGGCAGGTTATTGAATACTCTGAAAAGACAAATCAAGCAATACCTACAAGCCAGCCGAGCACGGGAGATTTTTTAAATGCATTTAATTTGATTCCCGAAAAAGATGACATTATTGTTTTATGCATCACAACTGCAGTCAGTGGTACATACAATGGTGCGGTTTTGGCTGCAAAACAATCTGGAAGGGGAAATATATCAGTAATTAATACCAAGACGACGGCTGTTGGAATGCTCCAAATGGTTCAGGATGCTTTGGAATTCATTGAAAGTGGCAATTCTTTTGCAGAAATCACGGATAAATTGACGGAAGTTGCTGAACATATGAGGACAACTTTTACTGTGGATACCCTGGATTACCTTCGTCGTGGAGGAAGAATTGGTAAGGCTGCGGGGTTAATTGGAAGTATATTAAAGATAAAACCCTGTATTTATCTAAATAAGAACAATGAAGTGGATGTTTTGGACAAAGTGCGTACAAGGAAGAAAGCGGTAGCCAGTTTAATAAAGTACTTAGATGAGAATGCTCCTTGCAAACGTATCGGTATCGTCCATATTGAGAATCCGGAAGGCGGAAAAGAATTACAGTCTATCGTTCAGGAAAAATATCCTGATATTGATGTCACTTTGACGACAGGGACACCAGTATTGGCTTGCTATTTAGGACCGGGACTGGTAGGTATTATTTTTGAGAGCGCCTGAGATGGGGGAGAATTGCATGTATACGATTATTGATGGTGGTTGTTTTAAGAATATGCTGATTGGCGCATATCAGATGTTTGAACAAAAATATGAAATATTAAATCAGCTGAATGTTTTTCCTGTTCCTGATGGGGATACAGGAAATAATATGCTGAATACGCTGAAATCGATGTATAGTATGATCAGTGATGTCAGTGCGGATGAGCCGGTAGGTATGATTGCGGAAAAGGCTTCCGCCGGTGCAATTATGGGGGCAAGAGGGAATTCCGGTGTTATCCTTTCTCAGATTATTCATGGGATAAGCCGTGGATTACGTGGTAAAAAGACAGCATCGGGAACCCAAATGGGAAAGGCTTTTCAGTATGGTATTTTATATGCTTATCGTGCAGTAACCAAGCCGGTAGAAGGGACTATTCTTTCCGTTGCAAGAGGAATTGCCAAAGGAACATATGAAGTGATCAGGCAGGAACCTGATTTCAGCAAGGTTTTGGAGTCTGCCATTGGTCATGGCAATGATGCTTTGGCAAAAACGCCGGAGCAGTTAAAAATCTTAAAAGATGCAAATGTTGTCGATGCTGGAGGACAAGGTCTGATATTCTTCCTCATAGGATGCCTTAACGGATTGACCGGAAAAGTAAGCGAAGTAAATTTGGAGATTAAACCGGTAATCAGTCGGTTGGAAGCAAAAGGAGAATCTTTTTCTATCGAGTATCCATACTGCACGGAGTTTATTATCAGTCCTTGTAAATTGGCGGCAAAAGAAATACGCCAGAAATTGGGAACCTGGGGTGAATCTATGATTGTGGCGGAAGGAGATAATCTTATCAAAGTCCATATTCACGCCCAACGGCCGGGGCATGTTTTAGATATGGCTGCCTCTTGGGGGACATTGCATGATATTAAATGTGACAATATGGTTGACCAGTTTCATAAAAATAAAGAAAAGCAACAAGATGAACCTAAACGTCCGTTAGGGGTTTTAGCAGTTGTATCCGGTGACGGTTGGACAGAATTATACCAAAAACTCGGTTGCGATGTTGTATCTGGCGGGCAGTCGATGAATCCTTCCGTTCAGGAATTGAATGCAGGTATAGAAAATGGAAGGTATGATAAATATATCCTATTGCCTAATAATAAAAATATTATTTTAGCGGCACAGCAACTCCAGAAAATGCTTGGTGAGAAAATACACATCGTGCCATCTGTTAATCCTATGGAAGGGTTAGCTGCTGCGATGGCATTTATGGATAATATCGGTATTGAGGAAAATTTGAATGAAATGTCAAAGAGAGTGCAGCAGATAAAAACAGGAATGATTACTGCTGCAGTGAGGGATAGCCTTATTGGGGATATTGTTATCCATAAGGGGGATTACATGGGGATAACAAAAGGTCACCAGATTTTTACAGAAAAAGATTTCAATAAGTGTTTTCGGAAGTTACTGGAATCCCTTATTGATGAAGATACGGGTGTGGTTACTGTATATTATGGAAAAGATATGTCGAAAGATGCATGTGGTCGTGAGTTGGCAGCAGTGGAGAAAATTTATTCAGATATAGAGTTTGAGATGTATGATGGCGGACAACCGCTATATCCGATGTTTATTTCAGCAGAATAATATATTTTGAGAAATTTAAAACGGTGCAGTGATTTATATCACACATAGCACCGTTTTCTTGTAGTATAAGATCTTTTTAACTAATTGGGTTATAGGACATTTTGTGTTGATTTTAATACCGATGAAGTTAGACATTGTCTGGCTTCATCGGTATTAAAATCAACACGTTCTGTCCTATAACCCCAGTTTAGAATGAAGATATTAAATGGTATTAGCCGAACCCACAACAGCTTCGATTTTATGCATGACCATTTGCCTTACAGCCTCTCTTGCCGGTTTCAGGTATCCGCGGGGGTCAAAATTTTCCGGATTTTTAAATATGCTTTCTCGAATAGCGGCTGTCATAGCAAGGCGGATATCTGTATCAATATTAATTTTACAGACGGCCATCCGGGCAGCCTTACGGAGCATCTCCTCCGGCACACCTTTGGCACCTAAGACTTTTCCTCCAAATTGATTACATTTTTCTACGAATTCAGGGATAACCGTAGAGGCGCCGTGGAGAACGATCGGATAATCAGGGAGCAGTTGGCCGACTTTTTCAAGACGTTCATAATCAAGATAAGGTTCTCCACTATATTTATAAGCGCCATGACTTGTGCCGATAGCGATAGCGAGTGAGTCGCAACCTGTCAGTTCAACAAATTCTGCCGCTTGATCGGGATCGGTAAAAATAGCATCTTTGGTGTCAACACTGACCAGATCTTCTACACCAGCTAAACGTCCCAGCTCAGCTTCTACTACGACGCCTTTATCATGGGCATAAGCTACGACTTCTTTTGTAATACGTACATTTTCTTCAAAAGAGTGTTTAGAGCCGTCGTACATAACAGAAGTAAATCCGCCATCAATACAGGCTTTGCAAATCTCAAAAGAGGAGCCGTGATCAAGGTGGAGCGCGGTGGGAATTTCAGGGTAGTCCTGAAGAGCAATTTTGATAAGCCCGACGATATACTCTTGACCTGCATAATTTCGAGCACCTTCTGATGCTTGGAGAATAACAGGAGATTGTTTTTCTTTTGCGGCTGCCATAATTCCTTGAATGATTTCCATGTTATTGACATTGAATGCGCCAATTGCATAATGACCATCATATGCTTTTTTAAACATTTCAGTAGTTCCTACAAGTGGCATCTTAAATACCTTCCTTTCCTTATCGGAATAAAATTATATAATAAAATACTTTATTTTATTATACTGTACTGAGGATATGATTTCCAGATGAAAGCATTTATCATTTAAATAGGGAAAACGTATATTGAATAATGTAAATGTGATATACTAAAAGTGTTAAAACATTCTTTCTTTTAAAATATAATTCTTTGTGGTATGGTAAGATAATTAGTAATTTATTCTTTTTATTATTATGGCATGTTAATGATTTATCAAGGAGACAATTATGGCTAAAGATTATTCTTTTGATGTGGTATGCCGTACTGATTTACAGGAAGCCGCAAATGCGGTGAATCAGGCCTCTAAGGAAATTGGTACGCGTTATGATTTCAAAGGAAGTAAGAGTTCGGTATCTTTTGATGGCAGTTTAATTACTCTCATAGGGGATGATGATTTTAAGCTGCGTCTTGTTCGTGAAATCGTTAATGGGAAGTTGGTAAAGCGAGGTATTTCTTTGAAAAATATAGAAGAAAAGAAAAAGGAATCTGCTGCGGGTGGTACCGTAAGGCAAATGCTTGAATTAAAGAACGGTATTTCTTCAGATTTGGCAAAAGATATTGTAAAACGGATTAAAGGATCGAAAATCAAAGTGATGGCTAAAATTAACGGGGATGAGCTTCGTATAAGTGGTAGAGATAAGGATGATTTGCAGGCTTGCATTGCATTTTTAAAACAAGAAGATATTCCTGTAGATCTGCAGTTTGTAAATTATAGATGAAGGGACATTCTATATATTTATGAATACAGAGGAAATGATGGGGAAGGTATTGCGGGAGGGGTATACAACCGGTGCAACAGCAACGGTTGCAATGAAGGCTGCAATTCTTGCCATTAAAGGAGAATTTCCCAAACAGGTAACGGTTTTATCGCCGCAGCGTACAGAAATTACACTGCCGGTGCAAAGCGCATCCGCTGAAAATAACATCGGGACAGCAACTGTATTGAAAGATGCTGGCGATGATTTGGACTGTACGAATGGAACTCCGATTGTGGTGACAGTGGAGTTGACTGATAAGTCAGGAATGGAACTGCGAGCCGGCAAAGGTGTAGGCACAGTTACTCGTCCGGGGCTGCAAGTGCAGGTTGGTCGCCCTGCTATTAATCCGGGACCGCAAATTATGCTTAGATACGTGTATGAGGAATTGATTGCCCCGGCTCATGGCTGTATCGTGACAATTAGCATTCCTAAGGGGGAAGAGTTAGCAAAACAGACCCTGAATCCCGCACTTGGAGTGGTTGGCGGAATTTCTGTTTTAGGAACTACGGGAATCGTTAAACCGATGAGTGAAGATGCATATAAAAGGTCGTTGGCCCCCCAGGTTCCTGTAGTCTGGGCCAGCGGGATCCGTACGGCGACTTTATGTCCCGGACGAATTGGTGAGCATGCAGCACAAATTATGGGAATACCTAAAGAATCGATTATAGAGACAAGTAATTATATCGGCTATATGATGGAACAATGTGTAGCTAAAGGTTTTGAAAAGATGCTTCTTATAGGGCATATGGGGAAATTGGTTAAAGTGGCGTCCGGAAGCTTTCATACATATAACCGGAACAGCGACGGACGGATGGAAACGATGGCAGCTTATGCGGCGATGAACGGAGCTGCTCCTGCCATAGTTCGTGAAATTATGGAATGCAATACTACAGATGGTGCGGCGCTTATTATTGCCCGAGAAGGCTATGACATGATTTATGGGCAGATGGCGGAACGAGCACAGGTTCGTGCGGAAAGGTATATTTTTGGCAAGGCCAGGGTAGGGATCGTTTTTGCGGGGTTGGATGGCACTGTTCAGGCTGTAAGCAGTCGGGCAAAAGAGATTTTGGAAGAGGAAAAATGGAACATACATTAATAGTAGCGGGGATAGGACCGGGAAGTAAAGAGTATATCCTGCCGAAGGCGTTGTCCGTAATTGAAAAGGCCCGCTACTTGGTCGGTGGACATCGTGCCTTGTCTGATTATGGTCATGCGGGGCAGGAAATGTATCCTATCACAGGAAAACTTTCTCTGCTTGCCGATTGGATGGAATCCGCACTAAAAAAAGATGATGTAGTTGTCATGGTGAGCGGAGATCCGGGATATTATAGTTTATTACCTTGGTTAAAAAAACGGTTTGCAGGAAATCCTATAGAAGTGATTCCGGGAATTTCATCGGTGCAGTCTGCATTTGCACTTATTACTGAACCCTGGCAGGGGGCATTATGGCTGTCATTTCATGGGCGTATCCCTGATGATGAGCAGCTGAGGTATGAAAAAGGGAAGAAAATGGCTTTCTTGACAGATCATGAACATAATCCGTCATATATCGCCAAATATTTAATAAAAAAAGGATGGCCAAAAGAAACTCGGGCCGCTGCTTGCGAACATATTTCATATGAAAATCAGCATATAAACACCGGTATGCTGAAAGAGATCACGATGCTGGACGGTTTTGGTGAATCTGTATTGGTGGTGATGGGATAATGTACACATTTGGAATTAATGATGAGGAATTTATAAGGGGAAAGGTGCCGATGACAAAGGCGGAAGTTCGCGCGATGATTATGGTTAAGGCACGGATTGCCCCTGAAGATACAGTGGTTGATATCGGTGCAGGAACTGGATCGATTACCGTTGAAGCAGCTCTTTGTGCAAATAAGGGGATTGTATATGCCATAGAAATGAATCCGGAAGGGATTGATTTAATTAAACAGAATGCAGAGAAGTTCGGTTGTAGGAATATCTATCCTGTTTTAGGAAGCGCGCCGGAGGCAATGGCGGAACTTCCTATGACGGATGTAGTAATTATCGGTGGTTCCGGTGGAAATATGCATGAAATTTTAAATAAGGCAACTAATATTTTGCGACCGGACGGACGAATCGTTCTGACTTCAGTTACTGCAGAGACGACGGGTGAAGTGGTGAATGAGTTCAAGGACAGACCGTTTACGTTTGACGGTTTTCAAATGCAGATTAACCGTTTAAGAAAGCTTGGCAGATATCATTTATTCAATCCGATGAGTCCAATATTTATTTTTACTGCTATAAAAAAAGAGGAGGTTTAATATGGCAAAAATTTATTTTATCGGAGCAGGTCCCGGAGATCCTGAATTAATTACAATAAAAGGTCAGCGGATTATTGCAGAGGCTGATGTAATTATTTATGCAGGTTCTCTTGTTAATCCGGAAATATTGAAATACGGAAAGAAGGATGTTCCCGTTTATAACAGCGCCATTATGAATTTAGATGAAGTGCTTAAGGTAGAATTAGAATCGATGCATAAAGGGAAAACGGTAGCACGTGTACATACGGGGGATCCTGCTATTTATGGTGCTATTCAGGAACAAATGGATGGGTTGCGTGCGGCAGGCGTGGCAGAAGAACAGATGGAAGTTGTCCCCGGGGTGAGTTCCTTTTTGGCAACAGCGGCAGCTCTCAAACAGGAATATACGCTTCCGAATATTTCCCAGACAATTATTATTACGCGTATGGAAGGCCGTACGCCTATGCCTGAAAAGGAAAAACTCTCTATGCTGGCACAGCATCAGGCAACGATGTGTATTTTTCTGTCTATCCAGGGAATCAATACAGTTATGTCGCAGCTGAAGGATGGCGGATATCCCGGAGATACACCGGTGGCGATTGTGGTTCGCGCTACTTGGCCGGATCAGAAGATTCTTCGTGGAACAATTGATACGATTGCTGATGTAATCCATGCGGAAGGTGTAGTACGGCAGGCAATGATTGTCGTTGGCCGTGTACTGGATACAGATTATGAGTTATCCAAATTATATGACAGCAGCTTTACGACTATGTTCCGTCAGGGAACCGATAAAAAATGAGGTATGCGATCATTTCCGTATCTGCAGAGGGGGCACGGCTAGGCCTTAGATTAAAAGCAACTCTAAAGGGAGATATCACATTATATGAGCATCAGGAATGTGCAAGCGGTGCGGAAGCCAATTATTTTAAGAAAACGGCAGCATTGACTTCTGAAATTTTTGGAAGGTATGATGGCCTGATTTATATCATGGCAGCCGGGATTGTGGTACGTTCTATCGCAGCCCATGTGGTGAGTAAGGCAAGTGATCCGGCCGTGCTTTGTATGGATGAATGTGGTAAGCATTGTATCTCCTTATTATCCGGACATTTGGGGGGAGCCAATAAGTTGACGCGTGAAGTCGCGGCAGCAATTGGTGCTGCCCCTGTCATCACTACGGCAACGGATGTGCATGAAAAAAGAGCGCCTGATGATATAGCCAGAGAGCTCATGATGCGCGTTGAACCGCTGGATACATTGAAACCCGTTAACAGCGTTATAGCTGCCGGGAAAAGATTTTCCTGGTTTCTGGATTATCAGGTGGAGGGGGCTAAATCTATACGAAAAAGGCTTCTTGATATAGGTATATCTTGTGCCAGCAGTGATCTGATAAATGAAAATGAGTTTGATGCCTGTGTAATTATCACGGAAAGAAATGTAAAATGTTCTAAGCCTTATGTGTACTTACGGCCTAAAAACTTATATGTTGGTATAGGATGTAAACGGGGAACTTCGGAAGCATTCATTAAAAAGGCCTTTTATGCAGCCTTGGAAAAGATAAATGTTTATACATATCAAGTGGCTTCATTGTCCAGTGTGAATCTTAAAGCCGATGAAAAAGGATTACTGGATTTTGCGAAACACATAGATAGGCCGATTCACTTTTATACAGTTGAAGAGCTAAGAGAAACGGAAGCAGAAAATCATATTGAGATATCAAAGTTTGTAGAAAAAACGATTGGAGTAGGAAACGTATGTCAGTCAGCAGCATTAAGAGAGTCCATGGGGGGGAAGACGCTTCTTCCGAAAACAAAATTTGCCAGTGTGACAATTGCTATTGCGGTGGGATTGTCCGTGTAGTTGGAATTGGGCCTGGACATGAAGCGGAAATGACAGAAAAAGCGATAAATGCTATTCAGGAATCCGATATTATTGTAGGGTACAATACATATATTACCCTCATTAAAGACAGGATTGCCGACAAAGAAATTGTAGGAAATGGGATGCGGCAGGAAGTGGATCGATGCCAGAAAGCAGTTGATTTAGCTATGGAAGGGCATAAAGTTGCGGTTATTTCTTCTGGAGACCCGGGCGTTTACGGCATGGCTGGACTTGTACTTGAACTTATTCAAAAAATTCCTGAAGAAAAACGTCCGAAGTGTGAAATTATTCCGGGGTTGACAGCTGCCAATACAGCTGCTGCAGCTTTGGGAGCTCCGTTGATGCACGACTATGCGGTAATCAGTTTAAGCGATCTGATGACGCCTTGGGAACAAATACAGAAACGGGCAAGCCTGGCAGCAGAAGGAGATTTTGTTATTGCCATTTACAATCCTAAGAGCCGTGGCCGTACGACCTATTTAGATCAGATTCGAAATATAGTCCTGCAATTCAGGAAACCTGGGACTCCGGTAGGGATTGTGAGAAAAGCAGGGCGTCCGGGAATGAATTGGACAATCAGTACTTTGGAGAAATTGCCTGAAGAAGATGTAGATATGCAGTCAACTGTTATTATCGGGAATAGTAACTCTTATATTGCTGATGGACATATCATCACTCCAAGGGGGTATAAGCTTTGATCTGGATTATTTCGGGAACGCAGGACGGCCGTGAGATAGGAGCGAAACTGGCAGACCGGGAAATAAATAAATCCCCGGAAAAGCGGCAGGAAATTCTTATGACTGTAGTAAGCCAATATGGTAAGGTATTAGCTGCCCACAAAGGGATTGATGTTGAAGTAGGGCGGTTCAAACAAGAGGACATGGTACGAATTATTAAGGAGAAGCATATAATCTTGATTCTTGATGCCAGCCATCCCTATGCGGCGATTGTGTCTGAAACAGCACGGAGTGCATGCAAGGCGGCTGGTATTGACTATGTACGGTTTGAACGTCCTGAGATTTTGCTTCCCGATTATGATAAACTTTATCATGCCAAGGATGAGTTTGAAGCAGCAGGCATGGCAGGAAAACTGGGGAAAAGTGTTCTTTTGACGACAGGATCTAAGACTTTATCAGCATTTGTCCATTCGGCGGCATTGAAGGGAAAGAAAATATGGGCAAGGGTGCTTCCTGTATCAGGAGTTATTAAATTGTGTGAGGATCTGGGGATGAAAGCCAAGCATATCTTAGCAATACAGGGGCCATTCTCTTATGAAATGAATTTGGCAATGATTCGTGATTACAAGGCTGATGTAATGGTTACTAAGAACAGCGGGCTTGTTGGCGGTAGTGACACAAAGCTTAGGGCGGCGATGGATGCGGGAATATCTGTAATCATTATTGACAAGCCTGCAGCTGATTTATCGGGCTTTCCTGTATTCTCGACACAGCAGGATATTTTAGATTATATGGAGGAATATTATGGATTTCATTAAGAACCCAAGAGCTATTGAAGAAAAGAGCATGGATCTGATCGATCCTTTTGTCAGTGATATAGATTTAACCTCAGAAGAAATTACTGTTTATTCACGTATGATTCATGCGTCCGGTGATGTGGACTATGGTCATCTGATTGCGACCAGCAAGGGGGCTGTCGCGGCGGGCATTGATGCTCTTGCGAAGGGATGTAATATTTATACTGATGTAAATATGGTAAAAGCGGGTATTAATAAGAATGCTCTGTCTGTATTGGGAGGAGAGGTGTTTTGCCGCGTATCCGATCCGGAAATCGCAAAAATTGCCAAAGAAAAAAATATAGCCCGCTCCATGGCTGCAATGAATTCTTTTGGGGCAGATTTAAACGGCTCAATTATCGGAGTGGGGAATGCACCGACGGCTCTGTATGAAGCTATTCGCATGGTGGAGGAAGACGGGATTAAACCGGCATTGATTATTGGCATTCCTGTTGGATTTGTCGGCGCGGCGGATTCTAAGGAACAACTTGTTAGAAAAGCTCCTTGTCCATTTATTACAGTAAGAGGAACAAAAGGGGGCAGCTCTATTGTTGCCTCTGTCATAAACGCATTAATGTTTAATCTTGTACAAAGAGATCACATGCTTTATGTACAGGGAAGAAAATGATGTTTTGTTATATTAATAAAACCTTGACAGAGTGAACAGAAGTAATAATATGATGATATACAGATTGGTTTTTATTGCTTTTTGTTTATGGTTATATTGCATGACTTTGTAGGAGGAACTGTTGGGTAAAGAATCGGATGCGGGTAAAACTAAGACACTACGGCTTATCATGTTAGGGGGATTTTTTTGCTTTACTTGTTGTGCAATGGTGGGAAGTCTTTTGTTTGGTTCAGCAAATATTTCATTTCAAACGATTTTACATACATTGATAGGGAATGTCAGTACAACGGATGAAATGGTTATTTGGAATATCCGTTTTCCAAGAAATATAGTTGGTGCATTAGTGGGAGGAAATTTGGCAGTTTCCGGTGCCATTCTTCAGGCGGTTATGAAAAATCCTTTAGCAGATCCGGGCATTGTAGGTGTATCCAGCGGAGCCGGTTTAGCAGGAGTTATTATGCTGATTTTTATGCCGGAAGCATCTCTGTTGCTTACTCCAGTGGCTTTTATCGGTGCTATGTTGTCCGCATGTGCTGTATATTCATTGGCGTGGAAAAATGGAATCAGGCCGACACGTATTATATTGGCCGGTGTAGCGGTCAGTGCATTTTTGGGGAGTGGCATTTCTGCACTTTTGGTTTTCTACTCTGATAAAGTGCAGGGAGCTCTTTTGTGGATGGTTGGCGGACTCTCGGCAAGAAGCTGGCCTCAAGTAGAGGCGCTCTTCCCATATACGGTTTTAGGACTCATTTTTGCATTAGCTGGATGTAAAGCATTAACAATTCTCAGCCTTGGAGATGAAACAGCAAGAGGGCTTGGTGTGCCGGTAGAAAAAGTACGATTTTCTATGACAGCAGTGGCGGCTTTATTAGCGGCAGGTGCTGTCAGTATAGCGGGACTTATCGGGTTTGTAGGACTTGTAGTTCCCCACATTGTCCGTCTCATCGTTGGAACGGATTATAAATATGTAATTCCCGGATCCGCTATACTGGGGGCAGGAGTTCTTGTTTTCTGTGATACATTAGGGCGAATACTTTTTTCACCGGTTGAGATTCCTGCAGGGATTATTATGGCCTTTCTAGGAGCTCCGTTTTTCCTGTATCTGTTAAGGAGGAGTTCATAATGGGGGATATAGCAATAAAAATATCGGATGTCCATTTGGCTTTTGGGAAGAATCGGGTTCTTAGAGGGGTGAGTGGGCAGATAAAAAAGGGGAGTATTGTCACTTTTCTGGGGAGAAATGGATGTGGAAAGTCGACGCTCTTAAAAATAGTGACAGGTAATTTAAAACCTGATGTAGGACGGGTTGAAGTAGCGGAAAAAGAGTTGAGTAGCTTTCATACCAATGAAATGGCCAGACAAGTAGCATTTTTACCGCAGGTGCATGAGATACCAAAGGATATGACTGCTGAAGAGCTGGTTTCATGCGGGCGATATCCATATCAACATTGGTGGACAGGCGTATCAACTCATGATAGAGATGTTATTCGAAGCGCGATGCAAAGAACGAATACTTTGCACTTAAAGGATAGATTGGCTGCCAACCTATCCGGAGGGGAACGTCAGCGGATTTGGATTGCAATGGCACTTGCACAAGAACCGAAAATTTTGATTCTTGACGAACCTACGACTTACTTAGATATCTGTCATCAGTTGGAAGTGCTGGAGTTGGTATCAAAACTTAATCGGGAAGAAAATATTACCATCATTATGGTTCTTCATGATATTAATCAGGCAGTACGATATTCTTCAGAAATTTTTGTGCTCGAAAATGGAATTATAGAAAGACAAGGAACTCCTATTGATGTAATGACTCATGATGCAATTGCAGATATTTTTGAAGTTGATGCAGATGTGGAAATGCGAAGAGGGCGGCCCAGTATTTCCATAAATGGATTACTTGATTAACGGATGTATTAAATTGAATACAATAAAAAACAGACTTGCAGAATGTGCTTTCAACTATTCTTACAAGTCTGTTTTTTATGAAAATTATTGGTGATATGCCAGATCAAGAAGTTGGTTCATTGCTTTTGGTGTGTTGACTCCGGGGTTCATAAGAAATAAATCAGAGGGAAGGAAATAAACTCGATTGTTTTTCACGGCTTGGATATTCGCCCAGGCCGGATTATCACGCATTTGCTCGTCCATTTTTTTGTTAATTTCTTCAGCCTTACCCATTGTTACTACAAAAATAATCTCCGGATCATCTGCGGAAAGTTGTTCCAGCGAATATGGAACTGTTTTTGTATCCAAGTTTATTTCTTTATGAGACAGAAGAACGTTATTCATCTTTAAACGTTCTGCCATGGACGCACAGATTGATTTCGGCGTTTCCGCCGTGACCGCCTTGCCGGTGGCCCTAAGTATGGCAATTTTTGCAGGTACATACTGCGAAGCATCTTTTTCCACTTTTTGAATATCCGCTTCATATTTCTTAATTATCTTATCGGCTTGTTCCGGTCTTCCATACACTTGTCCCAAAAATTTCATAAGTGGAATATTGTCATTGATTCCATCATAGTTGATCAAAAGATAAGGAATTTTATTGCTCTGAAGGAGTGATTCTAATTTCCCATTTTGCCCTTTTTCACCGAGAACGAGATCAGGATTAAGTTCTACGAGCTTTTCCATATTTATATGAGAAACTTGTCCCAATTCAGGTAAAGCTTTTGCAGAATCCGGTATGGGACTGGAAGTAGTCGGCCGAGCCAATGATGTTCCGCCAATCGCATATGCCATATTAAGCAGAGGAGCACTTAGTGTAACAATTCGCTTCGGTTGCGACTGCATGGTAATGCTTTGCTCTTTATAGTTGTAGATACTGGCGGAAGGATTTGCTGATTTTTGTAGCGTATTCCCGCAACCGGCGGCAGTAAGGCCTATGGCAGCAGCAAGAATAGCAACTTGGACCTTCTTCATGATAATCTCCTTTAGTTGTAATAGAAAAGAAAACCTCCGTCGAAAATGACGGAGGAATTTTTATATCAAAGAGTATTCCTCTCTTTAATATCTTATCACAAATTACTTCTTGAATGCAGCAAGGGCCTCATCAGCACGCTGTATGTACAGGGCACGAACATTTTCATTTTCCCCAAGACCGTGAATATAAGTATTTACTTTAAATCCTGCTTTTGTAAGAATACTCTTATGGCTATCTGGATCATCGCCTGCCATGTCATTGTTTGCGTGATCACCGGCGACCATCATAATTGGCATAAGGGTGACATTCTTAAACCCTTTTGCTTTTAGTTTCGGAATGACATCATCCAGATTTGGACGACCTTCAACAGAGTAAACAAATACATTATTCATCCCTAATTTTTCTATACGATCCTGAATGACAGAATAGTAAGCATTGCCCGGATGTGGTGTACCATGTGCCATAATAAGAGTAGCATCTTCTTTTCCCATAACAGGGAACTGGCTCTTTACTGCATTCAGGAAATCAACAACCTGATCCGGTTCCCCTTCTGTACCCTGGAAATACATGAGTGGGGTGGCAAGAGAGAGTTCTTTGAATTTAGACATCTGCATTTTTGTGATAATCGAATCATAGCTGTATTCCATGCCCGGGATAACATCCAAAGATACAACAGCAACACGGGTATATCCTTCAGCTTTAAGCTTGCTAAAAGCTTCTTCCGGAGTCATCTTCTGGATACCTTCTTTTGCTTTAACTCGATCAATAATGATGTGAGATGTATATGCTTCAAAGACCGGGATATCAGGATGAGCTTTCTGAATAGCTGCTTCTACAGCATCAATTGTTTTCGCACGGGTATTAGCAAAAGTAGTACCAAATGTCATAACAAGAATGGCATCCTTGTTTTTCAGATTCTGGAGATCCGGGTTTGAATGGTGCCATACACCGATGGTGGAAGCTTCTCTGAGTGCTGGAGTAACGTCTTTTACTTCAGCATTCAATTCATAAGCACTCGCAGAGAAACCCACACCAAACACACATAATGCTGCTACTGAAGCGGACAGAATTGCTTTCATACTTTTCTTCATGAATATCACTCCTTAGTAAAATACCTGCATAACAGGTTAATCGTCAGTTTTTATTACCACAAATAAGAAATTTCCCTTAAACTTATTTTTGGTTTTATAAAAACTGCACTTTTTAAGATATATTATATATTAATACACGAAAGACACTAAGTCAATTAAAAACTGTTTACATTACCATAAATCTAGAATAAATTCAAACAAGAGTATAAGAATCATGCGAGCCATACTTGTATGGATATGATTTACTGTGAAATGGATATGATTTACTGTGAAAATGTATTATATAATATATTATGTAGAAAAATAAGAGCTCACTTCTTGGTTTAAACATATGGTACAATATATGTCACAATAATAGGAAAGGCTGTATTGGATGAAAGTATTTTCAGGCATTAATGATAAATTAGGAATAGATATGGGGTCTTCTCAAATCCGTATTTATTCCGATAAAAGGGTGATTTTGGAAGAAGCAAGCTGTGCAGCTTTAGAAGATAATAGCGGAAAAATCTTGGGGTTTGGCACAGATGCCATTATACGTAGTCATTCTTCTAGTGGAGATTGCCGTATCGAATGGACTATTAGGAATGGGATTATGGTGGATTATGAAATAACGAAAAAGATGCTTCGTTATTTTATTAATAAAGCTATTCGGCATTCCGTTAGCCGCCCCACAGTTATGATGGCAACACCCTGTGAAATCAGTTCCGTTGTTCGACATGCATTAGTGGATGCGCTTGCACATGCGGGGGCACAGCAAATATTTTTATTGTCAGCACCCGCTGCGGCGGCTATTGGTGCTGGTGTAATTATTGATACGCCAGAAGCTGTTTTATCCACTGTTATTGGCAAGGATGTTACAGACTGCGGCATTTATTGTGCAGGCGGAGTTGTTGAAGAACATGGGATTTCTTTCGGGGGGAAAACCATTGATGAAGGTATCCGCAGGTTTGTCCAGGCGAAATATCACTTGATGATCGGAATGACACAGGCGGAACAGTTGAAACGGGAATGGATATCGGTGGTACATACCGGAGAATCTCGTACGTTTACCATTAGAGGAAGACGTATAGCTGACGGCGTTGAAATTATACTGGAGTTAACTGAACGAAATTTATCACCGATTATGCAGCGTATTTTGCAGCCGGTCGTACAACTGATAAAGAAAGTGATGCGTGCGGCAACACCTGAAATGGCTGAAGATTTATTGAAAAATGGTATGATTTTATCTGGGGGGACTGCGAAATTATCCGGAATAGATGAGTGGATTGCTTCACAGATAGGGGTTCCTGTTTTTGTGGCGGATGAACCGGAAAATGTGGTGGCCAAAGGCTGCTGTTTGGCATTAGGCAATGCAGTTAGATTGCCGATGCTTGTGGAAAGTGGCGAAAAATATTACGGAGGGATATAATGATCTTTTTTGGAAAGAGAAAGATTTTATTAACCATCTTTATTTTTATCTTGATGGCATTAGGTGGATGGTTTTGGCGCCATCGGGAATCGGTGCCCTTTGTCTCTCAACCACTGTCTACTGCGGTAACACCGTTTCAGTATAGCATGAGTCATACGGCAACTTGGGGAAAAATTGGAATAAAAATTATAGATCAATCTTTTAGCAATTGGAGTGATTTGGAGCGCCTGAAAAGAGAAAATGAAAGCTTGAAAGCAGAGCAATCTCGATACAGTGGAATTCTTGCGGAAAATATTCGGTTAAGACACCTCCTTAAATTCAGAGAGGGGTATACGCAATTTAATCTGCTGGGTGCATCTGTAATTGGTCGGGATTACGGGACATGGACAAATACCATGGTTATAGATTGTGGTGTAAATCAAGGTTTGAAGAAATACATGCCTGTTATAGTGCCGGAGGGCCTTGTGGGTTTTGTCAGTGAAGTATATACGGAATCGGCAAGAGTACAGCTCCTTATTGATCCCAGAACGATGGTAGGGGGCATTATTCAGCGGCCGGCTTCTCGTGTAGCCTCAATGGTATCTGGAAATACAGGGAAATTAGGGGTTTTGTCTTTTGTAAATATAGTCAAAGAAGATGATGTTATAAAAGGGGATGTGGTTATTACCTCTGGGTATGGAGGTGTATATCCCAAAGGTTTGGTCATCGGAAGCATTCAGCAAGTTACGGATGATTCCGGGAAGCTATCTTTAGATGCAGATATTAAACCCGCTGTGGACTTTGGTCATTTGGAAGAGGTCTTTGTTATTATGGATTCTATCCGTAAAACACTACCACAGAATATTGATACGGAAGTTATTCAGCGTGAGCCCCCAATGAATCCTAACCTTCATCAAGCGGGAGCTGAAAATGAATAAAGAATTATTAATCGGGTTATGTATATTTTTTTCTATATTACAGGGATCTGTCATTCCATTTTTCTTTGACGGGATATCGCAACCGGATCTTTGGCTCGTCTTTATTATTATTTCTGCGATGGTGTTTCCAGTTAAATATGCATATGTACTGTCTATAGTTGGTGGATTGGTGCAGGATTTAATTATTGGGAATTTTTTTGGTCTGCATCTGCTGGCCTATATAGTGATTACCTTTATTTTTGTTAAATTTGTCAAAGGGAAATATAATCGCAATTGGTATGTTTCTGTAATTTCCGTAATCGTGGGCTCTTTAGCATTTATGGGTATTTCCACGCTGGTAATGTGGATTGCCGGTGTACCGTTGGTATCATTTTTATACTTGCTTTATATTGGAGTTCCTTTTATTGGATATAATGCAGTATGTGCATTTTTACTGCATCGACCATTATGGTATTTTAAAATTGAGGGAGAATCTCGGTGGTAATGAAAAGACGTGTACCGGGAATACTTGAAAATCTGTTGAAAAATAAGGAAGAAACGCGATATGCAAATTTAGCATATGTGTCAATTGTTTTGTTGACAATTTTGAGCTTTCGTTTATTTTTTATGCAGATCATAGAGGGATCTTACTATAAACAAGAGGCGGATGGGAATAGAATTCGGACTTTACCGATTATTGCTTCAAGAGGAGTAATGTATGACAGAAATGGAATCTTAATGGTAGGCTCACGTGCTTCATACGGCATAACAATGCCCGTAGATCGAAAGAAGAATAGCCTTCCGGAAACAGAGCTGCGAAATCTGGCGAATCTTTTGAAAACATCACCGGCCATGTTACAAAAAAAGATAGAGGATAATAAAGCTATTTTTGGTGCGATTTATCTTGCTAAAGATGTAAGCCTTGATGTGGCGACGGAAATTGAAGAAAAGAAAAATGATTACCCGGATATTGAAGTGGAAGTCCAGCCGGTAAGAGTGTATCCTTTTGGAAATGCCGGTGCTCAAATGCTTGGGTATGTAGGGGAAGCAGGTCCCGAAGATGTAGATAAAAACGGTAGACCTTACGCATCAAGCACATTGATAGGAAGGGCTGGTTTAGAATGGCAATACAATCAATATTTAGAAGGTACAAACGGGTCTAAAGTAATAGAAGTGAATGCTGCAGGTCAGCCGGTAAATTATACAGGCGGTGCAGCTGCCATATCGGGAAATAATATAAGATTAACCGTAGATTCTGCTTTACAGCGTGCGGCTGAAAATGCGGTGGAAGCGCAGGTAAACATTCTCCATGGAATGGGGATATTTCCTACTGGAGCATCTGTTGTGGCAGTAGATCCCAATAGCGGCGCCATATTAGCAATGGTGAGCTGGCCAAGCTTTGATCCAAATCAGTTCAGTCGTGGTATTTCTTCCGAGGAATGGGATAAAATCATCAATAATAAAAACCATCCTCTGCAAAACAGAAATATCTCTTCTATGTATCCGCCGGGATCAACTTTTAAAGTTATTACCGGCGCTACTGCATTGGAGGCGAAGATGGTCACGCCTGAAGAAAAGATATTTGATAATGGAAGGCATTGGCTTATTGATAAAAGAAATTCTGAAGGAGAGGCTTTCGGTTGGGTAGATTTTTATGATGCCATGGCAAAGTCTGATAATGTATATTTTTACGAGATGGGACGGCGCGTAGGCATTGACCGATTGGCGGCTATGTCTCGTGATTTTGGCCTGGGGCAACTGACGGGAATTGACTTAACTGGCGAAGTCGAAGGGAATGTGGCCAGTGAAGAATATAAAAAAAAGATATTTGGTCAAGATTGGTATTTAGGGGAAACTTTTGATGCGGCTATTGGACAAAGTTTCACTCTGACGACTCCTCTGCAGATGGCAATGGTTTATTCGGCGCTTGCAAATGGAGGATTTAAATATCAACCATATTTAGTAAGCCGTGTGGATCATTTGGATGGTACGCCGAAAAAAATCTTTTCACCTAAACGTATAGGCAGCTTACCATTGTCAAAAGCTACTATGGATGTGGTTTGTGAAGCTCTCCGCCGCGTTATGCAAAAGGGCGGTACTGGTGGAAATTTATTTGAAAATTATCCGATTTCTATTGCGGGGAAGTCCGGCACAGCAGAAACAAATGGGTTGGATAATGGGTGGTTTATTGCTTACGGTCCTTTTGAGAAACCGGAAATCGTTATTGCATGTATGTTTGAACATGCCGGATTCGGTGCTGATTCTGCTGCGCCGGTAGTAAAAAAAGTGATGGATGCGTATTTTCATTTTGGCGAATATGCATTTGCAAAAGATAGAAGTGGTGCAGTTTTGAGAAAGAAAGGCAATTGATAATGACACAAGTGCTATCTGTGATTTCTGGCAAAGGGGGAGTAGGGAAAACCCTTTTAACGGCTGCTTTGGGTATTCAGCTATCAAGAATGGGGAAAAAGGTTCTTTTAATTGATGGCGATATGGGACTTCGGAATCTGGATTTGATTCTGGGTGTAGAAAATGAATGTTTTTACAATATATGGGATTTAGCACAGGGGAAATGTTTTATAAGGGATGCGATTCTATCCATTGATGAGAATTTATATTTTCTTTCCGCTTCACAAGGTGAAACTTGGGAAGAAATATCTTCTGACGCTATAAATACGGTTTTGGAAGATATAGATGAAATTTATGATTTCATTCTTATCGATTGTCCGGCAGGAATAGGAGCGGGAATAAAGTTCGCGGCTAAGATTTCTGATTTTGCAATAATAGTTTTAGCACCATCCTGGGCATCGAAGCGGAATGCAGAAAAAATGATTTTGATGATGCCGGAGAATGTACATTCCTACATTGTGTTGAATCAATTTAGCGAAGGCAATGATAAGATTAGTTTTGAGGAAATGATGACATGTATTGATGAGGACATATTTGGAGGAGTAATCCCCTTTTCACGGATTGCGACACAATTGTCACATTATGGAGAATTGCAAACATATCGCAATGACTGTGCATTTGCAGATGCCTTACAATGTGTGATAAATGTAGTTTTTAAGGGACGGGAATATCCCATATCCCGATGGCGATATATACTCCATGCTGCAAAAAAGGAAAATGGTGTTGCTTTGAAAGGTAGCGAATCTATCTTAAAAAAACGTCCGATATTTTCTTGGGATCGGAACAGAATGGCGTATAAATGGCGCCATAGGAGATAATTTATGAATCTAATCCGTTATTTAAGAAGAGTTGACAGTACGTTGTTTCTGACAGTAATCAGTTTGGGCATTATTTGTCTAATGATCATTGGAAGTGCGACTCATGCCAATGTACATGGATATCCGGAACGGTATGATTTTATTCTGAAACAAGGAATATTTCTTGTTTTGGGGATTATCATATCAGGATTTACATTGAAATATGACTATCGCATATTATACAAATGGGCTCCAACTTTATTCGTGATTAACGCATTGTCATTGATAGTGGTTAAATTTGCGGGAACAAGTGCATTGGGGGCACAACGGTGGATACAGATCGGATCATTTACTTTACAGCCGTCTGAATTTGCCAAATTATTTATGATTATTTGCCTGGCGCGATTATTATCAAACCGTAAACAGGAATATAAAACATGGAGAAGCCTGCTTCCTGTGGCAGGATTGATGACACTTCCGACATTTCTGATTTTCATACAGCCTGATTTAGGAACGAGTTTAGTGTTTTGTGCCATCACTTTAGGAATGTTGTATATTTGTGGATTGAGTATAAAATTGGTGAAACAGGCATTAATCGGATTATTAGTCATCTCACCTATAGTTTGGTTCTTTGTTCTCCACGAATATCAAAAAATGAGGCTTCTTGTTTTATTTAACCCCAATGTGGATCCATATGGCTCGGGATATCATGTGATTCAATCAAAAATTTCGATAGGCAGCGGTGGATTTATAGGACAGGGATTATTTTCTGGAACGCAGAGCCAATTGGATTTTTTACCGGAAAATCATACAGATTTTATTTTTTCTGTTATTGGTGAAGAATTAGGCTTTGTAGGCTCGATTTTTGTTATATTTCTATACTTTTTATTACTATACAGGACGTTAGTTATTGCAAAATCTTCCGAAGATATTTTCGGCAGTCTTTTAGCTTGCGGCATTTTTTCTATGTGGTTATTCCAAGTGTTTATCAATGTAGGAATGACACTTGGAATCATGCCTGTTACAGGGATTCCTCTTCCCTTTATGAGTTATGGTGGAAGTGCATTGCTTATGAATTTATTTTGTGTCGGAATATTAATGAACGTTTACCTTCGTCGCAAGAAAATGATGTTTGAGTAGGGAGAATGTCTATGAATCCTGTAAAAATTGATCCGGTTTGGTTGATGCATGTACAAAAGCCGGCAAGATATATCGGGGGAGAATGGAACAGCATCGTTAAGAACCATGATTCTATTGATGTAAAGGTAGCATTGGCTTTTCCTGATGTATACGAAGTAGCTATGAGTCATTTGGGGCTTAAGATTATTTATAGTGTAATCAATTCAAAATCCTATGCTTTGGCAGAGCGTGTATATGCGCCATGGATAGACATGGAAAAGATGATGCGTGAAAGAGGAATACCTCTGTTCTCTTTAGAAAATAAGTGCCCTATACATGATTTTGATGTATTGGGATTTACTATGCCCTATGAGATGAGTTATACGAATGTGCTGAATATGATTGATCTTGCGAAAATCCCCGTGTTGTCTAAAGATCGGAGCGACAATGATCCGATTGTAATCAGTGGGGGACCTTGCGTTTATAATGCGGAACCTATGTGTGATTTTATTGATGTATTTTTTATTGGTGAAGCAGAAGAGTCTATCTGTGAGATGCTGGAATTGATTCGGAATTGGAAAAAAGATGGAAAACCGGGGGGGCGGAAAGAAATCATTAGAAGAATGGCTGCGATAGAGGGGTGCTATGTGCCGTCATTATATGAGGTCTCTTATTATGAAAATGGTATATTCCGTTCTATAAGTCCTATAATTTCTAATGTACAATTCCCTATACAAAAACGTGTTATTTGTGATATGGATCGTGTTCATATAGATGATAAACCGATTTTACCGCATATTGAGATTGTTCATGACCGCGCGGTGCTTGAAATGTTTCGCGGTTGCAGCAGAGGATGCCGATTTTGCCAGGCGGGGATGATCTATAGACCTGTACGGGAAAAAACAGAAAAGCGTTTGCAGGAATTAGCGGACACCTTAATCAGACGAACAGGATATAATGAAATTTCATTGATGTCACTCTCGTCAGCCGATTATTCCCGTCTTCCGGAGCTTGTGGATCACCTTCTGGAAACCTTTAAAAATCGCAGAGTCAGTGTTAGCCTTCCTTCGCTTCGTGTAGATAGCTTTTCTATCGATATTGCAAAAAAAGTGCAGCAGGTTAGGAAGAGCGGGCTTACACTGGCGCCGGAGGCAGGGACACAAAGGTTGAGAAATGTAATCAATAAGGGGGTGACAGAAAAGGATATCATGGGCGCCTGTGCAAATGCTTTTAGAAATGGATGGAGCAAAGTTAAGTTATATTTTATGATGGGATTGCCGACAGAAACGGATGAAGACTTAGCAGGAATTGCGAGCTTAGCGCTTCGAATAAAAGATCTCTATCATGAAATTCGTGGGAAATATGATTGTCGTGTAACTGTCAGTGTGTCAAGTTTTGTACCAAAACCCTTTACACCTTTTCAATGGATGCCACAATGCAGTGTGGCGGAAATTGAAAGAAAACAGCAATATTTAAAGGATTTGTTCAGAGACAAGCATATTAAGTACGCTTATCATGATGCGAAAACCGGATATTTGGAAGCGGTACTTGCAAGAGGTGACCGTCAATTGGGGAAAGTAATTTTAAAAGCATGGAAAAAAGGATGTACATACGATAGTTGGACGGAATTTTTCAATTATGATAAGTGGATAGAATGTTTCCATGAATGTAATATAGATCCTGATCTTTATGCAAATCGTCCTAGAAATGAATTTGAGCAGGAACCTTGGGATCATATCGACTGTGGCGTAACAAAAGACTATCTTAGAAAAGAATGGAAAATGGCACAAAAAGGTTTGCTTACCCATGATTGCCGGCATCTGCCGTGTAATGGCTGTGCTGTATGCCCATTGTTGGATGTGAAGCTGATCGATCATAAGGAGGACGTACCCGGTGAAAAGGCTGTTTTTATCTATAAGCAAGGGTGAAGAGCTCAGATTTTTAGGTCATTTGGATATGCTTCGTACCATGGAGCGAGCTGTGATTCGCTCCGGAATTCCTATTGCTTTTTCTGAAGGATTTAATCCTCATATGAAGATAGCCTTTGATGCAGCACTTGGAGTAGGAGTGACGGCAGATCCTCTGTATTTGGAAATGAAATTGGAAAAAGATTTTTTACCCGAAAAAGTTTCTGCACTACTTACCCCGCAACTGCCCAAAGGGGTCATGCTTCATAAAATCAAAGAAGTCGGCCTTGACAGTGGGAAACTTGTTACATTTCTAAATGAAGATGTATATGAGATGGAAGGTCCGGTTGATAGGAAAAAAGATATTTTACAAACAGAGAAAAATATTGCAGAGTTTAACGCATTAGATTCCTTTATCTATGAACGGGTTACTCCTAAGAAGGTAAGGCAAATGGATGTGAAGCCCATGATTATTCAGCCGATGAGAGTGAAGATACAGGGGAATCGTGTATATCTAAATTTTTCTCTTGCCCGTTCTCAGTCAGGGAGTGTACAACCTAAAGATATATGGAAAATGTTGGCAGAATTTTTTAATATGCCATGGATACCGGATGCCTTTATTTGCTCAAGAACCGGAACGTATTATTATGACGGCATTCGGAGAATTACACCTTTTTCTGAAGGTATATTTTTTTAGGATTTAGTTTGATAAAGAATCAATGGAGGATAAATGAATCGAGTTATTCTGTCTGATAGTACTGATGAAACGATTCTTGCGGTGACTAGGCAGCATAAATTAGTTGATTTAGAAATAGAACAGCAGATTAATACAGAAATAGTCGGATGTATTTATAAGGGAATTGTCAAAAATATTGTGCCTGCAGTAGATGGTATTTTTGTGGACATTGGAATTGGCAAAAATGCTTTTTTGCGAAGAAAGGATTTACTCAATGAAAAGAGATTTCCGACCGAAGGAAGCCCAATTCTTGCACAGGTTATTAAAAGTGATACAGATATGAAGGGCGCCCTTATTACAGAAAAGATCAGTATGTTGGGAAAGTATGCGGTGACATTGTCAGGAACGGGTTATATAGGCGTTTCTAAAAAGATTAGGTCAGAATCCGTTCGTAAGAGGTTAAAGGAAATAGGAAAAGAAATATGTGCTGAGCATATGGGACTAATTATAAGAACTGCGGCTGAAAACGCGGATATGGATGAATTCAGAAAAGACATTACCCGTCTTAAAGAAAATTGGGATATTATCCAAAAACGGTTCCGGATGGAAAAGTCACCAACACTCCTGTATAGAGAAAGTGATATTATAGTCAAAGCACTTCGTGATTATGTTAATAAAGGAACGGAAATCCTAATTACTGATAACAGAAAGATATATGAACGAATTTGCAAATTAAATGAGAGCGAGCATACGATTGAGCCCGACAAGATATCACTTTATAAAGAAAGGATGCCGCTTTTAAAGAAAGAGGAGATTGAAGAACAAATACATCTCCTATTTAAACGCCGGGTAGAATTACCTTCGGGTGGATCGTTGATTATTGAAGACACAGAAGCTTTGACCGTGATTGATGTGAATTCCGGTGCGTTTAACCGGCAGGGGATTCCACATGAAGAAGCTGTGTACTTGATTAATCAAGAAGCTGCTATTGAAATTGCTCGACAGGTTCGGCTTCGCGGTATTGGCGGTATGATTTTAATTGATTTTATTGATATGCAAAAAGAAAATCAGAAAAAGGATATAGTCGGAATACTGCAACGCGAATTAAAAAAGGATAAAGTAAAATCCATTGTCTGCGGTATGACATCTTTGGGACTGGTTGAAATGACACGAAAAAGAACTACTCACAGCTTGATAAAGAATTATTGTGATATATGTCCGATTTGTAATGGTACAGGCCATATTTTATCGGTACAATCGGTAATTCAGCAGATCCACCGGGAACTGGAGACGGTAAAACGATATGGCGGAGCTCGGGATCTGGTAATCCGATGTCACCCTGAAGTAGCAGCACGGCTTAAGGAAGAACAGAAGGCGGGATATTTTATGAAATATTTTAACAGGGAAATTATGATTGAAGAAAATGATCATTTAAATCGTGAAGTATATAGTGTATTATCTTCATTAAAATAACGGAGGGGAAATGGTTACAGAAATTCATTCAGAACGGGATTTTGAAAGAGAAGTTGTGGAGAAAAAAGGGTTTACTCTACTTGCCTGCAGGGCGGCATGGTGTAGATATTGTAAGGTAATGCTGCCGACAGTAGAGGCCGCCGCAGAAGATTTCAAAGGGCAGATGTCTTTTGTGTCTATGGATATAGATGAGATGGAAAATTTAGCAGAACCGTTAGGGCTGGTAGGTGTACCAACCTATTTGATTTTCAAGGATGGAAGAGAAGTAGGCCGGATTATTGGATATAATCAGAAAAAAACGTTTTATGATGAAGTGGATAAAATTTTGGGTAATAAAGAGAAATAAATACCCTCGTATAGGATATTCTTTGAAATTAGAAAAGTGGGAAATGGGTTATATAGAATATATTGATTTTCCTTGCATTCCCCGTTTTCATTTGATATAATAACAAGGAATTATTTCTAATAGTGAAATGAGGTGCAACAAGTGAAAAAGGAAATACATCCGGATTATCATCCTGTCGTGTTCCGCGATATCGGTGCTGACTATTCCTTTCTGACCCGTTCTACAGCAACATCTAACCAGACTGTAAAGTGGGAAGATGGTAATGAATATCCGCTGATTAATATTGATATCAGCAGTAAATCTCATCCGTTCTATACTGGACAGCAGCGTTTTGGAAAAGCTCGCGGTCGTATTGAAAAATTCAATAGGCGTTATGGGAAAACAGCAGAATAAGATGAAGAGCAGGGTCGTGATGCCCCTGTTTTTTATTGCTTTTTTGCGTGGCAAATTCTGTGATATACTTGTTACGGTAATGTTTTATAGTGGTTATATTATGATTATGTCAAAGAATTAAAGCTTTTATTTGCAGGAGATACAATGCAGACAAATAAATTAGATGCCATGGAAGCGCGGTTTCGCAGTCTTGAAGATCAATTAAGCGATCCATCGGTAATTTCCAATCAAAATAAATGGCGGACACTTTCTAAGGAACATTCCGATCTTGGGGAAATTGTAACACTATATCGTTCATATAAAAAGGTAGATAAGACTTGTAAGGAAGCAGTGAATATTCTGGAGGATAAATCCCAGTCTGACCTTCATGAGCTTGCTAAAGAAGAACTTAAAGAAGCTGAGAAAATGAAAAACGAATTAGATAAACAAATTCATTTCCTTCTGATTCCCAAAGATCCGAACGACGGTAAAAATGTTATTTTAGAAATTCGTGCAGGAACAGGCGGTGAGGAGGCTGCCTTATTTGCAGCGGATCTCCTAAAGATGTATCTGAAGTTTGCTGAAAATAAAGGTTGGAGAGTGGAATTGGCCGATGCAAATGAAACAGATTTAGGCGGCTTCAGAGAGGTTACCTGTATCATTTATGGTAAAAATGCTTATTCTTTATTGAAGTTTGAAAGTGGAGTGCATCGTGTACAGCGTATCCCGGCGACAGAAAGTCAGGGGAGGGTACACACCTCAGCTGTTACGGTAGCGGTTTTGCCGGAAGTGGAAAATGTAGATATTGATATTAACAGAGACGATTTAAGGATAGACGTTTATCGTGCATCTGGTGCAGGCGGACAGCATATTAATAAGACCTCGTCGGCAATACGCATTACACATATTCCGTCAGGGATGGTGGTGACCTGCCAGAATGAGCGGAGCCAGCGCCAGAATAAAGAAAAGGCATTGCAGATTCTAAAAGCCCGGTTATATGACCGAGCTGTGCGGGAATCGCAGGATAAGACAGCGGCAGATAGAAAAGGACAGGTGGGTTCTGGGGATCGGTCTGAACGTATACGTACCTATAATTTTCCACAGGGGCGGGTAACGGATCATCGTGTTAATGTCAGCGTTTATCAGCTGGATAATTTTTTAAACGGAAATATGGATGGTATTTTAGATGTACTTATAGAGGCGGATTTAACAAAGCGTATGAAAGAGGGCGAGGGGAGTGGCCGATAATTCTGTCTGGACAATCAAGAAGATCTTGATTTGGACTACCGGGTATTTCGAAAAACACGGAATAGATTCAGCAAGGCTTGACTCAGAGATTTTACTTTCACATGTATTGGGAAAAAGTAGGATTTATTTGTATACGGAGTTTGAACGAATTCTAGCCGCAAAGGAATTGGCACTTTTTAAAAAATATATACAAAAGAGGATTGAAGGATTTTCTGCTGCTGCTATCATTGGCAAAAAAGAATTCATGGGGTTAACGCTTAAAGTAAATGAACAGGTTCTTATTCCGCGTCCGGATACGGAAACATGGCTGGAAAAGGTAATTCAATACTACAGGAATGAAACAGGCCTTAAGGTGGCAGATCTTGGAACGGGAAGTGGGGCAATCCTTGTTGGATTCTTATACTATTGCAGAGATGCGGTTGGTGTAGGTGTTGATATTTCTACAGAGGCATTAAAAATAGCGGAAGAGAACGGTCAGAACTTAAAACTAACGGATCGTGTGGAATGGAGACAAGGCGATTATCTAAAGGCTTTTGATGAAGAGGATATCTTTGATGGTATTTTTAGTAATCCTCCATATATTCCGACTAAGGATATAGGTGGACTTCCGGGGGAAGTAAAACATGAACCGCGATTGGCTCTTGATGGAGGAACTGACGGTCTTTATTTTTATCACCTTTTAGCGAAAGGCGCTGCGGAACATCTAAAGCCTGGAGGATTTCTTGCTGTTGAATTCGGTATTGGACAGGCTACAGATATTTTAGAGATGTTTCGGAAATCAGCACAGTATGAAGATTTCGAAGTCATCAAAGATTATGGCGGTATAGAGCGTGCTCTGTATTGCAGAAAGAAGTAAAGATGATTACAAAGAAAATAATAGTGGATCAAAGCTATTATAATGATAAGGTAAAAAGGCTTGGTGAAGTCATCCGTGCCGGCGGACTGGTGGCATTTCCCACTGAAACGGTATATGGTCTTGGAGGGAATGCACTGGATAAAGAGGCTGCTAAAAAAATTTATATGGCCAAAGGACGGCCGTCTGACAATCCTCTGATTGTGCATGTGGCAGATATATCTGAGGTCAGTACATATGTAAAACGGATATTGCCGTTAGAAAAAAGGCTGATGGAAGCTTTTTGGCCTGGTCCTCTAACTATCGTATTTCCGAAAAAAGATATTGTTCCTATGGCAACTTCTGGTGGATTGCGGACAATTGCTATTAGATGTCCTGCTCATGAGGCTGCGAGAGCATTGATTCGTGCAGCCGGTGTGCCTATTGCAGGTCCGAGTGCAAATATCTCAACAAAACCAAGCCCTACAACGGCGGATGCTGTTCTTCATGATATGGATGGAAGAATAGAATTTGTGATTGATGGCGGTGATTCCTTAATCGGATTGGAGTCTACCGTAATCGCGGTCGAAAACGGGAAAATAATCATATACAGACCGGGAGGGATTACACGGGATATGTTGGAGGCATTCGCTCCAACAGAACTTGATACTGCAATTACTGCCGAACAGGAGCATCCAAAGGCTCCGGGAATGAAATATAGGCACTATGCCCCTTCCGCACCGTTAACAGTTTATGCCGGAAACATAGAAGCCGTTGAGTCTGAAATTTTGTCATTTGCAAATAAGGGCAAAGGGAAATTTGGCTTTTTTGTCAGCCAAGAAACAGCGGAAAAAATTCCTGCTGGAAATATTATTTTTGTCTGGGGAAGACGGGGGAATAAAAAAGAATTGGCACATAATTTATTTCAGGGACTACTATTCTTCAATAACCATCCTGTTGACCACATTATCGGCGAAGGTACAGATGGTGGAGGGATTGGTATGGCAATCATGAATAGATTGACGAAAGCGTCCGGAACTCATATCATAAATATGAATTAAAAACACATCTTAAGCAAAAATTTATAGCAGTCCCCATTTACATATTGCGCAAGGTAATAGGTGGATGGTGTTAAGTGTGTAATAGTTATTCATGAAATGGGAGAGATTTTTATGCGAGTAGCGATAGCGAGTGATCATGGCGGATACCGGTTAAAGGAGCGGTTGAAAAAATATTTGAAAAATAAGGATATAGATTGTATAGACTGCGGAACAGATAGTGAAGATTCTTGCGACTATCCTGATTTTGCACAGAAAGCATGCGGTCTTGTCCAAGCCCAAACAGTCAATTTTGCGATTCTAATTTGTGGGACAGGAATTGGAATGAGCATTGCTGCAAATAAAATGATGGGTATTCGTGCCGCGCTTTGCGGCGATGAATTTTCAGCTCATTATACAAGAGCACATAATAATGCGAATGTACTGACTCTTGGAGCAAGAGTTATAGGAGAGGGTTTGGCAGAAAATATTGTTGATATTTTTTTAAACAGTTCTTTTGAAGGCGGAAGACATGCCAGGCGTATAGATAAAATTACAGAAATTGAAAGGATGAAATCATGTACGAATCTTTAAAGCGAGAAGCAGCCGAAGCTTTTGAAGAGTTATGCGAGTCCGGAAATTTAAAGCGAGGAAACTTGATCGTTATTGGCGGCTCATCAAGCGAAATTCGCGGCGGACATATTGGAAAAGATAGCTCTTATGAAGTAGGCACGGCGGTTGTTTCAACCTTGATTGAAAAGGCGGATGAAAAAGGTTTGCATCTGGCATTTCAATGCTGTGAACATTTAAATCGTGCACTTATTATAGAGCGAAAAATTGCGGATGAATTAGGCTATGAAGAAGTAACAGTAGTGCCATGGCTTCATGCAGGTGGTGCATTTTCTACAAATGCTTATTATACATTTAAAGATCCGGCAGCGGTCCTTCAAATAAAAGCAGATGCTGGATTAGATATAGGCCTCACTATGATTGGGATGCATCTGAAGCGGGTTGCGGTTCCTGTGAGACTTAAAAATAATAAAATTGGTGAAGCATTAGTGGTTGCTGCTCGGACCAGACCACCGTTGATTGGCGGGGAGCGGGCCCATTATAGAAGGGAAAAGGGGGTAAAAGTATGATAAATTATCATTTGAAAGACGGAGATAAAGAGGTCTATGCGATTATACAAGAGGAATTAAATCGACAGAGAAACAAACTGGAAATGATAGCCTCTGAAAATATAGTAAGTTATGCGGTGATGGAAGCACAGGGCAGTGTCCTTACCAATAAGTATGCGGAAGGATATCCCGGGAAACGCTATTATGGCGGTTGTGAGTATGTGGATAAATTAGAACAGCTGGCAATCGATCGTGCAAGAGAGCTTTTTGGTGCCGATCATGTAAATGTACAGCCTCATTCTGGTTCACAGGCTAATTTTGCTGTTTATTACGGATTGCTTAACCCTGGTGATACGGTTTTAGGGATGAATTTGACCGATGGCGGACATTTAACACACGGCAGTCCTGTCAATGTATCTGGAAATTATTTTAATGTACTTCCTTATGGTGTTAGAGAAGATGATGAACTTTTAGATTATGACGCTATGGAAAAATTGGCAAAAGAAGTACATCCCAAAATGATTATTGGAGGAACTTCTGCCTATTCACGTATTATTGATTTTGAAAGAATGGCTGCTGTTGCACATGAAGTTGGCGCATTACTGATGATTGATATGGCACATTTTGCGGGACTGGTTGCAGGGGGAGAATATCCAAGTCCGGTGCCGTGGGCCGATATTGTTACAACGACAACGCATAAGACTCTTCGCGGACCGCGAGGAGGGATTATTATGTGTAAGGAAGAATATGCGAAAGCGATTGATAAAGCTGTTTTCCCCGGCATGCAGGGGGGACCGTTGGAACACGTCATAGCAGCGAAAGCGGTCGCCTTTGGGGAAGATCTCTCACCGGCATTCAAAGAATATGCGAAGCAGGTAAAGAAAAATGAAAAAGTTTTATCTGATGAGTTGCAAAATCGTGGAATTCGTGTAATTTCTGGTGGCACTGATACACATGTGCTGTTGGCGGATATGAGAGCGATTGGAATTACCGGCAAGACAGCGCAAACTGTTCTTGACGAAATTGGCATTACCGCAAATAAAAATACGATTCCTTTTGAAACATTATCTCCTTTTGTAACAAGCGGTATTCGTCTTGGATCTCCTGCCTTGACTACAAGAGGGTTTGTTGAGGAAGATTTTAAAGAAATTGCGGATATTATCAGTACAGTGGTTAAGAATACCGATAAAGATGAAGTCAAAAAATCATGTGCTGAAAGAGTGTCAGTTCTTTGTAAAAAATACCCACTTTATGATGAAATTTAGTTGATGGTGCGATATTGAAATAAATTCTTTATGGTATAAGCCTGGTCTAGTTATTAGTTATCGATATAACAACTGGATCAGGTTTCTTTTTCGTCTTATTTACTTAAAAGGGTGGTAGGAAAATAATCTTATTTTGATATCAATAGCTTTTTTTATCAGATGGAGGATGATAGAATAAATATTATCGATATGTATGCTGGTATTTTGCTCACTTTTTGTGGATGAGAAAATAAGATTCTTAATGTGAATAGATATAGGAGGTTCTTATGAATAGAAAATTTCTGATGATTATACTGATTATTTTTCTTATTATAGGTGGGGGCAGTTACTGCCTTTATAATTGGAATAGCCAAGAGAAAAAAGATACTTATACGCTGGGGAAAGTAAGTCGTTCTGATATCGGAATGATTGTTGATGCGACAGGTACCATCAAGCCTGTTAACAGTGTAAAATTATCCGCTACTGCTTCAGGCACATTGGAACATGTTTATGTAAAACAAAATGAGACTGTTACCAAAGGGCAGATTTTAGCAACTATTGAATCGAAATCCTTAACATCTACAATGGAGCAGGCGAAAAATACATTGGAGAATAAAAGGTCATATTACAATCGCTTGAATAGTCTTTATGAGCAAGGCGCTGTTGCATATCAGACCATGGATGATGCGAGATTATCTTATTTGAACGCACAGGCAGCTTATACCAAGGCACAAGCTGATGTTAATGACACAGTGATTACCTCGCCCCTGGATGGAGTAATAATTGGTGAACCGATGCAGGAAGGTGAAACCGTATCTCAGGGATTGTCGAGCCAAATGGTCATTGTTACAGTAGCAGATCTCTCAGCCATGAAAATAGAACTCTTGGTAGATGAAACGGATATCGGAGAAGTTGCCATTGGACAGATAGTATCCTTCACGGTGGATGCTTATCCAGGAAGGATCTTTCATGGAACAGTCAGTGATATTTCCAAAAAAGAATATTCTTCCTCTTCCACTTCATCCAGTTCTTCAGTTGTATATTACACCGTCTATGTATCAATTAATGCGGATGAATTATCCGGTCTCTATCCGTCAATGACAGCTCGTGCAGAAATTATGGGAAGAGAAAGTAAAGATGCATTGGTTATTCCGGTGACTGCACTTCGGAGTGATGCGACAGGTTCCTATGTATACGTAAAAGATGGAAATGATGTGACTAAAGTATATGTTAAAACCGGAATTACGACAGATAAAGAGGTAGAGATTATTTCCGGGTTGAATGAAAATGACCAAATTGTTGTCAGTGGGACTGTGAGCCAGGAAACCTCATCTACTCGAGTGGCTAAATCACAACATGGGGGACCGGGGTTCTAATTATGAAAGAGAAAGAAACAGCGGCGGAAGAGACCGTTATAAAATTAGAACATATATGTAAAAGCTATTACATCGGAACACAGGAGGTTCCGGTATTAACTGATATTCAGCTGACCATCAATAAAGGATCGTTTATATCTATTATGGGACCATCAGGAGCCGGAAAATCCACACTGATGAATATTCTTGGATGTCTGGATAGACCTACAAAAGGTTCTTATCAGTTAGACGGGGAAGAGGTTGCTACTTTAGATGACGCGAGACTTGCTTTTACACGAAATCAAAAGATAGGATTTGTATTTCAAAGTTTCAATCTATTACCTCGGTTATCTGCGTTGGATAACGTGATTCTTCCCATGATTTACGGAAATGTATATAAAAATGAAAGAAAACAGCGGGCGCAGAGAATGCTTGAGGCTGTTGGTTTAGGAGATCGTATACACCATATGCCTGCTGAAATGTCAGGAGGACAGCGCCAGCGTGTTGCGATTGCCCGTTCACTTATTAATGATCCTTCTATAATCATGGCAGATGAACCAACCGGCAATTTAGACAGCAAGTCAACAAAAGAAGTCATGGAAATTTTTTCAAATTTATATCAATCCGGGAAAACGGTTATCTTAGTGACTCATGAGTTAGGCGTGGCTAATTATGCTGAAAGACATGTAATTCTTTCTGATGGACATATCAGTAAAGATATAAGAGGAAAATTAGAATGACAAATATTTATTTTGAAAGCATACTGATGGCTTTTGACTCAATTTTCAGTAATAAAATGCGATCGCTTCTGACGATGTTGGGAATTATTATTGGTGTAGCAGCTGTAATAGCCTTGATGTCATTGGGATACGGCGTTCGTGCGGATATTGAAAATAATATCGCAAGTCTTGGTTCCAATCAGATTACTATTATTCCGGGAACATCAAGAAAGCCTGGGGTTAGACCTGCAGCCGGTTCTATGCAAAGTTTGACTTATAAAGACTATCTGGCAGTCAGGAATTTACCTAATGTATCTAACGCGGCACCATTAGTAAGTAACAGCTATGTAGTAGTCAGTGGTAATAAGAATTGGACAACAAATGTTTATGGTGTAACATCGGATTATTTATCTATTTCTGATTTGAAAATAGCGGAGGGACGCTATTGGAATGAACAGGAGTATACTGGCCGCGAACGAGTCTGTGTAATTGGTAAAACGGTAGCAACAGGCCTTTTTGGATCAGAGTCACCGGTCGGGCAAAAAATTAGAATTAAAGGGAATCCGTTTACAGTTATTGGCGTGTTGGAAAGTAAAGGTTACTCATTCATAGATCAGGATGATCGGATACTCAGTCCATTTACCACTGTTCAGGAACGTATGATGGGGATTACTTATGTAAGCAGAATTGTACTTACTGCTGATGACAGTAATGTTTTACCACAGATTGAGGCGGATGTAACTAATTTGCTTCGGACCCGCCACCGTATTGTTATTGGTAAAGAAGATGACTTTAACATTCAGAACTCTCAAGATTTACTTGAAACTATGGAATCAACTACACAGACTTTAACTGTTTTTCTTGGAAGTATAGCTGCAATTTCCCTTTTGGTCGGTGGTATCGGAATTATGAATATTATGCTGGTATCTGTGACTGAACGTACCAGGGAAATTGGTATACGAAAGGCGATTGGTGCGACTTACCATATGATTATTGTCCAGTTCTTGATTGAATCCATTACGGTAAGCATTGCCGGTGGTTTAATTGGAATTATTGTAGGTGTGTCGATAGCGCTATTGATTCCACACATAGTCGGTATGTCTTCTGTTATCTCTCCTCTGCCGATTATAGGATCTTTCCTGTTTTCGGTTATTATTGGTTTAGTTTTTGGATTGTATCCTGCGCAGAAGGCAGCAAAACTAAATCCAATTGACGCACTACACTATGAGTAAAGGCGCATTGCCGTATGTACAGGCATCAGACCTTTTACTGAGTTATAATACTAAGTTATAATTTTGTAAGAATATTACTCTGTTAAATATTGAAATGGAAAAACGTTATTTATCTGCTATAATAATAAACGATGTTTCAGCGAATCTTGTGTATTGGGGAGGAATAGATGGATTTTTCAGTAGATGTAAAACAACAGGAATTAATAGCCCTGGCGAAAACAATTGCCGAAAAAGAAATTGCGCCGCGTGCTCTTCGGATTGACAAAAGCGGAGTCATGGATGAAGAGTTGCTGGAGATTCTGAAGGAATCCGGAATGACACAATTGTCTGTGCCGAAAGAATATGGCGGAGCAGGGATAGATTTGCTGACAGGTGCTTTAATCAGTGAACAATTATCAAAAGGATGTGCCGGTGTTGCTACAATTTGTGCAGCAAATTCTCTGGCGTCATTCCCTATTCTTTTTGCGGGGAGTGATATGCAGAAGAGGGATTTATTTGACTGTCTAAACCGGGGAGGAATGGCATGTTTTGCGTTAACAGAGCCCGGAGCAGGCTCTGATGCAGGAGCGGTTTCCTGTCGTGCTGAAAAAGTTGAAGGCGGCTATATTTTAAATGGGACAAAATGTTTTATCACAAATGCTCCTATTGCTGACAAGATTACTCTTTTTGCCAATACAAGAGAAGGAGGCGGAATCAGAGGTCTTACTGTATTTCTTGTAGATGCTGATACAAAAGGAATTTCCATTGGCAAAGAAGAGGATAAGATGGGGATCCGTGCTTCAGCGACGGCTGAAGTTATTTTTGAGGACTGCTTTGTACCGGATTCTGCGCGAGTAGGAAAAGAAGGACGCGGATTTATGATTGCTATGCAGACGCTGCAGATGTCACGTCCTGTTGTTGCGGCTATTTCAGTTGGGATTGCCCAGGCTGCGATTGAGGCTGCTGTGGCATATTCTCACCACAGAAAACAGTTTGGCGTAAAAATTGCAACTTTTGAAATGGTGCAGCAGATGATTGCCGATATGGTTATGAAAACTGAGGCGGCCAGAATCCTTACTTATAAAGCATGTGTTGCACAAATGAATAAAGATAAAAAAGCCGGATTATATTCCGCCATGTCAAAGTGTTTTGCATCGGATACAGCAATGGAAGTAACAACGACTGCCGTACAAGTTATGGGAGGTAATGGTTATTCCAGAGAGAACCCGGTGGAAAAATATATGCGTGATGCAAAAATTATGCAGATTTATGAAGGTACGAATCAGGTACAAAGGTTAGTTATTGCTAATGAAACAACATTTTAATCATACTTAATTATTAGTGAATCAAGGTATTATTGCAGCATCTTGACATTTATATTCATGATGCTACAATAATTTTATATTATCATTTGTAATGATGAAGAGAGGTTTTCTTTTAATCCATTCAGGGAGTCGGTGATAGTGGGACACCGGTGGGATAGGGATTTCCATTTCACTTCGGAGCATTCTGCTGAATAGAGTAGGCTGAACGTAAAGCTGCGTTAAAGTTTTCAAGTGAGAAATCAGGGTGGTACCGCGAAATGAACTTCGCCCCTTTAGGGGGGGAGTTTTTTATTTTGGATTTTTTTAGTTTTTTTGAATGTTAAAAAAGAGATCATCTGTAACGTGAAGGGGGAATGAAAGATGGCTGAACTGGAGAAACTACGGGTAAAGGCACTGGGGCTTCTCAATAATTGCCGAGATAATATTGCGTCAAAAGAAGCATCTGCAGCAATAAGAAGTCAAATGGTAGGAATTCTTGGTGATTTGAAGAAATACCAAGGGGAAGAAAAATTTTCGTTGAACGAGATTACGGAACGAATCCAAACGTATATTATCGAATTTATGAAAGACGAATTAAAGAGATTAAAATCTGATGCAGAGGCACAGATTCGTATATGCATTGATGAAAAAGAGCTTCAGGATACTAAAGTGGCATTTCTCGGAAAAAGAGGGAAATTAACGTCTATTCTCCGCGGGATGAAAGATTTATCCGAATCGGAACGCCCTGTTATGGGAGCTCTTGCCAATACAATCAGGGAAACGGTTGAGAAGCAATTCACCGAAAAACTGGAAGAATTGAAAGCAAAAAAACTTGAAGAAAAAATCAGAAGTGAAATAGTTGATATAACACTTCCTGCACGTCACCAAAGGTCAGGACATATTCATCCACTTGATAAGGCTTTACGTGAAATTATGAAATCATTTATTCGAATGGGGTATTCTGTAGAAGAGGGCCCTGAGATTGAAGAAGATTTTTATAATTTCGAGTGCTTGAATTTACCTAAAGACCACCCTGCCCGCGATATGCAGGATTCATTTTATATTACTCCTGAAATTTTACTTCGTACTCACACATCTCCTGTGCAGGTTCGGACACTTCGAAAGCATATACCTAATTCACCAATCAGAATGATTGCACCGGGAAAAGTTTTTCGGTGGGATAATGATGCAACCCATTCTCCAGTATTTCATCAGGTAGAAGGATTGGTTGTTGATAAGGGCATTAAATTTTCTGATTTAAAAGGGACTTTGGAAATATTTCTGAAGGATTTGTTTGGGGCTGATACAAAAATTCGTTTTCGTGCGAGTTATTTTCCTTTTACAGAGCCTTCAGCAGAAGTTGATATTTCCTTTGCTTCCAGAACACATTCTGAAAGTAATGATCCCGATTGGCTTGAAATACTTGGCTGCGGTATGGTGCACAACATGGTTCTGAAATTAAATGGATATGATCCAAACATTGTAAGTGGGTTTGCTTTTGGTATGGGAATTGAGCGCATTGCTATGTTGCTTTATGGAATTGATGATCTCAGAAATTTCTATGAAAATGATATCAGATTCTTGGAACAGTTCTGATCGGGAGGAGAGAAAATGAATGTTTCTTTAAAATGGTTGGGAACGCTTGTTGATATAAAAGGTCTTGATCCGGAAGAAATGGCAGAGACTCTGACGATAGATGGAATACCAGTTGAACGTGTCATTTATCCTGGGAAAGGGATTAGTGGGGTTGTTACCGGAAAGATCTTATCGGTCGAAAAGCATCCTAACGCAGATAAGCTGGTTATTTGCCATGTGGATGTTGGCAGACCAGATTCCATTCAAATTGTAACGGGGGCAAATAATGTAAAGGAAGGATTGATTGTTCCCGTAGCATTAGATGGAGCGCATGTGCCTGCAAAACATGATGCTGGAACCCCTGGCGGACTAAAGTATGGTGATATAAAAATCAAAGCGGGTGAACTTCGTGGCGTGAAATCGGCAGGAATGATGTGTTCCTGTAGTGAACTTGGTTTGGACGAGAATTTATTCCCCGGTGTCAATAAGGAAGGAATTATGATTCTTCCTGCAGATACGCAAGTGGGGGTCGACTTTCATACTTTGTATGATTTGGATGATGTGATTTTTGAAATGGAATTAACTGCTAATCGTGCAGATTGTTTTAGTATGATTGGAATGGCGCTTGAAGTAGGTGCTGTTTTCAAAAGAAAAGTAACGCTTCCTTTTATAAATGTGGCTGAAAGTGGAATGCCTATCCAGGGGCGTGCTGCTGTACATATTTCTGATGCTAGATATTGTAAACGTTTTTGCGGACGTTTGATGGAAAATATAAAAATGGGTCGTTCTCCGATGTGGATGGAGAACCGTTTGCGCAGTAATGGAATTCGACCAATCAATAATATTGTGGATGCAGCGAATTATGTTATGCTTGAAATTGGACAACCGCTCCATACTTATGATTATGATAAAGTAGAAGGAAATGAATTGACCTGTCGGTTTGCAGGTGAGAAAGAAAACTTAAAAACTCTGGATGGCGTTGAACGTATTTTGCATCATACGGATCTTGTTATAGCAGACAAAGCAGGAAATCCTGTTTGTATTGCTGGCGTAATGGGGGGACTTGACTCGGAAATTACTGATAAAACAAAGAGTGTATTTCTGGAAGCGGCAGTGTTTGATAGTGCTTCGGTGCGAAGAACGTCACGGCGGATAGGTCTGCGTTCCGAAGCTTCCGGTCGATATGAAAAAGGAATCAATCCCGCAAGAACAGAAATGGCAATTAATCGGATTTGCCAGTTGCTGATAGAGCAAGGTGCATGTACCGTTGCTCCGGGGCTGTTGGACGAATACCCCATCAAATCAGAACCGCAAATTATCAATACCACAATAGATGAAATTAATGACTATATCGGGATCAAATTAAGTAAAAATGAAATGATTGACATCCTTGAGAGTCTCCACTTTTCAGTGGCGGAAGATAATGGGAAAATACGCGTAACAGTTCCTGATTTCCGTATGGATTTGTATGGAATGCCGGATCTAGCGGAAGAGGTAGCACGTGTATATGGATATTCTAATATACCGATTACCACACCATGGAGCGCGGTCACCAAGGGGATTATGAGTCCATCGCAAGAAGTTCTTTTCAAGGTTACTGATATTCTTGTGGAGAATGGATTATCTCAAGTTGTTAATTACAGCTTCATGGATAAGAATGATTTGAAAAAATTGAATTTCCCTGAAGATAGCAGCGTGTATAATGCTATTTCAATCATGAATCCAATCTCGGATGAATATCCAGATATGAGAACATCATTGCTGCCCGGGCTAATGCATACTCTGCAATACAATCTTTCAAAGAAAAATGATCAGGTAGCTATCTTTGAATATGGACATATTTATGAACCTAAAAGATTTCCATTAGATGAACTTCCCAAAGAATATAGTCTTATTTCAGGACTTATGTGTGGAGGGCCTGCAGAAAATGGATATCCTAATGATCAGAGAGAATATGATTTCTTTGACATCAAGGCAGTTATGGAGAATGTTCTCTCAGCATTATCTATTCGTGATTATAAGATCAGACGTACGAATTATCCTGTTTTCCATCCCGGAGTATCAGCAGAATTTGTAAAAAATGATGTGATTCTTGCACGATTTGGTGAATTACATCCGGCAGTGCTTGATAAATGGAATATAAAAAGAATAGTTTACGGATTCACGATTTCCCTGCCGGATATTATGATTTTTGCAGGAGCTGCGACTAACTATAAAAAAATTCCAAAATTTCCTTCTGCGGAAAGAGATCTTGCGGTTCTTGTACCGGAACAGTTATCAAATGAAAATATCGAAAATATTATTCGGCAGGCTGGGAATAAACATCTGGAAAAATTATATCTTTTTGATCTTTATCAGGGAAAACAGGTACCGGCCGGATTTAAATCTATGGCGTACCGATTGAGTTTCAGAGCGTCAGATCGAACTTTAACTGATGCGGAAGTAGATAATTGGATTGAAACAATCGTAATAAGCTTAGGGAAAGTAAACGTGGTTCTTAGAACATAAGACATGAAAAAAGAAAGCGGTTATTGGCTGTTTTCTTTTTTCATATCTTATTATGTATTTCCAGTTTCTGCAAAAAAAGATGGTATTTGTTATAATGAGGTAAATTTTTGATTGAGGGAAAATAATTATGAGTGATTATGTAGGAAAACATCTTCTTGTAGATTGCTATGGGTGTAAGAAGGAAATACTCTTATCCTCAGCGGAGATCTTAAATACAATGTCTGATAGTGCGGTATATCTAGGGCTTAATGTGGAAGATACTTATTTCCATGATGGTGAAGAAGAAATCACGGTATCTGCCTATGGTCCACGATCACATATTTGTATTCATGCCTATCCGGATATGGGATATGTAGCAATAGATATCTATAGTTTTGATCCGGAACTTATTCCGGCAAAAACCATGAAAGCCATCCGTGCATTATTGAAACCGGAACGTATTCGTGCTACTTCTGTGAAACGAGGGGATATGAGTGCTATTACGGATATGAAACCGATAACAGAATCTAAGACAACTGCATTACGTAAGTTTAGAAATACAGGAAATCGAATCAATAAGGCCGGAAAGAAGGTGGCACATTATATTGTTCAGAAACGCGAAAAAAGAGATGGATTAGGTCCGGAATGAGGAGAAGAGTATTACGCTCAATAAACGGTAGGTTTTCGTTTGACACCAGTTCTGTTTCTTAGTATAATAATTAAGTCATTGTACAGGGTGCTGTGATGCAACCGCTCGTAACCGGCCCAGTAAATGCTTTGTTATGAAGCTGCCGTATACGGCGAGTATAGTATGAAGGAGGTGCACACGTGTACGCAATCATAAAAACAGGTGGAAAGCAGTACTGCGTTGAGGAAGGCAAAATTATTACTGTTGAGAAACTGGATGTAGCTGCAGGTGATGAAGTAACTTTTGAAGAAGTTCTTCTTATATCCGGTGATGCGGTTAAGATTGGACAACCAACTGTTGCGGGGGCTAAAGTTACTGCTAAGGTTCTTGCACAGGGCAAAGAAAAGAAAATCCGTATTTTTAAGTACAAAGCAAAATCCAATTATCGTCGTCGCCAGGGACATCGCCAGCCATTTACGAAAGTACAGATTGAAAAAATTGAAGGCTGATGATTACCGTTACTATGTATCTGAGTGCCGGAGAATTCTGTAAAGGGTTTACAATTAAAGGTCATGCCGACAGTTATGTCGGAGATAGCCAGTATGATCTTGTTTGTGCGGCTGTATCCGCAGTCACGCTGACATGTGCATTGGGACTTCGTGATATCCTTGGAAAACAGGGCACTTATGATTCTGAGAATGGATTTATGAGTGTAAACATTGCAGATAAGGCTGATGAGCAATCAGAACTTCTTGTAAAGACAATGTTGCAGGGACTCAAAATGATTCAGGAAAAATATCCTGATACTATTAAATTGATAAATGTAAAGGGGTGAATTACATGTTACTGTTTGACCTTCAGTTATTCGCTCATAAAAAAGGCGTTTCCAGTACAAAAAACGGTCGTGATTCTAATGCACAGCGTTTAGGAACCAAAATGCATGATGGTATGATTGCAAGACCTGGCAATATTATAGTTCGTCAGAGAGGTACCCACATCCATCCAGGTTTGAATGTAAGGTTGGGAAAAGATGATACACTTTTTGCCGTTGCAGAAGGGAAAATTCATTTTGAACGCCTTGGTCGTGATAGAAGACAAGTTAGTGTATATCCAGTAGAAAAATAGTTACAAAAAGCATCGGTGAAATATCCGATGCTTTTTCGTATATTGAAATGAGAGTTTCAGGGTGAGATAGGACATTTTGGTTGTGTCAATAATTTTTCGCGAATTCAGAAATACCTTCGGTAATATCAAATTAACCGATACTTTTCTGTTCTTGAACTCACTCCTTTTTCAATTCAAACAGGTGCTGCAAGTTAAGGTAATGTTTGTCTTTCCATTTTGATCCGGCAACATGATAAAGTCTGGCCTAAACGAATATTAGGAAACTTCACTTATATGGAAAAGGTACAGATTAGTCGTCTCATGATTGACCTGTTTAATGGATCGTTGGGTTAAGATAAAAGCCTGATAACAGATTAAAATGATTGTATCTGTTATCAGGCTTTTACATGATTAATTAATGAATGATAATTTGTGAAGCATTTTTTTCCGAATCATTGGATATAGTATCTTTCTTTAGGAGTCCGTTTTTCCCTTTTACTGCAGATTCTTTTTTAGACTTTTCTTCAGCAGTTTTCTTTTTTTGTTCCTCTTCAAATCTTCTGTATTTTTCTGCAGCAGTCAGATAAAGCGGATATTTGGGAGTGTTGGAGACAAGTGCATTAATTTCAAAAAAACGGTTCCAAGGGAAATCAGCAGAGATAGTTCGGGGATTTAAGTTTAACTTTTTCTTAGCAAAATCTTGCAGAGATGCAATCATTTCTTCTTTTACTTCCGGCGTAATTTTCCCCTTGGTATGTTTACTTTCCGCAAAGCGGATAATATCTTTTCGTACGTTGGCTTGATAGGCCCAGTTATCAATATATTGCTCTGTAAGCATGTTTTTATGATCCTGTGGTGTCATATATGGGGCGAGAATAGCCTGTGCAATTGCGTATCCGATAGTATTGCTTGCTGTATTCCAACCGTTATAGGAAGATACTTTATACAGTAGATTATTTTTTACTATGAGATTCATAAGAGTGTTGTCAGATCCATTAGCGAAATATACATCCACAATAGAAAGGCTGATACCTCGATCGATAGTGGATTTTATTTGTGTTATAAAGTCCGTAGTGCTTTGTTTCATCATTCCAAAGTTGCTGAATTGCCCGGATTCTCCTGTGGAAAGAAGCGGGGTATTAACCGCAAGCATGATGTCCGGTGACTGCTTTTGTGAGATGCTGCCGCCAACAGCATGAATATGCTCAGCAATGGTTTTTCCTATCGGTTGATTTTCATAAGACGGGATAGTATCTTCACCGCGTCCCAAGGGATAGAGAATACCAAAAGTTGGATGGAGTTTATTGCTTTCCACATGGTAGCGTGCGATAAGGAGCAGAGCGAGTTGATCGGCGCCGGGAAACGAGCCAAAAATATTATTTTTTAGCGTAGTGGTATCTTTCTCCTGATAACGTGCTTCCATGTTTGTCTGAGAATTTTTGCTGTTATCGTCATGACCTTCACAAAAATAAGCAAATACACCATTTTTTGCATCTTTTAAGAGCTGCTTATTAATTAAATTATTTTTTGTGCGTCTGCGGAACCAATCTTGAAGATATTCGGTAGGAACTGTCAATTTTAAGGAAAGTAATTCTGCCGTTTCTTCTGCAGTAATGGAATTGGTATCTTGTTTATCCTGTAAAGCCGCTATACGATAAATGTCTGTACCGTAATCACTGTAATAATAAGGCTCTACTCCGCCACTGGATGCATAAGGGGTTCGCATAATAGTGCCAAATGCATAAAGCGGAATATTTGGATGGGAAATATGTAAATTGCGTATTTTATTTTCTCTGTATTGAAGTGTTTTTAAATCTTCATTATGTTTGCGCGAATCAACCAATCCACCATAAATTAAGGTGTCAGTAGATAAAATGGCAACATCAGCCTGGTCAATATTCTGATCAATCCATGTCCAGATTCTTTCAGGGAGACCTTGATAACTTTTACCTGAAAGGAAAGCCTTCGGGGGAGTGAGAACTGTATATCCTGCTTTTTCTGCTGTAGAAACAGTATAGGCAAAACTGACCGGCCTATCATCTTGCGGTACAAACAGAATTGTTTTGGCAAATGCGGTATTTCCGCAAAATGACAGGGAAAGTACGGTAACAGCAGTAATTAGTTTATGATGAAACACGCTGAATCCTCCTATTTTAATGACGATCAATTTATTATAACATTAGTACTATGTATATGTAAAAAAATATATAAAATAAAAAAGAGCTACTCTCATAGAAAGAAACTCTTTATGGCGGAGCGGGTGGGATTCGAACCCACGGTACATTGCTGTACAACTGATTTCGAGTCAGCCTCGTTATGACCACTTCGATACCGCTCCATAATACAATTATCACATGGATAAATGACGTTTATCATCGAAAAATTCATCCATTAATTGTTGACATTCACTTTGGCAAACTCCGCGGATTACTGAAACCGCATGGTTAAAGGGATTTTGCACAATACGAAATTTGGAATCAATTCCTCCATACCACGGATTGGGTGCACCATAGATAATCGAGGAAAGATGAGCATTTACCGCTGCTCCGGCACACATTGGACATGGCTCTATGGTAACATAAAGGCTACATCCAGTCAAACGCCAGTTTCCTAATATCGCAGAAGCTTTTTTTATGGCAAGTATCTCTGCATGGGCAGTGGGATCGCTCCTGTTTTCACATTGATTGTGCGCAGCAGCAATCACAGAGTCATGCAAAACTATTATGGCACCGATAGGGATTTCTCTGGAAGTGAGAGCCTTTTTTGCTTCCTGCATCGCTAAGGACATATAATCATAGTGGTTCATCTGAGACCTCTTTGGAGAATATATTTGGAATATATTCAGTATACTATATGTGAGTTAAAGATTTACGGTAGAAAAAAATGTATGTACAGTATAAAATGAAAGAGAGTTAAAAGTTTGAATTCTTAGTTATGGAGGATTTTGAAATGGCAGAAGAAAAAAGAGTAAATCTAAAGGCGGCAAAATTCCAGAAATATTTGGATGATAATAAGCTTACTTTTTTCCGTCGAGATGCATCTAATGATGAAGCGGATACAATTGTGTTCCAATCTAATATTCAGGTGGAGGGACAGACACTGCCGGTTATAATTATTACTGACAGTACGATTTATACGATTATTCGTGTGCAGGTTGGTGCAGGACTTGTTAAAGAAGACAATCATGTTAAGTTTGGCGAATATCTGAATGGATTGAACAGAAGTTATAAAGTATTTAAGTATGTGGTTGCGGAGAATGGTGCTGTATTTCTAGATGCTTGTCTGCCAAGTACAAATGAAAGTTTTGATCCGGAAGTTGTACGTGTAGTTTTGGATGTTATTGTGGATCATCTGAATCAGGAGTATAAGAATATCATGAAAGAGGTCTGGAATTGATATATTCATCCATAGAATAAACAAATCAATGTCTCCTTGAATTTATACAATATTCAGGGAGATATTTTATTTACAGTGAAACGTAAAACATTAACGGCAGTTCTTGCTTTTTAGAACTATTCTATGGGAATCTCTTTTTTGATAATGATAATATAATATAGAAAATGAGAATAAAAAATGATAGAATAATGAAAATAAATGAATTTGGGGATATATTATGACACCAGAGAAAATAAAACCTCGTTGGGTATTTCGTGGGGCATCATCAGAAGAGAAGGTTGCTGTCCCTGACTTTTTCAATTTAAATAATATACCTGAGGGTACTGCGCGTATTATGATGCGTCGCGGTATTTCCACGGAAGAGAAATTAACGCATTTTTTATATGATACATTAGACAATCTGTCTGATCCTTTTCTTATGAAAGGCATGCAGCAAGCAGTTAGACGCATTATTCAAGCAATTGATTTAAAAGAAAAAATAGTTATTTATGGGGACTATGATGTTGACGGTATTACGTCTACATCTATTTGTGTAAGATGCCTGCGAAAATTGGGGGCAGATGTAAATTTTTATATTCCGTTGCGCGAGGAAGAAGGCTACGGTTTAAACCGTGACGCTATAAACAAATTGTCCAAAGAAGGAGTTTCTCTTTTAATTACTGTAGACTGCGGTATTAGTTCTGCAGATTTAGTGGCAGAAGCGCCACAGTCTTTGGATATTATCATCACGGATCATCATCAGCCGCCAAAGGTATTGCCTGATTGTGTAGCTGTATTGAATCCACATCAGGAGGACTGTCCTTATCCATATAAGGAGTTAGCTGGATGCGGAGTAGCATTCACTCTTTGCCGCGGTATTTATAAAGAATTATATAATGAAGATTATAAGGAAAATATAGAATTGGTAGCGTTGGGGACTATTGCGGATGTGGTATCTTTAACAGGGGAAAATCGGATACTTGTCAAAGAAGGTATGGCACGTTTTCTTTTGACTCCTATAAAGGGTTTATCGGCACTTCTCCGTATTACCGGTCTTGTGAATGAAGATACGAAAGAAATTCTTCATGCGGATTACATTTCTTTTGGGCTTGCACCACGATTGAATGCAGCCGGTCGTATTACTCATGCGAAATATGGTGTGGAATTGATGACTACTGAGTCTGGGGAGGAGGCTGAAGCACTTGCACAGATATTATGTGACACCAATATCGAGCGGCAGCATATTGAACGTGAGATTTATGAAGAGGCGTTGCAGCGGATTGCTGAACTGCAAATTCAAGATGATCTGGTACTTGTTATTGACGGAAAAGACTGGCATCCCGGTGTTATAGGAATTGTAGCATCGCGTATACTTGAGTTATATCATCGTCCAGTATTGGTTATAACAGTCAGGAATGGAGTTGGAAAGGGGTCTTGCAGAAGCATTTCCGCTTTTAATATACATGAGGCTTTGGAAAAAATGGCAGGATTTCTTATCCAGTATGGTGGGCATAAAATGGCAGCAGGTTTCAGCATTCCTGCAGAGAGAATTTCCGAGTTTAGGAAGCGGATTAATGATTACGCAAAAGGGATTATAACTGTGGATGACAGGATACCTGTACTGGAATTAGAAGAATCTTTACCTTTGGATGAAGTAAATATAGAATTTATTCGCTCATTAGATTTGTTAGAACCTTATGGCAGCGATAATCCTAAGCCTCTGTTTGCCAGTTTCAGGGTTTTTGTGGAAACTGCCCGACGAATAGGAAATGATCGTAAACATTTTAAGTGCAGATTATCACAAAATCGTGAACCAGTAGAAGCTATTTTTTGGGGGATAGGAGATAAAGACCCCTGTTGCCCGGGAGATATTGTAGATATTGTATATGAACCGGAAATTCATGATTGGTACGGTGAACATGTCCAGTTGATCTGTAAAGATATCAGACCGGTAAAAGACTATTTTTTAACCAGAGATTTTCTGATCGATGTGTTTGTTCGTCTAAGAGAATTGATTCCTAATAGTAAATCTGTGGCTGTATTTGAGATACAAAACAGATTAAAACGGTCTTTTGAGGGGAAATATAGCAGGCAGTGTTTATGTACCGCCTTGTCAGTGTTTGAAGAGTTGAATATACTATATCGTTTCAATAGGAATGGCGTTGGCTATTACCAGAGAAAGGTTATAAATAAAAAACTTGATTTATTATCATCGTCTATTTATAGAAAATATAGAAAATAAGGAGTTGGGATTACGTGAGTGATAGAAGAGGGACTCTTAAGCAGGCTATTACGAATATAGTTGACCATCAAGATATTTTGTCGCGCAATTTGAATGAAGAGTCACTTCGTACTGACGCATCAGCGTCAACCTTAGCTGAGTTTTTAATTCATCAGGATGAATATATAAAGATTGAATCAGGTAAAAAAGATTTTTCGATTGAAACGAGCCATGAATATAACAAATTGATGGAGAAATTAAAGACATATATTCATGAAACTCAAAGCATGGAAACCATCCGGCATGCGTTTGAAATCGCGCAAAAGGCACATGAAGGACAGATTCGCGCTACTGGAGAACCATATATTATTCATCCGTTAGCAGTGGCATATATTCTGGCAGAGTTGGAAATTGATGCACAAGGGATTATTGCAGCTCTTCTTCATGATGTAGTAGAAGATACTGCGTATACGCTGGAAGACATCCGCCGTATTTTTGGGGATGAAGTTGCTTTTATAGTGGATGGGATTACAAAATTGTCACAGTTCCATTATAAAGACAAAGAAGATCAGCAGACGGAAAATTTTCGAAAAATGTTTTTGGCTATGGCGCAGGATATTCGTGTAGTAGTTATAAAATTAGCCGATCGTCTTCATAATATGCGTACACTTGGAATTTTTAGACGTGAAAAACAGATACGCATCGCAAAAGAAACCATGGAGATATATGCCCCTTTAGCCCATCGCCTGGGTATTTATAATATCAAATGGGAGCTGGAAGATTTATGCTTTCATTATCTTCATACTGAGGAGTATTATGATCTTGTCCGACAAATGCGGCAGAAACGCAAAGCTCGTGAAGAAATCGTAAATGACACTATGGAAGTGCTTCATCAAAGTATAAATGATGCGGGCATTAAAGCGACTATTACCGGTCGTCCCAAACATTTTTATAGTATTTATAAAAAAATGAAACGAGATAATAAAGATTTATCTCAAATTTATGATTTATATGCAGTGCGTGTAATCGTAAATACAATTCCTCAGTGTTATGCGGTTCTTGGAATTGCGCACTCCCTTTGGAAACCATTGCCTAATCGGTTTAAGGATTATATCGCTGTACCTAAGCCCAATATGTACCAATCTCTTCATACAACTGTAATCGGTACAAAAGGACAGCCTGTCGAAATACAAATCCGTACTTGGGAAATGCATCATATTTCAGAATATGGTGTAGCCGCCCATTGGAGATATAAAGAAGGGAATAAAGCCGGGACAAAAGATTTTGACCAAAAAATCAGTTGGCTTCGTCGGCTTTTGGAATGGCAAGATACTTCCAATTCAAAAGAGTTTTTAAACGCTTTAAAGTTAGATGTATTTTCTGATGAGGTTTTTGTTTTTACTCCCAAGGGTGATGTTATTAATTTGCCTAAAGGATCTATTCCTATTGATTTTGCCTATCGTATTCATACAGAAGTCGGGAATCACTGTGTAGGGGCAAAAGTTAATAATAAAATTGTTCCGCTTGATACCAAATTAAAAAATGGGGATATCGTTTCAGTGATTACAGCAAAAACCGGAAAACCAAGTTATGATTGGATTAATATGGTAGGCTCGACCGAGTGTAAAGCCAAAATCCGAAGCTGGTTCAAGAAAGAATACAGACCTGAAAATATAACACATGGGCAGGAACTTCTTATAGCGGAAACAGAACGGCAAGGATATAGATGGAAAGAAATTACGTCTAAGAATCACCTGGATGATGTGCGGAAATATTTTAACAATATTTCAAAGGATGATCTTTTTGCTGCTGCGGGATATGGTGGCCTTTCAGTAAAGACTATCGTACTTAAATTGATTGATCTTTATAAAAAAGATCTTAATGAACAGAAAATCACCGGGTTAAAGACTTCAAAAGATTTTGAAAACTTAAGAATGCGGAGCCTAAAAAAAAGGGTAAGCAATGGAATTCTTGTAAAGGGAGAAGATGGATTGGTAGTTCATTTATCCAAGTGTTGTAATCCTGTTCCCGGTGATGAAATCATTGGTTATGTTACACGCGGCAGAGGAGTATCTGTTCATCGTACAGATTGCCCTAATGCAATTAATCTTTCGGACAAAGACAGAACCATTGAAGTAGAATGGGAACAGGAAACCAGCGGTATGTTTTTAGTTACGATTGAAGTTATTGCCTATGATCGGACCGGTTTAATGGCCGATATTTTGGCGGTATTAATGGAACTGAAGCTTTCTGTTTCTACAGCTAATGTAAAAGTTGAGAATACAGGGATGGCTGGAATGAATTTGGGAATACAGATTAAAGATTTGCAACAATTGGAATTTATCATGACAAAAATACGTCGTATAAAAGGTGTTCATTCAGTTCATCGTATGCGTTCTTCTCGTGGAGGATAATATGAGATCTGTTATTCAAAGATGTAATTGGTGCAGAGTACTTTCTGAAGGGAAGGTGTGTGGAGAAATAGGTAAGGGGCTGGTTGCCTTGCTGGGTATTAAGCGTGGAGATACGGAAGAAGATGCATTATATATATCTGATAAGATACTGCATTTAAGAATTTTTGAGGATGAAAATAATAAGATGAACCTGTCGCTTTTGGATACGAAAGGAGCGCTTATGATTGTGTCACAGTTTACCTTATATGGAGATTCCAGACATGGGCGTCGGCCAAGTTTTACTGAGGCGGAACTTCCAAAACAGGCGAGTAGGCTTTATGAACATGTGGTGCGGAGCTGCAGGATAGAAGGAATAAAAGTAGAAACCGGAAATTTTCAGACATATATGCAGGTAGCACTTGAAAATGACGGTCCGGTTACTTTGCTTCTTGATTCGAAAAAACTTTTTTGACACTTATCACAACTTCAATTTGGGAGGGAATTTGCATGAAAATAACCTATCTTGTCCTCGGTCCCTTTATGACCAATACATATATCATATATGATGAAAATACAATGGATGCTGTCATAATTGACCCCTCCTTTACTCCTGAAAATATTATTCGTGCAGTAGCTCAGCTAAAAGTGAATGTTAAAGGAATCTTTCTGACACATGGACATGTAGACCACATGGCCGGACTTAACAAGTTAAAAGGAGTTTATAAAGAAGCCCGTGTATATATGAATATCAATGATAAAGAGTATTTATCGGATCCTAAAAAGAATCTTTCTGATTCATTCCCTCAGCCAACGATTTGTAAAGCAGCAGATTATTGGGTAAGTTATAGAGAGCATATAAAAGTAGGAAAACTTGATTTTACCGTGTTGGATACATCGGGACATACTCCCGGAGGAATTTCTTTTTACATGGAAAAGGAAAAGGTTGTTTTTACCGGAGATTCCCTTTTTCGAGAATCTATTGGACGTACGGACTTTCCCGGTGGAGATATAAAAAGGCTTTTGCAGACCATTAGAAAAAATCTTTTTTCATTATCCGATGAAGTAATTGTTTTGCCTGGACATGGGGAGGCAACAAGCATTGGATATGAGAAAAAACATAACCCGTTTTTGGTCGGAGGTTGATGATGAAAAGAACCGCAGAATTTTGGATGCGTGTTTCCATAACTTTATTTTTTATATTACTTGCGCTTTCAGCGCCGATTATTTTTTTCCCGTTCGGAATATCTCTTATCCTATCTATTTTGCTTACACCGCTTGCTCAAAAATTATATAAATGGATAAATATGACCGGGATAAAGAATATCCCTTATGATATTCCGATTATTATATCTTTTGGTATATTTATCGGAATTATATATCTGATTGCAATTCATATTTTTGTACCATTCATCACGGAGTTAAGAGCGTTTACAAGAAGTATTCCTGCTACATTCTCTGCATTGCAGTCAGCAATTCCCGAGTTGGAAGCAGCTTATCATTTGAGTTTGCTTCCTGCGGAGGCGCAAGGTTTCATTGCAAAAATGATTCAAGAGATAGGGGAATATACATTGAGACTTGCACAATTCAGTTTGTCAGCAATATTTTCTTTTGCCAGTACAGTAATTGAATTGATTGTTGTACCTTTTATTACTTTTTACATGATGAAGAAGGGGAGAACGTTTTCCAATAAGTTTGCTGAACTTTTTCCGGAAAGGTATCATGCACACATAAAGAACTTGTTTAAGGAAATTCATTTTGTTTTAAAAGCATACATACATGGACAACTTCTACTGTCGGTACTCATGGCGTTCCTTGTTTTTATTGGAATGTGGATTATGGATATTCCATATCCATTGGTTATTGGACTTCTTGCCGGGGTTGTGGAGATGGTGCCAATCATAGGTCCAATTATTGGGGCTGTCCCGCCTATACTTCTCGGTCTTTTGCAGGGAAGCAGTGTTATGATTCAAGTTATTATTTTCTATGTGGTTGTACAACAGTTAGATTCTCATTTTATTATGCCGAAACTTATGGGATCGATTATTGAAGTTCACCCAGTGGCAATTATCGCAGGAGTGCTTATCGGCGGAAGCCTAAAAGGAATATTGGGGATGATGATAGCCGTCCCTGCGGTGGCAGTTCTTCAAATATTATTACGCCATATGTGGTATTACGATAGATATAAAGTCTTGCGCTAATGGAGGGTAAAATGAAAAAATCAGCAGTAATGAATACGTTAAAGAAAAAGATTCGTGAACATAAATATAAGTTTACGACACAGCGCCAGGTTATTTTACAGGCATTCCTCGAAAGCAAAGAAAACCATATGTGTGCGGAAGATGTATATGAATTTGTTCGGGATAACAATCCGGAAATAGGGCTTGCAACCGTATATCGTTCGCTTGAATTGTTTACATCACTTGAGCTCTTAAAAAAATTGGACTTTGGTGATGGCAGAAGTCGTTATGAATTAAATGACCACAATTTGGCACATTCGCATTATCATTTAATTTGTCTTAAATGCGGAAAAGTGATTGAGTTTTCCTATGATTTTATGAATAAAATGAAAGAAAAAATAAAGAAAGGAAATGGATTTGCTATTGTCGATTATCAGTTAAAATTTTATGGCTACTGCGCTGATTGTGAAAGAAATGATAAAACTGATAAATGATTTATTTGCGTATATATATATATAATGTTAGAATTATTGCGTTAATGCCCATTTGAATTTTGAGGCATTACTTGATAAGTATTCTTTTATGAGAATAAAGAGGTGTTGAGGATCTTGCAGGCATTAAGAGGTACACAGGATATTCTGCCTGATAACATCTATAAATGGAATCATGTAGAATCCGTTATTAAGGAATTATGTGCTCTCTATGGGTATAGTGAAATTAGAACTCCTATGTTTGAGGATACAAAGTTATTTCTTCGTGGGATTGGTGATACTACGGATGTGGTAGCAAAGGAAATGTATACGTTTGAAGACCGGGGAGGACGATCAATTACGTTGCGGCCGGAGAACACCGCAGCCGTAGTCAGGTCCTATCTTGAACATAAATTGTATGGAGATCAGCAGGTACATAAGCTGTTTTACATTGGATCAATGTTCAGGTATGATCGTCCGCAGGCAGGGCGATATAGAGAATTCCACCAGTTTGGAGTGGAAGTTCTTGGAGCATCGTCCCCAGCAGCAGATGCGGAAGTAATAAACCTCGCTTATACGCTGTTTAAAACGCTCGGGCTTAAAGAATTGGAACTTCATATTAATTCTATTGGAGACTATAAATGCAGGCCCATATATAGACAGAAATTAATAGAGTTTTTTGAAGAAAAGGAAGATCAGCTTTGTGATGACTGCCAGGCTCGCCTTCATAAAAATCCACTCCGCATCTTGGATTGCAAAGAAGATAGCTGCCGACGTGCCTCTGCTGGTGCACCGAAAATAACAGATTATCTTTGTGATGAGTGCGAGAAAAAATTCGAGGCGGTAAAACGATATCTGGCAGCATTGGAGATCCCTTATTTAGTTGATTCCCGTTTAGTGCGGGGGCTTGACTATTATACAAATACTGCGTTTGAAATTCAGTATCCGCCATTGGGAGCCCAAAGTGCGATATGTGGCGGTGGTCGTTATGATGGATTGGTAGAGGATGTGGGTGGTCCATCGACACCAGGAATAGGATTTGCTGTGGGCCTTGAAAGACTGTTGCTTGCGCTGGAAATGCAAAAACTGATTCCAGAACCGGCAAATCGCAAGAAAGTATATATTGTGACACTAGGGGAAGATGCTGTTGTGGAAGGCATCAAGATACAGCAACACCTTCGTGACAAAGGTGTTATTGCGGAAATTGATTTGCAGGATCGCAGTATAAAAGGACAAATGAAACAAGCCGGTAAAAATAATGCGGAATATACAGTAATTATCGGTGCTAATGAGATGGAGAAAAAAGAAGCTGCCGTAAAAAACATGGAAAACGGAAAGCAGCAGGATATTCCATTTCTCAAAGTATCTGATTTCATTACAGGGTCGAGCAGACAGTAAATAACTGCAAAATATTTTATATTATTAACGTTTTAAAGAGGTGCTCAAATATGGAAACAATGGCAGGTATGCACAGATCCTGCGGATGCGGCAGAGTTACAGAAAAGGATTGCGGAAAAGAATTAACCTTGGCAGGATGGGTAAATACCCGTCGGGATCATGGTGGATTGATTTTTATTGATTTACGGGATAGAAGCGGCATTGTACAGGTTGTCATGAGTCCACAATATGGAGAAGACGCGTTTCATAAAGCGGAAGATGTGAGAAGTGAATATGTATTGGCGATAAGAGGGATTGTTAGAGAAAGAAGTCCTGAAACCGTCAATCCTAAAATGCAGACAGGAAAAATAGAAGTGGTTGTTTCAGAAATGCGTGTTTTAAATAAAGCTAAGACACCTCCTTTTTATGTTGAAGATGGAATTGATGTAGATGAAACCGTAAGGCTGAAACATCGTTATATTGATTTGCGCCGTCCTGAAATGCAAAGGAATTTGATTATGCGCCATAAAATTGTTCACGAAATGAGACAATTTTTGGATGCACACGATTTTCTTGAAGTAGAAACTCCGATCTTAACCAAAAGTACGCCTGAAGGTGCGCGCGACTATTTGGTACCAAGCCGTGTTAATCCTGGTAAATTTTATGCATTGCCTCAATCACCGCAGCTTTTTAAACAGCTTCTCATGGTATCCGGATTGGAAAGATATTTTCAGATAGCGCGTTGTTTTCGTGACGAAGATCTTCGTGCAGATCGCCAGCCGGAATTCACACAGTTGGATATAGAATTATCCTTTGAAGATCAGGATTTTATCTTGGACTTAATGGAACATATGATGCAGAGAATTTTTAAAAATGTCCTTAATGTGGATATTCAGATTCCATTTAAGCGTATTACTTGGGATGATGCCATGAATCTATATGGTTCCGATAAGCCGGATCTTAGGTTTGATATGCATTTTTATGATATTTCGGATTTACTTCGAGACACCGGTTTTAAAGTATTCCGTAATGTACTTGATAACGGTGGGATTGTAAAGGCGATTACCGTGAAGGGGGACGCCGCAATTCCCCGCCGTGAATTGGATGGCTTAGTGGATTATGTCGGGAATTATGGCGCGAAAGGGCTTGCATGGATCGGTCTTAATAAAGATGGCAGCTTGAAATGCCAGATTACTAAATTTCTCGGAGAAGATAAGATCCGCGAAATTGGTAAATTCTGTGAAGCGGAAAATGGAGATCTTATTCTCATTATTGCAGATAAGCCAAAAGTTGTCGCCCAGGCGCTTGGCGAACTCCGCCTCGAAATGGCGCGCCGTATGAATCTCATTGATGAAAATGAATTCTGCTTCCGCTGGGTAACTGATTTCCCGATGTTTGAATACAGCGAAGAGGATAAACGCTGGGTTGCAGAACATCATCCCTTTACTGCTCCGCGTGATGAAGATGTCCAGTACTTGCTTACTGATCCTTCAAAAGTATATGCTAAGGCCTATGACATGGTTTTAAACGGAGTTGAGGCAGGTGGCGGTTCACTTCGTATTTATCAGGAGGAACTGCAGGAAAAAGTTTTCAAGGCGATTGGGATAACACACGAAGAAGCACAGGAAAAGTTTGGGTTCCTTTTGGATGCTTTCCGCTATGGTGCGCCGCCGCATGCAGGGATTGCCTTGGGACTTGATCGGCTTGTAATGCTTATGCTTCGTTTAGGATCCATCCGTGATGTTATTGCATTTCCAAAAACACAGAGTGCTATCGATCAAATGACACAGGCACCTTCAGAAGTTGTTGATATGCAGTTAAAGGAGCTGCATATCAGAGTAGATGTTAAAAAAGAAAAGAATTTATTAATTTAATTTATACCTACTGCAAAACGCATTTGTCATTTTGAAGAAAAAGACAAATGCGTTTCTTGTATGATGATGGCAGAAACTTGTAAAACAGAATACTTTTTGCTACACTAATATTAAAGATAAAACCCTGCTGTGCACGTGTCGCTTTATATTTTGAACCAACACCTTTAAAAAGGGAGTTCAGAATCGATTTGTGGATTCAATGCCCTTCTTCAGGGACTGAAGGAACAGGTCATGAGGACACCCACCTGCATCTATGCAGACTCAAAATACAGCATTAAACGACATGGTGGGGTCATTAAATGCAATGCCGCTAAGGTTTACTTGGCGGCTTATTCTTATGGGGAAGAAAAGATGGAATCATTATTTGACATATCAGATGAATCAAACGCATATGCTCCGCTGGCGGATCGAATGCGTCCGGAAATACTTGATGATATCATAGGGCAAGACGAGTCTGTAGGGAAAAACTCTTTCCTTTATAAAATGATAGAAAGAGATACAGTACCATCTCTTCTTCTCTTTGGGCCGCCCGGATGTGGAAAAACGACAATTGCATCTGTTATTGCAAAGATGACTAAGTTCAAATTTTTAAAATTAAATGCGACTTCCAGCGGAGCTAAAGAAATTCGCGACATCGTTCCCGCTGCCCAAAAAGAATTGCAGTACTATGGAAGAAGAACTATTGTATTCATCGATGAAGTTCACCGATTTAATAGGGCACAGCAGGATTTATTACTGCCTTATGTGGAAAATGGGACTTTCATATTGATTGGAGCAACTACGGAAAATCCTTATTTTGAACTAAACGGTTCGTTACTGTCCCGGATAAGATTGATTCATCTTAAACCGCTTAGCATCGATTCAATCGTCCTTATCCTCCAAAAAGCGCTTACAGATAAAAATAAGGGATTGGGCATGCATGATTATCATGCGGATGAAATAGTTCTTAAAAATATTGCTGCATATGCGGCAGGTGATACTAGAATCGCGTTAAACTTATTGGAGCAGGCTACAACAAGTTTGCCATATGGCGGGGTACTGACTGAAAAAGAAGTACAGGGGGTTGCCGGGGAACAAATGTCCGTGTATGATAAAAAAGGTGATTATCATTACGATATTGCTTCCGCATTTATTAAGAGCATGCGTGGAAGCGATCCCCAGGCAGCTCTTCACTATCTGGCAAGAATGATTGCAGGGGGAGAAAAAACCTCTTTTATTTCACGGAGAATTATAATCTGTGCGGCAGAAGATGTTGGATTAGCGGATCCCGATGCTCTTCGTGTGGCAGTGTCGGCAGCACAGGCGGCGGAAATGGTTGGATTCCCGGAAGCGCAGATTATTTTGGCGGAAGCAGTATTATATATTTCTCTTGCTCCTAAAAGTAATAGTACGGTTGTCGGTATTTCTGCTGCGATGACAGATATTGCAAAGAAGAGTAACTGGTCTATTCCGCGGCATTTGAAAGATGCACATTATAATGGAGCGAACAGGCTGGGATACGGAATAGCTTATAAATATCCACATGCATATGGGGGATGGGTTAAACAGCAGTATCTGCCTGATGAACTTTGTTCTGCTGTGTATTACCGCCCTGTATTGAATGGTGCAGAAGCGGAGATTGTAAAAAGATGGAATAAAAGGATGAATAAGGAGTAGGAAGGTTTACCGAACTGATGAAAAAGAAAGTACATATTGCACGCGAAAAGAAAAAAGGCCAGGGGACGAATAGAGTTGAAATCACGGGAATTGTTATGATTCTTTTGGGTTTCTTTGTATGTCTCAGTTTAGGCGGCTATGGCATGGGAATTGTGGGAAATCTGCTGCGGAATGGATTTTATGTACTCTTTGGAGTGGCCTCATTTGGGGCGGCCCTTGTTCTTATCTTTACGGGAGCAGTATACGTATTGACAGGACATGCGCCAAATATGACACGTCGTCTTGTTTTTTCTTTAATTGCCGTATGGATAATTCTAGCCGGCTATCATCATCATATGCTCCCTGCCGGTAGTAACTTTTCAGTAGCTTCTTTTATGACATATGGAGGAATGTTTTGTGGGATCCCGGTGGGCATAATACGTTTTTTAGCGGGAAATATAGGGACGACAATCATTTTGACCGGTTTGTTTGTCATAGATATTTTACTGTTAACACATTGGTCAGTTTCAAACGGTGCTAAAAAGGTTGGGGAACAAACTGAAAAAAGGATTGGTCATGTTAAAGCGAGAATACGTGAAAAGCAGGAAGCATATCATAGCGCCCGTAATGCGGCGGAAAATGCAGGAGAACAATATAATTTAACAGATTTTATTTTCCATAAGCCTACCATTAAAAATATAAAAAAAGATGATACGGAAGATCTTCCTGTTAATGTATTTTCTCCTGCTGATGAAAAAGGGAAACCTGTATGTGGTGAAGCAACAGCCCCAACTGTTTCCGAGAATGCACAGATTTTATTGCCTGAAGATAATATTGATATGCTGGAAGGACATAAAGTCTGCGAAGAAAATACAAATGATATTAAAATAAATAGTAAGGCAGACATGCCTGAAGCAGAGAAAAATAATTTTTATTCATTTCCACCTCTGTCTCTTTTAAAGGAGGGAGAAAGCTCCGGCAGTTTGGAAACGAATGCTTATGGAAAAGCGAATCGTCTTGAGACAACATTAAAAAGCTTTGGTGTAAATGCCAAAATAGTTCATGTAAGTATAGGACCTGCTGTTACACGTTATGAACTTGAACCTGCTCCGGGGGTACGCGTATCTAAAATAGAAGGTTTGTCGGATGATATAGCGCTTCAGCTGGCAGCCACCAGTATCCGAATAGAGGCGCCCATCCCCGGGAAATCTGCAGTAGGGATTGAGATTCCTAATGCCAAAACGGCTGCAGTATCATTGCGGGAAGTTCTTTCCAGCAATGCTTTTCAAAAAGGGAAAGGAAAGATACTTGTGGCATTGGGAAAAGATATTGCAGGGAAGGTAGTGATTACTGATCTGGCTAAAATGCCGCATCTTTTGATTGCCGGGCAAACCGGAAGCGGAAAGTCGGTTTGCATCAATACCATAATTACCAGTATTCTCTATCATAGTCTTCCTGAAGATGTAAAATTAATCCTGATCGATCCCAAAGTGGTTGAGCTATCCATATATAATGGGATTCCTCATTTGCGCACGGAAGTCGTTACGGAGCCCAAGAAAGCAGCGGGTATCTTAAATTGGGCTGTAACAGAAATGGAAACCCGTTATCGGTCTTTTGCGGAAAAAAATGTTCGTGATATTAATGGATTTAATAAGCAAAATCCTGAAATGAAGATGCCATTCATTGTCGTTGTGATTGATGAGCTGGCAGATTTGATGATGGTGGCAAAGGACAGTGTGGAAGATGCGATTTGTCGATTAGCACAAAAAGCAAGAGCTGCGGGGATTCATCTTGTTGTAGCAACGCAAAGACCTTCTGTGGATGTTATTACAGGCCTAATTAAAGCAAATATCCCCAGCCGTATTTCGTTTGCTGTCTCATCACAAGTGGATTCCAGAACCATTTTAGATAAAGCAGGCGCAGAAAAACTTTTAGGTAAAGGTGATATGCTTTTTAATCCATCCGGTGCATCGAATCCTATACGCATACAAGGAGCATTTATTTCCGATGAGGAAGTGGAGGCTGTCGTTTCTTATGTAAAGGAACAGTGCATCCAGCAGGATGTCATAGTATCTGATGAGACAAAAATAGATTTATCAGAGTGGGAACCTGCTGTTTCTTCAGATTCAGAGGAGCCGAAAGATGAATTATTGGCAGAAGCGTCAGAGTGGGTGGTTGATACCCAAAGAGCATCTGTTTCCGCATTGCAGCGAAGGTTTCGAATCGGCTACACTAGAGCAGGAAGATTAATGGATACCATGGAATTAATGGGAATTGTAAGTAAAGCTGATGGTGCAAAACCGAGAACGGTTTTAGTTTCTAAAGGGCAATTAAAAGAGTTATTTCCGGATCAAATAGAAAATTGAAATAAATAATATATTATCAAATAAGGGAGCGACAACCTTTGCGGAGATTAATACCGGTTATATCATTTCTTATATTAGCTTCTACTGCTTTTTGGGGAATTTTACAATATGCAAAAATCCAGGAAGATTTGAAAAAGCAAACATCAGTCAAGGCGCAAACTATTAAAATTTGTACTGATTTACAATCCAATATTTTAGATGAAATCGGTAAAGAATTTTATGCGGAAACCGGATTTCAAATAGAAATTATACGTATGACAGCGGAACAATTAGGCAGTAATGGGCATCAGGGGATTGGCGAGGCTGATATATTTTTAACATCTCAGACCAATTTGGAAGAATTGAAAAAGAATAAGGCATTACGCTCCTATTCTTCAGAATCGACAGACACTGCTTTAGAACAATTTAAGGATTTCGAGGGGACTTGGACGGGAATTTGGTTAGATCCGATTGTTTTTGTTGTTAATAAAGAATTTGCGGCCAGACATTCTCTGCTAAATTATAATTGGAACAATATAATGACTTCACCGCAGATCCGATTGTCCATGACGGATTTTATTGCGGCAGATATGGCGGAAGATTTGCTGTTATCTATGGCAGAACACTTCGGGATTACAGAGGCACTTTACCTTTTGTCTGAGGGGAACTCCCATATTGTACAATATGGGAAATATCTTTCGACGCCATCAAGGATGGCAGGTATGGGAAAGTGTGATATCGGGATATCCAGCTATAATGAGGCTATGCGGGCACAAAAAGAAAATCTTCCTCTACAAATTATGTACCCTACGGATGGAACTTCCTGGTATTTATATGGTATAGGGCTTTCTGCCGACAGCAAAGAGCCCGAACTTGGTCAAAAACTTATGAATTGGTTGTTGACGCCTACGCATTATAAAAAGGTCATGCAGGATAACGGTTGTTACTTTATTTATGTTAATGACAGCACATTGCCTGCTGATACAAACGGAAATCCTTTAAATTATTGGGAATTAGAGAAGAAATATGTTGATGAGGGGAAAAAAATACTATTGAATGAATGGATAGAACAGGTTCGTTTCAGGAGGATTTCATAATTGAATCGTAAATTGGGAGTTATTAGCTTAGGATGTTCCAAGAATTTGGTAGATACTGAAATGATGGTTGGTATTTTAGCAAAAGCCGGGTATGAATTAACTGAGGATTTAAGCACTGCGCAAATCATTATTATCAACACATGCACATTTATTGATCCGGCAAAGGAAGAATCAATTCAGACCATTTTGCAGGCAGCCAGATATAAAAAGGAGGGAGTTTGTGAGAGACTTGTCGCTGCCGGGTGTCTGACACAGCAATATAAGGAAGCATTGGGAAAAGAAATACCGGAAATCGATATTTTTATAGGTACTGATTCATGGCAACATATTTTAGAAGTTGTCCAAGAGTCCTATATTCATGGCAATAAAAAGATATATAGATTCGATACCGCTCCCTGTGAACATGAAGAACTTATTCCGCGGCAGCCGCTGACTCCACCTTACAGTGCGTATATAAAGATTGCGGAAGGATGCAGTAATGGTTGCACGTTTTGCTATATTCCCTATGTTCGTGGCGCGATGAGAAGCCGCTCCATTCCATCTGTTGTACACGAAGTCAAACGGCTTTCCAGTGAAGGTGTCCGTGAGTTTAATTTAATTGCGCAGGACTCCAGTTTCTATGGCAGAGATTTAAATGATGGAACAACACTTGCAAGGCTATTAAAAGAACTTGTAAAAATTGATAATGTGAAATGGATTCGTTTGTTTTATCTGTATCCAACGTATTTTGATGATGAACTTTTAGAAATAATTACTAAAGAAGAAAAGATCTGCAAATATGTAGATATTCCTTTACAGCATATAAGTGATTCCGTATTAAGACGAATGCATAGACGTGATTCTTCCCAAAGCATCAAAAAGCTATTGAAGAAATTACGAAATACCACACCGTATATAACAATTCGGACAACCCTTATGGTTGGGTTTCCCGGAGAAACAGAGGCAGATTTTAAAGAATTGCTTACATTCATCAAGGCAGTGAAATTTGATAATATGGGGGCATTTACTTATTCAGCACAAGATGGGACACCAGCAGCCCGTATGGTCGATCAGGTTACAGAAGAAATAAAAGAAAATCGATATCACGAGTTAATGGCGGCTCAAGCAGAAATTTCTGAAGAAAATAATCGGAATCTGATTGGAGTTGATACAGAAGTATTGGTGGAAGAATTATTAGATGATGGATGTGGAAATCTTCAGGCTAAAGGCAGAGCATCTTTCCAAGCACCTGAGGTAGATGGTAATGTTTACATAGATCACCCTGGCGATTTACGGCCGGGTGACTTTGTTAAGGCGCATATTATAGATGGATACGCATATGATTTGATTGCGGAGAGAATAACAACAGATAGAGGTATATGATGATTGTTGAAATCATTACTACCGGCACAGAATTACTGCTGGGAGAAATTGATAATGAGAACAGCAGATGGTTGGCGGTTTTTCTGAATCAGCACGGATTTACAGTAGCTTATATGACTACGGTGGGGGATAATGCTATGCGGATGAGAAATGCTATGGAAATTGCATTGTCTCGGGCAGATATAGTAATTACATCCGGCGGGCTGGGTGCGACACAAGGAGACATTACGAAGCGCATCGGGGCAGAAGCTTTAGGTATTCCTTATATATATTATGAGGATCAGAATAGCCGTCTTAGGGATTATTATGAACGAGAAAGGCGAGTATATTCTAAACTCCTATCGCGACAGGCATGGTTCGGAGAAGGTTCCTGCATATTTGAAAATCATGTTGGTTCAGCTAATGGATCTGCATCTATTAAAAATCATAAAGCACTAATTCATTTACCGGGACCACCATTTGAAATGAAAATTATGGCAGAGAAAGAGATGATGCCGTGGCTTGAAAGTAATTTTGGACCGCAAGGTATTATTTATTCTGTTATAGTAACTATAACAGGGTTGACAGAGACAGAAATTGAATCCCGTATAATGGATCTAATTAAGGCGCAGGAAAATCCGACATTTGCTTTATTGGCAAGGCCGGGATATATTGCGCTTCGTATGACTGCGCATGGAAGTACTATACAAAATGCGCACGATTTGATCACTCCGTTCTTATTGATTATAAAAAAGCGGCTTCCTGTATCAGAGTATCATGTTGAATCTGATATTAGGAGTGATTTGGCAGAATTATTGATTCAGTATAAAATGACAATGAGCGCCGCTGAATCATGTACCGGTGGTATAGTTGGAAAGTTAATGACAGATTTGCCCGGAAGTTCTGACTACTTTAAGGGGAGTGCTGTTACTTATTGGAATGATAGTAAAGAGGAGATTCTCGGTGTTTCAAAAAGTACACTGGAAAGAGATACTGCTGTTAGTGCTGGTGTAGCTGGTGAAATGGCCGAAGGTAGCAGACGACTTTATAATAGTGATGTGTCGGTAGCCACTACCGGATATGCCGGTCCGGGGAATGGAATACATGGGGAGAGTCCTGGTCTTGTATTTATAGCTGTTTCAGGAAAATATGGAACAAAAGTCTATGAAGAACATTTTATGGGGAATCGTGAGAGTATCCGTTATGGCGCAGCAGATAAGGCATTATATTATGTTCTGCAGTATATTAAATTAAATAAAGGAGGATAAAATGACAGTAAAAGTACAGAATACGGACATGAACTCAGAACGTCAAAAGGCTCTTGAAAATGCAATGCATCAAATTACCCGTGAGTTCGGAGCCGGTGCAATTATGCGATTAGGCGATATGAAGGGAAAATTGGATACAGAGGTTATTCCGACAGGTTCATTAGCTCTGGATATTGCAGTAGGGGTTGGCGGATATCCTCGGGGAAGGGTCATAGAAATTTACGGGCCGGAATCTTCCGGAAAAACGACATTAGCATTACATGCCATTGCTGAAGCACAAAAAAATAATGGTGTAGCGGCATTTATTGATGCGGAACATGCCTTGGATCCCGTATATGCTCATCATTTGGGTGTCGATACGGAGCGCCTTTTGATTTCTCAGCCGGATAGCGGAGAACAGGCATTAAGTATCTGTGAGCAGTTGGTGCGGAGCGGAGCGGTGGATATGATTGTTATTGACTCAGTAGCAGCTCTTGTTCCGAAACAGGAAATTGAAGGAGATATAGGTGATCAATCTGTAGGACTTCAAGCCAGATTGATGAGCAAAGCGCTTAGAAAATTAACCGGGATTATAAGTAAATCCAGGACCATCGTGATATTTATCAATCAGATTCGTGAGAAGGTTGGTATTATGTTTGGTAATCCTGAAACCACTACTGGTGGCAGAGCGCTTAAGTTTTATTCTTCTATACGGGTAGAAATCCGTCGCGGTGAAGCTATAAAAAATGGGACAGATGTGGTGGGAAACCGTACTCGTGCCAAAGTTGTAAAGAATAAAGTGGCTCCGCCTTTTAAAACAGCTGAGTTTGATGTGATGTATGGAGAAGGTATCTCAAAAGAAGGAACGTTACTGGATCTCGCAACTAATATGGATATTATTCAAAAGAGCGGGGCATGGTACTCCTATAAAGGAAATCGTATAAGTCAGGGCCGTGAGGCAGCAAAGGCTTTTTTAAGAGAAAATCAGGAAATCGCTGCGGAAATTGATAAGATTATTAGGGATACTCTGGTGGTAGAACCGGAAAAATTTAATGTGGATGTTATTGCAAAAAATAAAGATGCAAAAGAGTAAAACAGCGTATGAAGCGGCCTTGCATTTACTGAAGTATCGTGGACAGAGTACTTATGAATTGCGTAAAAAATTAAAAGACAGGGAATATCCTTTGCGGGAGATAGAAGAAGCTTTATCGAAACTTTTACACTATGGATATGTAAATGATTTGGATCTTGCTGAAGATTTGTTTAACTTATATAAGAGCAAGAATGCTTATGGAGATGTTTATATTCATAAAAAAATGAAATTGCGAGGCCTTTCCATAGACCGACATTTGACTTTTGATGAAGAATATGCGGCTGCACTTATCATTATGAAAAATAAAGTGAAAGTTTTACCAGCTTTAAAGCATAATTATAGAAGAGCTGCGGGCATATTATATCGTCGGGGTTTTCAAGGATCAGTGATTACCAGTGTTTTGCAAAATTTAAGAATTTCTGATTTTTAGCTTTTTAAAAGCCACATGAAAGAAATATCCTTTTTCCATGTGGCTTTTACTATTTAACATATTGACTTTTTGACTTTTGAGTAATAAAATAGATTTGGTAAAAAGAAAAGGAGCCTATCATCAAATGACAAATTCCATTTTAGCGGATAGAATTGAACAATTTATATTAGAAAGGTTGGGAAAGCAGTCTTCTGATGAATTACTTTTACGGCGTAAGGATGTGGCTGATCTTTTGGAATGTGCCCCGTCACAGGTGACATATGTAATCAATACACGATTTTCATCAGATAATCGATTCATGGTAGAGTCAAGACGAGGAAGCGGCGGATACATTAAAATTTCCATGCGAGGTGTAGCGGAAAAAGATCACGAAATAGTCTCGCATACGGTCTCTGAAAAAAAAGGGGAAACTGATAAAAATGATATAGAATTGGTTGAAAGCAATTTTGAAGGATATTTTAATATGCTTCTGAAATATAATATCATTTCACGCCGTGAATATCACATGATTAAAGTATTAATGCGGACAATGCTTGAATTTTGTCCGCCGGAAGATCGGCAAGATGCTGTAAGAACTATAATACATCAGACAGAGTGGACTTTGAAAGGAGAATAAAATGTTTTGTGAACATTGTCATGGAAGAGCAGCCAATGTACATTTGGTAAGAATTATTAATGGTAAAAAAAGTGAATTACATCTTTGCAATGAATGTGCAAAAGGAGAACGTTTCAAGCAAACTGAAAACTTATTGAATTATTCAATGCCTTCTATTTTAGGAAAAAGATTATTTGATATATTTCCACATTTTTATAAAGATAATAATGGGAGCATTTGTGATGTCAGAAAAGTAGCATCTGATGGATTAAATCTGTCAAAGGGACTGTTTCATGGAAACCAGGATTATAAATCTTTTAGAGAAGAACTCAGACCCTTGTTCAGTCATAATCTGACCAAAAATGAACCGGGCTTAAAGGAAGAGTCAATAAAAGACGAAAAGCTGGCTGAATATGAAAAACAATTAAAATCAGCTATAAATTCGGAAGATTTTGAGCAGGCGGCTAAGCTGCGTGATCAAATACAGGCATATAAAGCACAAAATGGAATTTAAAAGAAAAATTATGATAATCAAACATGTAAGGAGGGAATTTGGATGGAAAATAGGTACACAGACAGCGTAAAGAATGCATGGAAGTTTGCTGCAGAGGAAGCCTCTAAGCTTGGTAGTGAATATGTAGGGACAGAACATCTTTTAATAGGTATTTCAAATGAAAAAGACAGTGTGGGCGGAAAGATTTTAAATTCGTTGGGACTTACAGTAACAGCACTGGAAGAATTCCTGCAGGTGTATAACGATTCAGTTTTTTTCAGAAATACGGACCTTTATATAGCACCTCGTACAAAGCGGGTTCTTGAAATGGCTGTCGAAGAGGCCAATGAACTTGGCAATAATTATGTCGGAACAGAACACTTATTGCTGGCCATTATTCATGAAGGCGGCGGATTGGCGATCCGCATATTGGAGCAGTTCAATGTAACAGGAGGTAAATTGAAGCGTGCTTTTGAACAATTTATGTCGGAAGAAAATGATAGTGAAAAGAATGAAAATCTTGGCGACTTGGGAGAATTTGCTGTTGATTTGAATGAAAGGGCAAAACAGGGAAAAATCGATCCTGTTGTTGGGCGTCAGACTGAAATTAACCGAGTTATTCAAATTCTCTCACGGAGAAATAAAAACAATCCGGTTCTTATTGGCGAACCGGGCGTGGGGAAAACTGCGATTGCAGAAGGTTTAGCACAGCGAATTATCAATAATGACGTTCCCGAAATTTTAAAAAACTGTAGAATCATTTCTTTAAATATGTCTTCCGTGGTAGCGGGAACAAAGTATAGAGGGGAATTTGAAGAGCGGTTAAAAAAAGTCTTGGAAGAAGTAAAGAAACATGAGAACTGGATTCTGTTTATTGATGAATTACATACTCTTGTAGGTGCCGGTGCAGGGGAAGGTTCCATGGATGCTGCTAATATTATGAAACCTGCCCTTGCCAGAGGAGAGATTAGATGCATTGGCGCGACAACATTGAAAGAATATAAGAAATATATTGAGAAAGATGCAGCTCTTGAACGCCGCTTCCAGCCTGTAAAAGTGGGAGAACCTACTCCTAAGGATACTATTGATATATTAATGGGACTTCGCGATAGATATGAAGCATTCCATAAAGCAAAAATTACGGATGAGGCTATCAAAAAAGCGGTAGAGTTATCTTCTCGTTATATTACCGATCGTTTCCAGCCGGATAAAGCAATTGATGTTATTGATGAAGCCGCAGCTAAGGTTCGTATGGAGGCTTCTTCTACACCGGACGATTTGAAAAAAAAGGAGGAGGATCTTGCCTCTGTCCAGAAAGAGAAGGAAGCCGCCATATCTGCTCAAAATTTTGAACGCGCTGCCATATTAAGGGATCAGGCAAAAGAGCTATCCGGACAAATTGAAAAGATGAAGGGAGAATGGAAAGGCGGTGATCATGAGCATTTAGTTGTTACAGAAGAAGACGTAGCTGAGGTGGTTGCCAAGTGGACAGGTGTCCCCCTTCAGAATCTGAAACAGAAGGATTCTGAACGTCTGCTTCATTTGGAAGAAGAACTTCATAAACGTGTTATTGGGCAGGAAGATGCCGTAACTGCTGTTGCCAAGGCAATCCGGCGCGCCAGAGCAGGGATGAAAGATCCGAAAAGACCTATTGGTTCGTTTCTGTTTCTTGGTTCTACTGGTGTTGGTAAGACAGAATTGGCAAGGGCGTTGGCAGAAACTATGTTTGGCAGTGAGAAGAATATGCTTCGCTTTGATATGTCTGAGTATATGGAGAAACATGAAGTATCGCGCCTTGTTGGGGCACCTCCAGGATATGTAGGATATGAAGAGGGCGGGCAATTAACGGATGCCGTTCGCAGGAATCCATATAGTGTCATTCTTTTTGATGAAGTGGAAAAAGCACATGCAGATTTCTTTAATATCTTACTACAGGTACTTGATGATGGACGCTTAACAGATGGGCAGGGACGTACCGTTGATTTTACAAACTGTGTCATTATTATGACAAGTAATCTTGGATCAGGATTGTTACGCGGCAAAGAGAAGAAATTGGGCTTTATTGATAAGAATGAAGACAAGAAAGATTTTGAAAGTGCAAAAGCCATGATTTTAGATCAGGTCAAACATACTTTTCGACCTGAATTTATTAACAGGATTGATGAGATTATCGTTTTCCATCCGCTGACTACAGAAAATCTATCAGAAATCGCAAAACTCCTTTTAAAAGCAGTTGAAAAGAAATTGGAACATCTTCATTTGAAAATGGATGTTTCTGAAAAAGCTCGCAATCATTTGATTGCAGACGGTTCTGATTTTGAATATGGTGCACGGCCTTTGAAAAGAACTATTCAAAAAGAAGTGGAAGATGAAATCTCTGAATTATTATTATCAGGAAAGCTGAAAGGGAAGAGTACCATCCATGTAGATGTTGGTGAAAAAAACAATCTGGTGTTTAATGCAGACTAAGGCTTATCGGTAAAAAGTAGTATAATGGGCATAGGGACGATCTCTATGTCCATTTTATATTGCGGGAGAGATTGACGAATATGAACTCAAAAACCAAGACAAAGTTTATATGTCATAATTGTGGAGCAGAAACGCCTAAGTGGATGGGTAAATGCCCCAATTGTGGAGAATGGAATTCATTAGAGGAAAAAATAGAAGAAAGTATTCCCAAAAGCATACGAACGTTATCTTTTCAATCCGGAAAAGAACCTACCAGTTTAACTGATATAGAAATAAAAGATACAGATAGAGTGAAATTGGGAATAACAGAATTAGATCGTCCATTAGGAGGCGGTATAGTCTCCGATTCCGTTATTCTTTGGGGTGGAGAACCGGGAATCGGAAAATCAACTCTTATTTTACAAATATGTGATTCATTTACAAAGATGGGAAAAACTGTACTATATTGCAGTGGTGAGGAATCAGATATACAGATTAAAATGAGAGCAGAACGGCTTTCTGTAAATACAGAGGAATGTTTTGTTTTTGCTGAAAGCAATTTAGAAACAATTCTTGCCGAGGTAGATAAACTACATCCGGATATGGTTATTATTGATTCTATACAAACCACTTATCTTCCTAACAGTTCTTCAGCAATGGGGAGTCCGACACAAATCAGGGACTGCACAGCAATACTTGTAAAGATGGCTAAAGAATCAGGGATTATCGTAATGATTATCGGGCACGTTACAAAAGAGGGAAATATTGCGGGTCCGCGTATATTAGAACATATGGTAGATGTGGTTTTTTATTTGGAAGGAGATAGAAACTATCAATTTCGTGTGCTTCGTACTGTGAAAAATCGATTTGGTTCTACATCTGAATCAGGACTCTTTGTAATGGGGCGGAAAGGATTGAAAGGGATTGATGATCCGTCTAAGTATCTTCTAAAAGGAATACAAGAAGCTCCTGTATCTGGAAGTACAGTTGCTGCCTGCATGGAAGGCTTACGTCCAATCTTGATTGAGGTACAGGCACTTACAGTCCATTCCGTACTGGCAGTTCCGCGTAGAATTGCATCTGGTTACGATTTTAATAGATTGGTTATTTTACTTGCCGTACTGGAAAAAAAGGGGAAAATTCCATTTTCTGCTGATGATGTATATCTCAATGTGGCAGGTGGCTATAAATTAAAAGAAACAGCAGCGGATTTATCAGTAGCACTGGCATTATTTTCCGTAAAGTATGATATACCTTTGAAAAAATTCTGTATGGCTTTAGGTGAAATTGGATTAACCGGTGAAATCCTCCCTGTTTCTAAGTTAAGCTTACGACTCAAAGAGGCGGTTAAAATGAATTTTACTGAATTTGTCCTCCCTGCGAGGAATCAGGAAGAGGCTGAAAACTATTTTAAAGATAATCACCGGGAGGAATTACTCTCGCATGTGGTATTTATAAATCATTTGGAAGAGGCGATCCATTTTTTTAAATCACAGGTGTGAGATAAGAGAAAGGTTTGTTTTTCAATCCGTTATGATTGTGCTATTATAATTAAAATGTGTAAATGTAGTATTTCAGAAATCATTTTATGGAAACTAAAGAGGAATTTATAATATGCCGGAAAAAGTATTAAAGGCCATATTTATTCTGCTTTTTTCTGTATTGGGAATAGTGTTGTCTACCCAGACGGAACCGTTGCTTACCGCAGTCATTCCTAAAAACGTTTTGACCGAGACAATTTTGGGAATTACAATTTTATCATTGGGTGTCATGCTGATAGGCGGAATTTTAGGTGCACTTGTAGGACGAGTCATTTCGGGCTATTTGATTAGCAGTTTGTTTGCCTTTACATCCCGAGTCGAAAAATCACTGCTGCTTATATCGACACAGGATCTTATAATTGGTACTTTAGGATTATTTGCAGGGCTTATTATAGCTAATTTAGTTGGATTGGCGTTTGGCAGTATTCCATATATAGGTCCTTATGTATCTGTGGCTCTCAGTATAATTTTGGGATATATCGGAATGCACCTGACAATTTCCAAAAAGGCCGAAATTGCAGGATGGTTTCATTTCAAGGCAGAATCTGGTACAAAACAGAAAAAGAAAAAAGTAGGGAAACTGCTTGATACGAATATTATTATTGATGGACGTATTTTGAATATTTATCAGTCTGGTTTTTTAGAGGGGCCAATCATCGTTCCTGTTTTTGTGCTGGAAGAATTACAGAAAATTGCTGATTCAGCAGATGTATTGAAAAGAAATCGCGGACGTCGGGGATTGGATATTCTTAATCAGATAAAGAAGAAAAGCAAAGATGAACTGATTATTTTGACGGAAGATTTTGAGGAGATTAATGAAGTTGATTCTAAATTAGTAAAACTAGCGAGAACTCATGGCTATAAAATTATTACTAATGATTATAATCTAAATAAGGTTGCGGAATTACAAGGGGTTGCAGTATTAAATATCAATGAACTTATTATTGCATTAAAACCGGCTGTTATTCCGGGGGAAGAAGTGTATGTCCAATTAGTAAAAAATGGCAAGGAAGAAGGACAAGGTGTAGCGTTTTTAGATGATGGGACAATGATCGTGGTCGAAAATGGGAGCCAATTTATCGGACAGGAAATACCTGTTATTATTGCATCCGTCTTGCAAACAAAAGCCGGACAAATAATTTTCGCAAAAGCTAAATTAGAGAGTGGATATGATGAATAGCCTTATCTTAGTAGCGGCGGGAGAGGGAACCCGTATAGGCGGCTCAATAAATAAACTGCTTATGGAGATGCATGGACATCCTTTAATCTGGTATACCTTTAAAAATATTTTAGACAGTAAACTACTAGATGAAATCGTCATTGTTGTGAAAGATACTGAAAAAAGTCAATTTCAACAGATTCTTTCAGAATTTAAACATGCCATTCCGATTAAATGGGGACAAGGTGGAAATACGCGTGTAGATTCTGTCATCAATGGAATTTCTCAAATATCTTCTAAATCGGAGAAACTCCTGATTCATGATGGAGCGCGTCCATTGGTCGGCGGAGACGCGATAGATCAAATTCTTAACAAGCTGGGGCCTGCGCATCCAGCCGTCATTTTTGCTCTTCCCTGTATAGATACAATGAAGGAGATAAACGATGAACAAGTGAAGAAAACGGTAGACCGTTCGAAACTTTATCGTGCCCAGACACCGCAAGGGGTGCTTACGGCTTTGTACAAAAAAGCCTTATTGCAAATAAAGTCATTAAAGAATATAACAGATGATTCCTCGATATTTGAGGCGGTAAAGATTCCGGTCACAATTATTCCCGGACGCGAGAACTTTTTTAAAGTAACCACGACGGAAGATTGGAACCGCTTTAGCAATATGATATATCCAAGCAAAATACCAGCTTACATCAGAGTCGGAGAGGGGTATGACATCCATCGTTTTGAGGTATCTCGCCCTTTATTTTTGGGTGGAATAAAAATTGCTGATTCTGGTGGATTATCGGGGCATTCCGATGCGGATGTTCTGATTCATGCGATTATGGATGCATTGCTGGGAGCTGCAGGACTACCTGATATAGGCCACTTTTTCCCTGATAGTGATGTCCGGTTTGATGGGGCATGCAGTTTGGAATTACTTAAACAGGTAAGTCGGCACATTACGAAACAAAATTATTTGATTGGTAATATAGACAGTACTGTTATTGCAGAAAAACCCAAAATATCCGAGTATATAGAAGCAATGAAAGCCATAATGTCTGCTGCGTTAAATATTTCAAAAAATCAAATCAATATAAAGGCTACGACGAATGAAAAATTAGGGGATATTGGCCGCGGGAAAGGTATTGCGGCACTTGCATCAGTCATATTATTCAGGAGGGAATATAATGAATAAAGAATTTAAAGTCCGTTTTGCTCCAAGTCCTACCGGTCCATTTCATATCGGCGGAGCAAGATCTGCATTATTTAACTGGTTAGTTGCCCGTCATCAAAATGGGAAGTTTTTAGTGCGTATTGAAGATACAGATCTGGCCCGTTCCACAAGAGAATCTGAAGAAAATATAAAAAAAGCGATGAAATGGCTTGGTTTGTATTGGGATGAAGGTATTGACGTAGGTGGTGAGAACGGACCTTATCGACAGACAGAAAGACTTCCACTTTATAATGCAGCTGTTCAGCGTCTCCTTGAGGAAGGGAAAGCTTATTATTGCTATTGTTCAGCGGATGAATTGGAGGAAAGCAGAAAGGAGCAGTTGAAGGAAGGGAAAACACCTATATATAATAACCATTGCAGCCATTTAACCGAAAAACAGATCGAACAATATAAGTCGGAGGGACGTAAACCCGCAATCCGCCTTCGCGTTCCTAAAGATGGTGTATTTGCGTTCGATGATATGGTTCGCGGGCATGTGGAATTTCAAGCAGCTGGTGTAGGTGATTTTATTATTGTTAAATCAGACGGAATCCCCGTTTATAATTTTGCGGTAGTCATTGATGACGCATCTATGGGAATTACCCATGTTATTCGTGCAGAAGAGCATTTATCTAATACCCCGCGTCAAATTGCTATATATCAGGCACTCGGATATGAAATCCCAAAATTTGGACATATATCTCTTATTCTCGGATCTGACCACAAAAAAATGAGCAAACGTCACGGAGCGACTTCTGTGGATGAATATCGTAAAATGGGATATCTTCCGGATGCAGTGGTTAATTATCTGGCTCTTCTTGGCTGGTCGCCTAAAGGTGAACGGGAAATTTTCAGCCGGGAGGAACTCATTTCGGAATTTTCAATGAAACGTGTTTCTGCTAATGATGCAGTATTTGATATCGAAAAATTAAATTGGATTAATTTCCAATATATGAAGAAGTTATCGCCTGATGAACTTTTCCAGGTAGCACTGCCGTTTCTTGTTGAAGCGGGATATGTATCATTGCCGCTTTCTTTAGAAAAGGAACAGTGGCTGAAAGATGTTGTATGGTTCGTCCGCGATCATTTGTACTATGGAGCACAAACGCCAGAAAATGTAAAAATATTTTTTGAGACACATCCTAAAATTACTGATGAAGAAAAGATTTCTATTATGAAACAGGAAAACAGTGCCGTACTTATCCGTCAATTTGCTGATGCATTGGACGCATTGGATCCCTTTGATGAGGATTCCATTAAAAAGTGCTTTTCATTCTTGATGAAGAAAACCGGAATTAAGGGAAAAGCGGCATTTGAACCTATAAGAATTGCGTTGACCGGAGAAACACATGGCCCTGGCTTATATGCTATGATTGCTTTATTTGGGAAGAAGAAATCCGTACAGCTTTTAAAAGACAGCCTCCAATATTGTTAAAATGTGATTTAAACTATTTCTGAAAAATATTTACCGGAATTTACCAGAAATTTTTATCTGATAACCAAGACCTCCGAATGGGGGTCTTAGTTTTAATCTGAAAGGGTTTTACTTTTACGAAACGGATATGAACAGGCTATTGACGCTTGCTTGGATAAATTATACAATCATACAAATATCTATACATGTACGAAATAATATTAGGGGAGTTAATATTTAAATGGATTTTGAACTTATACAACGTGCATTGCCAATTCTGCTTATGGGTGCGGGGGTAACAATAGAAATTACTGCATTCAGCGTAGCAATAGGTTTTTTTATTGGTCTCTTTGTTGGAATTGCCCGTATATCGCAGTTTAAAATATTACGAATAATGGCAGCGGTTTACGCGGACTGTATACGTGGAACACCATTGCTGGTACAGATCTTTTTGATTTACTTTGCATTGCCCATGGCAATCGGTCAGCGGGTAGAACCTTTTATCGCAGCAGTCGCGGCTTGTGGAATAAATAGTGGTGCTTACGTTTCTGAAATTTTTCGCGCAGGAATTCAAGCCATTGATGTGGGACAAATGGAAGCTGGACGTTCATTGGGCCTCACCTGGTGGCAAACTATGCGTTTCATTATATTGCCACAAGCATTTAAAAATATTTTACCGCCTTTGGGAAATGAATTTATTGCAATGTTAAAAGATTCTTCTCTGGTGTCTGTTATCGGATTTGAGGAACTCACAAGACGCGGTCAATTGATTATTGCACAAACCTATGGTTCATTTGAAATTTGGATGACCGTAGCAGTTTTATATTTAATAATGACAATGGCGATTTCAAGGATTGTAGCATTTCTGGAAAAGAGATAATTATGGATGAAGAAAAATATATTATCGATATAAAGCATATAGGTAAAAAGTTTGGAAATTTAACTGTTTTAAAAGATATAAGTAGTAAAATCAAGAAAAATGAAGTAGTTGTCATTATAGGCCCTTCCGGTTCGGGAAAAAGCACTTTTTTACGATGCCTTAATGGATTGGAAACCGTTACATCAGGAGTTATTACTTTTGACGGGATGCCCTTGGATGGAGAAAAGCATCTTAATATTGTACGTACTGAGGTAGGAATGGTATTTCAAAAATTTAATTTATTTCCACATATGTCAGTGATACAAAATATTATGTTGGCTCCCATGAAGGTTCGGGGAATAAGGAAAGAAGAAGCCTATGAAAGAGGAATACAGTTACTTCGCAAAGTTGGACTTGAAGATAAAGCAAAATATAAGCCAAACCAATTGTCAGGAGGTCAGCAGCAACGCGTAGCCATTGCGAGAGCGCTTGCGATGAAACCAAAAGTTCTTTTGTTCGATGAGCCGACTTCTGCACTGGATCCGGAAATGGTTCATGAGGTGCTGGATGTCATGAAAGAAGTGGCGGAAGAAGGTATGACTATGGTAGTTGTTACGCATGAAATGGGCTTTGCCAAAGAAGTGGGTACAAGAATACTCTTTTTGGACAGCGGGATGATTTTGGAAGAAGGAACTCCGGAGGAGATTTTTAAAACCCCGAGAGAAGAAAGGACAAAATCCTTCCTGGCTCAAGTATTGTAAGGTGAAATATTATTTATCATTGACTCTATCTATGATTTGTGGTAATGTTAATTCGTGTCCGAATGGGGCAAAGTAGTAATATTTTTAGGAGGAACATTTTATGAAAGGTACAGTTAAGTGGTTCAGTGCAGACAAAGGCTTCGGCTTTATTGAAAGAGAAGAAGGCGGCGACGTTTTCGTTCATTACTCTGCAATTCAGACAGAAGGATTTAAAACACTGAGTGAAGGTCAGAAAGTAGACTTCGATATCATTGATGGTGCAAGAGGTCCTCAGGCTGCTAATGTAAAAGTGGTAGACTGATCACTTACTGAAGCGATAAAGCGTAGGTTTTTGATTCAAAAAGCAGGATCGAATTTTGATTCTGCTTTTCTATTGCCATTTAGTAAATTTTGGGTTATAGGACAGAACGTGTTGGTGGTTAATCCCAAAAACAAGCAGGAAATGAATCGGATTTATGTAATTCTGACCACACAATAGCATCTCCCCATGTGGGAATTGAATCCTCTAATTGGGATCGTTCATTCATCGCTTTATACAGTTTAGAAATGCTTCTGTCAGTGGGCATTACCTTTAGGATTTCAGATGCAGAAAGCGGTTTCGGTGTGTGGAAGTAACACCACCAGAAAACCGCTTTTATGCGTCTTTCAATGGACATCCCACGATGGTTTCTAAGCATCGTTCTTAATTGTGCATTTATTCCGCCTTCTATACGGTTATTTGTCGATGGTAGTTCTTCTCCATAAGACAACGATTCATCCAAATAGGTAAATAATGTGTTTTGCCGTACTAATCTGACCAGTGACCGCTCGGCCTTTAGTAAACGTTCATGCATAGGGCGAAGTTTGCCTTTTTCATCTTGTGTCATTTCACTAAGAAAGGTCTTATGCTTTATTCTCCAGTTTATCAATCGGGTTACCCAATGACCTGCTTGCTCCATGTCTTTTATCATCAGCAAATCCTTTGCTATCATGTACATCTCAATGCCGGCAATGGTTTTAGGACTACCGGTTGTGTATCTCTTTACCTGGATGAATGCATGGAAAGTACAACGCTGCAACTTAGCCTTGGGCCAGACTCTTTTTAGTGCTTTCCGGAAGCCGTGGCCTCCATCAGAAACGACCATAGCGGGAGCCGCAATTCTCTGCATCAATGCTTCCCAGGCTCTGGAATTCTCATAGCGGCACAAATACCATCCAAGCACATATCTTTCATTACAACAAATAAGGATACATGCTTTTCTTCCTAAATAAATCCCATCCACATATATGACATTCATCGGACTCTCAATTTTAGGCTGCATAGGCCATATTTCCCAAAATTTAGAGGTTTTCCTTCGAAAACCACGACCGTTGCCAGGCATGGATTTTTGCACATCCTTACCAAACAACCACTGAATAAAGTGCTTAAAATCATGAACCGTCTTATTAATCGGATTCACAAAGACAGAATGACATTCTTTGCAGTACCACCGTTGCCTTCCTGTACGAGTTTTACCATATTTTGAGCAAAAGAAACCGCAATATAAACACCTAACTTGTTTCATAAGGTTCTCCTTTTAAAATAAACATATTTTAAAAAGATATAACCCTAATTAAAGCAGTCATAGCAATCATTTTCGGATTTTTTACCAACTCATTTTGTCCACCCTTTATCTTCTTAGGAAAAGGATAAAATACCGATGAAGCCAGACAATGTCTAACTTCATCGGTATTAAAATCAACACAAAATGTCCTATAACCCTAAATCTACACAGTTAATGTTTGGAGAGCATTTTATAAATAATTGGTATAATTAGCAGCAATTGTAATTTTCATTTTACATTCGTATCAAATACATTCAAATATCTAATAAAATAGACATCTAACCGATTATTATCAATTTGAAAATTTAGAGGAATATACTATAATAACTATAAAGGGCAGTACATAAATTGCTCATTCGTGAAAGGGGGATTCATTTATGGAATTGACAGTTAGAGGGAAAAATCTTGAAATCACAGAAGCTTTACGTACTTATGTAGAAAAACACACCGGAAAGATACAAAGATATTTTGATAAACCGATTAAAATTAATGTACTCCTTAGAATTTCAAACATGACTAAAACCTGTGAAGTAACTGCATTTGTAGATGGTGTTATTCTTCGTGGTGTTGAAAAATCTGATGATATGTATAAGTCTATTGATTTGGTTTTTGACAAGGTTGAACGTCAGATTCACAAATATAAAACCCGTTTGGCCAAACGTTTTAAAGAATCTAATGTTCTAAACAAACAGTTTGTCAGTGAGAAAGAATCCGTACCAGGCGAGAGTGAATTTGAGATTGTCAGACAAAAGCGTTTTACTATTAACCCAATGTCTCCGGAAGAAGCTATTTTACAAATGAATTTATTAGGGCACAATTTTTTTATGTTTTTTAATTCTGAAACAGAAGCGATGGCTGTCGTTTATCGCAGAGATGACGGAAAATACGGTTTAATTGATGCTGCAAAATAAGAATTAAATGAAGTGATTGAAAAAGGGCGGTTTTATCCGCTCTTTTTTGACTATATGTCTATGTTTTGCTAAAATATACTAGATATTCGTGTAAATGAAAATTGTTTTTGCTGGTAGGATAAGGAGTATTTTAATGTTCAATAAGTTTTTTGACCGCTTATTTAACGGTTCTAATGAACGTGATATAAAGAAAATGCGGCAGCTTGTGGAAGAAAAAATCAACCCACAGGAATCAGCATTGAAGAAACTGAGTGATTCTTCTTTGGCAAATAAGACTAATGAGTTTAAGGCACGACTTGCAAAAGGTGAGACTTTGGATGATATTCTGCCAGATGCATTTGCTGTCATAAGAGAAGCTTCCCGCCGTGTGTTAGGAATGAGGCAGTTCGATGTCCAGCTTATCGGCGGTATTATTCTGCACCGTGGCAACATTGCAGAAATGGGTACGGGAGAAGGCAAGACTCTCGTCGCTACGGCACCGGTATATTTGAATGCATTAGAGGGCAAAGGGGCTCATGTTATTACTGTCAATGACTACTTGGCTAAGCGTGATAGTGAATGGATGGGGCAAGTATATAAATTCTTAGGATTATCGGTTGGCCTTATTGTGCATGATTTGGATTTTGAACAGCGAAAAATTGCTTATAATTCAGATATTACTTATGGGACAAACAATGAATTCGGGTTTGATTATTTACGTGACAACATGGTAAGCAGTTTGGATCAAATGGTACAGCGGCCTCTCCATTATTGCTTAATTGACGAAGTAGATAGTATTCTCATTGATGAGGCACGTACGCCGCTTATTATTTCTGGCCCGGGCCAAAAATCTACAGATAATTATTATGTGATGTCTAAATTAGTTCCTCAACTTAAATTAGGAGAGGATTATACCATTGATGAAAAACAGAAAACTGTTGCACCGACTGAAGCCGGCGTGTCAAAAATGGAAAAAATGCTTAAGGTCGATAACCTTTATGATACAGATAATCTGGAACTGAATCATCTTTTTGTACAAGCACTGCGCGCACAGGCCATGATGGAGCGCGACCGTGATTATGTCGTTAAAGATGGAGAAGTTGTTATCGTTGATGAGTTTACAGGACGATTAATGTATGGCCGCCGGTACTCCGACGGACTACATCAAGCTATAGAAGCAAAAGAAGGATTGCAAGTACAACGTGAAAGCCAAACCTTAGCAACGATCACATTTCAAAACTATTTCAGAATGTATGATAAACTGGCAGGCATGACTGGAACGGCAAAAACAGAAGAACAGGAATTTATTAAAATCTACGGGCTTGAAGTTTTCCAAGTTCCTACCAATAGACCTGTCCAACGAAAAGATCTGCCTGATGTTATTTTTAAGACGAAACGTGGCAAATACAGGGCAGTTGTCCGTGAAATTGAAAGGCGCCACGCTACCGGGCAGCCAATGCTTATCGGTACAACGTCTATTGAGCAGTCGGAACAACTGAGTCATATGCTGAAAGAGGCTGGTATTGTCCATAATGTATTAAATGCGAAATATCATGAATTAGAAGCACAAATTGTAGCACAGGCCGGGCAAAAAGGCCAAGTTACTATTGCCACCAACATGGCCGGTAGGGGAACTGATATTGTTTTAGGTGAAGGAGTATCCGAGCTGGGAGGTTTGGCAATCATCGGTACAGAACGTCACGAAAGCCGAAGGATTGACAATCAGCTGCGCGGACGTGCCGGCCGCCAGGGAGACCCCGGTTCCAGTCAATTTTTCTTGTCACTTGAGGATGACTTGCTCCGCATTTTTGGTGGAGATAACATCAAGAAGTTCATGGAAAAAATGGGACTGGAAGAGGATGAAGAAATCAGAAGCAGTATGGTTTCAAGCGCTATCCAGAAAGCCCAAAAGCGGGTAGAGGAAAGAAACTTTGATATCCGAAAATATGTGCTTGAATATGATGATGTTATGAATCAGCAGCGTAAAGTTGTTTATGAACAACGTCGTAAAATCCTTGAAGGCCAGGATATGAAAGACCAAATTTTAAATATGGTAGACATGCTTATCAATCATGGACTGGAAACATATGCGAATCCGAAGCTTTATCCGGAAGAATGGGATTTTGATGCACTGATAAAATATTGTGAAAAGTATTTTCTTGCCCCCGGTGAAGTTAAACTTGATGAAATTGAGAATATGAGCCGCGAAGAAATTGGGCGGAAACTTATGGATATCGCGCATGAAACCTATGAAGCAAGGGAAAAATCTATTGGATCTTCCATGATGCGTGAATTGGAAAAGGCTGTCATGCTTAAGGTTGTTGATTCCAAGTGGATGGAACACTTGGATGATATGGATATGTTGAAAGAAGGAATTGGACTTCGTTCATATGGGCAGCGAAATCCGATTGTTGAATATAAGGTGGAAGCATTTAATATTTTCAGTGAAATGCAGCAGTCTATGATTGAAACAATCATTTTATATCTCTATCATATTCAAATCCAATTTACACCGAGTCCGGAAAATGATGCTCCTTCTAAAAAAGAAAGAATTGATTCTTCTGTGAATAATTCTGAAGTGAGCGAAAATGATAAATGATAATTTTTAATAGATAAAACTGAAAGCGAGATGATTAACAGATGTTGGAAGATTTGAAAAAAACATTGACAGAACTGCTTGAACATGAAAAAGAAATAAGGGATTCACTTTGACTTACCTCAATTAGAGGAGAAAATTAGAAGTTATGATGTAGAAATGAGTGATCCGTCTTTTTGGGAAAACGGAGACCATGCGAAAGAAATATCTCAAAAAGCTACTGAAGCAAAAGCTGCTTATGACACGTATACCCGCCTTTTTGCACGTGCAGAGAGCATAAAAGAATTACTCGATATGGCCATTGAAGAAAATGACCAGGACATGGAAGGTGAACTGGAAGAAGAGATCAATGAGCTAAAAGATATATTAGACAAGAAGGAAATAGAACTGCTCCTAAACGATGAGTACGATGCGAATGATGCAATTATTACTTTTCATGCCGGGGCAGGTGGCACGGAAGCACAGGACTGGACTGAAATGCTGATCCGCATGTACATTAAATGGGCGGAGTCGGAGGGGTTTGTGCTGGAAGAATTGAACATGCTTCCCGGAGATGAAGCGGGTGTCAAAAGTGCAGAGTATATGGTTCGCGGGAAATTTGCCTATGGTTTATTGAAATCCGAGAAAGGCGTTCACCGCTTAGTTCGTATTTCTCCTTTTGACGCGGCAAAGCGGAGGCATACCTCTTTTTCTGCGGTTGATGTAATGCCTGAAATTGGTGACGATATAGAAATTGATTTGAATATGGCTGATGTACGTGTTGATTACTATCGTGCAAGCGGTGCAGGCGGTCAGCATATCAATAAAACAAGTTCTGCAGTGCGAATGACACATATTCCCACGGGAATTGTTGCAGCCTGTCAAAATGAACGTTCCCAGTTTCAAAATAAAGAACAGTGCCTGCGTTTGCTGAAAGCAAAATTGTTTGAACTGGAAATGCAGAAACGCGAACAGGTAAAAAAGGGGATTGAAGGTGAACAGCAGGCCATTGAATGGGGAAGTCAAATACGTTCTTATGTATTCCAGCCGTATACATTGGTGAAGGATAATCGTACCGGTATCGAAACGGGAAACATTCAATCAGTTATGGATGGAGGATTAAACCCATTCATTGAGGGATTCTTGAAGCATAAGAAGTTTAATAATGCGTAGTCCTTATCCCCGATTAATTTGAAGGATTGATTATGATAAAAACTTATCCGCATAATATATTTAAGATATTGGCCGCAATAATACTTCTCGGGGTAATAGCGGCGGGATACATTTCATGGCAGCGATACAATGTAGAAGCTCATGCGACTACTGTTGAAATGGTTTATGATTATAACAACATTTTAGAAAGCGCGTCTGTCGAAAGTACATCTGCAGATGAGCTCTTTTCCCTGTATAAAAGAAGTGGCATTACATCATTGGCTGTATATGATGAAACGCCGAAAAAACTTGCGGATCATGGATATATTGCAGTATATCATGGCTCAGAGCTTATATTGCATATGTCTAATCCGCTTATTCGTGGAAATCGTATTTATATTGCATCTACGAATACTTCTGAGGGTATAGAATATTTTGACGAACTCAAAGGGCAATTGAAACGTCTTTTAAGAAAAGATGATTTTCATATTATTCATTTAAACAACGAAGAATTGCTTGAAATAAATGCCAACTATGAACGCTTTTTAAATATGCCGCTTGGTATATTTAAGACTACTGTAAAAAAGGTGGAACAAACCGGATTATACATAGTTCTTCGGCCGATGAGTGTTCCACATGCAACTCGTGAGGACATAGATCAATTTTTTAGTGTGGTTGATTCATCGGGAAAGATTAGTGCCATACTTTTCCAAGGAAAAGAAGCACTTGGTTACCCGGCACAATTGGAATATTTGTTGGGCGGACTCAAAGAGCGCCATTTACCTGTCGTTTTAATTGAAGCACAAAACCAACTCGGGTTTGAACGGCAGGACGGAACTTTAACATTGTCCAATAAAGACGGCTATAATACTGTTCGTTTATATGCGATGTCTAAAGATGAATTGATTAAACTGGATCCTAAAGAAGCCGCATCACGTTTCTATGTCAGTACCATAGAACGTAATGTCCGGATGAATTTATTCCCTTCATATAAGTTTGCTGCCAATGGAGAAACTTTATCAGAGACAAATGCGCGATATATACACGATGTGACAAACCGGTTGGAAAAACATGGGTTCAATATCGGAAAAGCTTCCGTGATGGAGCCTTATTTCCCATCACGGATACTCCGAGCTGCATCTATAGCTGGAGCAGCCTCTCTTTGCGTGGTAGCAATTCTTTTAATTGTACCTTTTTTAGTTAAGTATGCATGGCCTATAGAAGTCATAGTATTCCTATTCACGCAGACCTTATATTGGACTGGTTATGAGGCCATTCTTCGGCAAGCTCTTGCATTGGGATGTGCGGTTGGTACACCTGTTATCGTGATGTCTTTATTTATGGATTATTGCGTGCAGAAAAAACAAAGTGCTTTTAAAAATATCGGATGGGGACATTTATTTATTGAAGCTGTATTGCTGCTTTGGGGATGCGGAATATTATCCTTAATTGGAGCAATTTATATCAGCGGGATCTTAAGTGATATCCGATTCTTTTTGGAGATGAATATCTTTAGGGGCGTTAAGTTAACTTTTATACTGCCTCTTATTTGTGTTTCTCTTATTTATATTCAAAGATTCCCGTTTTTTGGCAAAGTAGTTGTAACTGATAAAGATTTCATCGGTTTTGTAAAGAAATTTTGCCAAATTGACATTAAATTAGGCGTATTGGCACTTATCAGCCTATTGGGGATTATCGGATTTATATTTATCGGGCGCAGCGGAAATAATGGGGCACCTGTACCTTCGTTTGAAATTTCATTAAGACGTTTTCTTGAAGATATTATGTATGCCCGCCCACGGGAAAAGGAATTCCTGTTCGGGCATCCAGCCATTTTAGCATCATTGGCTGCACTTTATCATCGGTGGCCACAAATTTTACATTATTTTTTAGTTATTGCGATAACAATCGGACAGGGATCCATGGTTGAAACATTTGCTCATATGAGAAGTCCTTTTATCTTAAGTCTAATTAGAGGTATTGATGGATTAGTCGCAGGAACAGCAGTAATGATTATCGTGTTAGCCGGACTCATTATTCTGACACATATAACCGAGTTTTTCGGAGAACGTTATGGAAAAGAATAATATTGTAATTTCCGGATACTATGGATTTAGCAATGCCGGAGATGAGGCCATGTTGTTTGCTGTTCTTCGTGCATTGCATTATGATCCAAAACGTATGCGAATCACTGTTATATCCGGTAATCCCAGACGTACAGAGAATACATTTCGCGTTCATGCGGTATCCCGCTTTGACGGATATTCGATTTTGAAAAGTGTTTATCAATCCGATTTGTTAATCAGCGGCGGCGGAAGCCTGCTTCAGGATGTGACAAGCTGGAAAAGCATGATGTATTACCTGAGTATTATAGGGATGGGAATATTTTTCCGAAAGAAAGTATTTCTTTACTCCCAAGGAATAGGACCGGTCAGATATCATTGGGGACGATGGATTTTGCGTACAGTAATGAACCATGTTGATGCTATAACCGTCCGTGATAGTGAGTCAAAATTTTTTTTGGAACAACTTGGTGTAAAAAACAGGATTTATTACACTGCGGATGCAGTCTTATCCCTATCTCCGGTACCGCATGATATAGGAAGAGAGATTTTAAGAAAGAATCATATTCCCACGAATAAAAAATTGATAGGCATTTCCATTCGGCGGTGGATGAATACTGAAGTATGGACGAAGCAACTAAAAAACTACATTATCAAAATAAACGGGAAAGAAGAATATAATTTTGTCTTCATTCCCATGCAGTTTCCGGAAGACTATAAAACAGCAAAAGAATTCTGTGATAAAATCCCACACACGTTCATCCTTTCCCATTCATATGGAACGGAGGAGTTAATGTCCCTTATTGGGAATTTGGATCTTCTTATTGGAATAAGGCTTCATGCCCTGATCTTTGCGGCTTTAATGCATGTTCCTTTTATTGGTATTTCCTATGATCCGAAAATAGATAGTTTCCTGCAGGCAGTCAATGAAAAAGCAATATTTGGATTAGATGATTTTGATGAAGACAAGTTGTGCGTAAAATCTTCCCGATTATTAGCTTTGCCTAAAGCGGCCTATAATTGGGAAGCTGTAGATATACTCAGAAATAAAGCATGCGAAACAATAAAAATCTTAGAAGAAGTTGCTCAACCAAGGGGGTAAATGATGAATCAACTAACCATGAAAGAAATAAAGTTTCTTAATGAAAAAGCAAAAAATATCAGAATCGACATTTTAAAGTCCATTACAAAGGCAAATTCTGGGCATACCGGCGGCTCTCTTTCTATTGCGGATCTACTGACATTACTTTTTTTTCATGAGATGAATATCAATCCGGCAAATCCCAAGATGGAAAATCGAGACCGTCTGGTCATATCCAAAGGACATGGTGCTCCGGCATTGTATGCTGCTTTAGCGGAGAAAGGATATTTTCCTAAAGAAGAAATGGATTTTTTGCGGCAGATTAATCATATGCTGCAGGGACACCCCGATATGAAACATACCCCTGGTGTGGATATGACAACCGGATCATTGGGACAGGGATTTAGCGCTGCTTGCGGAATGGCACTGGCTGCCAAAATGGATCATGCGGATTGGCGTGTTTATACTATATTGGGAGATGGTGAGCTTGAAGAGGGGCAAATTTGGGAGGCGGCGATGTATGCGGCTCATTACAAATTAGATCATCTGACCGCTTTTATCGATAATAATGGATTACAGATTGATGGAGCTATCACGGATGTAATGTCATCACTTCCCATTGATAAGAAATTCAGTGCTTTTGGATGGCATGTTATTACTGTGAACGGGCATAATATGGCTGAGCTCCATAACGCAATTGAAGAAGCAAGAAATATTAAAGGAAAACCCACAATGATAATTATGAAAACAGTTAAAGGAAAGGGGATTCCCGAAATAGAAGGGAAAGCATCCTGGCATGGAAAAGCACCTTCAAGTGAAGAATGTGAGCGTTTTGTGAAAATGCTGGAGGCGGAATAATGGGTAAAGCGACACGTGATGCATATGGTGAAACTTTAAAAAGATTAGGAAGCACTCATCCTGATATCGTAGTTTTAGATGCGGATTTATCAGAGTCTACAAAAACATCCATATTTGCAAAAAAATTTCCTGATAGATTTTTTGATACAGGTATTGCCGAAGAAAATATGATTGGTATCGCTGCAGGCCTGGCAACGACAGGAAAGATTCCGTTTGCTTCCACCTTTGCCGTATTCGGTGCAGGCAGAGCCTACGAACAGATTAGAAATTCCATATGTTATCCGAATTTAAATGTAAAAATAGCTGTAACCCATGCCGGATTAACGGTGGGTGAAGATGGCGCTACACACCAGATGTTAGAAGATATAGCGCTAATGCGTGCATTGCCCAATATGACAGTTATAGTTCCGGCCGATGCCGCAGAAACAGAAGCGGCTGTAAGATGGGCAGCGGACTATAATGGGCCGGTATATATCCGTATGGGAAGAGCCAAATGTGATGATATCATGGATCCAAAGGTAATTTTTTCTCCCGGAAAGAGTGTTGTACTGAAAGACGGACATGATGTGGCTATCGTTGCTTGTGGGATTATGGTGTCTAAGGCACTTCGTGCTGCTGAAAGTTTAGAAGGAAAAGGGGTATCAGCCCGTGTAATTAATTTAAGCTCTATTAAGCCGATTGATGTCAAAACAATCATAAAAGCCGCGAAAGATACCGGTGCAATCCTTACTTGTGAAGAGCATACAATTATGGGGGGATTAGGAAGCGCAGTGGCGGAAGTGGTTTGCAAAAATAATCCGGTTCCAATGGGAATGGTTGGTACCGAAGATACTTTCGGTGAATCAGGAAAAGCAGAAGACCTTCTTGAAAAATATGGACTTACTGTTAAACATATTGAAGAAGAAGCTATTCGTCTCTTAGAGAGGAAATAAGAATGATTACTTTTGAAAATGTATCCTTGCAATATGATGCCAGACATACGGCGCTTCGTGATATAAATATACAAATCGGTAAAGGTGAATTTGTTTTTGTTGTTGGGCCAAGCGGTGCAGGGAAATCTACTTTTGTTCGAATTATTACTCACGAACTTGTTCCGGAACAAGGTACGGTGTTTGTTAATGGATTAAAAATCAATGACTTAAAACAAAGTAAAGTCCCTTATTATCGTCGTACTTTGGGAATTGTTTTCCAGGATTTCCGACTCTTAACGGAAAAAACTGTTTTTGAAAATATTGCTTTTGTTTTGCGGGTTACCGGAGCTAAAAGTGCGGAGATCCGTGAAAAGGTAAATCGTGTACTTGATCTGGTCGGTCTTAAAGGCCGAGCAAATGAACTGCCCACCAAACTGTCCGGAGGAGAGCAGCAGCGAGTTGCCATTGCAAGAGCTCTTGTCAATCAACCCGTACTTTTAATTGCCGATGAACCTACGGGGAATCTTGACCCTGTAACTTCTGAGGATATTATGAAGCTTTTTAATGAGATTAACCATATGGGGACAACTATTATCATGGTTACGCATAATAAAGAGCTGGTTAATTCCATGCATAAACGCGTTGTCAGCATAGAAGAAGGACATATAATAAGTGACGTAAAAAAAGGAGGTTATGATCTCCATGTTTAGTTCTTTAAGATATTTTTGGAGTGAAGCTTTCAAGTCGTTGTTTCGCAATCAATTCATGGCGATTGCCTCTGTACTTACCGTAACTGTATCTATGTTCATACTGGGCGGTTTTCTTTGCGTAGTGTTAAATATCAACCACATGGCATCCTACCTTGAAAATCAGGTAGAAATGACTGTCTATTTAAAAGAAGGTCTCCGGACAGAACAGGTTATGGATGTCGGCGCCCATCTCAAAAAACTTCCCGGCATAAAAGAAATCAGTTTTACGAATAAAGATCAGGCCATGGCAGATTTTAAAGAGCGCATGGGAAATCAGTCCGCTTTGCTGGATTCTATCAACGGGAATCCGCTTCCCGCCTCTTACCAGGTGTCATTTTATTCTCCGGATGAATTAAAAGCGGCAGTAGATATCGCTAAAACTTATTCATCGGTTGATGCAGTCCAATATGGACAAGATATCATTGACCAACTTTACAAAATTGCACAAATTATCCGTATAAGCGGGATTATGCTTATTTTATTTCTTGCCGGGGCAGAGTTATTTATTATTTCCAATACGATCCGTTTAACAGTTTTCGCGCGGCGTCGTGAAATACAAATTATGAAATATGTGGGGGCAACAAATGGGTTTATTCGTTGGCCGTTCCTTTTTGAAGGAATGATTATCGGTTTTATCGGTTCAAGTATCGCTTCACTTATTTTGTGGCTCGGATATAATGTCATATTGGATGAAATTGCTGAAGCAGGTTTAGTCTTTATTCCTTTAATATCACTATGGCCATTTATGATGTATGTTGTACTTATTCTGATGGCCGCCGGAATTCTGATAGGTGGATCAGGAAGTGCGATTTCGTTGCGTAAATATATGAAGGTCTAAAACATGAAATATAATCGTTGTATGTCGGCAGCTTTAATTTCTGCAATACTTTTTGGAGCTGTCACGCCTGTTGCTGCTGATGAGTTGAATGACAAACTCCAGAATTTACAAGATCAAATAGATGAATCTCGTGCCAAGCAGCAAAGCTGGCAGGAGGTCATCAATGAAATAGCAGGGAAACTTCGTACTATACAAATAGAATTGGATGAAGCAAATCGAAAACTCAAAGCCATTCAGGCAGAACAGTCAGCCGTCAATTTACAGATAAAACAAACGGAAGAAGAGATTAAAAAAGCGGAAGCTTACCTGAAACAGCGCCAGGAAATTCTAAATAAGCGTGTACGGTCTATCTATATGTATGGACAATTAAGTTACCTTGAGGTAATTACCGGGGCAAAAAGTTTCAGTGATTTTGCGAACAGACTTGAACTTTTAAAACGGATCATTCATTCGGATTTTAACCTTATTATCGAAATACAGAAACAAAAAGCAGTAATCGAAGCGAAAAAAGCTGAACTTGAAGAACAGAAAGCCCGTTTGGATGCATTGGCGGCGGAAGCACAAAAGGCTCAAGATGAAGTTGTTGCAAAAAAAGCACAGCAGCAAAAAATCATGGATGAGGCAAGAAGTGAAAAAGAAGCTGCAGCACAAATGGAGGCAGATTTGATTGCTGAAAGTAATAATGTCCGTGAAATGATTCAAAACAGAATCAGGCAGCAGCAATCCGGTGGTATAGATACTCCTGTTGTACATGGAACGGGCGTCTTTATCTGGCCTTGTAATGGTCCGATTACCTCACCATTCGGATATAGGACGCATCCTATTTTCGGAACAACTATTTACCATGCCGGAATTGATATCGGTGTAGATTATGGAACACCAATCCATGCAGCAGATGGTGGTACGGTCATAGCGGCAGAATGGTATGGTGGATATGGTAATGCGGTTATTATTGATCATGGAAATGGATTGCAGAGCTTGTATGGGCATAATAGTTCATTAACCGTATCTGTCGGTGAAACAGTTTCACAAGGGCAGATTATCGCTTATGCCGGATCCACAGGCTATTCCACAGGGCCTCATTGCCATTTTGAGGTTCGTCAAAATGGTGAGGCAGTTGATCCCATGGGTTATTTATAATGCTCAAGTTTGTTTTGAGAAATATGAATAAGATTCTGTTTTGGCTTGGATCTGTCATACTCACTGCTATATTGCTTGTTTTGGGCAGCTTGTACATGTTTACAGACTCTCCTTCTTCATTGATGAAATTTCTATTTACATATCAGGCTGTTAAAGAAAATTATTTTCATGAAGTAACTGATGACGTGCTTTTTGAAGGAGCTTCAAACGGGATGGTTTCCGCTCTGGATGATCCTCATTCAATGATTCTTAGCGGGGATAAATATGAAAGTTTCATGCAATCTACCAGTGGCGAATATGGTGGAATCGGTGTAGTTATAGGTGCCGATCGGAAGAATGTTACCCGGATTATTTCTGTGTTTCCCGGTAGCAGTGCGGAAAAAAATGGTTTACAGTCCGGAGATATTATTAAGCGGGTAAATGATGAAGATGTTTCAGCACTAAGTTTATCGGAAGTTTCTGACCGGGTCCGCGGAGAAGCGGGAACGAGAGTATCCCTTCTGGTTGAGCGTGAAAATGAAGAAAAATTATTTTGGGTTGAACGCTCAAATGTTTCCATGCCAACAGTGCAAAGCCGTCTTATAGATAAAAACATAGGCTATATTCATATCTTTTCATTTGCAAAACATACAGATGAAGAATTTGAAAAGCAATTGGCAAGCGTAAAGGCGCAGGGAGCTGATCGGTTAATTATCGATCTTCGGATGAATCCGGGCGGATTGGTTGATACGGTGATATCCATCATGAATCAGATATTAACCAAGGGCAGAGTTCTCAGCTACCACACCAGAAATGGCGATGACAGAACCTTTGATATCACCGGTATAGAAACTCCGCTACCGATGGTAATTTTGATTGATAGAAACAGTGCCAGTGCCTCTGAAATCTTGGCTGGTGCAGTGCAAGATAAAAAAGAAGGAATTATCATTGGTGAAACGAGTTATGGCAAAGGAACCGTACAATCCGTTATCCAAAATGGGAATAAGTCAGCGTTGAAAATTTCTATTGCAGAATATCGCACAGCTGCCGGGCGGATTATTGATAAAACAGGCATCACCCCTGATATTGCCATAAAGCAGACCGGACATGTTTTTAAGCAAGAAGATGACAACGTTCTTAAAAAAGCAATAGAAGTTTTATCTCAATAAGCTGGAAGCTGCGAGCGAAATCATAGTAATAAATTTCGTTTACAGCTTTTATCTTCATGGGAATCCTGAAAATATGACAGATAAAGTATCTTTCGGGTATAATAAAAATAATCAGTTATATAACAATGAGGTACTTATGTTTATAGACAAGGCAAAAATTATTGTAATTTCCGGTGCCGGCGGAGATGGTATGGTTTCTTTCCGAAGGGAGAAATATGTTCCCCGCGGGGGACCAAGCGGTGGCGACGGCGGTAAAGGCGGATCCGTTTTTATAAGAGCAACTCCTGAATTGAATACGCTTATGAATTTCCGGCGTAAACGAAAATTCGCCGCTGCAAAAGGTGAGAATGGCGGTGCCAAAGAAATGTTCGGCAAAAGCGGAGATGATATTTTTATTGACGTACCGCTGGGAACAATGGTATATGACCAAAGCACAAATGAACTTTTGGCAGATATAACACATGACAAACAAGAAGTTCTCATCGCTAAGGGAGGGAATGGCGGACGTGGAAATTCCCATTTTGCAACCAGTGCTGTACGAGCTCCTGCTTATGCAGAAAAAGGAGAACCTGGTGAAGAGAAAGAGATCCGCCTGGAATTAAAAGTACTTGCGGATGTAGGATTACTTGGATTTCCCAGCGTAGGCAAGTCAAGCTTGATCAGAAAGGTCTCCGGCGCCCGGCCGGAAGTAGCGGCTTACCACTTCACGACTTTGACACCCAGTCTCGGTGTCGTCAATCTTGATGAAATCAGATCTTTTGTAATGGCGGATATTCCGGGATTAATAGAAGGCGCCAGTGAAGGCACTGGTCTTGGGTATGAGTTTCTTCGCCATGTAGAACGAAGCAAGGTTCTGATTCATGTTCTTGATGCTGCCGGAAGCGAAGGACGGGACCCGTATAAAGATTTCCATATCATCAATAATGAGTTAGAAATATATAGTCCTGCTCTTGCAGCAAAAAAACAAATCGTGGCTGCTAATAAAATTGATTTGATTGCAGAAAGTAATATATTGCAGGAACTCCGCCGGAAAATAGAAGCAGAAGGCTATCAATTTTTTCCTATCTGTACATTAACTGGAGAAGGAATTAACCCTCTTTTGGAGGCTGCTTGGAAAATATTACAGGAAACACCTGCTGTGGAATTTGCACCAACGGAAACGACAATTATATATGAATCACCGAAAAATGAGTTTATTATTGAACAAGATCAGGGAGTATTTTCAATAAAGGGGAAACGTGTCGAAAAATTGATTGCCATGACCGATTTTGATAATCCGGTATCTTTGCGGCGTTTCGAAAGAGCCTGGAAATTTATGGGACTTGATAAACTTTTGAAAAAAGAGGGTATTCAAGAAGGTGATACCGTGAATCTCTATGGTGTAGAATTTTCTTTTTCGGACAAGAAAGGATGCTCTGATATACCGGGTGAAAGTGAGGGTAAATCATGCTGACTGGCAAACAAAAACAATATTTAAAAAGTACTGCAGTAGATTTTTCGGCTGTAGTTCAAATTGGTAAAGAGGGAATTACGGATAATGTAATCAACAGTGTAACCGAAGCACTGGCTGCCAGAGAATTAATTAAAGTTAAAATCAATCAGAATTCTGCCGAAAATATCCGTAAGGCAGCAAAACTCCTTTCGGAAGAATCGGGATGTGAAATCGTACAGATTATAGGAAGAAACTGTATTCTTTTCAAGCAGAAGGACAAAAAATCTCATTATGATCTCCCCTGAGAATATCGTAAAAGCTAAAAAGAAAAAACGAATAGTCATTAAGGTGGGAACAAGTTCCCTGACACAGCCCAATGGTAAAGTAAATATTTATTTTATTGATCATTTGGCACGACAGATTTCTGATTTAAGTAATAGAGATATGGATGTTATTCTCGTATCTTCCGGTGCGATCGGTATCGGCATACCGGTATTGGGGTTTGAACATAAACCGAATTATCTTCCTTATAGGCAGGCATGTGCTGCAGTTGGACAGAATATTTTAATGGGTCTTTACGGCAAATGTTTTCACGATTACGGTAAAACCGTGGCACAACTTCTGATGACAAAAGGAGATGCACTAAATACCAAGCGGTATATGCATATGAAAGGAGCGCTTTCCGCATTGCTGGAATTAGGTGTAATTCCTATCATTAATGAAAATGATGCGGTTACAGTAGATGAAATAAAAATAGGAGATAATGATACCCTTTCCGCTATTGTCGCCAGTGTTGCAGAAGCGGACCTGCTCATTCTTCTTTCTGATATCGAAGGACTATATGATAAAGATCCCCATGAGTTTGCAGATGCGCACTTAATACATGATGTACCCCATTTTACCAGGGAGCTTTTCAATGTTGCCGGTGGCGCCGGTTCTGCCCGCGGTACCGGTGGAATGTATACTAAACTGCTTGCAGCAGAAATATGTGTACATTCCGGTATAGATATGGTTATTGCCAAAAGTGATGCAAAGGAAATTTTACAGCGTATCATATCTGGGGAATCCATAGGTACTTTTTTTCATGCAGAAAATGTCCATCCACAAATGAAGCGAAGAGAAATCATTATCGGCTCAAACGTGAGAGGAAAAATATTTATTGATAAAGGCTGTAGTGAAGCTATATTAAACAAAGGTTCCAGTTTGCTTGCTATCGGTATTACAAAAATAGAGGGAATCTTCTCCGAGGGGGATGCAGTTTCCTTATTTTATGAAAACCATGAGATTGCACGAGGAATTTCACATTATGGAAGTGTTGAGCTGGCTCAAATCAAAGGCCTTCATACGAAAGAAATGAGAAATGCACTGGGCACTCCGCCACCATATGATACCGTTATTCATAGAGATAATCTATTGGTAATGCGTTAAAATGAATTTGACTTATAAGTTAAAGCGCTTGATATATTATTATATGTATACGCCAAAAGGAAAATTTGAACTCAGTCATATACGAAGTCTATTTCTTTTCATTTTGATATGTGTAATTATTTTGGAAGTGATATTGTATTTATGGCTAAACGCATAGGTGTATTTGGCGGTTCTTTTAACCCGTTACATATAGGACATCTCATTGTTGCAGAAGCAGCCTGGCAGGAATTTAACTTAGAACAGGTTGTATTTGTGCCAACCGGTGACACTCCTCACAAAAATATGCACCATATCAGTAAAATAGATCGCTTTGAAATGGTAAAGATGGCAATAAAAGAAAATCCTCACTTTTCTATTTCGTCTATAGAAATAGAACGAAAAGGTCTTTCTTATACGGTGGATACTATTAAGCAGCTACACGCTGAATGGGGAAGTGAATATGATATATATTTCATCGCCGGAACGGATGCCGTCGCTGATATGCCAACGTGGAAGTATAATGAGGAATTACTTGATTCCTGTCACTTTATTTGTGCAAGCCGCCCAAGTTCTGAAGAAAGGATAAAACAAGCTGTTGCTTATTTTGGGAAAAAAGGCTGCGAAAAAATTCATTTTCTGCGTACACCTGAATTGGAAATATCATCTACTATTTTACGGAAGTGGATTGCTTCAAATCGTTCTGTAAAATATATGATTCCCGATTCGGTTATCCAGTATATTAATATTCATAATCTTTATAAGGATGAAGAATGAAACTAACAGATATAAAGAAGGACTTAAAAAATAGATTGTCTGAACGGCGGTATGTTCATTCGGCAGGAGTTGCCGCTTCTGCCTATATACTGGCTGAGAAATACGGATATAATCCAAAAAAAGCGGAATTGGCCGGTTGGCTCCATGACTGTGCAAAAGAAATGAAACTTGAAGAAATGCAGGATATCATTGATGAACAAAATCTGCAAGTCGATGAATATATGCGTTCGAGTCGTGCCCTTTTGCATGGACCGGCTGGAAGTATCATGGCAAAAACTATTTATGGAATAAAAGACAGAGATATCCAAAATTCCATCTTTTTCCATACGACAGGACGTCCTCAAATGGAACTATTGGATAAAATAATTTTTTTGGCAGATTATATAGAACCGAGTCGTGATTTTCCCGGCATAAATATTATCAGAAGAAATGCTCAAAAAAATTTGGATACAGCCGTCTTGTCCGCTTATGACGCAACAATCCGTCACTTATTGGACCAAAAAGAGTATATCTATGAATTAACCTTTTTGGGCCGCAATGATTTAATTAAACACATGGGAAATAAATGAAGAAACAGAGGAACATAAAAAGAAAAAGTAAAATTCGCTATGGAAAACTCTTCCTGTTTATAAGTGCGTTGGTTACCGTTTTATTTTTGTTATCTATGGCAATTTTTCGCGGAATTCATTATATTTTGAACGATTTTCATGGGGAAGATAATCCCAAACCAGTATATTACCTCCTTGTAGGAACAGATGCTCAATCTACAGCCCAAGCAGATTTTGTCATGATTGCATCTATCGATAACAATTCTAAAAAGGTAACGCTAATCTCAATTCCGGGAAACACCAAGATTGGGAAAGATGAAAAAAACAATATGACATTGAAATCATCTTTTTCTGAAGGAAATGGGGAAGAAATACAAAGTGCGGTAGAAAATTTATTGCACATTAGAATTAGTCAATATGCAGTATTTGATTACCATGCCTTCAAAAATTTAATTGATAAAACCGGTAATATTGAACTGTATGTAGAAAGGCCCATGTCACACGATGACGAAAACGGCGTTTCAGATATTTGGCTGCACAGGGGATATCAGTCACTTGATGCGGAAAAAGCTTTATCCTATATGCGTTATATAGATGCTTTTGATGGCGAGATCGGTCGCATCCAACGGGAAGAGCGCTTTATTAAAGCAATGATTAGCCAAATGCAGAAAAACTTTTCCTTTGTAAATTGGCTATATGCAAAGTATTATTGGAAGGCGGCAGAAACAAATATAACCTCATCGGATGCAGCGTCTATTGCCTATGAATTAACTAAAATTCCTATAGAAGACATACGTTTCATCATATTGCCGGGGGAAATGCGCAGAATAGATAAACAAAATATATGGATAGCAAACCCGGTGGAAATACAAAAAATTATTGGTGTAACTCTTGGACAGAGTAATGAGTAAGGAGAATATAAATTATGGAGAAAACGTTAGAATTAATTTGTGAAGCACTATCAAATAAAAAAGGGGTATTGATTAAAGTATTGGACGTAAAAGATTTGACATCTATTGCAGACTATTTCATTATTTCATCTGTAATGAATAAAAAGCAGGCCCAGGCATCAGCGGATGAAGTGGAAGAAAAACTGGAAGAAGCCGGAATTAAAGCCATTCGCAAAGAGGGTTATCAGGAAGGGAACTGGATTCTCATGGATTTTGGAGATGTTATTGTTCATATATTTACCGATGAAGAGCGTCAGCATTATGACTTTGATTCACTTTGGAAGGATGCGCCTTCAGAGGATTATTCGCAAAATAAAAATGATAAATAAAATGATAAGCCCTGAAATAAACGTTCCTGCTCTGAAAGAAAATTCCATTGTAGAGCTTCCTGTATCCCGCATCGTGTCTTTTGGCGCATTTTTATCAGCACAAACAGGAAATAATGCCGATGATATCCTATTACATAATGGACAACAAACGTCTGAGATTAAAGAAGGTGATATCGTCAAAGTTTTTCTATATCACGATCCTAAACATCGCCTTACTGCAAGCATGAGACTTCCCAAACTTGAAATAGGGGAGGTCGGGTATGCAGAAGTCATTATGACTACTCGTTTTGGTGCTTTTGTTGATGTGGGAACCGAACGCGGGATATTTCTTCCTTATTCAGAAATGATTGAACCAGTTCAAAAAGGGCAGAAAATTTGGATAAAACTGTATGAAGATAAAACGGGACGTCTTGCCGTAACAACACATGTTGAAGAAGATATCAGACGTTTGGCACGTCCTTGCAAGGAACTCAACGTGGGTGATAAAATAACCGGAACTGTCTATAACATAACCCGACAGGGAATCTTTATTATAACAAGAGAACGGTGGATAGGATTCTTACATAACAGTAACATAAATACAGTTATCAAATTAGGCCAGGAGCTCATCGGAAGAATTACCTTTATTCGTGAAGACGGACATGTCAACATTTCTCTCCGCCAAACGAAAGAAAGGGAAATGAATCACGATATGGCAGTATTGATTGATTGTATGAATCAACATAATGGACTATTGCCATATACAGATAAAAGCGATTCTAAACTTATAAAACTCAATTTGAGGATGAGTAAGTCTGCATTCAAAAGAGCAGTAGGACATCTTCTGAAAACTAATCAAATCATAATGACTGAAGGTAAAATTCGATTAAAAAGATAACAAAAAAAGATGTGCCTGCAACAATCCGCAGATACATCTCTTTTTTGGTTATAAACAGGTGGCAATCAATAATGCCTGTATAAACCAATAACTTTCCCTCGAATCTTTACGTCTCGCGAAATAATCGGTTCATAATCATCATTTTCCGGTTGTAAACGAATATGATCAGCTTCGCGGAAAAAACGTTTAACCGTTGCGTCATCATTACCGACTAATGCCACTACGATATCACCATTACGAGCAGTTTCCTGTTCAGCAACAATCAAATAATCACCTTCTTGAATACCAGCGTTAATCATACTGTCTCCGCGGACAACAAGCATAAAACAATTAGTATCACTGCCAACCAATTCTGCAGGCAATGGAAAAACAGTCTCAATTTGTTCATCTGCGAAAACGGGATCACCGGCACGAACTGCACCGACCATAGGCATGGGAAGCATTTTCTTTCTATGCCAGGCCTGATCATTGATTACTTCAATAGCACGTGAACTGGATGGATCTTTTTTGATCATACCTAAATCAGAAAGACGTGACAAATATCCATGGACGGTGGATGTAGAACGCAAGCCAACTGCTGTACAAATTTCACGAACCGTGGGGGGAAATCCGTCCTCCCATGTCTTTTTGCGAATATAATCCAGTATGCTTCGTTCTCGAGTTGTTAATTCTCTTTGGAGACCTAATTTCTTGCCCAAGATTGGATACTCCTTTCACCTTTCATTTTAATATCAGGTAATTCTATAATATTTAATTTAATTATAACGTAATAAAATTAATAAATCAAACAAAAGTTCACCCTTATTGCGTTGTGGAGGAAAAGTTAGGGCTAATAACAAATCAAATATAGATTCCCTATTGACCAAACATTTATTCTGTTATATTATTTATACAGAAAATATGTTCTACAAAAATATGTTCTGTTTTGAGAGCAAAGGGGAAAATGATTATGGGTAAAGTTTTATTTTTATTTATCACAGCGGTCTTATTATGCGGTTGGGGAGTCAATGCATCAGTTCTATCGGACAATTATGTCTATAAAGAAATTATTATTAAAGAGAATGATACCTTATGGGATATAGCGGCAAAGGAAACCGATAACCGCATGGATATCAGAGAATACATATATACAGTTAAACGGTTAAATGCTATAAAAAATTCAGGTAACTTAGTTCCCGGTCAAACAATACGTTTGCCAATGATATCCAAGTAATTATATATGGAAAGCCAAGAACGCATGTTCTTTTGACATTTTGTGCTGTCATATGAACATACGTTCTTTATTTTTTTGAAATAAGAAGTCTCATCCTTTATCGTTCTTCTGAAATATCATTGTAATCGGGTTATTTGTAAATAAATCAGCTTCATTAATATAGTGCCGTACCATTTCAACAGAACGATGACGTGTCTGTTTCATAATTAGACGTTCTTCTACACCGTGAAGTGCTGCATAAGTTGCAAAACCGTGTCTTAAACTATGAGCACCATATAATTCAACAGGCAGGCCGATAAGCTCGATATATTTCTTTACAAGCAAATTAATACTTTTATCACTTAACCTGTGGGATGAAAGCCTTCCGTTTTTCAGGATTCTTCTGAATAATGGCCCGGAAGTAATTTGAGTCTCTTGAATCCATTTATTAAGAGCAACAATAGCGCACATATTAGGATTCTTTAAGTAGGGGATACCGACCTGTTGCCCGACTTGTTCCTGATCGGTTTTAGAATGTTTTAAGGTGACAATAATTCCCTGTGGATATCTGGTGATGTCTTCAAAATCCAAGCCGGAAAGTTCACTTCTTCTAAACGCCCCCAGGAAACCTAAGAGGAGAATCGCCTTATCCCTTATTCCTGACAGGCTGTCAGTATCTATGTAAGAAATCATTTGCTCCAATTCTTCCCAGTAAATAGGAGTCTTACCCTTTTGCATAGCACCCTTCGTCCGTGTAAGACCAATCATTGTTTCCCTGACAATCCAGACTCGACAGGGATTTTGTTCAGAAAATCCGGCTGCATTATAATTTTCTGAAATAGCGCTTATGCGACGTCTGATTGTAGAAATTTTTGCATAATCAGCTAAATCATTAATATAATTTACAATCGTTTCTACGGTGGCAGGGAAGGCCGATACCTTATGATATTTACACCAGTCACAAAAATCATTCCAGTCTGATTCATAAGCATCAACGGTATTTACCGCTTTTGTTTCGGAGAGCGTTTCTTTACTTTTATCAGACAGTCTTAAATTATCTTTTGTCTGGATGATATTCCGTAAATAAAAATGTTTTTCAGGCACTTACATTCCTCCATATATCAAAATAATATAGCCGTTTTAGTTCCGATAATTTAATGTTATCGGAAGTAAAGTTGCGTAAAGAGAAAATATACCCGTTTCCATCAGATCCAATATATTCTCTTTATATTTAATTATGGTTACGTAATATTTAATTATGGTTACGTAAAAGAATACAATTCTTTTGTAACACGAGATACTTCAGCAAAAACTCGTTCAGTATCAATTGTAAGAAGCTCTTTGTTCCGCATAACAAGATTTCCATTAATCATTACAGTATCTACATCCATAGAATTTCCAGCATATGCAGCCAAAGATATACTGTCAAACCGTGGATGCCAATGAAAACCGCTTTGATCTATTAAAATAATATCTGCAAGATATCCCGGTTCTAATTTACCTAAATTATCATATCCAAGACACTTAGCACCTTCTATGGTCCCCATATCAATAGCTTCCTTTGCAGTAACCGCAAAGGGATCATAATTATTTGCTTTATGGATAAGCGCAGCCAAGCGCATTTCCGCAAACATATCCAATTTATTGTTACTGGCCGCACTATCCGTCCCAAGACCGACAGTAATTCCAGAATTTCTCATCTTTATAACTGGTGCAATACCAGACGCCAATTTTAAATTACTCCCCGGATTATGTGCGACACAGACATGTTTTTGAGCCATGATCTTTATATCATTATTGTTAACATGTACACAATGTGCTGCCAATATAGGCCGTTCAAAAAGCCCAAGATTATCCATCAAAGCAATTGGTGTTAATCCATATTCTTTCAGGCAATTATCAACTTCTCCTTTTGTCTCACAAAGATGTATATGGATTGGAATGTTATATTTTTCAGCTGCATCTCTAACTTTCTTTATATACTCCGGTGGACAGGTATATGGCGCGTGTGGGCCAAGCATCACCTTAAATCGTCCATCACCCGCTCCATCCCATTTCTTAAAAAGTTCTATGTTCTCCTGTAGAGCTGAGGAAGCGTTAGGACTGACACCGGCAAGCCCTCTTGCGAGATTCCCACGCATTCCCGCTTTCTCAGCAGCTTCTCCACAGGCATTCATAAACATATACATATCACAGAATGATGTTGTACCGCCGCGAATCATTTCCGCAAATGCAAGCATACTTCCCCAATAAACAATATCATCATTTAAGTGTTCCTCTACCGGCCATATTTTATTTTGTAGCCAATCCATCAGTGCCAGATCGTCAGCATAACTTCGGAATAAGGTCATTGCTACATGGGTATGCGTATTTACAAGTCCCGGTAAGGCAAGCATATTTTGGCCATCAATGACTTCGTTATAATCCTCATTTCGGGGATGCTTGGGAAATTCCCTAATCAATTTTCCATCGACTACAATATTACTATGTTCATGGATTTCTCCATTTTGATATAATGCGACATCTTTTAATAAAATAGACATGTAGCCCCCCTCAGTCTAATCCCAGGTATTCCTTTTGTTTATCAGATAAAGTATCAATCTCATATCCCATAGATTTCAATTTGATTTCTGCTACTTTTTCATCTAATTCTCTCGGGAGTAGGTACAATTGGGGCCGCAGTTCTTTTTCATGTTCACAAAGGTATGAAACAGCCAATGCCTGCATAGCAAAAGATAAATCCATAATTTCCACAGGATGACCATCCCCTGCTGCCAGATTAACCAATCGCCCTTCAGCCATTAAATAAATGGTATTCCCATTAAGAAGAATATATGCTTCGATATTTTTTCTTGCTTCATAATGAGAGTCAGAAATACGCTCTAAATCCTTTCGGCTGACCTCGCAATCAAAATGTCCGGCATTCGCACAAATTGCACCATCTTTCATTTCCATAAAATGTTTTTCCGTAATAATGTCTATGTCACCGGTAACTGTTAAAAAAATATCTCCATATCTTGCTGCCTTTTTCATAGGCATTACCTCAAAGCCGTCAAAAACTGCTTCAATTGCTTTAATTGGATCTACTTCTGTAACAATAACATGGGCGCCCAACCCTTTAGCACGCATAGAAACGCCCTTTCCACACCATCCATACCCCGCTACAACAACGGTTTTTCCTGTTACTGTTAAATTGGTACTGCGAATCACCCCGTCCCATACAGATTGTCCTGTCCCATATCTATTATCAAATAAATACTTACAATAAGAATCATTGACTGCTATCATAGGGAATGCCAATTTATTTTCTTTTTCCAATGCCTTTAAGCGATATATGCCGGTCGTTGTTTCCTCAGATCCACCAATCAGATTCTTTTTTGCGTCTGTTCTGTTGGAATGAAGTAAATGAACCAGATCCCCACCGTCATCAATGATAATATGCGGCATATGATCTAGCGCCTTATTCAGGAACATGGTATATTCCTCGTCAGTACACCCATGCCATGCGTAAACAGTTATACCCTGATTTACGAGACCTGCAGCAATCGGATCTTGTGTAGATAATGGATTACTTCCGGTCACGATGACATCCGCGCCCGCAGACTGCAGCGTAAGTGCCAAATATGCCGTTTTTGCCTCCAAGTGAATGGACATTACAATGGTCTTTCCTTTTAATGCCTGATTATTTATAAAATCTCTTTTCAGTGCATTCAATGCCGGCATAAATTTTCCCACCCAGCGAATCCGTTGAAGTCCTTCTTCGGCCAAAGATATGTCTCGAATCATAGAATCATTCATATTTTAAACTCCTTTCAAACTGTTTGATAGATATATAGTAAGGCGCCTTTAATGCCCCTTTTTCGGTAATAATTCCTGTAATCAGTTCATTTGGTGTTATATCAAATGAGGGATTGTAAACAGGAATATTCTTAGGTGCGATATAAATCCCCTGAACCATACGAACTTCATCAGGATTTCTTTCTTCAATTGGTATATCCTTACCGGAAGAAATGGAAAAATCAAATGTAGAAAATGGCGCTGCTACATAAAATGGAATCTGATGATATTTACATAGTACAGCAATTCCATATGTCCCTATTTTATTAGCCGTATCTCCATTACCTGCAATTCGATCTGCCCCTACGATTACAGCATCAATTTTTTTTCGTTTCATTACATCTGCTGCCATACTATCTGATATAAGACGGACAGGAATCTGACTGCTTACCAACTCGACTGCTGTCAGCCTTGCCCCTTGGAGCAGTGGTCTTGTTTCATCGACATAGACACAAGATAGTTGACCATGCTGATGCAGACGTGTGATTACACCCAAAGCAGTTCCGATTCCTGCGGTCGCCAATGCTCCAGCATTACAATGCGTCAGTATTTTCAAATGCTTTTTACCCTTAAAAATATCTGCGCCCTGATCAGCAATTCGGCTGCATATTTCTTTATCCTGCCTTTCTATTTCATTTGCTTTTCTTAGCAGCGCTCCATAAATATTTTCCAGTTTTGTGTTTTTAAAAACTTTAATCATTTCATCAACTGCCCAAAATAGGTTAACTGCTGTAGGTCTCGCCATTTTCATTGTGTCGGCAGCATATAAAAATCGCTTTTCAATTGTGGCGATATCTTGACAATCTCTTGATAAATTCTGATAAGCCAGAAGCATTCCATAAGCAGCGGCTATACCAATAGCGGGAGCTCCCCTTACGACAAGATTTTTTATGGCATCAGCCACCTTTAGGTAATCACTATATTCCAGATATACATATGTTCCAGGCAAACGTGTTTGATCAAGCAAATACAGTTTATTATCTTTCCATTCCAAGGAATGTATTATCATAAGCAGAATCCCCCGAAATCCTTACCTGCATGACGGCACTCACAATCAAGCGTTGTATCAAAAGATTCGCAAATCATCATCGTAATTTTACGAAAGCTTTCGATATTCCGATCCATGCACTCAACGACCTCTTTATGAGTAAGTATCGTCGGTGAAATTCCCGCCGCAAAATTGGTAACCATTGAAATAGTCGCATAGCACATTTCCGCTTCTCTTGCCAATTGGCACTCCGGTACATTGGTCATTCCTACCACATCTGCTCCCCAAAGCCTAAATGTCTTTATTTCCGCCGGAGTCTCAAATCGTGGTCCTTCCGTACATATATATGTACCATTAGGATGAATAGTAATTTCATTTTTCATTCCAGCTTGAATAATCACATTCCTTAAGGTTTGACAGTAAGGATTTGTCATATCAATATGAGCAACACCACGGAATTCTCCATCAAAGAAAGTTCCATTCCTTGATTTCGTCATATCTAAGAACTGATCAATCAGTACAAGTTCGCCCGGTTTATATTCCGGGTTTAAAGAGCCTACCGCAGTAGTTGAAACTATGGAAGAAACTTCTAACATTTTTAACGCGTATATATTTGCACGATAATTTATTTTATGCGGAGGAATAGTATGCCCTGTACCATGCCGAGCTAAAAATACGATTTCTTTCCCCTTAAAATACCCAATTTGACAAGCCGCTTGTCCAAAAGGGGTATTTATTATTTCCGAACGAATATCGGATAATATCCCGGCATCATACACGCCGGTACCACCAATAAATGCCAGTTTATTCATTGCGTTATACTTCCTTCCTTCTGAAACCAATGTTGAAGCGTCTCTCTTGATATTTTTCGGATCTTACCACAATAATGACATGAAATTTCAATATATTCGTCTTTCAGCAAAGAAACTCTTTCAGATTTCGGCAATGCCACAAGCGCCGTTTTTATCCGTTCTTCCGAACACGTACAGCAAAATGCGACCGGTGCCTCTTTAATTATTGAAAACCCGCCTTCTTTTATAAGTGTTTCCAATTCGTGCCCCTGGAATAATCCTTCCTTGGAAAATAAATGGTTTCTATTTCTGAAGTATTGAGTGAATTTTTTCTTATTCCCTTCCGGCAGCAGCTGGGCAAAAATACCGGCGGCACGCGTTATTTTTTTCTCCGGTGATACAGCTGCTGTAACAAAAATGAAAGATTTTATTTGGTCAGACTGTTTTAAATATTGTCCAAGGCATTCAGAAATATTACCAAAAGATAAATTTATACGGCTACTATAAGGAGTCCGTACTAAGGAATATCTTGTAACGGTAAGTTGTGCTTTATCACTGATGAGGAGCTTTTCATTATGTGATGTCACCGGAAGATTATCATCAGCAGTGTCCACATAACCACGTATAAAATACCTTTCATAGGCATCAGCATGAATAGATCCCAAAATAGAATTTGTTTGCCAAAGAATACTGATTCCTTCATGATTCTTAAAATCCGTCGCAAGTACAGATGTACCGGCCAGAATTTTCCCCATAATCACTGCTGTTAAAGTAGGCAGATGATGTAACTCCTGTACCTTTGCGGCAGCAGAAGAAACATCAGAAACAGTTATACGAATTCCTGACATGCTTAAATAATGTTGAATTGTATTAATTTTAATCAATTTTCTCTCCGGATATCTTGAATATTTGAACAAATTTAGATATCAAATCTTTGCATCATATGTTTATTTTACAACAAAATCAATGAGAACAAAAAGCGCACAGCCTATAAAAACAGACTATGCGGATAAAATACGGAAAGAAAACCCTATGAACGCAGTACATCAATCGCTTTTTTTCTATCAGCCGCGCCAAACACGGAGGAACCGGCTACAAGAATATCTGCGCCTACGTCTTTAAGCAAAACAGCATTAGCAGAAGAAACTCCTCCATCCACTTCGATGGGAATTTGAAGATTTAAATTCTTCATCATCTTTTTTAATACTTTTATTTTATCTAAAGTATAGGAAATGAACTTCTGACCGCCGAATCCCGGATTAACGGACATAATAAGTACAAAATCTAAAAGAGGCAATACAAGTTCCAAAGCAGACAGTGATGTGCCAGGATTAAGCGCAATACCCGCTTTAATTCCACGAGACTTTATATCGTGAATAGTACGATCCACATGAATCACCGCCTCCTGATGAAAGGAAATCATATCAACACCAATTTTTCCAAGTGAATCAAAATAATATTCAGGATGATATGTCATTAAATGAACATCAAATGGCAGCAACGTGACTTTTCTAAGTGACTGAATGACCGGTGGACCAAAAGAAATATTGGGTACAAAGGTACCGTCCATGACATCAAGATGAACTAAATCAGCACCACCCGTTTCAATATCTTTCAACTCACATTCTAAATTGGAAAAATCTGCGGCAAGGACCGAGGGAGCAATCTTCATAATTTTTTCTCCTGGCAAAATCAAATCAATACTTTTTGGAATACTTCAATTTCTGAAATATTTGTAAATAGGACTCATATCTTCTTTTTTGAACAACCCCGTCTTCTATAGCCTTCCGGATAGCACACTTCGGCTCGGAAATGTGCCGGCAATTATTAAAATAACATTTCCCTAAGTAAGGACGAAAGTCTTTAAATAAAAAACCTAATTCATCAATATCCAGTAAATCTATATCTAGAAGCGTATACCCTGGGGTGTCCATAAGAAATACTCCCGTCTTAAATGGCACTAATTCTGCATGCCGGGTTGTTGCCCGCCCCTTTCCTGTATAAGCGCTGACTGCACCAGAGGTAAAGTATGACCGCCCTAAAAAATAATTTAGAATACTGGACTTTCCAACTCCAGACGGTCCGGAAAATACGATGATACGACCTCGCAAAAGTTTTTTTAAATCGTCAAGGCCATCTTGAGTATATGTAGATGTATAAACACAGGGATATCCCGCTTTTTCATATTCTTCACATACTCTTTTGGCAGAAACTTCATCCAAATCGCACTTATTGATGCAAATCACAGGAGGCATATTCGCATTTTCCGCAAGTAATATCATTTTATCAAGAAGACCGCGATTAAGATCCGGTGTACAAATGGATGACACCAGTACGAGTTCATCTACATTTGAAACCGGCGGCCGATATAACTGATTCTTTCGTTTATAAACTTTTGTAATGACTCCCTCGAACCCTTTATTGGCTTCATATTCTACATGATCGCCCACTAATACATCGGTCTTTTTCTTCAATGCTCCGCGTGAACGGCAGCGAGTCAGTACCTGATTATTTCCCAATATGGTAAAATATCCGTTTTGATCTTTCAGGACAGTCCCTTCCATAAATTTATAGCTCCCGATCTTGGACTATATTTCCATCAATAAGTACCTGAACCTTAACATTCCCTATCCCTGATACAGATTGATTAACTGTACTTCCCGGTTTAACCTGCTGATCATAGGAGACTGATTTACCATTATCATCAATTATATAGATAACCACATGGCGTGAATTGCCGTTTTTAGGAATAGTAATATTAACGCTCCCTGTTTTTTTCTGCGTTTTTTCTTTTTTCCCGATAGTAAGATTTACGGAAGATTCATTCGTAGATACGCCACCGGTGGGATTTTGCGCCAAAACAACAGCAGAATCATCTGCAGCAACCCCGTCAGAAGATGAAATAGTTCCTAATGTAAGATGTACGGAATCCAATGCATTTTTTGCATCTGCCAATGTCATACCTACCAAATTAGGAACATTTACCGGTTGGCGCAAGTTAATAACAATATTGACAAGTGTTCCTTTTGCCACTTTCGAGAAAGACTGCGGGCTCTGAGAGATAATGATTTCGGCCGGCTGGGATTGGTCACTACCATTTTCAACAGCCCCTAAAGCAAGATCCAGTTTTCCTAACCGTTCTTTTGCCTGATCTAAAGTAAGCCCTTTTAAATCAGGAACCAAAATAACAGCTCCACCTTTGCTGACTGTCAGATGAATGATCCTCTGTTCTTTTACACTTGCTCCGCCAACCGGTGTTTGGGATATTACCTGTCCGGCCGGAATATCATCACTGGCAATTTCATCAATGGAAAACTTAAGATTCATTTCCTTCAGTGTCTTTTGTGCCACTTCCACAGGCTCTCCGACAAGCATTGGTACCGTTACATTTGAGGTACTCCAAAAATTTCCAAAGCTAAAAAATGCCCACAAAAAACAGGAAATAAATAAAAGCACCATTGCGATCCAAATATACTTTTGAGGGAAATTTGTAATCAGATGAGAAAGCTTACCTTCCGTCTCTGTTCGTGCAATTTTTTCTGTTTTTTGTGCAATTGGTTTCGTCATCGCAGCAAACTCGGGCTGTGCAGGTTTATAAATGGACGTAGTAAATCCCTGCGCCATTTTTAACTCAGAAATAAAATCAGAAACAGAATTGTATCTCTTATCAGGATCTTTCTGCAACGCGGTCAAAACGCATTCTTCCAGCATGGGCGTAATGGCAGGATTAAATTTAGTTGGCCGTGGTACTTCTCCGCGCATATGCTGCAGTGCAATACTGACTGCTGTTTCACCTTCAAACGGTAAATGGTGTGTAAGCATTTCATAGAGCACAACACCTAAAGAATAAATATCTGTTTTCTCTGTAACTTTATCCCCAGCCGCTTGTTCTGGTGATAAATAATGAACAGATCCCAAAATAGATTTTTTATCAATTACTGTTGCAGAATTGATTGCTCGTGCGATGCCAAAGTCAGTCACTTTCACCTTACCGGTTTCAGTCAGAAGAATGTTATGCGGCTTAATGTCGCAATGAACAATACCATTCTCATGGGCTGCTTCAAGTGCGCTGCCGATTTCAACAGCAATACGTACAGCCATATCGACAGATATACTGCTGTGATCTTGAATATATTGTTTAAGGGTCACCCCTTCGACATACTCCATAACAATATAATGTACTCCCTGATCATCCCCAACATCATATATCCCCACAATATTAGGATGTGTAAGTTTCCCCGCAGACTGCGCTTCATGTCGAAAACGTACAATGAAATCATTGTCTTCTGCAAAACTGCTATGAAGCACTTTTACAGCAACTACCCTATCAAGTAATAAATCGGTAGCCATATAGACATCTGCCATGCCCCCCGAGCCTATTTTCTTTTCCAATTTATAGCGATTGTCAAGTGTTTTACCAACCATTAGCCTTCTCCGCCTTTTCTACCCCAGTAGTCAATTAATATAAGAGATACATTATCTGCCGCACCTGCATTATAAGCGGCATTGAATAAATGTTCTCCGCAATTCATTAAATCTTCTTTGGTAAAATTTCTATATTCCGACAGAATTTTTGCGATATGTGTATCATCCACCATCCCTGTCAATCCGTCAGTACAAAGCAGTATTAATGTATTATTTTTTAACCGGATTGTACCTGTATCCACTTCTAATGCCTTCTTGATTCCCACAGCACGGGTAATTTCATTCTTCCGTGGATGTTCATGCATTTCATCCTCGGTAATCTTGCCTTTTCTTAGAAGTTCCATAACAAAAGAATGGTCTGTTGTCACTTGCTGGAGAATTTCTTTATGATAAATATATAATCGGCTATCTCCGACATGTGCCCAACTCAGCACATTATCATTGATACCTACTGTAATCATGGTTGTTCCCATACCATCAAGTTCAGGTTTCTTCATTTTTTCGGTCAGAACAACTTGATTTGCATGCAAAATAGACTCCTTCAAGAGTCCTTCTGAAATTTTTTCCAAAGGTACATTCTTCAAGAAGCCGGTTCCACTTTCAACAGCAAGCCTACTGGCCACTTGACCACCTACGTAGCCTCCCATGCCATCCGCTAAGATAAAAACGGGACCGGAACAATCCGAAATACTGTCTTCATTTACTTTGCGAATCAGTCCGACACGGGAATCGCCGTATGCAATAAACATAGATGCCAGATTCTTTCTATAACTCAAATACAATAAATGCTATTTACAATTCATAGTAGCATGTTGAAAAAACACAGTCAACAAAAGCCTTTAAGGATACTAAGTGACACTGTTTAAATATCTCCGTTTTAACTGTCCGCAAGCCGCTTGTATTTCATCCCCCATTTGTTTGCGCACAGTCGTTTCCTTTCCTTTTTTCAGCAAAATATCCTGAAATCGTTTGATTTCTTTCCATTCTGGCGGATACAATTTAATATGCTCTGTACTGTTGATAGGGATTAAATTAATATGGCACGGCATTTTACCTATTAAGCGGCAAAGTTCTTTTGCGTTTTCCACACTTGCATTCATATCCTTGATAAGAATATATTCAAAAGTGACCCTTCTCTTTGTTTTCTTAAAGTAATATTCTGCCGCACTCACTACATCTTTAATTCTAAAATTTTTACTTATAGGAACCAAAACATTACGAATCCGATCATTCGGCGCATGCAAAGAAATAGCAAGGGTAATAGGGATATTTTCATCAGCTAATCGATAAATTTGAGGTACGATCCCGCATGTAGAAATAGTTATATTACGATAACTGATATTCAATAGTTCAGGATCATTCGCAAGATGGATAAAATGCAAAACCTCTTTATAATTAGTAAGCGGTTCCCCTGCTCCCATCAGAACGATGGAATGGAACGGTATATCGTAAAGTTCTTTAAATGCATACATCTGTGCAAGAATTTCTCCTGCCGTTAAATTTCTTTCCAACCCTTTTCTTGTGGAAGCGCAAAATATACATCCCATTGCACAGCCGACCTGGGTGGAAACGCAAATAGAATTTCCATAATGGTGACACATACAAACGGTCTCAACCAAGGAGCCATCTTTTAATTTAAGAAGTAATTTTATAGTCTTTTCATCATCGGATTGAGCCCGGCTTATAATGACCGGCTTATCAATCTGTCCGTTCTCTTTTAACCAGTCTCGCATTTTCTGCGAAAACTGAGTCATTTCATCAAAATGGAATATATGCCTTTTGTATAGGTAATCTCGTAATTGCTTTGCTCTGAAACGGGGAAACCCGTTTCCCACAACCCATGTTTCTAGCTCCTGCAAATTTAGTCCCCATATATTACGCTTCATGAGATACCTTTCTTAATTTTGCCACAAAAAAACCATCACTTCTGACTAAATCAGGATAAAGGGTCATCATCCCATTTAAAGATTTTCCCAAAACGGGAAAGTTAAATTCTTCCGGCGCAAACTCCGAATGTAAAGAAAGAAACTCATTAATAATATGTTCGTTCTCATCAGGATTAAGTGTGCAAGTACTATAAACTAATACGCCGCCTGTTTTTGTATATTTAGCCGCCTGCTCAATTAATTGTTTTTGTAATGGTGGAAATACGGATAAGTCACTTTCCTTTCTTCTCCACCGAAGTTCCACCTTATGTCCTAAGACCCCTAATCCTGAACAAGGTGCATCTAAAAGGACCTTATCATAAGTTTCATACAGGAATGGTAACGGTTTGACGGAATCTCTTACCTCTGTATGGATAATAGATATTCCCAAACGTTTTGCATTGTCTTTTATCAATTTGACTTTATGCGGATAAACATCCCAAGCGTCAATACTGCCTCTATTTCCCATCAACGCTGCTATATGCGTTGTTTTACTTCCTGGCGCCGCACACATATCAAGAACATGGTCTCCTGCATCCGGTCCAAGTACTTTGGCAGGAATCATGGAAGATGCCGTCTGTATATATATAAGTCCTGTCTGCAGAAACTCTGAAAACAGAATATCCGTCCCCGCTTTTATTGCCAGTGCTTCCGGCATATAAGAAATATCTCCTACACTTATATTTCTTAATTTTAACTGTTTTTTGATATCATCCGTTTCTATTTTAAGCGTATTTACTCTAATGCATGTGTCCGAAATAGTATTAAAGGCTTTCAGAATCTTTTCAGATTGTCCCATACCGTATTCTTTTTCAAAAAATCGAATCAGCCATTCAGGTTGGTTATAGATTAAAGATTCATAAAAGACACGGTTGGAAGTTCTATCCGGCAACGTAAGTGATCCCCTTCGGCGAAGAAAATTTCGGAGAACTCCATTAATAAATTTTACATTTCCGATATGAGTTACTTTTTTTGCAATTTTTACTGTTTCGTTGACAGCTGCAGACTCAGGGATACGATCTAAAAAGACAATCTGATATATCCCAAGGGCTAAAAGAATACGTACTGCAGGATGAATTTTAAACATCGGCCGGTCACTTATCAAACTGATCATCCAAAGGCAATAATTATATTTACGACAAACCCCATAAATAAGTTCCGTCAATAAATGTCGTTCTTCCTTTTTTAAAGGGCACCACCGCAAAATACTCTGAATCGTTAAATTAGCGTAAGCATTTTTTTCAAAGATTTCATAAAGTGCCTCAAATGCCAATGTTCTCGCTGATTTTATTTTTTCAGTACTCGAAGCAATCATTGGTTTTTACCTGATATCCATTGATAAAATCAATCGTTTTCATTCGCTTATGATTCTCCGGTTGAACCATTGTTAAGTATATGATTCCATGCGTCGCAGCAACACCTATATTCCCATCTTTTAAAGAAACAACAGTTCCCTTGGGGATTGCAGCGGTATTGCTGTTCTCATAAAAAGCAGCATGGATTTTTATCCGTTTACCATGAAAATAGGTGTATGTCCCCGGGGAAGGATACATTCCTCGAATAAGGGCATCAATAACCGATGCCTCTTGCTCCCAATCAATATGCCCCATCTCTTTTGTAACTTTTTCCGCATAAGTTGCTTTCGCATGATCTTGCGGTTTCGCACCAGCCATACTTTCAGGTAGATTCTTCAAGACATAGAGAAGCTCTTTCGCCCCCAACACGGAAAGTGATTCAAATAATTCACCCGCTGTCATATGCGGCAGGATTTTCAATGGAGCCATACGAATGATATCGCCTGTATCCATCCCGGCATCAAGTTTCATGATACTGATACCAGTCTCACTTTTACGGTCTATAATAGCCCTTTGTATAGGGGCAGAGCCTCTATACTCCGGCAAAAGAGAGGCGTGAATATTAATCGCTCCATAAACGGCGGCATCTATAACTGCGACCGGAAGAATTTTTCCATAAGCCACTACAATAATAAGATCTGGCTTTAATGCAGCCAATTCCCGAATAGTATCTTCACTTTTAAAAGTCGTCGGTTGGTATACCGGGATATTCTCTTCCATTGCTAATTTTTTTACATCAGAAAAAGTTATCCTGTTCCCTCTTCCATTTATTTTGTCAGGCTGAGTATAAACAGCAATAGGTCTATATCCATTTTCACACAGTGTTTTTAATTGCACAGCCGCAAAATCAGGTGTTCCCATAAATATAATCCGATATGGATTACTCATCAGACGCTCCTTTATGCAACGAGTTTGCCTTTTCGATAAAAAGAATCCCATTCAGATGATCTGTTTCATGTTGTATACAACGTGCCAGAAGTCCCGTTGCTTTCTTTTGCTTTCTTTTCCCATGAATATCCTGATATTTTACAGTCACATTAGCATAACGTTCTACTTCTCCATACCAATTTGGAACAGACAAACAACCTTCCGTATCAGTTACTTTCTCATCTCCGTCAGGAGTCCATCTCGGATTAATATAAGCTTCAAATCCGGATTCTCCATCATCAGCAACAAAAACACGTTTTGAAACAGCAATTTGCGGTGCTGCCAATCCTACTCCGTTAGATTCATACATTGTCTTTTTCATTTCATTAACTAAGAACTTCAGTTTCTTATCAAATGCGGTAACAGGCATTGCAACAGACTTCAAAATCGGATCGCCTGCAGTAATTATTTTACTCAATTCATTTCCCTTCACTTTCACTAAAATATTATAGGGGATCTACATCTATAATTATATCATTTTCCTGAAATATCTTAGAATTCTGCATGGAAAGCTTCAAACGCCTTAGTGTTTTTCCTTTTATAAGCAAGGAAACATTATATATATTTCTTACCTTTTTGACAGGTTCATCATAAGGCGGTGTTACAGAAATATAATCCGGTATGCCAGGCAGCATTTCCCGAATATAACGATAAATCTTTTCTGCATGATTTCTGGCGATACTCTCTTTTTTATTAAAACAGGTGATTTTCATCAGCCTGGTAAACGGCGGATAATGGAGAGTTCTTCGATATTCCAATTCCTGCTGATAAAAAGCATCATAGTCCTGTTTTGCAGCAGTTAATATAACATAGTGTTCTGTATTATATGTTTGAAGAATGACTCGTCCCTGTTCCAAATTCCTGCCTGCCCGCCCCGCACATTGTGTAATCAGATTAAAAGTCTGTTCTGCTGCAAGATAAGTAGGCATATTCAAGGTGCTATCCACAGAAAGGATCCCTACAGACTGCACGCCCGGTATATCATGTCCCTTGGCTACCATCTGTGTGCCGAATAAGATGTCAAATTTTCCATCTCGAAAATTGGATAATATTTTTGCGGCGCTATACTTCCTGGCAGTACTATCTACATCAAAGCGGCAACATTTCGCTTCCGGAAGTAATTTTTTCAAATCCTCTTCAATCCGCTGTGTTCCCCATCCTAAATATAATATATCTTGAGAACTGCACACAGGACACTGCCTGGGCAAAGGAAATATACTCTCACAATAATGGCAGTTCAATCGATGTTTATCTTTATGATAGACAAGCGGAACATCACAATGGGTGCATTTGAATACATATCCGCAATGTTTACACATCAAAGTCGGTGCAAAGCCTCTTCGATTCAGCAGCAGAATCGCCTTATGATTCTTTTGAACCGTATCTCTCAAAAGATCAATCATCGGTCTTGATAAGTTGGTCGCATGTCCTATATCTGCTTCGCTCCGCATATCATAAACATATATTTGAGGCAGTGGTGTTCTATGAACACGTTGCCGCATTTCCAGCAATTCAATCTTCTTATTTTTAGCCGCAAAAAAAGTAGTAACAGAAGGTGTAGCTGCCCCAAGAACAATAGGGCAATTATAAATGACAGCCATTACCTTTGCCACATCTCTGCCATTATAGCGGGGAGTCTCCGTTTGTTTATAAGATGAATCATATTCCTCATCAACAATAATAAGTTTCAGATTCTTAAACGGCATGAAAAGGGCAGAACGGGAACCAATAATAATAGAACTTTCTTCATTTGCAATTCTTTGACGATTATTATACCGCTCACCTTTACTTAAATTACTGTGCATAAAAACCACTTTATCGCCAAAGTAATCGGCAAAATAAGAAACCATCTGGTTCGTCAAAGCAATCTCAGGTACTTCGAGCAGCACTGTTCCCCCTGCTGCAATCGCACTCTCCGCCGCGCGGAGATAAACTTCCGTCTTCCCACTTCCTGTTACACCATAAAGGAGTATACCCTTGTATCTTTCCTCATTAACAGCACCGATTATATATTCTACCGCATATTTTTGTTCCGCCGTTAGTTTACGTGGGTTGTCACTCTTTTTGTTTTCCACAAGCGAAAACGTTTTCTTCCCTCGATAAAATAGATGTCCATTGCCATTCCTGCAAAAGCGTCGAATAACATCCCGTGAAAAGCCCGCTGATATCAGGCTTGAAATCGAATCCTGCCCGATTTGACACAGATGCGACCATAAGGCTTTTTGTCTTCCCCCTCTTTTCATGGACTCCGATTCCGATTTGTTATTAATGGCTAACCATTCTTCCAATGGTTCTTTATAGACTTTTTGCAATAATTCTGTTTCTTTTATAAATCCTTTCGCAAGATATCGGTTACAACGAGTTTTACCCAAAACTAAAACCGCGTCTTCTTTCGAAATGATTTCAACAGAGATATCGATCAGTCCCCATATATCCTCACATTCCGGAATTTCCTTCCAATTAATCTCATATAAGACCTCTGTTCGTATTCCTTTTTTATCAATAAGAAAAAGACGAAGAGCATCTATCAATGTGCACATATAATATTGTGAAATCCATTTTGCTGTTTTAATCATTGCATCCGTAAACCAAGGTACTGAATCAATGGCATCATAAATTTCCAGCAACTTGTAAGAAATATGAGAGAATTCCTCTTCATGACATGATAGAATAATTCCTTCTTCCTGCTTGCCGGCAAACGGTACTATGCACCGCCAGCCGGAACCCACATAACTGAGATGATCCGGGATTTTATAAGAAAATGTTTTGTTTAAATGTTTCGAAGGCCGATTAATTAATATCTCCGCAATTGTACCAATCATCGATCATTTTCCTTATTTCGTGACTCCTAAAGAAACTCTTTTATATCGATATAAAACGATGTCTATATATTATCATAAAATGCTATCCTTATTCATTATTTATTTTAATGCGGCAGGATATTTTTCACGACAATAAAAAACTTCTTTGGATAAAAAACGATTCTGTCACCACAAAGAAGTTTCTCAAAAATTATATCCCAACTTGTCTTTTCAATGATTCCGCCTTGTCTGTATGCTCCCACGGTAAATCTATATCATCTCTTCCAAAATGTCCATATGCTGCAGTCTGTCTATAAATCGGATGACGTAGATTAAGCATATCAATGATACCGGCAGGTCGAAGTTCAAAATTTTCCTCAACCAGATTTACGATTTGTTCTTCATCAATTTTCCCTGTTCCGAATGTATCGACTAAAATAGATACCGGACGTGCTACACCAATTGCATAAGCCAATTGAATTTCACATTTATCCGCAAGACCTGCTGCCACGATATTCTTTGCCACATAACGCGCAGCATATGCTGCTGAGCGATCCACTTTTGTCGGATCTTTTCCGGAGAAGGCACCGCCGCCATGGCGAGCCATTCCGCCGTAAGTATCAACAATAATTTTCCGTCCAGTGAGTCCCGCATCTCCCTGCGGCCCACCAATAACAAAGCGGCCTGTCGGATTAATCAGGTATTTTGTATTTTCATCAATAAATTGGGCCGGTAAGACGGCTTTTATCACATGCTCAATCATATCTTCTCTGATTGCTTTCTGTGTAATATCCGGCGCATGTTGCGTTGAAATAACAATCGTATCAATACGCACCGGTTTCCCATCAATATATTCTACGGTTACTTGTGTTTTCCCGTCCGGTCTGAGATATGCGAGTTGTCCATTTTTCCTGACTTCTGCTAAACGGCGTGAAAGTCTGTGTGCAAATGCAATAGGAAGAGGTAAAAATTCAGGAGTTTCATTGCATGCATAACCGAACATCATTCCCTGATCGCCGGCTCCGATATCATAAGAATCCGCTTTAGCTTCCTTTGATTCCAGAGAACGATCCACCCCCATTGCGATATCAGGAGACTGTTCATCCAGAGAAATCAGAATCGCACAGGTTTCACTGTCAAATCCATAACTTGCATCAGTATACCCGATGTCCCCAATCGTTTTGCGAATCACCCGTGGAATATCCACCTTGGCATCAGTTGTTATCTCGCCAAACACATGCACCTGCCCGGTTGTGACAATGGTTTCACAAGCAACACGCCCATTGGGATCCTGCTCAAGAATAGAATCCAATATAGCGTCTGAAATCTGATCAGCTATTTTATCCGGATGCCCTTCTGTAACAGATTCTGACGTAAATAAAACTTTTTTCGGCATATTTTTATCCTCCGATTATGTAAAATAAAAATTCCTCCGCGCAGGGAGGACTTCCTCTCATCTGCCAGCAAATGCTGATGGAATTAGCACCTTTTCCCTATATAGAATGGTTGCTGCAGCATCATGGGGCCAAATCCCTCCGCTGCTCTCGATGAGTATTATAAAATTTATTATATCATATCATTGAAATTAATCAATAGAGTTTACAACAAAGGTATCTCCTACGATTTACGCAGTTCAAGAACAGGATGTCTTCTCTTATTAAATAATCAATTACATTTTTCCGCAATTTTCTCTATGATGATTTTTCCTAATTCTTCTTTTGCCATTTTAGGGTATTGCTGTAATGTACCATCTTTATATAATATGGCGGCAATATTAGTCGTTACATTAAATCCTGCGCCGGGCATTGCCACATTATTGGCAATAAGCATATCTAAATTCTTTCTTTCCACCTTGTTTCGACCATGGGCAATAACATCATTCGTTTCTGCTGCAAAACCAACAAGGAACTGGTGAGTCTTTTTTTGCCCCAGATCAAAAAGAATATCCGGATTAAGCGACAGGTGAATCATAAGATCATCATTTTCTTCTTTTTTAATTTTTTGATTCGCCGCAGCAATCGGTCTGTAATCTGAAACTGCCGCTGCCATAATGACTATATCACTTTCTTCATAGAGACTCTTCATTGCCTTATCCAATTCACGGGCATCCCGAACATAAATCATTCTAACATCTTCCGGCGCGGGCAGTGCTTCCGTACAACTTACCAGAACCACGTCAGCTGCTTCTATTGCAGCGGCCCTGGCGATAGCATAACCCATCCGTCCGCTGGAACGATTTCCTATATAACGTACCGGATCAATATTCTCTTTTGTCCCACCCGCGCTTATGACTACACGCTTCCCCTTTAACAACTGCCTTCCCGATAAAATTCGTTCAATCCGGAAAATAATTTTTTCCAGCGAAGGGAACCGGCCTTTACCGGAAGCATTACATGCCAAGTGTCCGCTTTCAGGTTCTACAAATATATAGCCAAGTTTGCGCAACTTTTTAATATTCTCTTGGACAATAGGATTCTCATACATGTTTGTATTCATGGACGGAACAAAAATAACCTTTGCAGTTGTCGCCATAATTGTTGTCGAAAGCATATCATCAGCAATTCCATTGGCTATTTTCCCAATGATATCAGCTGTTGCAGGAGCAATAACAAAAACATCCGCTAATTGGGCAAGCGAAATATGCTCTACATCCCATTTGTTGATATTGGCAAACATATCGACAGTAACATCATTACCTGAAAGTTCTCCGAATGTAATAGGTGTAACCAATTTTGCTGCATGTTCAGTCATAATGCAATGTACATCTGCACCGCGCTGCCTAAGCTGGCTTACAAGTCCAGCCGCTTTATACGCCGCAATACCGCCGCAAACTCCTACGACAATATGCTTATTTATAAACATCATAAAAATCCTTTCAGTAAGGTGAGTAAGAAACAAGTAATTACACCGTAAATTTATTTTTTATTTTCATAATAAGAAATCTTATCGTGATATATCTCTTCAAGCGCCACAGTCACCGTTTTTTTCCCTTTATCATCAAGTAATGCCGGAGATCCATCCGTTAATTCTCTCGCTCTCAGGGCAGCCAATGTGACAAGGGTATATTTTGTATCAACCTTTTTCACAAGAGCATCAATTGCTGGATAACACATCATTTTAAAGGAACCTCCTTATTTATATACTGCTGAAAAATTGTTTCTATCTGATTCTGATTCCTGGATAGTTTACATCTTTCTGCCTCTATAATTGCGCAGGTTTTATGAACTGCATCCTTCAGTACATCATTTACGACTATGTAATCATATTTATGCGCCATAGATAATTCACCGGTGATTTGAGCCAAACGCTTTTGGATGGTATCTTCCGAATCTGTCCCTCTGCCGTGTAAACGCGCTGAAAGCGTCCTTAAGGATGGTGGAACTATATAAATAAAAACACCTTTAGGATATCTTTCCTTAACCTGCATAGCACCTTGGATATCAATTTCAAGCAAAACTGATTTTCCTCTTTCAATTAGATCAAGAACACTTTTCTTTGGTGTTCCGTAATAATTGCCGTATACACATGCATACTCCAAAAAGGCCTCTTCTTTTATCAGTCTTTCAAACTCTTCCTTTGATCTGAAAAAGTAGCTGACCCCCTCTTCTTCCCCCACTCTTGCCGTTCTGGTTGTCATAGAAATGGAATAATTCAATTCAGGATAAATATTTCTGATTTCATTGCAAATAGTGCCTTTCCCTGCTCCCGACGGACCGGAAACGACAAGCAGAATTCCCTCATCCTTTTTCCCCATATACCTTTACCCCTCATCAGCCGCTTCCATAATTGCCGTTTCCTTATTCATTAAACGGTGAGAAATTGTTTCAGGCTGAACGGCGGAAAGAATAGTTTGCCCACTGTCCATAATCAAAACTGCCCGTGTTTTTCTCCCGTAAGTAGCATCAATCAGCTCGCCTTTGTCTCGGCAGTCTTGAATCATTCGTTTGACCGGTGCCGATTCTGGACTGATAATTGCAATAACTCTGGTTGCCGCTGCCATGTTTCCAAAGCCTATGTTAATAAGCTGAACTCCCATTATTATCTCCTTATTCGATATTTTGAACCTGTTCCCTGATTTTCTCCAATTCTGTTTTGATTATTATAACACAGTCAATCACACTGATGTCATTGGCTTTTGATGCGGTTGTATTGATTTCCCGGTTAATTTCCTGGAGCAGAAAATCAAGCTTCCGTCCTATAGGTTCCGTACTGTCTAAAGCGGCAGCGAACTGATTTAAATGACTCTCAAACCGGGTAAGTTCTTCTGTATAATCCGTTTTTTCAGAATAAACAGCGACCTCTTGCAATAAACGTGTCTCATCCCAAGCATTCCCACTGTCTTCCAATAATTTGATCATGCGGCTGCGAAGTCTTTTTTCGTAATCCTCTACAATGATATTTTGTTTACTTTTCAGATACAGAAGTTTTTCCTTCAATAAATCAATTCTTTTATTTAAATCAGCCGCTAAATTTTCTCCTTCCCGACGCCTCATTTCATTCACTCCAGCTAATGCGGCAGATACAGCCTCGCGGGCAAGAGAAATCAATTCTTCATCAGTAATGGATTCTATTGCTACATGAAGAAAAGGAGCCGGCAACGACAAAAGATCGGAAACTGAAGGTTTCCGGCACCTGATCCCATCCTTATGCCTCAGCATGTGAAATACGTCCAAATAAGCAGATAAAAGGTCTTCATCTAAAGAAACATGAATGTTTTTTCTGCTTCCGTCTGATGTGAATATGAGATTAACGTATATCTTGCCCCGGTGTACCTGTTCTTTGATTAAAGATTTTATGCTTTCTTCCGCGGCTGCAGAAAAATGGTCAGTACGTATATTTAACTCAAGAAATCGATTGTTAACAGTTTTTATTTCAGCCGTTACTATTCCCTTAGTACCAGTTGCCGTACCATGCCCGAAACCGGTCATACTCTTCATACTTTACGCCCCTTTTCCAAATAATTAAATGATATATTCACCCTCAAACACTTTTTCTGCCGGTCCTGTCATAAATACATGCGCAGAACTATCACCCTCCCATGAAATATGAAGATTTCCTCCGTCAAGAATAACCTCTGCTTCTCCTTCTACAAGTCCATTCAGGATTGCAGCAACAACAGTCGCACAGGTTCCTGTACCACAAGCCATCGTAACACCAGTACCACGTTCCCATACACGCATGCGCAGCAAATTTTTTTTCAGGAGCTGCGCAAACTCCACATTTGTTTTTCGAGGGAAATGAGCATCTGCTTCTAATCGGGAACCGATTTCTTCAAGCGAAATTCGATCAATATCGTCAGTAAAAATAACACAATGTGGATTCCCCATTGATACACAAGTAATACGGTATGTATGCAAGTCATTTGTAAGTTTCCGGTTCACCACCATACCGTCACCAAATCCTGTCACAGGAATCTCACTGCTGTTTAAATGCGGCACGCCCATGTCGACACGAACCTTTCCATCCGGAAGCAGTTCAGGGAATAAAATCCCTGCACCGGTTTCTACGGAAAAATGATGCTTTGATACCAGCCCCAGCTCATGAGCCCACTTGGCAAAAGCACGAATACCGTTACCGCACATTTCTGCTTCACTTCCATCACTATTGAAAATTCTCATCTGAAGCGTTGCCTTTTCCGAAGGAAGAACAAAGATTATTCCATCGGCACCTATACCAAAATTTCTGTTACAAATAGAAACACATTTTTTTACCACCGGCCGGATATCCATTGTCATTGCATTGACAAAAACAAAATCATTTCCACAGGCCTGCCATTTCGTAAAATGCATAAACCCCTCCTGCATATCATTCATTAGTTTTTTATTTTAACATCTATACTAAACAGAGTCGAGCATATTTCTACAGAAAACAGGCTATCCTCCCCAATGGATTATGCTATACTGATTCAGAACAAGAAAGGAGTTATTTCATGCAAATTGACAGTGCAGTTCTTTACATATTCAGAAAAGAATTGGCAGCTAAAATCATACCGGCACAGGTCCGCCAAATTCATCAAATAGATAACCGGATTATTGACATAGAACTATTTCGTTCATACGAAAAACCTATACACTTAATTTTTGACACTTACCGCCCTTTAATCTACATCACCGAAAACCTAAAAAAGGACACCGGATATATGCCCTCTCAAACATTTTGCATGACATTGCGTAAACAGCTGGAAGGCTCCAGGCTTTCATCCATTGAACAACCGGATTTTGATCGGTTCTTAAAATTTAATTTCGATCGTATAGAAGCAGGTGGGAAGATTATTACCAAATCCCTCTGTATGGAATTAATTCCCTCGGCACCCAATTTAATTTTAACAGAAGATAATGTAATTATTGATGCCTGTCTTCGAGGGAAAAAGATGGAACGAATTCTTGCACCGGGAAAACCCTATGTCCGTAATTCATATGCAAGCAGAAATAACTTTCTTCTTTTCTCAGCAGAAGAAATCCTCCAAATATTGAAATTCGGTCAATTGCAAGATTCTTCAGTTCAGCAGTGGATTTTTGATACGTTTAATGGCTTCAGCAGCTTTTTGGCAGAGGAATTATTTTCCCGAACAAAAATTAAAGCTGATCTGCCACTAAATCATCTAAACGAGGAAGAGTCCATTATCCTGGCAAATGCAATTTACGATATGGCGCAAGAGATCTTAAGTGCAAAAGCTCTTTATATTTACAAGAAACCAAATAACAAAACCTGGGCAACGCCCATTACGCTCTCTGCGGGAGAACCCATCAGAAAAATTTCTGCTGACAGATGGATTCGTGAAGAACTGCAAAAAGATGGCGGCATTCTCTCTGCTGAAACTTCACAGATGGCCCAAAAGATATCCTCTCTCTTAAAAAAAGAGACCAGAAAGATGAATAAGATAAAAGATGAATTGAAAGAAACGAAAAAAACGGAGACCTATAAACTTTGGGGAACACTGCTTTCCATTTATGCGTATAAAAAACTTAACGGAATGCATGAATTGACAGTAAGCAATGTTTTTAATGAACCTCCGACAGATGAGAGCATCCCTGTCAATCCGCTTTTATCGGTAAGTCAAAATAGTCAGTTATATTTTAAAAGATATTCCAAAATGAAGACAAGATTGCAAGTCGGACAGGATAAATTAAATGAATGTTTTGCAAAAATCCGCTATCTGGAAAATATTTCTTATTTCCTTGAGAATATAAAAACAAAAAATGAACTTATTCAATTAAAGGATGAATTAAAAGATTCCGGAGCAACTATTCAGCGTCACTCTTCCAGGCAGAGAAAGAAAGAAAAAGAACCTTCTTTCATCTCACTGACTATAGATGGATTTCATGTCCTCCTCGGAAAAAATAATGTACAAAATGAATACTTGACATTTCACAAAGCAGGAAAAGAAGATTTGTGGTTTCATGCACAAGCTCTTCCGGGATCCCATGTTGTTCTAATAACCGAAGGACAAGTTATTCCTAAGGAATTAATTGCAAAAACAGCTGCACTGGCTGCCTTCTACAGCAAAGGAAAATCATCCGGAAAGGTTAATGTTGACTATACTCGTATAAAATATGTCAAAAAGATTCCCAACAGTCCCCCCGGACTGGTCAATTATACCCACCAATCTACTGTCACTGTAATTCCGGAAGATTTCAAAATATCCATATAAGCACTTATAAAAAAACGGCCTGTTATAGGAAACCTCAATATGACAGACCGTTTTTATCATATACAATTGTAGCGTAAAGTTTTATGATTCCTTTTATAGAAGAAATCCGTAATTCTCTAATAGAGTCCGCACATGTGACTCTTCTTCTTTTGTCGGGGCAACCATGGGAAGCCGGAAATTTCCGCCCGGTTGTCCAATTAAATTAACAGCAGTCTTAACGGGAATAGGGCTTGCAATAAAAAACATTCCTTTCATAATCGGATACATTTTCAAATGCAGTCTCCGCGCGGCAGCCAAGTTTCCTTTTTCAAAAGCGTCAATCATAGAAAGAAGATCCTCTCCGATCACATGGCTCGCCACAGAAATAACACCTACACCGCCTGCTGCTAAAACAGGCAAAGTAAATGCATCATCTCCACTGTATATCATGAAATCATCTGGAAGCAGAATCTTTTCCTTTGTTACCTGATCCCAATTCCCGGCAGCATCCTTCACGCCTACTATATTGGGGCAAACATCTGTCAACCGTTTGATTGTTTCCGGTTGGATACTAACACCGACACGCCCCGGTACGTTATATAGAATAATTGGCAGTTCAGTAGATTCCGCAATGGCTTTAAAATGTTGATACATCCCCTCCTGCGTCGGTTTAACATAAAATGGAACAATAACCAGAGCCGCATCTATCCCTGTTTTTTCTGCTGCTTTTAAAAACTCGATTGTTTCCTTCGTCCCAATGGTGCCTGCATTCCCTATAACAGATACTCTCTTTTCTGTTCCATTTTTACCAACCGCATCAACAATCATCTTATACAGCTTTAGTTTTTCTTCACTGGACATGGTCGCACCTTCACCGGTTGTTCCACCGACAAGAATTCCTTCAGATCCATGATTAACTAAATATTTAGACAAAGAAGATGCGCCTTCATAATTTACATCTCCATTTTCTTTAAATGGAGTAATCATTGCGGTTATAACTCGTCCAAACTTTGCTATTGCCATGATTTTCCCTTCTTTCTGTATAAACTGCTGTCCTATCAACTAAAACATATCATGAGCAATCATATATTCTGCAATTTGTAAGGTGTTTAAAGCAGCTCCTTTTCTGATCTGATCCCCGCAAACCCACAGATTGATTCCCCTTTTATTATATAGATCCTTTCTAATTCTTCCTACTGCCACATCGGTCTTATTAGATGTATCCAGTGGCATAGGATACACTTGTTTTTTTATATCATCTACAAGAACTACACCGGGAAATGATTTCATTGCCTCTTTAATCTGTTTAGTCGAAAGAGAAGCAGCAGTCTCAACATAAATTGATTCTGCATGGCTTCTTATAACAGGTACTCGAACTGCGGTCGGCGTAATTGCAATATCCTCATCATGAAGAATTTTACGGGTTTCATTGACCATTTTCATTTCTTCTTTGGTATATTCATTATCCAAAAATATATCAATCTGCGGTATTAGGTTATAGGCAATCGGGTAGTGTTTAGGAAGGCTGACAGAGGGAAGAATCTTCGGTTCATATACAGTCCCTTTTGATACGGCTTCTGTTTCCCCGTAAAGTTCGTCAATTCCTTCTTTCCCTGCTCCTGATACGGCTTGATAGGTGCTGACAATAACACGCTTTATAGGAGATAAATCATAAATCGGCTTCAACGCCATAAGCATGATAATTGTAGAGCAATTGGGATTAGCAATAATTCCCCTATGCTTTTCTATATCTTCCGGATTAATTTCAGGGATAATCAGCGGCACTTGGGGATCCATTCTGAACGCACTTGAATTATCTATTACTACAGCGCCGCGCCTTACTGCTTCCGGTGCTAATACTTCACTTACTTTGCCGCCGGCAAACAATGCAATGTCAATATCCTTGAAAGAATCGGGTTTTGCCTCTTCTACAGTATATTCCTCACCACAAACCATTAACTTTTTACCGGCAGATTTGGCAGATGCCAAAAGTTTGAGTGAAGCAAATGAAAAATTTCTTTCTTCAAATAAACGTATAAATTCCTGACCAACAGCACCTGTTGCTCCTAAAACAGCTACATGGGGCAATTTGTTCATTACAAACACCTCACTTTAAATAATTTTCAAGACCATAAACAAGCCCTGGAATTTTCATAACTTTATGACATGCAAGCATTACTCCCGGCATAAAAGACTTCCGATCAAGCGAATCATGTCGGATCGTAAGTATTTCCCCATATCCCCCAAAAAGTACTTCCTGATGAGCGACATATCCTGGAAGCCTTACACTATGAATCGGAATATCTTCATACTTGCCACCTCTTACCCCCGGCAGGCCTTCTTTTGTTTCATCTTCATCGGGATGCAATGTACGGGCTGCAGCAATTTTTTCTGCTGTCAATTTAGCCGTTCCGGAAGGCGCATCAAATTTATGATTATGGTGAAGTTCTATAATTTCAGCATTAGGAAAATATTTAGCTATTTCTTCAGATACTTTCATCATTAATACCGCACCAAGAGAAAAATTAGGGGCAATCAGGCAATGAGAACTATTTTTATCGCAAATAGCAGACAAACTTTTTCTTTCTTCCGTTTTCAAGCCAGTTGTGCCAATAACCATATTTATGCCAGCTGCAAGAACCGTCTGTGCATTTGAATAAATAACTTTAGGTGAAGTAAAATCAACGACTACATCAGGCTTACCACTAACAAAAGCTTCTTCCAGGCTTCCATAAATCTGTATTCCTTTATATCCAATACCCACGACGTCCCCAATATCCTGCCCCGTACATTTAGGATCTACCGCTCCGCAAAGGATAAGCCCTTCTTCTTTCTCAATAGAACGAACCACTTCACTGCCCATCCTGCCGCTGGCACCGTTAACCAGAACCTTTATCACTACAGTCCCCTTCTTTCTATTTACTACCCCAAAATAATATAATTACATCTGTTATTAAATTATAAGAATCGTAGTATAAACAAAAGGAGAAGTCAATCATCAGATAGTATTTTTTGCATTTCCAATGCTGATCGAATCGCGTTTTCTGATTTAGACATTCCTGAAATCATTTGAGCAATATTTTCTACTTGCTGCCGCCCATCTAAAAGCATGGCCTTGGAAGATGTCTGCCCGCGGCTAGTGATTTTTTCAATTTTATAATAGCGTCCGGGAATACTTGCAGTCTGCGGCAAATGTGTAATAATAAGCACCTGCAGATATTTTGACAAAATTTTTATTTTTTTTGCAATCTGTATTCCTATTTTTCCGCTGATTCCCACATCAATTTCATCAAAAACAAGAGTTTGTCCTCTCATCAACCGTGAAATTACGATTTCTATGGCTAATGCAATTCTCGATAGTTCTCCTCCTGAAGCGGTTTCTTTCATAGAACGTAAAGATTCTCCCCTATTAGCAGAAAAATACAGCTCCATTTCTTCAACACCCGATGATACAGGTGCCGCTGCGGGGATTAAATGTAAAGTCATCCTTGGATCATCCATCCCCATATCTTGCAATAAAGATATGATCTTTTCCGTAAATTCACAGCCTGTAAGAATACGTTGTCGATTTAGTGCTTCCGCCTTTTTCATCACCGCTTCTGTCAATAATTTGTATTTTTCTTGCATCTCTTTATTTTCATAAATGAGATTTTTAAGGCTGGTACATTCTTTCTCTGCATTCTCTTCATAATGAATTACATCTGCCAATGTAGGGCCAAATTTTCGCTTCAACCCTATCAATATGTTGCTTCTTGATTGCAGTTCTGATAATTCTTCATCTGAAAAATCCGCAGCGGATATATAAGTATCTAATTTCCCTTCTATATCTTCTAATGAATATAATACCGTTCTCAGTTCTTCATCTGTTTCCTTCATTTCTTTATCATAACGGGATGCCGTTGATACCGCTTTAGATGCTGATGCCAATAAATCTCGGGCACCACCTTCATCACTGAGAGCAGAAAGAGCTGCTTTTACGGAATAGATAATTTTTTCATAATTTTGCAAAATGGAAAGGCGTCTATCTATTTCTTCATCTTCCCCGTTTATGATATTAGCCGTCCGAATTTGCTCTAATTCCCATTCAAGAATATCAATACGTCGTTCATTTTCCTGCCTATGCGCATGAAATTCCTCTAAATTTTTTTTAGTTTCTTTCCATTCCTGATATATATGGTCATATTCATCACGGAGCGTTGAGATTTCAGGCGTAAACCTGTCAATAATCCTCCTGCAATATTCAGAAGAAAGAAGTTCGATAGCATCATTTTGTTCATGTAGACGAACCAGTTTTCTGCCGATAAATTCCAATTGTTTTACAGTACAGAAATCTCCATTAATCGTGCAGATTCCCCGACCGGACCGATTTAATTTTCGAGTAATAATAATCTGTGAATCTGCTGCATCAAAGCCAAATGATGATAAAATAGAAACTATTTCATCATCAGCAGAAAAAACGCCTTCCACTTTAAAAAATTCTGCACCAGTACGAATCAAATCGGTCCGTGCGCGTCGCCCCAAGAGTATCGCAAGCGCATCAATCAAAATAGATTTACCGGCTCCCGTCTCTCCGGTAAATACTGTCGCACCATCAGTTAATTCAATAATGGTATCTTCAATAATTGCAAAATTAACAATATGTAAACTTTGAAGCATATTTCCTCCTATGCTTTCAGAAGCTCCTGTATTTTTTTCTTAAACAGCTCCACATCATCCGGATTTCTCATGATAAGGAGAATCGTATCATCTCCTGCAAGTGTTCCCATAATCTCACTATATCTGGTCTGATCGATAGCGGCTGCTACGGATTGTGCCGATCCCGGCAATGTATGAATCACAATTAGGTTCATGCTGCTTTCAATTCCGATAACCGCTTCTTGGAAAAGAAATGATGTATGGTTCTTAGACATGATCCCCGGTTTCTCTGTGGACAGAGCATATCGATAATGACCATCTTTATATGGGATTTTAATAAGCATGAGATCTTTGATATCTCTTGAAACGGTTGCTTGCGTGACAATAATCCCCTCTCTCTTTAGAGCAGCCGCCAGTTCTTCCTGTGTTTCAATAATCTGATGCTGTATAATTTCTTTTATTTTCATGCTTCTATATCTTTTCATCGCATATCCTCCTACACCTTATTTCATATAGATCTTTATTAACAGTTTATTGATTTATTTTATAGTATTTAATGCATAAGGTCAATAAATATTGCATAAAAATAAAACCCTTAACTTGCTTGCTTATGACTATCAACAGATTCCGTTAACTGTCAAAAATGTACAAATAGCACAGAAGCTTCCTATCTGTGCTATTTGTACATTTATCTGATAATTGACCTTTAATCGGAATCAGGATTTCTTCATAAGTTTACCGGAAAGCGTACCCCAAAAATCATGATCAAAGAAACGAACAAAACGAATAGGTTTACTAACTCCCTGTACAAGCAGGATATCATTCGTTTTTAGTTCGTAACTCCCATTACCGTCTGCTGATATATATAGAATATGTTCCCGTGATGGCAATGTAATTTTTACGATATCCTTTTCGGATAATACGGATGCAAATCGTGACAAAGTGTGGGGACATATCGGAACTACCATCATCTGCTTTACGGAAGGAGACAGGATTGGTCCGCCGCAAGAAAATGCATATCCCGTAGAGCCGGTTGCTGTCGATATAATCAAGCCGTCGGCAGGATACTGTTGTGCAAAAATATCATTGATATACAGGTTGACTCTTACCATTTTGCCAATTTGTGCACGACCGATTACGATATCATTTAAAACATCAGGCAGAAAAGTTCTTGTGCCATCAGCATGCAATATGCAGGAACTCAAAAACATACGATCTTCTAAAACATATTTTTGCGATATAATCTGATCCAATCGCTCTTCCACGTCAGACTGGCGTATTGAATTTAAAAAACCAAGTTCTCCCAAATGGATACCGATTAAAATAACAGAGTAATCTGAAAAAGCCTTAGCAGCTTCTAAATATGAACCATCACCCCCAATAGAAAGAATATATTTTAAATTTTTGCCCATCCAGTTTGTGCTTTTATACCGGTCTTTATCAATAGCTATATCCCGTGACTCAAAACCGCCTCGTGCATACTCAGCCACATAATATTCAATATGTTTGGCTTGAAGAATCGAAATCAACTTGCCCCAAAAAGTATAAAGTGCTTCCTTTCCCATATTAGGAAATATACCGATCTTCATGACATTTCTCCTTTAAATACCTGATGTGCTTCTTCTACTATATCGTGAATAATATCTGTATTCACCATAGACCGTTCCGGCCTATCTTTCTTCAGTAATGCTAAAAATTCAATATTCCCGGATCCGCCTTTAATTGGTGAATATGTTATCCCCCATACGTGGAATCCTTCTGTTTCAAATGCTGACAAAGTATCCCTTATTACGTCTTCATGGATATTCTTATCACGAATAACTCCGCCCTTTCCAACCTTTTCTTTCCCCGCTTCAAACTGCGGTTTAATCAGAATAACTACGGATCCCTCCGGTTTAAGTATAGAATGTACGGCCGGCAGAATTTTTAATACGGAAATAAAAGAAATATCAGTCGAAATGAAATCTACTTTTTCTCCTATCATATCTTCAGTTACCTGTTTGATATTTGTTTTTTCCAAATTAATTACATGAGGATTAGTACGTAATTTCCAATCAAGCTGATTGGTTCCCACATCAATAGCATACACTTTGGCAATGCCGTTTTGAAGCGCACAATCGGTGAATCCACCCGTGGAAGCGCCGATATCAACCATCACAAGATTTTTTAAATCAAGATGAAATTCTTTTATCGCCTTTTCCAGTTTATATCCCCCACGCCCGACATATGGCATAACATGCCCTTTAATTCTGAGTCTGACATCAGACGGTATCTTCGTTCCCGGTTTATCAACAGGAACATCATTCACCAGAATAATTCCTGCCATAATATGCCGTTTCGCATTTTCCCGGGTTTCAAAAAAACCTCGTTCTACCAAAAGAACATCCAGTCGTTCTTTTTTTACTTTATTCATATCTTTTATTCCTTTATCTGTTGTACATCAAAGCAAATACTGCGCAAGAAACTTATTTTCTCCGGCAAAGGATCATTTCCGGCAGCTCTCTCAACGGCTTAAATTCTTCTCCGAAAGCCCCCAGGCTCTGTACAGCAGCAACAGCTTCCTTCCGTGCTCTCTGTTGTGCCTGATGTTTCCCCAAAAGCGTCACATAAGTGCATTTATGTTCTGAAATATCCTGTAATGGAACTTTCCCCATTTCCTGAAAAACTCCATTGAAATCCAAAAGATCATCCGTAATTTGAAATAGAAGCCCTATATGCTTTCCATATGTATGAATCGCTTCCTTATCATTTTTAGAAAGCCCAGCAATTTCTGATGCCATATCCAAGGAAGCGCATATCAGTTTACCTGTCTTACATTGATCTAAAAACATTAATTCTGACAGAGAGAGTGTTTTACCTTCTGCCCCTTTATCATGTGCCTGCCCTCCTACCATTCCAGCAGGACCTGCCGCGGCTGTTAAAATTTTTATCAATGCTATACGTTTGAAAAACGATATATTGTTTTCACAGGCAAGGAGTTCAAAAGCATAGGTTAAGAGCCCATCTCCCGCCATAGTTGCAATACCTACCCCATATTTTTTATGATTGGCCAACTTTCCCCGCCGATAGTCATCATTATCCATGCCCGGTAAATCGTCATGAATGAGTGAATATGTATGAACACATTCCAATGCGCAGGCCACATTTATATATAAATTCGAATCCACACCCAATATATCTAGAAGTACCAAAAATAAACAGGGGCGTATCCGTTTTCCCCCTGCCATTAAACTATATTGCATAGATGCGTATAATGAATCATGTGCCGGATCTGACGGCATAAGAAGACATTCCAATGCATCATCAACTAGTATCTTCTTATTTACCATTATTTCTTTTATCACGCGTTTCCTCCCCTTGCTGGATTAATTTTTCTATTTCAACAGAAATATCATGTATATCTCTCTCGGTTTCTTTCAATATAGTAAGACAAGCCATTGCTGCTTCTGTCCCCTTTTTATATTGGACAAGCATTTCTTCCAACGGTGTCTCTTCCTTCTGCAGTTGAGACACTACAGAACTTAATTCTTCCATGCAATCTTCAAATTTCTTTTCCATCATCTGCTCCTTTTATATGTTTACTGCAGATAAGAATATCTTCCATTCCACACCTTGAAAGAAACTGCATTCGCTCTAAAATATCCAATTTTTTATTGCTGATAACCTTTTTTAGTTTTCGATCCAGTATAATCCAATTATATAAAATATCCTTACGTACAGCAGTTACTTTTCCACTTTGTGCCAATATGTTAAAGATAGTTAAAGTATGCTGCAATTTAAGCTTGGATATATTCAGCTTGTCTCGAATAATTTTCTGTAAAACCAAGTACAAGCATATTATACGCTCTTCAATATATTTTTTATCAGGGACAGCAATTTCCGCTGCCTGCGTTGGCGTAGAGGCTCTCACATCAGCGGCCAAATCAAGTAAAGTCACGTCTGTTTCATGTCCTACTGCAGATATAACCGGTATCTTAGAACAGAACACTGCATCCAATAAAACTCTTTGATTAAAAGGTGTTAAATCCTCTTCCGCGCCGCCGCCTCTAGCAATAATAAGAATATCCGGCGGCTCTGTCTCTTCATTTGCCCTAATAACCATTTCTGCCATATCGGCCGCAGCATTCTCCCCTTGCACCGTTGTACTGTATAAAGAATATCTTACTGAATTATTCCGTAAAAATCCCGTCCGTATAATGTCATGGATGACCGCCCCTGACGCTGATGTAACAATTCCTACTCTAAAGGGGAATAAAGGTAATCTTTTTTTCTTTTCAATATCAAAATATCCTGAAGCTTTAAGTTCTTTCTTCAGCATATCCAATTTCTCCAAAATCGGACTCTCAGTAGAAGAAAGGATTCTATCCACCTGAAAAATCGGTCTACCGCTTATTTTGTCATATTTAATATTTCCAAGAATAAGAATTTCCGTCCCATTCTTAATCCTGCGTCCAAGAAACGCGCTTCTCATTTTCCCGATACGGCAGGTAATACGAGACTCTTCATCAATTAAAGAAAAAAATATGACCCCTGAAAAATGAAAGTGTAAATTGCTGACAGTTCCCGATATGGTTATATTTTTAAAAATATAATCTTTTTGAAGAGCACCTGCTACAAGGCTGCTGCATTCACGAACCGAGTAGACTTTCATATGTATACCTCATAAATGCTCCGAACGCATTTCCTGTCGCATTGTCACTGCTATACTTCACTTCTGCGAAGCATGGATGCAAAGATTTATGCCTGCATATTTCCGTAATACTCTTTCGCAGATACCCATTGCTCATTACTCCGCCGACTGCGATAAAGGTTCTCCCTTCTATAAAGCCATTATATGAGTCCAAGACTTTATGTAATGACTTGCCAATAGAGGAAAAAACGCCATAAGCAATATCTTCTGGCGTATAACGCTTAGTTTGTATATCACGCTGTACCTGCGCTTCCGGGCCGGCAAAACTGAATCCATTTTTAACATTTGCTACCGGTACTTTATATAATTGCTGATGTTTCATTGCTAATCGTTCCATAGACGGGCCTGCAGGAAAAGGCATTCCTAAAGAAACACCTACACGATCAATGAATTGTCCGGCGGTAATGTCCGCAGAATGAATCAGATCCACAATTTGCATAATATCCTTTTCCCATTCCACTGAAAGAACATCTTGTGTCCCCCCGGAAAGATGCATCATATAAAAAGGTGTTCCCCATATTTCAGGCATATTTTGAATGGCTGCCAATGCATGATTTTCCTGATGACTGAATTCGAAAACAGGTACACGTAGCACATGAGACAGCGACTCTGCCATACCTTTGCCGACAAGAAAAGCGGGCATGTAAGAATCTGCCCGCCGACGTGGAAATACTGATACGCCGATACCATTAATCTGATCAATCCATGGCTCTAATTGTCCCAAAATCACAGGGAGATTTCTGACATGCTGGAATACCATTTCTGACTGGGATAACCCTCTTTTTCCAGCCTTTACAGATAAAATAATGCGTGACTCTCCCACTATACCTTCAGTACTGTCATATACAGCCGCAGATGTCGTATAGCAGCTTGTATCAATACCAAGGAATTTAGCCATTTTTTTCACCTGTTACCGCACTTAAAATTCCATTGATAAAACGATAGGAATTTTCACCGCCATAAACTTTCGCAAGTTCAACAGCTTCATTGATGATAACTTTTCTATCCGCCTTATCCTCATAAGTATAATTAAATTCGGCAATCGCTATCCGCAAAATATTTTTATCTACAATATTTAACTGGCTTAATGACCATTTTTTTAAAAACCTGACAATCTCCCCATCGATCTCATCCCGATGCAGCTGCACCTGTTCAACTAAAAAATCAGAAAAGGATTTTCCTTTCTCAGATAAAGCATCAGAGATATCTGCTGATAATTCTGCCGTATTAGGATTTATCTCCTTTGCATATAAAACTTTTAATGCATGTTCTCTGGCTTTACTTCTGCTCATTGTTCTGCTTTCTTTATTTAATAACTTCTGTTACGGCTACATCAACTGATAAAACAGGTTCATCAGTCAGTAGTAAAATTTCGCGTTGTACTTGTTTTTGTACAAGATATCCCACCTCATGGACATGACAGCCATAAATGAGCGAGATAAAAATATTAATAGTCATTCCATTTTTATCATGGCGGATTAAAATCCCTTTATGCACCTTTTTGCCAAATGCTGAAGTAATTCCCTTGACGATATGCTGAAGACCTTCCGATGTAAATCCCTTAACTTCCGGAATAGCAAGAATAATTTCTTCAATTTTCAGATAAAGTTCTTCATCTGAAACAACAGAATGCAAATCTTCCACCATATCGCTTACCTTGCTGCACCAAAAACAATCTGCTGCACATTTACATTAACCTCCGCAACAGTAATTCCCGTATATTGAAAAATATCTTCTTTGACAGCTTCCTGTAACTGCAAGGCAACAGCAGGGATTCTCATCCCATGTTTCACGCAAATATATAAATCAATAATTACATTTTTATTTCTTATGGAGACACGAACACCTTCCGCATCCCCATCGCCAATCACAGAAGAAATTCCATGCGAATATCGACCATCCATGGACATAACCTCATTAATTTGAAGCGCTGTATCCCTGGCAATGGTAGCAAGCACCTGTTCAGAAATACTGATAATCCCCAATGATGTTTTAATTTCTGCAGCTGCCATCAAAAAGATCTCACTTTACACGTTCAATATAGTCGCCGGTACGTGTATCAATACGGAGCACTTCCCCTTCATTAATAAAAAGTGGAACGGATACGGTATATCCGGTTTCCAGCTTGGCAGGTTTTGACCCGCCAGTCGCCGTATCGCCGCGAATCCCTGGTTCTGTTTCAACAACTTTCAGCTCAACAGAGTTCGGAATATCAATCCCGATAATATCCCCATTGAAAAACATAACAGAACATTCCATCTCTTCCTTAAGAAAATTAATCTTATCTCCCAATTGATCCTTGCGAAGCATAATCTGTTCATACGTTTCCGTATCCATAAAACAATAGGATTCATCAGCCTCATACAAATACTGCATCGGCTTACGTTCTACAATGGCCGGCTGCAATTTAATCCCGGCATTAAACTTACGCTCAACAACCGAACCATTTACCATGTTCTTCAGCTTTGCACGTACAAATGCCGCACCTTTCCCCGGTTTTACATGTAAAAATTCGACACACTGCCATACAGATCCATCGAGTTCAATGGTAATACCCGGTCGCAAATCATTACTGGAAATCATTTACTTTCTTCCTCCTGCTACATTCTTAAAAATTTTTTCGGGAATTTTGTTAAGACTTCAATACCGTCTTTTTTTATAACAACCGTATCTTCAATACGGACTCCACCAATTCCTGGAATATATACCCCAGGTTCCACCGTTTCTATCATATTTTCTTTCAATACTGTATGGTCCCGTGCTGATAAAAAGGGGGATTCATGAATCTCCAGCCCCACACTATGTCCGAGTGAATGGACGAAATAAGACTCAAATCCATCTTTCTTCAGATACTCTCGCGCCGATTTATCCACTTCCGAACAAATAATTCCCTCCTTAAGCTGCATTTCAATATGCTCATTGCAGCATAAGACACTGTCATAAATCTTCTGCAGTCGCTCTGAAACATCTCCTATGGCAACCGTCCGTGTAATGTCAGAATGGTACCCCTTATAAATAGCACCAAAATCAAAAGTGACCAAATCACCATCTTCCAAAACCTTTCCTGTGGCTACACCATGAGGATATGCGGACCGTTCACCCGATGCGACAATAGTATCAAAAGATTTTCCTTCCGATCCTTCTTCAAGCATAGCGCACTCAAGGATAGTCCTCAACCGTGCCTCAGTTATTCCTGCCCTGATAAAAGGAAGAGTTGCCTTAAATCCCGCATCTGATATACGACAAGCCTCTTTTATACAGAAAATTTCTTCCTCAGATTTGATCTGCCGCAGCCGATCTATTTGAGAAAACCTGAATTCTATATTCGGCATATATTCATGAAAAGACAGGTACATCTGATAGGAAAAAACCGTTTCTACTCCCATAGTTTTTATATGGTATTCACCAGCAAGCTTCGCGACTATTTCTGCCAGATGACCTTTGTAATCCACCACTGTATAATCGGCAGATTCTTTTCTTGCCTGCTCTGTATATCTGCTGTCCGTCAGAAGGTACAACTCCTCTTTTGTCAGAAGCAGATAACTGTCTGAACCTGTAAACTTACTTAAATATCTGCAGTTTTCATCCTTTTGCACAAAAATTGCATCTAATTGATTTTCTCTAAGAAAATCAATTATTTTCATTTTCTCAGTCATTAAATCACCACTTTTCCGTTTCTTTATGATACCGTAAAAGTGTATGTTTGTCCATTTGGCTTTGGTTCCGGCAATGATTTCTGTTACGATTCCTTATTACCGGATAATCCGATAAAAAATGTTCCGTTATGGCAGTATCCGTAAATCACTTTATCAGATGATCCGTAAAATTATGAAAAGTCAAAATTGTTCTGTCACCCATATAATGTGTCATGCAAGTAATACCGGCATTATATAAACTGAAATTCCAAGCTGTTTTTAACGGTATATCCAAAAGACCGCAGATAATTGTCCTGATAGCCGCACCATGGCTTACAATTACATAAGTCTTATTATCCCCGCGGTCAATGATCTCTTCAACTGCTTGCACCGTCCTCCTCTGTAAATCGGCAAAAGACTCGCCGTGAGGCAGCTGCAGTAGTTCCGGATGATGATACATCTCCTCAATCATTCCCGGCCAGTAATGCTCAATCTCTTCAAAAGTTTTTCCTTCCCAGTCGCCAAAATGAAGTTCCTGCAACGCATCAATCACTTCGACATTCATACTCTTCAATTTTGCAATTTCTTTCGCCGTTTCCATGGCTCTTCCCAAACTGCTGGATATTATTCCATTCAGAGAAATTCCTTCAAACCAATGAGCTGTCAGCTTCGCCTGTTTTTTCCCCAATGCACTCAGTGCCACCTCAGTACTGCCTTGATACCTTCCAGATTCATTCCAGACCGTTTGTCCATGACGAACAAAATATAGCGTGATCATCTATTCAAGAACCTTTCTCAATGCATTAACTAATCGCAGATTTTCTTCCTTTATCTTTACTGCAATCCGAAAATAACTTTCATCCAACCCCGCATAATTACCGCATTGCCGCAAAATAATTTTATAAGGCCATAGTGCTTGCTGCAGTTCATATGCTGATTTGAACTTTCTCATCAGTTTGCATAAAAAGAAATTAACACTTCCCGGATATACCTTAATACTATCGATTGCAGACAAATCCGTAATCATCCTATTCCTTTCCGTTTTACAATATTCTCGTATTCTCTGAATATACGCATCATCTGCCAATGCACTCTTCATATAAGTCTGAACAAGTCCATTTACATGCCAAGGAATTAATTGCTCCTGGCATTTCTTAGCAATTTCTTCTGTGGAAAAACTGCATCCGATTCTTAGCCCCGGGACAGCATAAAATTTCGTTAAGGAAGAAACTATAATAACCTGTCTATGGCAAAGGCAAAGTTTTCGGTAGGAAAAAGAGTCTCCTAAAAAGTCCACAAAAGACTCATCCAAAATTAAATAGCTTTGCGTTTTTTCTACAAGCAGAAGTATCTGTTTCAACCTTTCCTCATTAAGTATTTGTCCGTCAGGATTGTTGGGGTTCCCTAAATATACAACAGATTTCGGTTCTATCTTTGTAAAAAACTCCACTGGAATTTTGAAATCTGTTTTTGCAGACAACGGTATTTCCTCTACCTTTGCGTTGACAGATTCAGCTGATAGACGATACTCGCTAAATGACGGTGCCGGTACATAAACCTTGCCAGGCAGCAGCACACGGAGCAGAGTATACATAATTTCTGTAGCACCATTTCCAACCGTTATCATCCGGTCAGGCATGCCATACCTGTTTGCCAAAGCAGAAATAAGCTCTCGACATTCCATATCAGGATACCGCAATACCTCTTTTTCCCAGGATCGAATAAGTGCTTCTTTGCCTTTCGGGGAAAGTCCTAACGGATTGATATTGATACTGAAATCTAAAAAACCATCCCGTTCTCCTCCCGGCAATTTAAATATATCGCCACCATGCCTACTTTGTGAAAGGATCATCCAATTTACACTTTCTAATCTGCATACCTTGATTTGTCAACCGTACTGTATCTAGATAAAAAACTCCTAAATCATAATCTTTAATTTTCGTCCGGATTGCTTCAATATCTGCACCAGGTGCTACGATTAACCCAAGAACAGTTCCACTGTGTGCGCAAATAACCCCTTTTCCGCCTAATGTGGTTCCCCTCGTATAAAAATCTTCCAGCGGCTTTTTAAAAAGTATCTTCTGGTTTGCAAACGCGCTGATTGTAGCCGCCTTTCCGATAACTTCCAATGACTGATTTTTTAATCCTTCCACCAAAAAAGACATCGCTTTCTCTATTTCAGTTTGATTGCTCTTTTGCAATGAAATCAAATCTTTCCTATTGTTAAAAGACATCGTATCAACTTCACCGCCACAATCGTAAATTAAAATCTGCATATCAGGACAATGCCCCATTTCCCGAATCACTTTCCCGTCACGGTAATCAAACTCCACAATCCCCTCAAAAAACGTAGCATCACTGGGTTCAATAGAAAGCGCGATCGTTGCTAATTCACGCGGAGAAAGAATTTCCCCGACACTTAACGCTGTCGCCTGGCATACCGCACTTATATCGGCCGTACTTGACGCCAATCCCTTTCCCCTCGGAATATAGGATTTTAGCTTAATCGGAACAATCGTATCGGGTCTTTTCAGATAAACTAATGTACGTTTCACGGCCTCCGCCGCCTTATCAGGCAAAATGTCACCAATTCCGTCGAATCCGCTATAAGCATAAGAATATCGATTAATCGGGCAAGTCACCATAAAGGAGGATCCATTCGCATACCCCTGAATAAACTCTCCGCATGATCCGGGAGATATAACTAAATATGCCATGCCCCACCTTTAACCAATAACACAAATAAGAATGCTATAAATGCCTCAGTGATTTCTGTAATAAACCCATAAGTATCACCGGTTGTTCCGCCAATCTTTTCAACTATCCACGAATTTAAATAAAGACCGAACAATATAGCCGCGCTGAAGAGAATAATATAGTCAAGCCCAAAACAAACTGCCGGCAGAATAGCTGTAAAAAATGCATAAAAAACCGCATTTTTAGACCTATAGGCCGAAAAGGACTTCCCGATTCCATATGGTCTGGCATAAGGATATTCACATATACTGATAACCAGATTTAACCTTCCCAGTGTCGGCATCGCGATAAGGACAAAATATAGCGCAGTATCAGCAGAAGCCAGCGCGAATGTTTTTAAGAGAACTATCAATAAGACAGAAAGTACCCCAAAAGCTCCTACATGGCTGTCTTTCATAATTTCCAGGCTTCTCTCTTTACTGCGTCCCGAAAATAAGCCGTCAGCGGAATCCATAAGCCCGTCAAGCAATAATGCCCCTGTAATAAAAAGTTCCGATATAACCAAAATAAATCCAATCAAAAGAGGGCTGCCGAGTGGTCGTATCAAAAAGAAAACACCGCATAACAGGAGTCCTATAATCCATCCAATTACAGGAAACCATGTTACACTTTTCCCAAAGTCTTCATCTTTCCATTCAGTTTGTGTGTCAAGGCGAAGCCGCGTCAAAAACTGCAGCCCGACAAGAAAACTTTTCATTCCATCACCAAAATAATAGAATCAACGATTCCATAAAGGCAAAAATAATAGTAGCCAGATACATCATCCAAATAGTAGTCTTAATGTGCTCCGCCCGCAAAGTTTGATCCGAATCCCCCATATAAGCACGAAACTCCGGTTTCCCATTGTAATAATTATATCCGCCAAGCTGCACATGCATTGCACCCGCCACAGTAGCTTCAGCATAACCCCCATTGGGACTCGGATGTTTGTTCGCATCACGAAATCCGATCACGCATGCGTTTCGCCAATCTAGCCGAAGAATAAAAGCGGCTATAATAAAAAGTAAATAAGTAACCCTCGCGGGTATGTAATTCAAAATATCATCAAGCCGTGCAGCAGCTCTGCCGAAGAAAAGATAGCGTTCGTTTTTATAGCCGATCATGGAATCCATCGTATTGCCTGCTCGATATACAATAGCGCCAATTGGGCCCAAAAGTAGAAAATAAAATAGCGGGGAAATAATTCCATCAGTCGTATTTTCTGCAACAGTTTCTATCGTCCCTCTTGAAATTTCACTTTCATTTAATCCGTCAGTATCTCTTCCTACAATCCAAGATAACCGGGCACGTGCTGTTTCTACATTTCCTTTTTTCAGAAGATTGTATATTTCCATCCCATCACGGGCAAGCGCGCGCGGAGTAATCGAAACATAGAGTAAAACCGTACTAAGCAGAAAATAACAGAAAATTCCTGCTTTCGCAGCAATATACAATATTACCGTAGATAGAATACCTACGCTCACCAAGACAAGAAAAACCACACCACATCCGTAAAGGAACAGCTTCATATTATCCGTATGATGCTTCGGATACAATTTATTTTCCCATGTGGAGATCAGTTTCCCGATGAGAACTACCGGATGCCAGTCCGATCGGGGATCTCCTATTACTGCATCTATTATCAATGCCATAAACGGAACCAACGCATAAGGGAGAGTTCCCAATTCACTCACCCCAAGACTTCATAAAACTTCTTCATATCAAAATGTTTTCGTACTGTATCGGCAAGACGGTCAAATTCCGATTCTTTATATTGGCGATAACGGAACTGCACAGGAAGCGTCTCCAATCCTTTTCTTTTACGAAGTGCGTTAATTATTGCCCGCCTAAGATCATCATTATCAAAGATACCATGGCAGTATGTACCAAATATATGATGTGTTTCATTGATATATCCGTCTTGCACTTGCACCGGTTGATTACTTCTCCGCACTATATTAAAAAGGCTTTGTGCTGAATGGGTAAGTACCGTTTCCCCCATATGTATTTCATACCCTTTTAAATGGCTTCCTTTAAAATCCATACCAAGAAATGGCAAGGCTTCACAATTAAACTCTACCTGATATGTATTTTTTTCCCCCTGCATGGTTGTAACATAAGGCATTAACCCCAGTCCTTCCACTGCATCATTACTGCTTTCTACATGTAATGGATCACAAACCTTTTCTCCAAGCATCTGATAGCCGCCGCAAATTCCAACCACGGGAATACCTCTTGCTGCAAGCGCTTTAATATCATGATCGTACCCCTGTCGCTTCAGATAAAGCAAGTCCTCTGTCGTATTTTTACTGCCCGGCAGTATAATAAGATCCGGACTCCCAATCAAATCTCCCTGCTGAATAAAACGCACGTTTACATCCGGTTCATGGGTAAATGCATCAAAGTCCGTGAAATTTGAGATTTTAGGCGTTTGGATAATAGCAATATGAACATCATGCATAATCTGATTCCGTGGCATTTCTTGAAGTGACACGGAATCTTCATCATCAATCCCCAGCTTATCCAAATAAGGAATAACACCTAAGACCGGAATCCCCGTATGTTCTTCAAGGAATGTCAATGCCGGTTCCAAAAGTGTAATATCCCCGCGAAATTTATTAATGATAAGTCCCTTCACAAGTTTACGTTCTTCAGGCTCTAACAGTTCAAGGGTTCCTACAATAGACGCCAACGCCCCGCCACGATCAATATCTGCGATCAAAAATACGGGAGACCGGCATTCTTTTGCAATCCGCATATTGACAATATCATTCTTTTTCAGATTGACTTCAGCAGGACTTCCCGCCCCCTCAATCACCAGCACATCATAATGTGTTTCCATGAAATCAAGACTCTTTTTTACGGAAGACCATGCCTCTTGGCTATATTTATTTTGATATTCTGAAGCGCTATAATTACCGACCGATTTACCGAGAAGAATCACCTGAGAGCAGGAATTCCCCGTGGGTTTCAAAAGTACAGGATTCATCTGCACAATAGGATTTTCCCCTGCGGCTTCCGCCTGGGCAACAGTAGAACGGCCGATTTCTCCACCAGAATGCGTAACATAGGAATTTAGTGCCATATTCTGCGCCTTAAATGGGGCAACATGATACCCATCTTGTTTGAGAATTCTACAAAATGCCGTTGTTAAAATACTTTTACCCACATGAGAGCTTGTTCCCTGAAACATAATTTTTTTGGCAATTTTTCTCACCATGGTTCCACTCCTCTGCTTTTAAGCTCCACTGTAATTCCTGCAATTGATAGATATACCTTATCTGCCTTTTGGGCCACATACTGATTTGCCAATCCCACCAAATCGCGGTATACCCGGCTCATTGCGTTGGCCGGTACGATGCCCATCCCCAACTCGTCAGAAACAAAGATAATTTCCTTGTTATCCGTCTGGGAAATGATATTAAAGAGCAATTCCAAATCTTTCTCCAGTAATGTTTGTAATGCCGTCAGATCGTTAATTCCAAGTGTTTCATTATCTTTATTCGCCAAATGCTCCATAAGAATATTGTTGACATACATCGTAATGCAATCAAAAAGAACCGTGTCCGCTTCCATAAGAACAAATCCTATTTTGCCGCTGACTTCTCCTAAAATTTCAAATGTTTTCCAGTCTTCCGGGCGCCTTTTTTGATGCAAGATAACGCGGTATTTCATTTCATCATCTAAGATTCGGCTTGTTGCGACATATCCTTTTCTTTTCCCTGTAGAATGATACATCAGCTCTTCGGCAAACTCACTCTTGCCACTTCTTGATCCGCCTAACACTAAAAATATTTTATTGCCCATCTGTGCCTTACCACCTTAAATCCCGAGTATGTCTTTTACATAATAACATATGTAAAATTCCTATGCCAATTAGACGGATTCCACCACTCGTCTTTCTTAAAAGTGCTACAATGTAAATATATTTTAAGTTATGGAGGATATCATGACAGAAGAATTGAATCAAGATTCTTACCACATTGATTTAATGCGGACCTTATGGGAAAACACTTATCGTGGAACCGTTTTCGATTATAAAGAGCAATATGTTGCAACCATACGATTAATCCTAAGCATTCCCCTTGATCGCAGCGAAGTCCCTGAAAACGCTCCGAAAGTTAATCCCTCAGTTATTGTACTCATTGAAGACACTATTCTTTCTCCGCTTGAAGTCGTGGAATTTGAACAAATTATGTCCAAGATCATCACGAAAAAAGTATCAAGTGAATATTTTCAACCAGACCGTATTATGTACTTTTACCCAAGCCCTTCTGATGGTGCAGAAACAGCAAATAGAAATGTAGATAATGTAAACTAATTATTTGGGTTATAGGACATTTTGTGTTGGTGGTTAATCCCAAAAACAAGCAGGAAATGAATCGGATTTATGTAATTCTGACCACACAATAGCATCTCCCCATGTGGGAATTGAATCCTCTAATTGGGATCGTTCATTCATCGCTTTATACAGTTTAGAAATGCTTCTGTCAGTGGGCATTACCTTTAGGATTTCAGATGCAGAAAGCGGTTTCGGTGTGTGGAAGTAACACCACCAGAAAACCGCTTTTATGCGTCTTTCAATGGACATCCCCCGATGGTTTCTAAGCATCGTTCTTAATTGTGCATTTATTCCGCCTTCTATACGGTTATTTGTCGATGGTAGTTCTTCTCCACAAGATAACGATTCATCCAAATAGGTAAATAATGTGTTTTGCCGTACTAATCTGACCAGTGACCGCTCGGCCTTTAGTAAACGTTCATGCATAGGGCGAAGTTTGCCTTTTTCATCTTGTGTCATTTCACTAAGAAAGGTCTTATGCTTTATTCTCCAGTTTATCAATCGGGTTGCCCAATGACCTGCTTGCTCCATGTCTTTTATCATCAGCAAATCCTTTGCTATCATGTACATCTCAATGCCGGCAATGGTTTTAGGACTACCGGTTGTGTATCTCTTTACCTGGATGAATGCATGGAAAGTACAACGCTGCAACTTAGCCTTGGGCCAGACTCTTTTTAGTGCTTTCCGGAAGCCGTGGCCTCCATCAGAAACGACCATAGCGGGAGCCGCAATTCTCTGCATCAATGCTTCCCAGGCTCTGGAATTCTCATAGCGGCACAAATACCATCCAAGCACATATCTTTCATTACAACAAATAAGGATACATGCTTTTCTTCCTAAATAAATCCCATCCACATATATGACATTCATCGGACTCTCAATTTTAGGCTGCATAGGCCATATTTCCCAAAATTTAGAGGTTTTCCTTCGAAAACCACGACCGTTGCCAGGCATGGATTTTTGCACATCCTTACCAAACAACCACTGAATAAAGTGCTTAAAATCATGAACCGTCTTATTAATCGGATTCACAAAGACAGAATGACATTCTTTGCAGTACCACCGTTGCCTTCCTGTACGAGTTTTACCATATTTTGAGCAAAAGAAACCGCAATATAAACACCTAACTTGTTTCATAAGGTTCTCCTTTTAAAATAAACATATTTTAAAAAGATATAACCCTAATTAAAGCAGTCATAGCAATCATTTTCGGATTTTTTACCAACTCATTTTGTCCACCCTTTATCTTCTTAGGAAAAGGATAAAATACCGATGAAGCCAGACAATGTCTAACTTCATCGGTATTAAAATCAACACAAAATGTCCTATAACCCTGAAACATGTCTAAAATATAAAAAGACAAGTTCAAACAACTCGTCTTCTTATATTCATCTCTTATGCTTTTTTAGCAGCTTCGCAAATTACAGTAAAACCAGCGGGATCACTAATAGCCAATTCAGACAACATCTTACGATTTACTTCGATACCAGCCTTTGTCAAACCTGCAATCAATCTGCTGTAAGTCAGCCCATTCATACGAGCTGCCGCATTTATACGGACAATCCAAAGCTTACGGAACTCCCTCTTCTTCGCTCTACGGTCTCTTCTTGCATAGTAGAGAGCCTTCATTACCAATTCATTCGCTTTTTTGAATTGGGCATGGCGGGCACCTCTGTATCCCTTCGCCATTTTTAAAATTTTTTTATGCCTTGCGTGTGCGGTTACACCAACCTTAACTCTTGCCATTCTCTAAATCCTCCCTATCATCCGTTCGGCAGCAATCTTGCTACGCGTTTGTAATCAGATTTGGAAACCAGTGCTGCTTTTCTAAAATTTCTCTTTCTCTTTGGAGATTTTTTTTCGAGAATGTGGCTTTTAAAAGCCTTATTTCTCTTAAACTGGCCGGAGCCGGTTTCGGTAAAGCGTTTTGCCGCAGCGCGGCGGGTTTTCATTTTCGGCATTTTCATTTCTCCTTTATTATGCTTTCGGACCAACAACCATAGTCATGTTACGTCCTTCCAATTTCGGTGGCTTTTCACGAACAATAGAATCACCAAGTTCTTTTGCAAATCTTTCAAGAACTTCTCCGCCAAGCTCCGGATGAGTCATTTCCCTGCCACGGAACATAATTGTAACTTTGACTTTATTCCCATCTGCTAAAAAACGCTGTGCATTTTTCAACTTGACATAGAAATCATGGTCTTCTATATTGGGGCGAAGTTTGACTTCCTTAAGTTGGAATACCTTCTGTTTCTTCTTCGCTTCTTTATCTCGTTTCTGCTGCTCATATCTGTATTTTCCGTAGTTCATGATACGGCATACCGGCGGTTTCCCGTTCGGTGCAACTTCTACAAGATCAAGACCTTTTTCCTCCGACAAACGGATGGCTTCATGGAGCGTCATAACTCCCAACTGTTCGTTTGTATCGCTGACTACCCGTACCTCTCTGGCACGAATCTCCTCATTGATACTGAGTTCCTTTCCTATTCTTTTCACCTCCGAAAAAGAAATTCATTGCAAGTAAAAAGCGGACAGCATATACTATCCGCTTCCGAATTCATACATAAACCTTAGTAGCTTTCGCCATGTAAGGTGAGAAGCGGATGACTTCTGCTTGCAATCAGTTACTCGTATATAATAAGTGATTCCACAAATAATGTCAAGCAAAGAGTGAAAACTTATTCCGACAGATCGTCACGAAGGACACGATGCGCCATTCCTACAGCAACCTCATTAAACCGGAGAACGCCAACCCCCACATAAACTGCAACACATAAATGTTCGTGCCACCGGGCTACACCGATTTTTCCGCCTACATTCATTCCCAATGACTTTAATTTTATCTGTTCGATAGCGGATTCCACCGCTCCCAAAACAGAGCCGTCACCTACATGGGTATCACTGATGACATGTTGACGTTGGGCAGCAACGATAGCCGATTCATAAATCTTAGGCAGAATATCTAAAAACTTTCCACCAAAATTAACCGCTACCGCGCGAATTTCCAGTTTGGCCAATTCTTCCCGAAGGATACTTTCTTCCACCCTCGTTTCAGAAAGTGCCATACGCAGCGCCGCCCGGCCAACATCACCACTTTGATATTCTTTATCCATATCAATATGACCTATCCCTAATCTCACGAATCAGATTGGAAACAAATACAGCCACTGGTAGAGAGCCTTCATCACCATTTTTACGGCTTCGAACCGAAACAGTATGTCCATTCATTTCCTTATCACCTACAACAAGCGTATAAGGAACCTTTTCCATCTGTGCCTTACGGATCTTATATCCTAAAGTATCATTTCCCTCTTCAATTTCTACACGTACATTGGATGCAGAAAGTGCGTCTGCCACAGATCTTGCATAATTCATATGTTTTTCTGTAACGGGAACCACTTTGACCTGAACTGGCGCAATCCAACTCGGGAATGCTCCGGCAAAGTGTTCAATCAAGATACCAATGAACCGTTCCAGGGAACCATATCCTGCTCTGTGCAGCATAACAGCTCTATGCTTTTCTCCATCTTCCCCCACATAGTTTACATCAAAACGTTCCGGCAGCTGCATATCCATTTGAATAGTGCCGCACTGCCATGTACGCCCAAGGCAGTCTTTAATGTGAAAATCCAGTTTAGGACCATAAAATGCGCCATCACCTTCATTAATAACATAAGGAACACCGGCCGCTTCAACAGCATCCCGTAATGCATTTGTAGAAATTTCCCACAGCTCCTCAGAGCCCATGGAATTCTCAGGACGCGTGGACAGCTCCACATGATATTCAAGTCCAAAAACACTGTATAATTTCCTATACATTTCCATAGTCTTAATTACTTCATCTTTCATCTGATCCTGCGTCATGAATATATGAGCATCATCCTGTGTGAACACACGGACACGGAATAATCCATGAAGCGCACCATGAAGTTCATGGCGGTGTACAATCCCAAATTCACCCACGCGTTTTGGTAATTCCCTATAAGAGTGCTGGTTTGTTTTATAGTATAAAATCCCGCCAGGACAGTTCATTGGTTTTACAGCATAATCTTCTTCATCAATCTGGGTAAAGTACATGTTTTCTTTATAATGATCCCAGTGACCGGACTGTAGCCACAACTTTTTAGAAAGGATAATTGGTGTCATAATTTCTTCATAGCCAAATTCGCGGAACAATTCCCGCTCATAAGCTATAAGTTCATTGCGAATAACCATTCCTTTCGGATGGAAAAACGGGAATCCTGGTCCCTCTTCATGGAAAGAGAATAGATTTAATTGTTTCCCCAATTTTCTGTGGTCACGCTTTTCCGCTTCAGCACGGACAAAGAGAAATCGATCCAGCTCCTCTTTATCAAAGAATGCGGTTGCATAAATACGCTGGAGCATTTTATTGTGTTCATCACCACGCCAATAAGCACCGGCCACTGCCATCAGCTTAAATACTTTTAACTTGCCTGTCGAACGAACATGGGGACCTCTGCATAAATCGGTAAAATCCCCTTGTGTATAAGTCGATATGATCGCATCTTCTGGAAGATCCTGTATTAAGATAACCTTATAATCCTGGTTTTTGCTCCTGAAAAATTCTAATGCCTCATTTCTACTCAAAATCTTTTTTTCAATAGGCAGATTTGCTTTAGCAATTTTAGCCATCTCTTTTTCAATAGCAGCAAAATCTTCCTGACTAAAAACATGGTCAGATTCTAAATCATAATAGAACCCATCATCAATTGCCGGTCCAATTGCAAATTTCGTTCCAGGATACAAATGCTGAATCGCCTGTGCCATTACATGAGCGGCTGTATGCCGAAGTGTAAAAAGCCCCTCCTTATCTGCTTTGGTAAAGAATTCAACCTGCGTTCCATCAGTAATATTATTCCGGATATCAGTTAATTCTCCATCTACTTTAGCTACCAATACATCTTTAGCAAGACTATTGGAAATTTTTTTCGCAGCTTCAAACAGTGTCACTTCATTTTCAAAGTGTAGTTCCTTCCCATCTTTCAACCGAATTGTTATCATAATCTTCCCTCTTTTCTTTCCGGAAATACCTCCCATATATTAGAGAAAAATTTCCTAAAAATAAAAAACTTCCATCCACAAGGGACGAAAGTTTAATTCCGTGGTTCCACCCAAATTAGAGTTAGTACTCCGCTTAAATAACTTATAACGCAGTCAACCGTGAAAACATACTTAATTCTGTTTCCCTGTTTAAGAGTGGTAATATAACCATGACAATACCTGCTTACACCAGCCGCAGACTCTCTATGCATGTACAATGGAAATATCATGTCTCTGTCATCACATTATGAGTATAATATTACACTCTTTTTATTTTATGTCAAGAATCTATTTCAAAAATCCTCCTTATAAAGAAAAATTTCATACCTCTTCAAAATAAACAACAGATTCTGTATTTCGCAAATCATTTTTAAACGCCTTTTTCTGTCCATAGTGAGGCAACCGCAGAGACATTGCGACCGCCGGAATATGCAATCCCAACTTATCTTTTCTGAAGTCAAATTCTAATAAATCAACTTTTTGCCTGCGGAGTGATTCCATAAAAGGACGGATACTTTCTGAATCTTTAAATTCCATATATAAATCTATCCTCCTGGAATTTTTATGTAATTTTTTATCAAGAGGCGCCAATACACGAAATATAAACAGAATAAAAATAACTGCCAAAAGAGTACCTTCAGCAAATCCGATTCCGGCGGCCAGTCCCACTCCCGCACATGCCCAAAGTCCTGCAGCAGTAGTAAGCCCCTTCACCTCACTTCGTCCGTTCATCATAATCGTACCCACTCCAAGAAAACCGATTCCACTGATTACTTGAGCACCAAGACGAGTGATATCTGTATTCATATTTGGGAATTCTCTAAATACATATTCATTTACGATCATTGCCATAGCCGCGCCAATACATACCAACGCATGTGTTTTTATCCCTGCGCCTTTATTTTTGTACTCCCTGTCTAACCCGATAATCACCCCTACAAAAGTCGCCAAAGCAAGCCGAAAACAGATTCCCGTCACGTTCCACTCTTTAACAAGATTCATTACTGTATCAAACATATCTGTCACTTCCCGTCCGCCTTATGCTTATATGTAAGAAATATTAAAAGTCATTTTTTTACATAAGCAATGTTTCTCGTCTTATAAAAAACGATTTTCAAGTCTTGCTGCAAACCACATTTTAATCTTGGTTTTTTATGAACTCTATGACCGCTTTTTTCTTTTCTTCTAAAAGCAACTTATCCCCTCTCGTTTCCATATTAAACCTAATCAGGGGCTCCGTATTGGAAGCACGCAAATTAAACCGCCATTTCCCAAAATCCATTCCCAGTCCATCTATATGCTGAATTTCTTTCGCATCATTTGCATATTTTTTTTCAACAGCCTGCATCACTCTATCAACATGACTCGCCGGCAGATTAATCTCCCCACTGCATGGAAATTCTTTTTCCAAATCGGAAACAAGCTCATAAAGAGATTCATTTGTTTCACTAATAATTTGCGCTACAATCAGCCAAGGAATCATCCCGCTGTCACAATAGGAAAAATCTCTGAAAAAATGGTGGGCGCTATTTTCTGCACCATAAATACCGCCAACTTTACGCATAGTTTCTTTCATAAATGCATGTCCACCTTTTGATTCTACAGAGATTCCCCCCAGCTCCTTACAAACTTTCTGTACACACCAATACACGCGTGGATCGTGGATAATAGTTTCTCCTTTATACCGATTCAGGAAATATCGAGAAAGTAAAGCCACCATATAATAGCCTTCTACAAAATTTCCCTTATGATCTATGAAAAAACACCGGTCGAAATCACCGTCCCAGGCTACACCCATATCGGCACCGTCCAACAGGACCTGATCTATCAAAGGTCGTCTGCATTCCTCCAGCATAGGATTAGGTACACCATGAGGGAATGTTGCATTTGGTTTCATATACTGTTCCGTAAAATGAAACGGTAAATACTTCTTTAAATTTTCGAAGCAAATATTGGCACAGCCATTTCCTGCATTGACAACAATTTTTAACGGCTTCATTTTAGAAATATCCACAAAAGATAAAAGGCTCTGAATGTAATCTTCTATAATTTCTTTTGTATAAACATGTCCTTTTTCAGCACAATTTTCAAACTCACTTGAAAAAGCAACTCTTTCAATATCCTTAAGACCGGTATCTGCGCTGACAGGTATTCCTTTTTCCCGAACGATTTTAATTCCATTGTTATTTGCCGGATTATGACTGGCAGTAATCATAAACCCGCCATCCAACCCATAATAAAAGGTGGTGAAGTACATCATCTCCGTCCCACAGAGACCGATGTTATATACATCAACACCAGCACCATTCATTCCTTGAATTACAGCATCAGCAATCGATAGGGAACTAGGCCGGATATCATATCCCACGCTTATCTTCTTAGGATGGTATAATTGTGCATATGCACGAGCCACACGATAAGCCAATTCCTCATTCACTTCCGTAGGTACGATCCCACGTATATCATAAGCCTTAAATCCGGAATGGCGCATTTTTGAAAAATCTCTCATTATACATCCTCCTTCTCTTTCTCTATTCTTTTCAGCATCTGGGCGTATCCATCGGCGCCATAAGCAAGCGACCTTTTTACGCGGCTGATTGTTGCCGTGGATGCTCCAGTTGCTTCTTCAATCTTGTCATATTTTTCTCCATGCCTAAGCATACGGGCCACTTCAAGCCGTTGTGACATATCATGCAGTTCATTAATTGTACAGAGGTCCTCAAAAAATTCATAGCACTCTTCCCTGGTTTCCAATTTCAAAATAATATCAAACAAATTATCTGTCAGTGGATTTACCAAACGCTGATTTACACTCATCATAACCTCCTTAATACACTTTTGATAAATATTCGCTCCCTTAATAATTAAAAATCTTTCTCACTTTAATGCATTATAGCATTTATGTGATACCACAAGCAAAATATTCCTATATTTTATAATATCGGTAAGTTAGTATTGACATTTTCAGATATAGAGCGTAATATATTCCCATCTTAATCCTTATGCAACGCATAACGGCAAACTTCAGAAAATTCATCATGAGTAGCGGAGGGACTGGCCCGGTGAAACTACGACAACCTTTCCAATGGAAAACGGTGCCAAATCCAGCGGGTATTCTGCTCGAAAGATGATATGATTTATTACTTTCATCTTTTGATGAAAGTTTTTTATTATAAAGGAGCATTATATGATTGAATTAAAGCACATAAACAAAATCTATAACGGCTTTAATGCATTAAATGATATCAGTCTCACTATCAAGGATGGTGAAATCTGCGGCATCATCGGACAATCAGGTGCGGGGAAATCTACGCTCGTCCGCTGTATAAACATGCTGGAACCGCCAACTTCAGGAGATGTTATCGTGAACGGAAGAAATATGGTCACCCTTTCAAAAAGAGAACTCCGTAAAGAACGAAAAAAAATCGGCATGATTTTTCAGCATTTTAATCTCCTGTCCAGCCGTACTGTATATGAAAATGTAGCATTTCCTCTCGAATTATCAAATGTACCTCAAGGAGAACAAAAAGAACGCATTAATGATATCTTAAAATTAGTCGGACTGGCAGACTACAGAAATAAATATCCCGCACAGCTTTCCGGCGGACAAAAACAACGCGTCGGCATTGCCCGCGCCATTGTCTCCAACCCATCCGTCCTTCTGTCTGATGAAGCAACAAGTGCCTTGGACCCGGAAACAGTAAAATCCATTCTCCAATTGCTGAAAGATATTAATAAAAAACTGGGAATTACCATCGTTATGATTACACACCAAATGGAAGTCATAAAAGAAATTGCCCAGCATGTAGCTGTTATTGAACACGGGAAAATTATTGAAGAAGGTTCTGTCATTAACCTTTTCACAAATCCTCAAACAGAAACACTGAAAAAATTTGTCGGTTCCGTCATGTCTTCTGAACTGCCCGCACAGCTTTCCCACATGAATATACATCCTACAAAAGAACATGAATCTGATAATATACTTATTTCACTCTCGTTCCGTGGTGATGTAACTAATGAACCGATTATTGCCCAATTGATAAAAAAGTATAATCTTAACGTAAGTATTCTTTACGGCTCCATCGACTACATCCAAGATATTTCTTTTGGCCGCCTGCTCATTATGATTAGTGGGCATTTGGAAGATCTTACAGACGCGCTTACACATTTAAACGCTTTACCAATTACAAGTGAGGTGATCGGATATGTCTCCCGTAATAACTAATTTACTTTTAAAAAGTCTGGCTGAAACCCTTTATATGCTTTCCATTTCTGCCTTTATCGCGGCAGCCGCAGGCATACCCTTAGGAATACTTCTTGTTGTTACAGAGAAAAATGGAATACTTTCCTGCCCGATTATTAATAAGCCACTGGCTTTTATCGTTAATGTTATTCGTTCCATTCCCTTTATTATTCTCATGGTAGCAATTATCCCTCTTACCAGATTAATTGCGGGTACCTCTATTGGTACCACCGCTGCCATCGTTCCGCTAACCTTAGCAGCAATCCCTTATACCGCCCGCATGGTTGAAACTTCTATCCGTGAAATTCCGTCGGGCCTTATTGAAGCTGCCGAATCCATGGGCGCTTCTCCATTCCAAATCATCCGCAAAGTTTTAATTCCCGAAGCACTTCCTTCTGTCATTCAAAACATGACCGTTGTTATAGTCTCCCTCATCGGATCCTCCGCTATGGCAGGAACCATTGGCGGAGGCGGCCTCGGTGACCTTGCCATCCGTTACGGATACCAGCGCTTCCAGGCGGATGTCATGATTGCCACAATTATTGTCTTAATCATTATTGTCCAGTTTATGCAGTTCACCGGTAACCTTTTGTCAAAGAGGGCAAACAAGAAATGAAACGACCATATAGGCTTTATTTGACAGTGATTTCATTCCCATATTTAGAAGTAAACATTACATAATATTTACACACGCAAAAAATCTCCTTCGATTTATTCATTGCAGTTTTCGTACCGCAATTTTACATCAATCGTAAGGAGATTTTTCTTGCTTGTAAAATCTTGCTGATGAATATTTACTCTCCTCTGTCTATATAAAAGAATATCTTTTTTACAAAAGCCTTTCTTCGTTATTCATTATGAATAATTCTGTTCTTATTCCAGCAATGCATTTTTTGCCAATTGATCAGCCATTTCGTTGTACATGACGCCTGTATGGCTTGCCACCTTATGAAAATGAACCATCAGCTGTCCTTTTATTAATTCATAATACTCCCGCAGCGCTTTTGTTCCCCGTTTATTCGCTTTCCACTCTCCGGTACACCATTTCTCTATACCGACATAATCATAATATAAATTTATCTCCGAGATCCCTTTTTCCAAACATTTTCCCATCGCAAACACTGCACCATGTATTTCTCCCGCCACATTCCGCATCTGCGCTTCTTCTGCATCAATAATTTTCTCTGCATAAGTTTCAACAGTTCCATGGTGAATAAAGACAACCCCAAACGAAAAGGTATCGGGAATTGTCGGAATATAAGAACCGTCTACATATACCGCCACTCTTAATTCGTCTTTCAAGGCTTTCACCTTTTTATCAGCAACATCCCCCAAGAATTCCATTGCTTCTTCTTTTGTAAAAAAGCCTTTGTAGGACGCACCGGGATATCCAATAACCTGCAATTTACAGTCATCCCAACTTGTAAACAAACCGGTTTTCCTGCCGGATTTCACAGCATACCATAATTTTTTTTTCACAAAAACGCTCCTTTATTATTCATATCCATAGACTGCCTGTGGTAGTATAATAAAAACTGAATTTATTAGAGGATCATTATGTTAAAATTCAATTTATTACACACTTTCCCTGCTTTTACCATCAAAAACTATCGGACTTTTTTCCTTTCCCAATGGGTTGCTCTCATGGGGCTTTGGATGCAGCTTACTGCACAGCAGTGGCTTGTTTATGAAATTACTGATTCCCCTCTGCTGTTAGGTGTTCTGAGTACTATGCAATATATGCCAAGCCTCCTTTTCACACTGTGGACCGGTTTTTGGATTGATCGCCACAAAAAGAAAAGTATTTTGTTGGGAACACAGCTTATGTATATGCTCCAGGCTTTTCTTTTAGGGCTCATCCTGTGGAGCGGTCATATTGATTATTATTGGATTCTTCTTTTTGCATTTTTTCTCGGTACCATAGACTGTATTGATCTTCCCGCACGGATGGCTTTCATGCCTTACTTAGTGGGAACACAATACCTGAAAAGTGCAGTCAGCTTAAATTCCACCAACTTTAATATTACAAGAATGCTTGGTCCCATTTTAGCAGCTTTTCTTCTTAGCTATCTCAGCTACAGTACTATTTTCTTTTTGAATGCACTCTGTCTTATCCCTATTATCATTGTCTACTTGCATATAAAAGTGGATGAACCACAAAACCATACCATCTCAAACGATATAATGGGAGAAATCAAGGCAGGTCTCAGATACACGTTGCATCATAAAGTTATTTTATCCAATTTGCTTGCGGTCGCAGTTGTCAGCGGTTTGATTCTTAACTTCGGTACTTACGGTCCACCCTTTGCGGATAGAGTACTCCATGCCGGATTAAACGGATTCAGCAAAATACTTTTTTCTGTTGGTACCGGTTCCATGATTGGCGGACTGATTTCCGCATCAGGAATATCCAAACCGAAACAGACTCTTCCTTTTTATTCAGCTCTTTTATGTGGTTTGTGCTTAATTATCATCAGTCAGACGAATTCGCTTTATCCAGCACTTCTTCTTTATGCAGGAATTGGGTTCACCGCTATTATCAGCATCGTCAACTTTAATACAATCATCCAATTTTCAACAGAACGCAGCTACCTAGGACGTATCATGAGCTTATATGCCCTTGTATTTTTAGGTGCAACACCATTTGGCAGCCTTATTGTCAGCAGCATGATTGAATATTCTGGAACCTCAAATGGTCTTCTTTCCATTGGGCTCCTTGATATAATGTTTATTCTCCTTATCAAATATCTCTACTGGAAATAGCGCAAAAGAAACCCTTTTATCTATCACACAACTCTCTTTAAAATCAATGTCTCATTTTCCCAAAATTTTATTAATTATCTGGGTCGTAGAATACCCCTTTACAAAAGGAAGTATTCTGACTTCCCCCGCATACTCTCTTCCAATAACATCCTCCACACTATAGTCACCGCCTTTTACCAAAATATCCGGTTCCAGACATTTTAACAATTCCAAAGGGGTTTCTTCATTAAAAATGACAACTTCATCCACAAACCTCAATGAGTTAAGCATAAATGCCCGATCCGATTCCGAATTAACCGGTCTCCCTTCACCTTTAAGTTTTTTTACAGATTCATCCGCATTAAGACCTATAATCAAATGCTCCCCCAATGCCGCCGCCTGCTGCAGATAAGTAACATGTCCCTTATGAAGGATATCAAAGCATCCGTTTGTGAAAACAACAGTTTCTCCTTGGGATTTCCACGCATCCACCTTACTTTTTGCTTCCTCCCAGCTTATCGGGATATAAGCCGTCCGCATCATATTGGATCCGCACCATGCGTCGATCATTTCAGTGTGGCCGACAGGATAAGTTCCCACTCGAGACACCGCAATTCCAGCTGCCGTATTTGCCAGTTCAAGAGCGGTCATCATATCCAAATTGACAGCTGTTGCGGCTGCAAGTATGGCCATAACAGTATCTCCCGCTCCGGAGACATCAAAGACATCCTGTGCGACAGAAGCACAATGTACACTTCCATTTTTATTAATACAGGTAATTCCCTTTTCAGACCTGGTTACAAAGATATTTTCTATCTGAAACGTTTCCCGCACCTTTCTGCCAATCCGTTCAATATCTGAATCATTATTATTGATGACGAATCCAGCGACATCAGATAGCTCTTTTATATTGGGGGTAATTCCATATGCACCTCTATATTTTGTCCAATCGCATCCTTTAGGGTCAATCAGTACCGGCACATCATACTCTTTCCCTTTTTTTATAATGGTTTGCGCCAACTGTTCTGTAATCATACCTTTTTCATAATCGGACAAAACAATACTGCCTACTCTTTGCTGAAGCAATTGATCCAGCCATTTTAAAATATATTTGCATACTTTATCATCAGGATTACACCTTTCTTCAAAATCAAGACGCATCATCTGTTGGCGGGCGCCAAGAATCCTGACTTTAGTCGTAGTATAGTACTCTTCTGACACGATAACTCCCATATCATCAATCCCGGCTGCCCTTAATAACTCTGAAAGTGTATCTCCATCTCTATCATTTCCTCGCATACCTGCAATAAAAACTTGTCCACCCAAAGAGGATAAATTGGCAGCCGTATTAGCAGCTCCTCCCAAAACATTTCGCTGTGATTTCACTAAATTAATAGGAACAGGCGCTTCCGGTGATATGCGTTCCACATTTCCGGAAATATATCGATCAAGCATAATATCACCTATCACCGCTACTTTTATATTTTTTATATCTTCTCTTAGAAATCTTTCTCCACCTATTTTCATCGTTGCACCTAAACTTAATCAAACTATATTTATCTAAAATTTACTTTTTTATTATACCATTTTCTTTCTGTAACCCATGAAAACAACAAATCTTCTAATGGTTTCATCACAAAGCTGCCCGTTTCATACAAAATAGGCAGCCGTTTTATAACAGATTATACTTTTTCATTCCCGGCTGTATATTTCCCGCTCTTTTTCTGTGCCTCATAAAGCTCAAAGTATTTTCCCTTCTTCTCCAAAAGTTCTCCATGAGTTCCTTTTTCTATAATCTCTCCATGATCAAGCACGATAATCTGATCGGCATCACGGACAGTGGATAATCTATGGGCAATAATGATCGTTGTGCGGTCCATTGCCAAGTCGTTCAATGTTTCCTGTATCTTTTTCTCTGTCTGGCTGTCAAGTGATGATGTGGCCTCATCAAAGATAACAATAGGAGGATTTTTCAAAAATACCCTGGCAATAGAAATCCTCTGTTTTTGCCCGCCAGATAACTTAACTCCGCGTTCTCCCACTTTGGTTTCATATCCATGGGGAAGCTGCGAAATAAATTCATCAGCAGCAGCCAATTTCGCTGCTGCTTTTATCTCTTCCGCAGAAGCCCCTTCTTTTCCATACCCAATATTTTCACCAATTGAATCTCCAAAAAGGAAAACATCCTGCTGCACGATTCCAATCTGTTTTCTTAAATCCTGTTGGCAATATTCTTTTATGTCTTTTCCATCTATCAATATTTCTCCCGATGAAGGATCATAAAAACGAAGAAGGACATTGGCAAGAGTACTCTTCCCTGTTCCTGTCTCCCCCACGAAAGCAATCGTTTTACCTGCAGGGATATCCAAACTTATATGATGCAAGACCAAACGATTATCATCATAGCCGAAACTCATATCTTTAAAACAAATATCCCCTCTGACTTTATTAAAAACGAGTGGCATTTCGGGATCCTCTATAGACGGTTTGGTATTCATAATTTCTTCAAAACGTGAAAACCCGGCCATGCCCCGCTGATATACTTCCGCCAATATAGTTAATCGGAATACAGGACGCATAAAAATATTCACATACAGTAAAAATGCAACAAAATCCGGCAATGTAAGTATATTGATGGAAATCATATATCCACCCGCCAGCAAAACCACCACATTGATAAAATTCGTAAAAAAATTAATACTTCCTGAGAAATAGGCAACTAATTTATAGGAATTGAACCTTGTATTTCTAAGCTCCCTACTTTTACCACAAAAACGCTTCCGCTCAAAATCTTCCATGGCAAATGCCTTTATAAGGCGAATCCCTGATAAACTCTCTTCCGCTCTGGCACTTACTTCTCCTGCTTTTACACGGTTTTTACGAAAGGCATCTTTCATCTTCCGATTTATTTTTACTGTATGGAATGCTTTACCAATCAGGAGCCCGCCGATTAAAATGGCCAATGTCCAATTCATAATAAGCATGGCTACGATGGTTCCTGTCATGATGACGGCACAAAGTAAAACGTCATTGGGACCGCGAAAAGCCAATTCACTTACTTCCGTCACATCACTTGTTATACGGGATAAAAGCTGCCCTGTTTTTTCATTATCAAAATAACGGAAAGATAACGTTTCGATATGAGAAAAAAGATCATTTCTCATATCATGCTCAATAGATGCACTCATAATATGCCCATAATATTGTACGGAATAAGAAATAATAAATTCAAAGATATAAAGCAGCAGCAGAATCGCGGATCCCCAAAAAAGTGCTGTCATGTTTTTAGAAGGAAGAACCTGATTAATAAGCTCTCTTACCATGACAGGAAAAATCAAATCAAGCCCCGCCATGGCAAAAGTCCCAATAATTACACCTATAAGCAGTTTCATATAAGGCTTGTAATAGTGCATAAGGTTTCTAATCATTATCATTCTCCCTGTTCCAAATATGCAAATCATAGGAACCGATTAAATCTCCATCCGGTGTTACCGCAGGCACTTCAATTCCTGCTGCATATTTCCCATCATCAGAAATAGAAATTGCCTGAATAGGCCCTTTAGTATGATATCGATTTAGCTCCTTTCCGTTGACTAAACTGATCACCGCAGCTCCATGCGCACCATAATCATGATTTCTTACATTCCGCCCAATAGCAATAGCTGCGATACCTGATGAGGAAAATGTAATTCCTTCCACTTCTGCTCCTGCTGTATATTTAAATTTATACGCCCCTTCCATATCAAAAAGATATATGCTATTACTGGAAGGATGTATAATCGGTGCGGGAATTTGCCAATTTGCCCGGTTAAATGTATTAATAGTTGTGAAGACAACACCTTCAGGCACGATATAAGCATCTCTACCGGCAGCGTTATACCAACCGCCGGCTACCTTATGTGGTTTTGAAAGGACCCGTTGCCAAAGTATACTGCCGTTCTCATCAAAAAGGATTCCTCTCCCATCACTGGTCATCGCAGACAAATACTTTCCATCCTCTGAATAATTAGGACCATTGCGTATCGTTGTTATCTCAAAAAGTGGTGCCGCCGGTATATCCTTAGCACTAATCAAAGTTCCTTTATCCTTGTCCAAAACATATATATTTTTATTATATTTTCTTTCTTCAGGCCCTGATTTGTCATAATTAGCAGAAGCAAACGCAAACCGCCCTGTTGCAAAAGATACACTGCCCCAATTAATCCAGCTGTCCATATTTTCATTGAGCGGGTACCGCCAGCGTTCATTCCCTCTTTCATCAAAGGAAATGATTCGGCTTATATAAGCTCTTGAATGATTCTTACTGACAGTAGATCGATAAAAAATGGCATATACATTCCCTTCCTTGTCTGTTTCTACATGAATCGGAATCGGATACGCGCGAATTTCATTTTCAACTCCAATAACATCAACTCCGTCAAATTTCCATAAGATATCTCCCGTTGCAACCTCTAAGGCGTAGAGCGTACCGGATGGGCTGCTTTCTCCGACATAGACAATCCTGTTATCTTTACTCAACGCCAACGAACGGATTTCACCAATTCCGATGGTTCTGGACCATCTTTCATATCCTTCTATAGAAAAATGATACATTTCCCCTTTTATGGTTCCGACAATCCATCCACGATTAACCGGTGAATAAAGAATCTCTCCGCCATCAAAGCCCATTCTGTCATAGTTTCTTCCTGCCACATTCCCCAGTGAAACAATGGTTTCTCCTTCAGCTTTTTCTCCATCGAACATTCCCCATGGCGTTTTATTTCCTGTCAGAAAGAACAGCAACAGCCAGGTCATCCCCAACAACAGAAAAATAAGCATTGTCTTCATCTTTTTCATAGATATAATTTTGTCCAATCATAAACTATACGCAGCGCGCCAAAATAAATCCCCTGCTGTGACAGTGCATACATGAGCTTGCTGATACCGGCTGCCATAATAGTCCCCATTAGGAACAGACATACTGCCTTTTCCCGCAAATCCCAGATTCCATAACTCTGCTGTTTTGCCAGAAACAACCCCCTGCTGACAACAGAAAGCGCCAGAGTTTGGGATCTCCTGATACATCTCGCCAAAAGAGGTTTCACTATATATGGCAAATGTCGGATAATCTGGGTTCTCCCTTTATTCCCATGACTGCGCAGCTGCAGCGCAATAATAACTTCACCAGCTTCAGAGGCCAATACAGGAAAAAATCGAATGGCTGTTACCAGCATAAAGGATATTTGCGGCGACAGACGCCAGGATGAGAGCCCCTTTAAAAGCTGGCGAGGATCGCTGGTCCAGCATACAAGCAGCCCCAATGCAATCATAGATACAGATCTCATTCCCTGTATCGCACCATATACGATTCCCTCCTGATAAATATAAAGTCCGTCGGTCAGTGCACCTAGAACAGGAAATGCAGGACTGATCAGCATAAGAATAGGAGTACGTGGATTTTGTGCAAAGAACAATGCCTGGCTGGCAACAGATTCCCACAACCCAAATAAAATAAATACCGCAAGCACCTTCCACTTATATACGGGTGTTCCCGCAGCTATATGAAGCGCTATACTTATAGAAAACAAAATAAATAATGTCCGTGGATTATCCACGATAACCATAATCAGAGCAAAAAGAAACAGGACACACAATTTAGTCCTTCCATCCAACCGTGAAAAGAAAGTATCATTGTTCGTACCTTCCCATAATTGCCTAAAGGACATGGCACATCACCTCCTTTACTGTTATACAGGGATCTATACCAAGGTATTCCGATAATTCAAGCATCGGTGGCATGGATAATCCCCCCATTCTAAGAACTTCTTTATTACTGAATATTTCATGAGGTGCCCCCACCGCTACAAAATGTCCTTGTGCCAGCACAAAGATGCGATCTGCCAGTGATGATGCCAATTCAATATCATGCGTACAAAAAAATATTGTTTTTCCTTGCTCCGCTGCATAGGAAAGGAGCATACTGAGATTTTCAAGACTTTTTTGATCCTGTCCCGCTGTCGGTTCATCTAATAAAAGAAGCTCATTGTCTCTTCGTGAAAGTAATGCTCCCAAGACGACGCGAAGGCGCTGCCCCTTTGATAAGGCAAGCGGGAAATCATCCCGATAATGATATACGTGAAGCTTGTGCAATAAAATATCCAATTCCTTTTCTGTCATTGTTTTATTATTCCACAACAATTCTTCCCGAACTGAATCATTTAGGAGCATCAGATCTGCTTCCTGCAGCATATATCCAATATATTCTCTCCGCTTCCCTATCGATTTCCCATGAATTAAAATTTTCCCTGAGGAAGGCTCCTCCAATCCCGATAAGATATTCATGAGTGTTGATTTCCCTGCGCCATTAAACCCCATGAGTGCATTGATAGATCCCTTCTTGATTTTAAAATTCAATCCGTTTAATGTATCAGAATCCGCACCGGGATATCTGTAAGTGATATTTTTACCTTCTAAAATCAACTTATCACTACTATCTTCTGCTATACATGGCTCTATGGATTTTTGGAATTTTATACCTGCTCGCTTTATTTCCTCCGCAGTCTTTCTCAGCGAGTAAGATAATTTTTCCAATTTCATGAATCTTCCCAATTTAACGCTTTGCGGTTCACGAATTCCATATCCATCATTTTTATCCAGAATATACCATGATTCATCCATTAATCCATCATATACAAAATGCCCCTTATGCATAACACAAAGACGAGGAAACCACGCAGCCAACTCATTGACCCTATGTTCAACAACTACAATGGTCATATGTTCTTCTCTCTGCAAAGAAACTAACAATTCAAGAAAAGACTGCACTCCCTGGGGATTCATCTGGCTCACCGGTTCATCAAGAATAAGCAATTTCGGCTTTGTCACTAATACGGATGCTAAGGCAAGCCGCTGTTTTTGTCCGCCGGAAAGCGCATGAATACTTCTTTCTTCCATCCCATCCAATCCCGTGCGTGCAAGAACTTCCTTAACCTTCTCTTTAACAACAGAAGCTTTTATTCCTCTGTTTTCAAGAGCAAACCCCACTTCATCGGCAACGGTCATCGCAAAAATCTGATCGTCCGGTGTTTGGTATACCGTTCCTACTAAAACGCCTATCTCTTCCGCGGACATCGCTGCCGTATCTTTTCCATCCAAAAAGATTTTCCCGTCTATAGAACCATCCTCTTTATCCAGCAGTCCTGTCACCGCTTTTACTAAAGTGGATTTTCCACATCCGGATCTACCTGCAATAAGCACCATTTCTCCTTCTTCTATACGAAGATTGACTCCTGTAAGCGTATCCTTTTCTCTGGAAGTATATCGGCAAGATACATTTTGAATATCTAAAATCATGTTCCCATCACCTGCTTAAGCTTCTCTCCCATGCGATACCCCATCCAGGCACCAATACTGCTGTATAGAATCCCATTAACCAGCATATAGAGGGCAATAAACCAATCGGCATAGTATAAACGATAAAAGAACATCATCTGCTGCATGTTTATAAAGGTAATAGACGCATCAGCTATACCTATCATTACCGCAATCAAAACAGCGTATTGTTCCGTGATTACTTCTTTTTTAAAGAATCCCCAAACCCATAGCACAAACTCTAAGACAACAATAGATACTGAGCAAATCAGGATTCCCACCAATGTAACACGCCCGAAAAGTATGGCAGACAGGAGCCAACGCATCAGGAAAAACAACGATAATACACCGGGACGCCTGAATAAAATTAACAACGCCATTAAAAGGAGGTATTGCACAATACCATTTAAGACCCCTGTTATAAGCCCCGAAAACGGCCCTAAGATAACATGAAAAAAGTCTCCCAGCAAAGTTACGGGTACAACAACACCGCCAAAAGCAAGCGCGGCAAAAAGAGCCACTGTAATATCTCCCCGTGCGCCAATCCGGATAGTACATTTCTTCAGCTTTTTAAAGGATGCCATTACAAATGCTACGCAAGCCCCGGCAAAACCGATGGCAAATATCTCTGTACTTTTTCTTTTCACAATTGTCAACGGAACTTCTGTTACTTTTGATGTATTTCCATCAGTCAAAGTAATCCGTAAATTATAATTGCCTTCATTAATAGTGAATGGGTTTATATAAAGCGGCATGATAACTGGTTGGCTTACTTGCGGCAAAAGACCTATAGATGCTTCCATAGCATCAGTGTTCTCATCACTCCAGCCGATACCTCCATCTTCAGTCCTGACTGAAATTAATCCCTTCTTCACTTCACCGCCGGGCCGGTCCACAAGTTCTGCCACGAAATGAAGTGTTCTTGTATCTTTATTCGGATTTCTCATTTCAAGGAGAATATACGCTGCCGGCGTATTCAATAATGACGGCCAATCTGCGGGCTTGCTTCCTATAAGCCGATTCCTTATGTTCTCAAGAGTCACATCCCGTACATACAATATATCTTTTGCTTCTCTTTGATCAACTTTTCCATCTTCATCTACAGGGACAATGATACGTTGTATATACCAAGTAGAATTTTTCTTTTCTTCAGAAGCTTCCGCAGTGGGCACCTCACTTTCGCCAATACTGAAATCAATTTTTTGTAGAAATTCTTTATCTCCATAACGAATTTCTACAGGAATCATATAATTTCCTTCTTTTAAATCCTTATCACAAAAAAGAGAAATAGCCGAAAAGACTTGTCCATAGTTGGCCGGCAGCCTCCACTTTGCTGTAATCACATTGTCTTTTGTCGTGCTCCACCCCTCCATTTTCAGTGCATGGATACCACTTGGCAGAGTCACTTTAATATCGGCCGTTTCTTCTTTCGGAAGATTTATGCTCTCAATATTTAAGAATAAAATTTGTGTACTCCCCGCGGGTATTATTTTATGTTTTTCTCCATTCAAACTGTAAGGGAACTGTACATCCAATTGAACTGATTCGTTCCCATAAACTGTTAATTGAAACAATTCCGAAAAGATCACTGCGAAAAAAAATAATATGCTACGAATCATGCTGTCCTCGCTCATAAGCTGTTTGCCGCCCTATACATAGCAAACGATCTTCGCTTATCTTGTCTACATGAAAATACGATGCACCCATTTTCTGAGCTAATTCTTTTGCAAGTCCCAGTTTGATAAAACCCGATTCTGTGTCAATTACTGCGGCCAGCATATGCCGATGTCCAATCCGCTCTGCTTCTGACAATGCATCTCTCACGGGATCCGTATTTTTATTAAGCGAATTAGTTGCTCTCCCATCAGTAATCAAAATTAACACCGGATCTTGCAACGGATCCTGCTTGTAAAGCCTGTCGAGCATATCTTCCGCTTTTATAAGCCCCTGGGCAAGTGGTGTTTTACCGCCAGTAGGAAGTGCTGCTAACTTCTTTTGTGCAAATTCTATACTTCGTGTTATCGGTAAAAGGACTTCCGCCCTATCCCGCCTAAATGCGATCATACCCACTCTATCACGTTTCTGGTAAGCATCCGCCAGCATTTTAAATACCACCCCCTTAACCGCTTTCATCCGTTCACGGGCACCCATAGATCCACTTGCGTCAACAAGAAATAAAAATATATTGCCTGTCCTTTTTTCCCTTTCTTTCCGCCGGATATCCTCATGACGGATGACCACAGCGCATCCGTTGGATTGTCTGCCTTTTTGATGGGGTGCCGCTGCGCGGAGTGTGGCATCAATTGCAATATCATGTGTTTCACCCTTAGGAATACCGGCTTTTACATACCGTCCCTGTCTCTCATCGCTTCTCGTTATATGTCTCTTTCCACTGCCTTTGGGGGTAAATTGTTTTTTCTCGTTCTGTATCCAGAGCGGAGGAAGAGTTACATGTAAATCTGCGGAATCTACTTTTTCATCATCCGCCCCCTGCGGAAATTCCGGCATATCCGATGATGATTCATCATTGTTACCCCCATTCCCCATCGCTTCAACAATATGATTCCCGCTTGGATCCTCTCCATCATCACCAGGATCGTTATTTTCGGATTCCTGATCTTTCTCTGTATTGTTTTTATCCGGATCTTCCAGTTCATCAGACTGCGGCAGTTCCTCTTCCCAGTTCTTTCTCATACGGTGGGGAAGTACAAATTCCGCCGCTTTTTCCAGATCCTTAGGCAATACATATCTTCTTTCTGCCAAGGCAGCCAATGCTCGTGCCGCTTCAATTAAATAGATATCCGCCCGATGTCCGGATACATGTGCTTTTAATGCATATACCGATGCCAACTGTATCATGGCCGATGAAACAACCACTTTGGGCAGCAAGGACATTGCAGAATGTATTGCCTTCTTTATTTTTTCATTTTCCAATTTCCATAATTTACAAAAAGACGCACAATCCTTTTCAAAAGAAATAGTACGTTTTAATATCTCAACACGTGTATTTTCATCATGGATATTGTCAACATTTACGAAAAGCCCAAACTGATCCAAACAAGCCCCGGATAGCATCCCGCTCTCCGGATTTATCGCGGCAATAACGGTAAAACTCGTATCACACCGCAGTGATAATCCATCCCGTTCAAGCTGATACGCCCCAACTTCTGCAATATTTAAAATAGAATCCAGCAAATCCTCCCGCAATAAATTAGCATCATCTAAATAGAGCACACCTTGATCCGCTTCATTAATAATTCCGGGATACAGTTTTTTCTGTCCGCTGTAAATGGCTTTTTCAGTATCAATGGTACCAAACAACCGGTCTTCGGTAACACTTACCGGTATATCCCGCCACGGTCTTTCAATCAGTTCCTGTGTGCTTCTCATCAGTGTAGATTTACCAATGCCTTGAGGTCCGGAAATCAAAAGACCACCGGCGCGAGGATTTACCAGCACAACAAGTATGGCTGTTTTTGCATGATTTAGTCCCAATACAGCGGAGAAAGGAAAATTATTGCGTCTCATCATCAATAACCTGATCCACCTGCTCCCAATTCAATGTTTGTTCTTCAAACGGGCGGCGATGCATACGATGCGGGAGCACCATCCTTGACGCCGCTCTCAGATCTTCCCTGTTTACTGCTGTACGCCCTTCAACAGCTGCTATCGTTTCTGCTGTTTTAATCAATGTTATATCTGCCCGATGCCCATCAACACCGAGCAATATAGATATTTTAGCGGCAAGAAGCAGTAAACTGTCAGAAACCATAACCCGTGGAAGCAATTTTATAGCCTGCTCTATCCTCCCCACTTCTTTTTCCTGTTCCTCTTTCCAATCGGCAATAAACTTCTCCGAATCCGCCTCATATGCCAATCGGCGTTTTACAATCTCCGCCCTTTTCTCCGGATTTTGTTCCCCCGCAACCTTGACTGATAATGCGAAACGATCTAATAACTGTGGACGGATGTCCCCTTCTTCCGGGTTCATTGTTCCTACAAGAGAAAACTGCGCAGGATGAGAATAGGAAATTCCTTCGCGCTCCACTGTATTAATTCCCATAGCTGCCGAATCTAAAAGGATATCTACAGCATGATCGTCCAAAAGGTTAATCTCATCTACATATAAGATATTACGGTTCGCATCTGCCAAAATACCTGTTTCAAAACTACGACGTCCTTCCCGTATCGCCAATTCAATGTCCAATGTTCCCACGATACGGTCTTCTGTTGCGCTGACCGGCAATTCCACCACTTTCATAGGCAATAATACTACCGGAGGTTTTCTGGTGTCATATAATTCGTGACAGCTGTCACACCAGTTTGTTTTATTTTCAGGATCGTCATGATAATGACATCCTTGAATACATTCCCGCGGCGGTAATAAATCCGCCAATGCACGGACAGCGGTAGATTTGGCAGTCCCTTTTTCTCCCTGGATAAGAACACCGCCTAATCGGGGATTGACCACATTGAGTATGAGCGCCTTCTTCATTTCTTCCTGCCCGATAATCGCAGTAAACGGAAATACTCCCTGTCTTTTCATATGGCTTTCTCCTGTCTTTTCAGATACCGTTTAACAAAAAATTTTTTTAATGCGCATTCTGCTTCTGAACACCTTACTTGTCCGTTCTTATCAAGCCATCGGGAAAAGCATCCTCCGCCGCAAAGTGAAAAATACTCACACATTCTGCACGCTTTCATAGAGTTTCTAATGAACGTTCCTATCTTCCTGACATTTTTCGGGCACCTGCCTGTATACACATTGCCCAATTTATATTCACTCTTTCCCATCAGTGAAGAACAGGCATAAATATCACCATGCACATCCACAAAAGCAGCTTCCCCATTCATAGCAAAACATTGAGGAAACTCATACTTCCCCGTCCTCTGCAGCATTCGCACCCGATCTTCCTGTGTAAAATGAATATGTTTTCCTGTAATTTCTTCCAACATATCCATTTTCTTTGCAGTTCTTTCAAGAGCTTTTTCCATTTGCTCGGCAGTGGGCGCATGTAATCCTTTCCCGCGCCCCTGCTCTCTGAGTATATCAAAACCAATCTGATGGACATTCCCATAAAAGTATGCCATATCAACAATCCCATCCAGCTGCTCTACCGTGTCATCAGTTACGACACAAGTAATTCCGGCCTCTATATTTGACTCTCCCAGATTTTGGAAAGCTTGAATCACTTTTTGCGAAGATCTGTCTCCATCTTTTGAAACACGCAAGCTGTTCATAAGTTCAGGACGACCGTCACAAGAAATACCAATTCCTACATGATGGTCAAAAAGCCACTTTCCAATGTCTTTCGTCAGCAAAGCTCCATTCGTTTGTATCTGCATCTGTGCATTCACATGATTTTTCTCTACAAAATCCACTACTTTCCGGATTAAAGGAAATTGCAGCAACGGTTCTCCTCCGGAAAACTGGAGAAGAAATTGATTTTTCGACACATGCGCTAAAGCCACTGCAGCTATGGCAGTTTCTTCAGTCATATCAACTGGATCCTGCTCTGAAGCATAACAATAAAGGCACTTAAAATTACATCGGCCGGTTAACGTGAGCACAAGCATTCGAATTGGTGGAATTTCACACATTGTCATCCCCTTCGCCTTCCAATTCTCCCTCAATGGATAAATACAGATTTTTTAGTTCCTTCATTGTCTTTTCTTTTGCATTCCACAGCCCCCTTGCTTCAGCTTCAAGAAGCGTTTCGGTAATACGCTGCAACGCCCAAGGATTTACACGTTTCATCCAGTCCTGTACCTTTTCATCAAGTGCATATTTTTCTGCATACTTTTCATACATCCAATCTTCCATCACCTCGCTTGTCGCATCCCATTGGAAACTGACAGACACCATTTTTGCCATATCGGATGCTCCTTTATATCCGTGATTCATCATACCGTTAATATGCTTGGGATTAATTGACTCCATACGAAAAATACGCTTTGCTTCTTCCTGGACTGTCCTTACTTTTGGACGCAGCCGATCTGCACTGTCGCCGGCATAAGAATGGGGTGCTGATCCTCGTATACTTCTTACCGCAGCAATCATCCCTCCATGATAGGCGTTATAATCATCAGAACTGAACATATTCGTTTCATGATTATCCTCATTCTTTACGGTGACATCCATAACGGATAACCGTTTTCTGAACAGTTCCGGAGAATATTCACCTTTTACCGCTCCTCCATACGCATGACCGCCCCATCGTACAAAGACATCAGCCAAATCATCGACGGTCTGCCAATTTTTGGATTCCAAAAGCGCCGACACCCCAGCACCATAAGTCCCCGGCGCATCACCAAAAATTCTGTATGCTGCATTCCGCCAAGATTCTTCATGTGTCATCCCGCTTTTTTCCATTAAGCTGCTTTCCTCGGAAATATGTTTTTTGATATAGTTGTCATCTTCCAATTCATTAAGATCTGCTGCCAGTAAAACAGCTTTATCCAGCAGCTCGACAACAGTAGGCATTGTGTCACGGAATAACCCGCTGATTCTGGCGGTCACATCTATACGGGGACGCATTAATTCAGAAAGGGGAATCACTTCCAACCGTTTAACCTGAAGACTTCCCTTTTCCCAAACGGGTTTGATGCCCATAAAATAGAGAAATTCCGCTATACACTGACCATGGCTGCGCATATTGGAGCCTGACCAAAATACCATTCCTATATTTTCAGGATATTTTCCTTCATCGGCAATATACTGCTCAATGACCTGATCACCCAATCTTTTACCAAGCTCCCATGCTGCTTTTGTAGGAAGCGTCCTCGGATCCAAGCCGAAGAAATTACGTCCGCTCGGTAAAAGATTGACTCCTCCGGTGTGAGGAGATCCTGACAGTCCAGGGAGTATGTACCGCGAAGAGAGCCCATCCATGATATGATCCATTTCCTCCGCAGTCTTCCATAAGCGCTGAATCAGGTCATGACATATATAGGAAAGTATACCTGTCAACTTCTTCTTCCACGATTCATTTTCCTCAAATATACAAGTTTCAAGAAGAGCTTTTTCTATTCCTTCATCACTGAAATCATAGGCCTCCAATATTTTTATAATATTTTTAGTCTCATTACGTATTCTTGACATCAGCTCACTGTAAGTGATTTGAAACCGGGGATGCAACTTTCCTGCATTGCCAATGATTTCATCAACAGTGGTGTCATATTTTTCCGCCCATATTTCATAAATTGACGGGATTTCCCCGTTATCCAACCGCAGAAACTGGAGAATTTCATCGATAAGGATTTCTCCTTGGGGTGCTTGTCCCAATATATGAAGTCCCACATGGACCTCACCATTCTTCAATTCTTCAAGGTATTGATGAAGTTTTCCGACATATTCCAGAAAAGGCTTGTTCTCATCATAAGGTATTTCCCCGTCTAATTCGGCTTTTTCGGCAAGTTCTCTGATCATCGGCTCCAAAGAGCCTGCATTTTCCGGTTGTATCTGCATAAAATGGGCATACTCGTCCATCATCTTTTCCAATTCCGCCAGCTCATCATAAACACCCGCTTCAGCAAGTGGTGCCGGCAAATGATCAACCAGACATGCTGCACTTCTTCTTTTAGCCTGTATACCTTCCCCTGTAATTGTCATATGGTAAGGATAAATATTAGGCAGATCCCCCAATGACAAATCGGGATAACTTTTCCTATCCAGCCCCGCTCCCTTTCCGGGAAGCCATTCCAGATTCCCATGTGTCCCTACATGGATAACGGCATCTGCTTTCCATTCATCACGAATCCATTGATAAAAGGAAATATATTGGTGAGTAGGCGCTACATAAGGATCATGATAAATCTTGGCAGGATCCATCCCATAGCCGCGAGGCGCCTGAACGGTAATAAAAATATTGCCGTCCATAATTCCGGGAACCAATAAGTTTTTATAATCATCAAGCATAACTTTACCGGGAGCCTCTTCCCAGTCTTTTTCCATCTGTCGCTTTACCGATTCAGGAAATGTTGCAAAAAAGTCAATATACGCCTTAGAAAAATTTTTATTACATTCTTCTACTTGTTTATCAGTAAGCATGGATATGTCATTTGTCGCATGAGCAGTTAAGGTCTTAATAAAACTCTCCGTATCTTCAGGAATAAAATCAACCCGGTATCCTTCCTTCTTCATACGCTGTAAAAGCAGGCGGATACTTTCAATAGAATCCAAACCGAATGCGCTTCCGATGCTTGCGTTAGTGGGCGGATAATTATGGAAAATAATTGCGATTTTTTTATCTTTATTCTCTTTACTGCGCAATAACGCCCATTTTTTTGCCTTGGAAACCATAAAAGCCATACGCTCTGAAATGGGAAGATATTCCACCTCTCCATTTTCCTTCATATGTTTTGCCGCAACAGGTACACCATGAATAATTCCGTCAAACTCCGGCATGGAAACACTAATGGATATTTCCACGGGATTCATGCCTTCTTTGGATTTCGCCCATTCCTGTTCAGGCATGATTAAGGAATATCCCTCCAAAACAGGAATGCTTATTTCTTTTAGTTCCTCTTTTGTGATAGAACCTGATGCTGTAAAAGAAAACTTCAGAATATTGACAATTATATCTACTGCCGGTTTCCCGTCTGCCATAAAGTAGTTATGAAATACTTGGTTAAGCGTAGGCATTCCCATTTCGGAAACAGGAAGTCCGTTAGTAAATACGGCAATCGCATTCATCCCCTGTCTTTCACATTCGCGAATAAACGTATTCTGATACTGTAAATCTCCCCATATCCACTCATCTCTGTAAAAAATCATCCCAACCGTTGGCCGGTCCTCTCTGCAGAACATTTTTTTATATCTTCTCAAATCGGTTGTACACAGTTCCGGCAGTCCAGGATGATATATTCCTGCCCAGCAGTAAGCGGACGGTTCTGCCGGCATCTCCCCGCCTTTATTCGTTATAAATTGCAAAAAGAGCCACAGGTTTTTATAATTTTTGATTCCGCTGTAAAAACTATACTGCTTAATCTTTTCAACATCCGCTTCACTCACTCCGTTCCGAGCCTCTTCCTCCGCAGATCCCGCAGCATCCATGTAGTACGGAATCGACTTAGCCGCAAAGAACGCCAGACATTTATCCCAAAACATCGTCCGGATAGTCGTTCCCATAAAACGAATCATAACTAAATCGGCATCGCCAAGTTGTTTTTCCCAGATTCTGCTCCATAAAGAAGTACTTTCTACTTTCAGCGTCTCATATTCCGCCGGAACAAGCCCCTCTCTTTTTAATTCACTGCAGGCTTTGCGCATCATAAAGAAACGACGGTCTACATTTGTTAAATAAATAACTTTCCCTTCCATTTATCTCCTCATATAATTAACTATTTAATAAAAATATGGTTATTCCCACAATTCCGGATAAACAGCTCGTGCAACAGCTTCAACAGAATCCGTTACATGTTGGGACATTACATACTTATACCGTTCCGAAAAGAAAATAAACTGATTATTCTTAACAGCTTTTACATCCTGATAAGCAGGATTTTGCATAAGCTCCTTTTTAAACTCATTTTCATCATCCCCTTCCCGCGTTTTCCACACAGGAAGTAAAAATATATCCGGATTTATAGAGGGGATGAGTTCATTCGACAGATAAACACCGGCGCCTTTGGGAATATCAATACCATCTGCGCCATTTTTTACATGCGCCATTTTCAATATTTCATTAAACAGCGTGCCCCGCTTCCCGATAATTCCGCGGAAGGAAAGCGCGACAACTGTCTTTTCCTGATTAGGACTTAATACCGACAATTTCTCCTCTATGGCTTTTCGCTTCATACGCATGCGGGAAACGACCTGATCTCCCCGTTCGCTTTCCCCCACCGCCTTAGCCATTCCCTGCACTTTCAGTTCTACTTCATCCCATGTAGTCGCTGTAACTGACACATATACAGGAACTCCCATACCTGACAGGACTTCTGTTATTCCGTTTGAGACAGCAGAAGATATAATTACTAAATCAGGATTCAGCTCCATAATATTTTCGGGATTCAATTCAACAACATGCCCCACCGCCTCACGCTGCGCTTCAGTAACAAAGGTGATATCAGGATTCCCCGCATATTTGCTGAGACCAACAATTCGGCTTATATCCACTAAATCAAGAAGCACTTCATCCGTTCCATAAGTAGTGGAAACAATCCGCTGCGGTTTATGTGGAATCTTTACGGTACGCCCCAGTTCGTCTGTCACTACATAAGCATTATTTTCGACAGGCACTTCGGCAAAATGAAAACGGCACCCGTTTGTTGCTAAAAAAATAATACATAATAGTACAAATATTAGTTTTTTCATGTTTTCGCCATTCTTATATGCCCACTAAGTTTTGCATTCCATATTTTCTCATAAAGGTATTCTGCCCCTCTTATTCCGCAAAGAGGAAGGTCGCTCACTGCCATTTCATCATAAACAGGTCTTGTAATATGGCAGCTTACAAAAGGCCTATTCATACGGAGTAATCGTTCCGTTTCATGTGAACTTGACAGAATCAACCCGCCATCCCATTTTTTATAATCTTCAGCAATAGATATGTCATTAATGCCGATTACTCTTACTGTATCCACTGCCGGCGTTTCGGAGCAGGTATCTGCCTGCAAATGAACAGTCAAATTTTCTGTGTCCGCCCATTCCCCCCGCAACGCTTCTGCAATTCCCAGACTCTCTTCCGGTGGTGCCGAAAAAAGAATGCGGTCAAACCAAAGCGTTCCCCACATGGATTTCATATTATTCCCAAAATGAAGAAGCCTTTTCTGTCTGCATCTGATTTCCATTTCTGCTGCTTTCAAAGAAGCCGAATTTACTGCTTCTGCGATTCTATTCAACCATCGCAAAGTCCCTTCCATCCCATAGGGAAGCCCCACAGAAATATAGGGGATATCGAATCGGGATTTCATGTCTTCTGCTGCTTTTAACGCCAGTTCATTCCTTACCACTATATTCAATGCCGCTTCCGGAGCTTTCATAATACTTTCCCAGGAATCTCCCACACCGGGCATGGACACTACATGTATATCGCATAACTCCAGCAAACGTCTAATTTCAATGGCATCAGCTTTTCCGCGCAGATAAACGGAAGAAAGTCCAAGCACGTTAACACCGTCAGATTTTTTTAAAGGGTTCATCTGCTGCACCAGCAGAGATAAGGCCCTTGAAAACCCGCCCGCAAAGCTCCCGTGAAGTCCCCCGCTGTCTATTCCATATACGGGCCACGGCAGATGGCTTTTAGCCGCAATCCCCTCAATATCATCACCTACAAGACTTATACTGCAATTATTTTGAACAAATAGCCGCTCCGGATTTCCATTTTTTTTCAAGTATTCAAATCCATTAATCAGATCCTTCTCCGTTCCATAAACCAATGAATTCTGATCCGGCTGTGTGCAATAAAATCTTTCCGCTGCACCGGGCATACTGTCATCAATATATTTCATCGCATAAAAGTAGCACCATAGCGGACCATTCACTATGACATAGCTGCCGGGAATTGATGCAAACAATGCAGCGGAACCGGTTAACGCACAAGTTCCTATCCGGTGACAGGAATTTTCCCACTCAGATGGTTGCATAGGCAATCCCCCCCTTATTCCCATATCGGCAAAGCAGCCGGTATAATGCCCGAAATATCATAATTTCTCCATTTGTACCAACCATCGGTACCATAGGTATAAAAAATTGTTTCGTTTTCGTGCTGACAATTTCATTCGTCGTCAAAAGTATATCGGCAGCATCTATCAACTCCTGTCCGTCTCGCCCGTCATAGACTGGAATTGACTCCTCTTTTCCAATCCGATGGCGATATTCCGCTTTTTCCTTATCAGTTAAATTATCATAAAGAATTACCGCCTCAATACGCATTTCCAACTGCCGCAGGGCGGAAATTGTATCTGACGGATTATACCAGTGCGTACCGCGGCCAATACCGATGACTGCCTTTTTACCTTTTGTGATATGCAGAATCGATTTCACATAAGAATCTATTCTCTTCTTTTCTTCCTCTATAATCACTTTTGCCTTTTCTACGTTTTTATGAAGCCGTCCTATTTCAAGAATCCATTTACAAGTATTTTCCCAACCGATTGGATATATATCTTTAACGGCATGGATACCAAATTTCTTTTCTAACAAATCAGCCATTCCATTCATACGATCTGATTGTCCTGTTGTTCCCAGCACGATAGCCAATTCAGCAGCAGGAGCATTCGCCCATTCGGGAAAAGGAAGATAGCCGGGAAACTGCCCCTGTACCTCCAATCCGAGTAAGGAGAGAAGGCGTTTCACCTCGGTCACATACTGCCCTTCGGGCCCCATTTGGTCTCCTAAGAGCAGAATCCTATTAGGTACGTGCTCACAGGGTCTAAAAAAGCGCTCTATGATCGTTTCCGCCGTCTTATAATACCCCGCTGAATACTCACCGCCAAGAAAGCCCGCATAAGGAATACAGATAACCGGAATCCCGTACCTCATTTCCGCATCTGCCGATTCTGACTCTGCATCATCTCCAATAACTCCTGCCACACAAGAAGTCGCAATAAAAAGACATTCCGGATGATATGTTTCCATAACATACGAAATACTCTGCCGAAGTCGGCCTGTTCCACCGAAGATACTGTCTTTTTCCCGTATATTTGAGGAAACAAGAGGCACACATTCCATATTTTCCTGTCTGCCGTCAGCAAGAATCCGGTAATGCGATCCCAGATCCATCGTCTCTGCCACATGGACACACCCCATGGGACTGTGAAAAATTACTGCACATCCCCGGCAGCATGCAACCGCCCTCCATACGCCCGACATAGTACAGCTGCAGGACCTATTTTTAGAAAGAAGCCACTTAGTTCTCGGTTCCATAAATATCTACCAGCTTTTCTAATTCCTCAAACGTTATTGGTGTCGGTACAGATAACTCTTCATTCATCCAAATATCATTCGCTAATTTTCTGTATATATCCGCCTGCGCTGAATCCGGTGCATACTGAAGCACAGTCTGTTTCGAATTTTCAGAAATATTCACAATTCTGTCGCGCGGTACGAAAGCTACCAACTTTGTATTTAAACGCTTAGCAAATTCCGTGAGCAACTTCTTTTCGTTGGGTGTGTTCCTGCTGTTGCCAATAATACCTGCGAGTCTTACATTTCCGCGCATAGCAAACCGCCGCACACCTTTGGCGATATTATTAGCTGCATAAAGAGACATTAATTCACCTGAAGACACAATATAGATATCAGATGCATATCCTTCTCTTATGGGCATTGCGAACCCCCCGCATACCACATCACCAAGTACATCATACAAGGTTAAATCGACAGAAGGCAGTGCATTCAGTTTGTCCAACAGCTGTAAAGATACGATAATCCCCCTTCCGGCACAACCTACTCCGGGCTCAGGTCCGCCGGTTTCCACACAGGTAATCCCGTTAAATCCGGCATGGACTATATCTTCCGCTTTAATATCCTCAATCTCACAAGCCCGAACCTTATCCAAAATAGTTTCTTTACATATGTGCCCCAAAAGCAACCGGGTCGAGTCATTCTTCGGATCACAACCGATTTGGCAGACTTTTCTCCCCATCAGACTTAACGCGGCAGAAACATTCGATGCAGTTGTGGATTTGCCAATACCGCCCTTTCCATAAAAAGCAATTTTTTTCATGAGAATCTCAACCTTTATTTTTAATAATATGATCGAATCATATATTGTTCCTTACTCATTATTATATACAAATGCGAATGTTTTTGACAGAATATTCTATAATCTATAAATCATTCTCTAATAAAATAGTTTTATACGACATTTATTTAGAAATGAAATATCACCATCAAATCAAGCAGATGGACTCCGGTCCTTACTTTCTCTCCATCAACCGAATTTTCAAGACAATGCCCATCTTACTAAAGCGCTCCATATGAAAAGATCCTCCTGCTGTATAAGACAGAGAAGGATCTTAATATTTTATTATGATTCTAAAATCATGCTTCCGCTCTATTTCTGCTGCTCCTGACATGTTCATGCCAGGTTACCCAAATGGATGTAGCTACGCAGACGGAAGAATAAGCGCCTGAAATAAATCCGACAAGCATGACCAAAGCAAAGTTCTTTGTAGTATCTCCACCAAAAAGATAAAGGGAAGTAACACAAAATAATGTGGTAATCAGTGTGTACATAGAGCGGCGGATGGTCTGATGAATAGAGTCATTAGCTAAAATAGCAAAACTGTCCGTCCGCCTGTGAGTATGAATCGCTTCCCTAATACGGTCAAAGATAACAACTGACTCATTCATGGAATAGCCTAAAACCGTTAAAATAGCCGCCAGGAAAGACGCATCCACTTCCAAATGGAAAAAAGCAAATACGCCAAGCACCATCAAAATATCATGAACGATGGCAACAATCGCTGCAAATGCAATCCTATGCTCAAAACGGATTGTCATATATAAAATCATAGCGCCAAAAGATAACAGAACATTTAAAAGTGTATTTTTGGTTACTTCTGATCCAATAACCGCGCCTACTGTCTCAATACGTTTTACTTCTGCCGTACCTACTTTGGTATTGATATGGTCGATTATGGCCTGTGACTCATTTGCGCTCAGGTTTCTCGTGCGAATAATAACATCATTTCCCGATTCCCCATCTATAGACCCGGAGAGCTGGATAACCGCCGTTTCCAATCCATCTTCCCGAATCCCATTTCGAACTTGTTCTACGGTCACATTTTGACTGAACCCCAATTCAAGAATTGTTCCACCGGTAAAATCAATGCCCCAGTTAAACCGGAACATAATAATAGACATGATAGAAAGCAGTACCAACAAACCGGAAACAGAAAACCAAAGCTTTCTCTTTGCAATAACATCAAAATTTTTAAACATTAGCTTCATCCCCCTTTTTACCACCAAACCACCAGGGGTTATGAATCCAGTTCGCATTAATCAGAAGCATCAGCAAAGTACGGCTGACCGTAATAGCGGTAAACATAGAAACTGCTACGCCAAGTCCCAATGAAAACGCAAAGCCTTTAACCGTCGCACTTCCCAAGAAAAATAAAATGCATGATGTAATAATTACTGTCATATTCGCATCAAAAATTGTAACAAAAGCACGTTTAAACCCAGACTGCACCGCCAGCCGCAAAAGTTTTCCGGATGCAATTTCTTCTTTAAATCTTTCAAAAATCAATACATTCGCATCCACAGCCATACCGATCGACAAAATAATCCCTGCGATACTGGGCAGTGTCAATGTTGCATGGAGCACATAAAGTATGCCCAGCAGTATCAATACATAAACAAGAAGCGCTGTATCTGCTACAAACCCCGATATACGGTATACTGCAAGCATAAAAAATACAACAAGGGAAAGTCCAATTGCAAAGGCTACTACCGACTTATCTTTCGAATCCTGCCCTAAAGACGGACCTACCGTACGAACTTCAAGCACCGATACTTTAACAGGCAGTGCACCGCTGCGAAGAAGAATCGCCAGATCTTTAGCCTCTTCCAATGTCCTTTGTCCGGTAATAACTGCGGATCCACCTGTAATTGCATCATTGACAACAGGATTCGTAAGTAAATCCCCATCCAGATAAATCCCTACATGACGGCCGATATTGGCTGCAGTAAGCTTCGCAAATTTATCTCCCCCTTCTTTACTAAATTGTAAGGCAACAAGAGGTTCTCGATTCTGTCCGATCTGTTCTCTCGCATCTTTCAGGTCTTCCCCGGTAAGACAAACATTCCCTTCTTCATCTCTAAATTCAAGAACAGCTGTTTTTCCGATAGTTTCGATAGCTTTCTGCGGATCCCTTTCCCCCGGAAGTTCAATAATAATACGATTTGCGCCTTCCCGTTGAATGATAGGCTCTGTCAACCCCATTTCATTGACGCGCTTTTGCATAATATTAATAACTTGAACAATAGACTCAGGAGTTACTTTGTTCTGCTCAGTATCTTCCGCCTGCATAATGATATGCGTCCCGCCCTGAAGATCGAGTCCCTGCCGTATATTTCCTGCTAACCATCCGATGGATGCGGCAAAAATGCCGATAATTACACCGATAACGACAAAAAACTGCAGCAATTTTCCCGTGCGGAGCGAGCTTGCTCTCTTCTTTTCCAAAACTTCATCCCCTTTTCGTAATAATGATACGTTTTTCTGTAACTATTTTTGAGATATATTTATCATAAATTCCATTAGGGACAGAATCCATCACCTGAAAATCCCATAAAACAGACACACGTTTTTCAGGGGAGACTCTTTCGAGATATCTGTCATAATATCCTGCTCCCATCCCCAAACGGGTTCCGTCTACTCCACAGGCAACCGCAGGAACAAGCACTAAATCTAAATCTTCTGGTCCAATCATTGTATAAGGTGCAGGAAGATTCCTTAATCCAAGAGGTCCTTTTGTAAAGCCGGACATGGAAAAAAGCCGCCCGGCCCCCATCTGTCTTTCAGGTAGACAAACAGGAATATATATTTCCTTTTCATCCGCCAAAGCCTGTTCAATTAATGGATCTAGATTTGACTCCCCCCTCATGGCTAAAAAAGCCATAATGCGGTTGGCCTTTTTATATTGCGGCAGAGAAACGATATTTGCCCGCAAACACATTGCCATTTTATCCATTTCATCAGTAGAAAGAGCCCGCCTTAAGGCGAGCATCTTTTTCCGAAGTTCCTTTTTCTTATAAATAAGAAGAGGCTCTTCCATGATCATTTATTTCTTTTCCCTGCTGATCTCATTACCATTTTCATCGACTTCAATAACTTCCTCTACAATCTCTGTACCTTCTTCAGCAGCGCTGTCAACCTCAACAACTTCTTCTATGGTCTCGGTATCTGTCGTTTTTCTCTGTTTAGAAAGCCGATCAGTTTCTTCCGGATTTTCTGCTTCTGCACCAATTACTGCTGCACCGGCTTTTTTTGCCGTTTCAGCATCAATCAGATCAACGTCACCATGATGAATTGCCGTTTTTTCAACCTTAATTACAACCTTAGGCGCGATTTCAAGTTCTACATATTTATCACGCAATACCTTAATGATTCCATGAACACCACCGGAAGTCACCACATGATCCCCTTTTCTTAAAGAAAGAAGAAAACGCCCGCGCTCCAATTGTAACTTCTTCTGGGGACGATACATAAAAAAGTAAAAAATAGCAATTAAAATCAAAAATGGCCAAAACATTCCCAAAATATTTACTGCATCTTCCATTATACTCACCTCCAAGCATCATATGGTTTATTTTACCACAGCAGTTTCTGATTGTCTTTACTTTCAAGCCGACACATTCAACTCAGATTTTTATAATCACTATAATTTACAATGAACATTATTAATCGTAATCATTTCTTCCTATAGAATGCAATACTTTCACGCTATCATTGCTTATAATGTTCCATAAAATGTTCCCTGAATTCAGAAAAGTTTCCTTGCACAATCGCTTCACGCATATCACGCATGAACTGAAGCAAAAAATACAGATTATGAATCGTAACCAATCGAAACGCCAGCAACTCTTCTGATTTATATAAATGCCTGATATAAGCTCTTGTATAGTTTCGGCAGGTATAACAGCCGCAGCTTTCTTCTATCGGGCGAAAATCCCTTTCATATTGTTTATTTTTCATGTTCATACGTCCTGTATGGATCATTGCCATTCCGTTGCGAGCCACACGAGTCGGAAAAACGCAGTCAAACATATCTACTCCGCGTGCCACACCTTCCACCAGACAGTCCGGCGTTCCTACGCCCATAAGGTATCTTGCTTTTCCTTTCGGCATCCATTGTGTCGTTTCTTCTAAAATGTCATACATCAAATCATGAGGTTCTCCTACGGATAATCCGCCGACAGCCACTCCATCAAAAGGCAGCGAAGATATTTCCATCGCACTTTGTTTTCGTAAATCTTTATACATACCACCCTGTATAATGCCAAATATACCTCTGTCAGTCCGTTGATGTGCTTTGATGCATCGTTTTGCCCAGCGTGTCGTTCGCTCTGTCGATTTTCTTGCATATTCATAATCCGCCGGATAAGGAATGCATTCATCAAAAGCCATGGCAATATCGCTTCCCAAATCTTCCTGGGCTCTTATGGATATTTCAGGGGATAAAAATTGTTTAGAACCATCTAAAAAAGAACGGAAATAAACGCCTTCTTCCGTAATCTTTCTCATCGCCCCCAGGCTGAAAACCTGAAAGCCGCCGCTATCGGTCAATATTCCTTTATTCCAATTCATAAATCGGTGCAGTTCGCCCGCTTCATGAATCAATTCTGTCCCCGGCCGCAAAAAAAGATGGTATGTATTGGAAAGAATAATTTGCGCCCCCATCTCTTCCAGTTCTTCAGGTGTTACCGTTTTTACTGTAGCCTGAGTTCCGACCGGCATAAACATGGGCGTTTTAAATACTCCATGCGGCGTATGTAATAAACCGGCACGAGCGCCAGTCTTTCTATCCTCTGCTACTAACTCATAATTGACAACCATTTAAACCTCTTAGCGCAAAAACATGGCATCTCCAAAAGAAAAGAACCTGTACTTTTGGCGGACAGCTTCTTCATAAGCAGCCAAAATATGTTCTCTCCCAGCAAAAGATGCCATCATCATAATCAGAGTTGATTCCGGCAGGTGAAAATTCGTCACGATAGCATCTACCACCTGCCACTGATATCCGGGATAGATATAAAGCTGTGTCCAGCTGCTGCCGGCCTCTACTCTTCCTGTTTGCCCCGCCGACTCCAAAGTTCTGACAGAAGTCGTACCCACAGCGATGATCCGTCGGCCTTCTTCTTTAGCCTCATTTACTTTTTGTGCTGTTTCTTTTTCAATAGTATACCATTCCCGATGCATTTCGTGATCCTCAATATTCTCTTCTGCAACTGGTCGAAAAGTTCCTATTCCCACGTGGAGTGTCACAAAAAGAAGTTCTGCCCCTTTGTCTTTCATTTTTTCCAGAAGCTCAGGAGTAAAATGAAGCCCTGCTGTCGGTGCGGCGGCAGAGCCCTTAAACTTCGCATATACCGTCTGGTATTCATCTTTATTCTCCAGCTTTTTATGGATATAAGGCGGCGTCGGCATTTCTCCCAGCTGATCCAGCCAATTATCAAAATCACCGGAATAATGAAACTTTACCAATCGGCCGCCAAATTCCGTCTTATCAATAACAGTACATGAGAAATTCTCTGAAAATTCTATTTCCTGACCCGGCAATGCTTTACGACCCGGATTTACAAGAATTTCCCAAACATCATTTCCTTTCGGTGTCAAAAGAAGTGCTTCCACTTTTCCGCCAGTTCCCTTGCGCCTGCCAAATAATCGGGCAGGAATAACTTTCGTGTTATTGAATACAAACACGTCTCCCGGTCTTATTTCATCAAGAATATCTCTGAATCGACGATGTTGCCATTCCCCTGTTTTTTTATCCACCATAAGAAGCCGACACGAATCACGCGGTTCTGCCGGCTGTTGAGCAATCAGTTCCTTGGGGAGAACATAATTAAAATCTTCAAGTTTCATTACTTACTCCAAATACATACAAATATATCAATATATCTTCTCAATTTTGCTGCCTGTAAAATAGTGGAGCAGAATTCTTTTATAATACTCTTTCCCGTCGCCGTTCTTTTCCGCCATCGCTTCCGCCCCCCACTGGGAAAGTCCCAATCCGTGACCAAATCCATACCCGGTAATAATTAAATTGTTACCTTTTGCAGAAATATCAAAAAGTGTACTGTCCAAGTCAAATGCACTTTGGATTACTTCTCCGGGAATTATTTTCCTGCCGGATTTTCCAGTAATTTCCATCGTCTTAACTCGTCCTGATATTCCCCGGTCCTTCGCTTTATTATTCCCCATGCGAAGCCTGGAGAGACCTATCTTTTTTACCTTCCCCACATGATACCCTGCTCGTGAAATCGCATTGGAAAATGAATCAATCGAAACAATTTTGTGCCATGGGCGATTAACTGTAGAGCTGCTCTCCTCTTTTACTCCCCGCAGATAAGGGACATATGATCCCCATACATTTTCACTGTCTTCTGTATATCCGCCGCCATTCGCATGAAAAAGTGCATCAATAGCCTTTCCGTTATAAGTAATTATCTCTCCTGCCGTTTCTTCCACTGCTTTATTCGTTGCCGACGTTTCCACAGAACAGCCACGATACACCTGTGACCGGGTATCATCTGTTATATCATAACCGGCGGATCGGTATCCATTCTTGTGATAAACAGCATAAGTCCTTGCCGCGACAGCCTGCGCCTTAATGGCATCAGGCTTCCATGAAGGCACGATTTCACTGGGAACTACGCCCTTTAAATACAACTCCATCGGCACCCGGTTCACAACAGTAACACCATTATTCCATGCAGAAGGAATTATCTTCATTTCGCCACGATACCTGTTTCCCTTTACAGAGAAAGCTTCTTCTCCATTTCCTGTCGTAAAATACACAGGAGCATTAAAAGCCTTCCCTTCTAAAACTATATTTTTCCCTTTCCGTGATACAGAAATCCGCTTGCCGGCATTATAAGATTTCCATACTTTGCCATTCGTTTCAATTCGGAAATGACTTAGTCCCTCAATCTCTACCTGCGGCTGTCCGGAAAGCAGTCCGACTTCTACATCAGGCCCTTTTTTTTGCACAGGCTTAATCTTTGCAACATTTTTAACAAATCCTGATAAAAGCTGTACCTGTTTCTTTTTTACGGGAATAGACTCAGCACTTACGTTAACTGAATTTCCTATTAATACTGCAAAGGTTATGCATGCAGCAGCAACAGCTATATTTTTTTTCATATAATCGTTCCTTTATTCATTCTTACCGGATAAATGATCTTTAAATAAATATATTTTTATTTTCTAAAAAACAAATTTAAAAGAATTGTTCCTACAATACTGATAACTAAAGATGAGACGACAGGAAAGAAAAACTTCGTCTTTCCCCAGGACCAGTGAATATCCCCCGGCAACTGCCCCAACAAGAAAAATTTGCTGCTGAAACCTATTGCCACACCTGCTATGATCATAAAAATTCCGAAAACAATCAACATTTTTCCAAAATCCATTATCCCCCCTCAAACAGTTCGTCTTGAACCGTTTCTTTACTCCATATCGCACCTAAATGATCATAAGCCGCCTTGGTTGCAATCCGCCCTCTCGGTGTACGGGAAATGAATCCGATTTGCATCAGATACGGCTCGCATATATCTTCAATAGTAGCCCGTTCCTCACTAATTGACGCAGATATTGTGTCAATACCCACAGGCCCGCCATTAAATTTTTGTATAATTGCTTTTAATACTTCCCGATCAATCAAATCCAATCCGATATCATCCACATAAAGCGCAGAGAGAGAGTCTGCCGCAATCTCCTGTGAAATAACGCCTTCCCCTTTTACCTGTGCAAAATCGCGAATACGTTTTAATAATCGGTTCGCGATTCTTGGCGTTCCCCGGGATCGACGTGCAATTTCTTCCGCTCCCGTCTCTTCGATTTTAATATTCAAAATCCCTGCTGCACGAATCAGTATATGCTTTAATTCGTCTGCCGTATAAAACTGCATATGATTAATAATACCGAAACGATCCCTAAGCGGAGCCGATAAAGCCCCAGCCCTGGTAGTCGCGCCAATCAAAGTGAATGGCGGCAGCTCAATGCGTATGGAATTAGCACCGGCGCCTTTCCCCATGACAATATCCAACGCGAAATCTTCCATGGCCGGATAGAGTATTTCCTCTACACTTCGATTTAAACGGTGAATCTCATCAATAAATAAAACATCATGTTCCTGCAGCGTAGAAAGGATAGCAGCCAAATCTCCGGGCCTCCCGATGGCCGGCCCGCTCGTCACCTTAAACTGGACTCCCAATTCATTAGAAATAATTTTTGCCATCGTGGTTTTTCCAAGACCGGGCGGTCCGTAAAGCAATACATGGTCAAGTGCTTCTTTTCTGGATCTTGCGGCAGAAATATAAACATGCAGATTCTCTTTAAAAGTCGACTGTCCAATATAGTCACTTAACCGCTGCGGACGAATAGTCTGCTGCCACTCATCCCGCCTGCTTCCTTCACCTGCAGTAATCCGTCCTTCTGTGCCTAACATTTCTATATGTTCTTCTCCACCAAGGCTTTTTATATATTTGTTATTCATAAGTACCTTCAAGCAACCTCTCTTACCCCTCCTGAAATATCAGTACAACTTTATTGTTTTCCAAACTCACGAAGAGCTGCACTCACCAATGGGGAAACATCTTTATATTCTATTGACAGCTTTTTCAGTACCGGTTGAATTTCCGTATCTTCATAGCCAAGCGCACGAAGGTACTTAGCCGCATCGGCAGCAATACCGCTTTCATCCGGTTTTCCGGCCGCCAACGATTCCGGCTCATCTATATCGCCCTCTGCGAAATCTCCTACCTTATCTTTTAATTCCACCAAAAGCCGTTCAGCCGTTTTCTTGCCCACACCGGGCAGCTTTGTTAAAACTGATAAATTTCTGTTCCGGATACTCAAAACAAAATCCGCCGGCTCCATCACTGAAAGAATGCCCATTGCCACTTTAGGTCCTATTTTAGACACCGAGATAAGAATAAGGAACAGATCATATTCTTCCTGTGTCAGGAACCCATATAAAAGTATAGCATCTTCTCTTACTGCCATATAAGTCAGAAGCCGTACAGGCGCCCCTAAATGAATTTTCTGACGGCTCATTTCTGAAATAAATACACGGTATCCTATACCGCCAGCTTCGATGAAACAGAACTCTTTAGAAACAACGGTCGCTTTACCTTTTATATATCCAATCATATTTCCTCCTTGAACAGCCGCTTATGTTCCATTTGATAAATAGCCGTTAATCCTATTGCCAATGCATCTGCTGCATCATCAGGATTTATTTTTGTATTTATATGCATGATCCGCATAACCATTTCAATGACTTGTTTCTTTTCCGCGCGCCCATAGCCGGCCAATTGCTGTTTAACCTGTAGCGGAGTCACATTCACTGCAGGTACGCTCTGCCTGTATCCGGCAAGAAGAATTACCCCTCTGGCCTGCGCGACTTCAATTCCTGTTGTTATATTCGTATTAAAATAAAGCGATTCCACTCCCATGAAATGCGGACGGTACATTTCTATAAGTTCAGCCACCCCTTCATAAACGATATTTAAACGTTCTAAGGAATTCTGTTCCTTAAATGTTTCAATTACACCATAGTTAATCGGCACAATTCTATTTCCATGCTTCTCTACAATTCCAAACCCGCAGCGTCCTGTTCCGGGGTCAATGCCAAGTACGCGCATAATGCCCTCCCAGTGAAATTATTTCTTATTATATCATAGACAAAATATGGAAATTCTCTGTTCCAAGCTGACATCTGCAAAACAAAACAGGTCCGAAGACCTGCTTCTTTTAAGTTAAAGGTTACGGGAGTCCGTCCTCCATTAAATGCGCATAATGTTCTTGGATCTTTTGGGTTACATCGCCCACCTTACCGCCACCAATAAGGTTACCATCAATGGATAAGACCGGAATGATCCCATCCTGGGAATTTGTCAGAAATACCTCTTCGGCTGTCATCATATCTTCAAACCGCACAGGCTCAGATGCCTCATCAATAGATGTTACCCCTGCAGACGGAGCTGCGCGAGTGAGTACAAGAGAACGGGTAACCCCACGAATCATATGCTCATTCGTTGCCGGGGTCCAAATAACTCCCGCTTTGACAATACATACATTTGAATGAGATGCTTCTGTCAAAAGTCCGTCTTTAATAAAGACAGCATCATAACAATTTTTTTTCTGTGCCTCTGCTCTTGCCATCATATTATTTAATTGATTCAGACTCAAAATATCGCAGTGATGTCCGCGATCATCATCAAGTGTAATACAGTTCACTCCGGACTGGACTTTTTCAATTGCATTCAAATCAATAGGCTTCCCATATACAAGGACATTCGGTTGAAGCGCACTTCTTGCAGGGATCGTGAAGTTATGGTCATCACTCCCCCGAGTCACAATAATCTTCACATACCCTTCTTCAATTTCAGACTCTTCTACAACGACTTCTACGATTTCAGTAAATTCATCAGGAGCTGTTACGGGGCGGATTCCTAAAAGGCGCATGGACCGATATAATCGGTCGGTATGATAAGAAAGCCCGAAAGAATGTCCATGGTGTATACGGATCCATTCATAAGCACCGTCTCCAAACTGGATCGCCCGATCATCAGCACTGATAATTTGTGAAAAATCATAGTAAAAATTGTGATTGTAATATATGGCAGTTTTGGTTTCTCCCATACAATTCCCCTCCCAGCAAACAGAATACAGAATCAATCGTTTTCTTCTGCGTAATATCCTGCTAAAATTACTATACCGTTATTGTTTTTCAGATTTTATCATTTTTATTTTTTCAATAAATAACGGCAGGAATGTTTTTAAATCCGCAATGACCGCATAATCCGCTGTTTCCATAATCGGTGCTTTCGCATCACGGTTTACCGCGATAAGAACATCCGCTTTTACTGCACACAAATGCTGCATAGCACCGGAAATCCCAAAAGCAAAATATACCTTGGGAGAAACACCTTTACCGGTTTGTCCGATTTGATGGCTCTGTTTCTCCCAGCCAAGTTCAGCTATAGGTCTGCTGCATCCCACTGATGCGCCAAGCAGTTCCGCCAATTCATGAAGTTGTACCCATTCTTTTTCTGAATGAATACCGCGACCGCCGGAAACAATAACAGACGCCTCTTCCACCGGATTATCATCAGAAATTTCAGGTAGAATTTCTTTTAAAAGCGTGCCAAAATCTTCCAGCCCCAGATGGACGGGAACATCAATAATTTCACCAATACGGCTTTCATCATATGTGGGATACCGGAATGTCCCTGCCCTGACCGTCCCTACTTGCGGACGGAAATCAGGACTGACAATATCCGCCGTAATATTTCCTCCCATCGCCGGACGGGACCAGACAACCAGTTTCGTTTCCGGTTCAACAGATAATTCCGTTACATCTGCCGTTACACCGCAAACTAAGTCTGCCGCCATACGAGGAGCCAAATCCCTGCCATAAGGATCTGCTCCAAACATCACGATATTGGGTTTCTTTTCTTTAAAAAATCCCGTTAAAGCCTTCTGATATGCCACACCATCATAATGCGTAAAAATCGGTGCATCCATAACGTAAACGAAATCCGCACCAAGATGAATAAGTTCTTGTGCTTTATCGCGAATCTCACTTCCCACAAGAACAACGGACACCGATTCATTCAGTTCAGCAGCCAATTCACGGGAAGCTCCAATCAATTCCCCCGTAACTTTCTGTATTTCACCATATTTAGGAATGGCAACAACGTAAATTCCTTTATAATCAGAAAAATCCATACTTACCCTCCTAAATTACAGAAATTTTCCTTAATGCTTCTATCAGAATATCTACCGATTCTTGAGGATCTTTTTCCTCAATACGAAGGTTTTCCTTTTGTGGCGGTACTACGGGCCGTACACGTTTCACCTGTGTGGGAGAACCTTTTATTCCAATCCGTGCAGTATCAATATCCAAATCCGCCGCTGTAATGATATGAAGTTCAGCATCTCCCTTGCCCAAAATTCCTTTTATCGAGGAATACCGCGGTTTGTTAAGTTCTGGCAAAACGGTTACTACCGCAGGAAGTTTTAATTCAACAACTTCAGCACTGCTTCCATTTTGCCTGGTAACAATAAGACCGCCTTCTTTTTCAAAAGAAATAAATGAAGCACCACTCACATCGGCAATCCCGAGTGTTGCTGCTATTTCAGGCCCTATCTGCGCTGTATTACTGTCAATAGATTCTATTCCGCAGAAAATCAAGTCAGGCATCCCTATTTTAGAAATGGCTGCAGCAAGGGTATAGCTGGTTGCCAAAGTATCCGCTCCGCCAAAGGCCCGATCTGTTACCAGATAAATATCATCAGCCCCCATAGCAACCGCGTCCCGAAGAACGGCTTCCGCCTGCGGCGGTCCCATGGTAATCACCGTAACCGTTCCACCTATCCGATCTCGAAGAGATAAGGCTGCTTCCAACGCATTCAAATCAACAGGATTCATAATGCTATTGGCATTATTACGTTTAAGGCGCCCCGTTTCCGGATCCACTTCCATTTTGGAAGTGTCTACTACCTGTTTAATACAAACGAGAAACTTCATGACATCCCCCTTTATCTATTAAACCATATGATTCAGTATATCATACGGGCATGGATTATGCATAAATATCACGCCTCGGTAACTCATTCAGTTTCCCTGCTTATGCAAGACTTCTCCCACTACAGATTGGGGGCCCAACAGCTTTTTGAGTGCTATTTCAGAATCCGCACTGAAGTCCAGATAAAACTCTCTGCTCATTGTAATCTTCTGGTGTGTTCTCTCCAGATGAAGAAATACAGGAACATTCCCATGATTTTCTCTCAATATGACCGACAACCGATTACTTACGGCATCAGATTCATGGGCAGCATCGATATAAAGATGAACTGACTTATACATCGGACGTACTACTTTATGGAACTGTGCCAGCGGTATAATCTCCTCGGCCAATATTCTTACATCCCTTTCATTCGCCTGCACACGCCCGCGGACACACACCGCGCGGTCTTCAGAAATCATCATACGTGAGTTTTCCCATACAGAAGGAAATATGACCGCTTCCATGGCTCCTTCATAATCTTCCAGACTTACATACCCCATGGGCGCGCCTTTTTTAGTTGTCATACTTTTGACGCGGGTTATAATCCCTCCAACAGAAACCATCTTCCCGTCATATTTCATCCCATCACTTAACAGTGAATAAATAGGCGAACAATATTTCATCTGCTGCTTATAAGAATCAAGAGGATGCCCGCTTACATAAAACCCAAGCAGTTTTCTTTCCGAATCGATCTTCTCCGCCGCCGACATATCTGGTAAATCGGGATAAACGATTGTTTTTGCCTTTATTTCTCCACCAAATAAGGACAATTGTCCCGATTCCCTGTCACTTCGCGTCACTGACGCATTATTTAATGCCTGGGGCAGCACTTCGATAAGCTGTCTGCGATTATAGCCAAAAGAATCCATAGCCCCGCAGCGAATCAGACTTTCACAGGCGCGGCTGTTCAATCCCTTGGAATCAATCCGTTCCAGCAGATCGGAAATAGATTTAAACGCGCCATCTTTTTTCCGTGCGCCGATAATGGAATTTACGATTCCTTCTCCTACATTTTGCACACCGGCAAGACCAAAAAGAATGGTATCCCCATTCACGGAAAATCCCGCTTCACTTCGATTTACATCAGGCGCCGCTATTTTTACTCCTGCACGTCTTGTGTCGGAAATATAACGGCTGACCTTATTACGATCCCCATTATAACAAGTCATCATAGCTGCCATGAACTCAGGTCTGTAATGTGCTTTTAAATATGCTGTCTGCCAGGCAATCCATCCATAACATACACTATGTGACTTATTGAATCCATATCCGGCAAAATGAACCATCAGATCAAATACACGGTTAGCAATTTCTTCACTTATTTTTTGTACTGCCGCCCCTTTAACAAACAACTTACGCTGGGCCTGCAGTATTTCCGGTTCTTTATGCCCCATCGCGCGACGAAGAAGATCCGCCTGACCAAGACTGAATCCCCCCATAACAGACGCAATCTGCATAACCTGTTCCTGATACAGGATAATCCCGTAAGTTTCTTTAAGAATTGTCTCCAACGAAGGATGCGGATAATCAACTGCTGTTTTCCCATGCTTGCGGTTAATAAAATCTTCCGCCATGCCACTCCCCAGCGGTCCGGGGCGATATAAGGCTACCATAGGAATCAAATCTTCAAAACACTCAGGTTCCAACTGCATCAAAAGCGATGTAAACCCTGATGATTCCGACTGAAATACCCCCACCGTATCTCCGGAGCGCAGCATTTTGCAAGTCAATTCATCCACATGAGGAAGCGCTTCTATGTCAAGCGCAATTCCTCTGTTCGTCTTAATCATTTCTAATGCATCATGAATAACCGTAAGATTGCGAAGACCTAAAAGATCCATCTTAAGCAGTCCAAGCTCTTCGTCTAAGTCCTTTTCATACTGGGTTTGGATAAAATTATCCTGGGTCAACTGTATAGGAACATATTCTTCGACCGGTTCAGAACAGATCACTACGCCTGCCGCATGGGTTCCCGAGTTTCTTGAAAGGCCTTCTAAATCCAGACAATGGTCAATCAAACGATGTATATTACTATCAGACGCATATAATTCCGCAAACTCTTTTGACCGTTCCAGCGTTGTCCTCAGCGTAACTCCGGGACCACTCGGAATCATTTTGGCAATCCGATCCACTTCCCGAAGCGGCATGCTTAACACACGCCCGACATCCCGAATTACCGCACGGGCAGCCAATGTACCAAAAGTAATAATCTGCGCCACATGGTCTTCACCATATTTTTTTGCTAAGTACTCAATGACCTGACCCCGCCCTCTGTAACAGAGATCCGTATCAATATCAGGCATAGAAATCCGTTCCGGATTTAAGAAGCGTTCAAAAAGCAAATGAAAACGCAGCGGATCCACTTCCGTGATATGGAGAAGGTATGACACGATACTCCCTGCAGCACTTCCTCGCCCCGGACCGATAGGAATACCGTGTGTTTTCGCATATTGAATGAAATCCATGACAATGAGAAAATAATCAGCAAACCCCATCTGGTTTATAACGCCCAGTTCATAATCAAGACGCTCTTTTTCCTTATTCCCATAGTTCGGATATCGCTCAGGAAGAGCTTCTTCACACAACCTGCGCAAATAAGTTGCCGCGGTTTCTCCTTCAGGAACGGTAAAAGACGGCAGCTTGTGTTTACCAAAAGTAAATGTGACATTGCACCGTTCTGCAATTCTCGCTGTATTCTCAATGGCCCCGGGAAAGTTTCCCAAAAGCGCTTTCATCTCTTCTCCGCTCTTACAATAGAATTCCTCATTCGCAAAACGGAATCTACCGGGATCATCCATCGTGTTTCCTGTTGATATACAAAGTTTGATCTCCTGACTTCCCGCATCCTTTTTTCTGGTATAGTGAAAATCATTGGTCGCCACGAGTCCAAGTCCATATTCTTTGGCAAGTTCAGCCAGCGCAGGCCGTACCGCCGCCTCTTCCGGCAATCCGTGGTTTTGTAATTCTATAAAGTAATTATCTTTTCCAAACGTATCCATATAAAACCGGATAATTTTTCTTGCCTGTTCCAAATCTCCCTTCAGGACTGCCTGTGGCAATTCGCCGCCGATACAAGCCGACAATGCAATAACACCTTCATGATACTTCAGAAGTAAATCATGATCTGCCCGAGGTTTATGATAGTATCCTTCCGTCCACGATTTTGAACAGATTTTTATAATATTCTTATAACCAGTGTTATTCTCTGCCAAGAGAATCAAATGAGCCAGCTTTTCTTTTTTATCGGCATCCTTAATGAAACGGCTCCCCGCTGTCACATATATCTCACAACCGATAATCGGCTTAATCCCCTGTTTTAAGCATTCTTTATAAAGGTAAACAGCTCCATACATAACGCCATGATCTGTAATGGCTATCGCCGTCTGCCCCAGTTCTTTTACATACGAAACAAGTTCCTTGATTCGACAAGTTCCGTCAAATAGGCTGTACTCTGTATGAGAATGGAGATGAACAAATGAATCCATACTATCCTCCAATTCATTAACTATACACAATCAAATTACAAAAAGACATTTAGTATTTCAGTATTTATCATACCACAGGGATAATTCTCCACCAATAAAAAACAGGCTTTAACCTTATTTTTCTCTTGGTTGCCTGTTTTCCGTTTTTACTCAACTTTTTCTGATCTTTTCTTCTTTAGTACCACTGAACTACCGCTCTTTTCCGCTTCAAGAACATCATCTTCCGATAAGTGATCCGTATCTAAAACGATTTTCACACCCATCCGATCCAGCATTTCATCAATGGTATGCTGCGTTTTAAAAAGTTCACCCATTTTTAGCTCCTTATCCTCATTTTCATTCAAATATGGTCTTCCCAAACATATTCCACTTTATGGCGACACATCCGCCAAATAAATACGATACCTGTCCATACGGCGGCAGCTCCGATAATCAAACTCATATCGACTTTGATTACAGAATCCTGCGCTGGGGAAGGAAAGCTTAACATCATGGTAAATAAATAGATACACACGGCACCCCACTGCGCAATATAGGACAGCAACATCCCCGCATATACATGTCTGGCTCTTACGGAAAAAAACGCTATGGCTGAAATAATTACAACAGATGAAAATCCTGACAGAAGCATATCTGTTCCAAATATTTCACGATTCCCCAAAACATACCATGCACCAAAAACAGCAATAAATGCCATCAATGAAAGAATATTGGTTACAAGGAAAGTCGCCCGAAATCTTTCCCCCAACGGGTTCGCTGTCTTACAGGCTCCATAGATGGCACCGACCTGAATACAACTCATAAACAACCAAATAAGGCCAAACACACTTTTCGTTGTAAAAAGGTCCCAATTGGCCAATTCCAACGCAAGAACCCCTGCAGAGATGACATTAATGATTGTGATAAAACGGACTCCTCTTAATAGCAAAGGCTGCTGGAATATATTCCCCCAAAAGGCTGCCGCTAACCGCACAATCATTCCCGTAAGAATAATCCCCAAAGGCCAAAATGTGCTTTCCGGAATATTAAACCGACCATTCGAAAAAAGTGCGCCAGTCACCCCTGCGCAGAGAAACGCCCATGCTTCATTTCCGTCTAACCCCGGTTTTAAAAGATTAAGCGCCGTCTTTCTTTCCTCTTCGTTTTGCGCAACCATCGGTGCTACAATAGCTACGCCAAAATCCTGAGACTCCAGCCACAAATATATGGCAAGAAAAAACATCGGTACAAATAATATATAATCAGTAGAATCCATCATTCCCCCCTAATCTTTATCGGAATTTATCGGAACAGCTTTTACCCCGAAGTATGTCCATATTTTATCACAAATAAAAAGGAAATGAATCTCATGGCTTTTCTCGCACCGCTTTGTTATGATAACTGATAAGAGGTGATTTTATGTCTAACTTATTAAAATTGACCATGATCCTCACAAAGGCTAAAGTCGCAGATATTGCAACAAGAAGATTATTATCCTTTGGTGATAAAATGATAAAAACAAATTCAAAAAGGCGGTTCACTCCGCTCCGGCCGATTGCAGGCGTTTTCTGGCTCTTACATCCTCGAAAGGAACTTTATTTCTTTATACTGCAAAAATCTCTGACGGTTGCATGGTCTATTACAAAATCCATCATCAATAAAAAAGTTTAGAATGCAATCCATATCTAATTACGCAGCATTTTTCGTATTTCATCAGCAGCTTCCAATATTGTTCCACCGCCATGCACGGCATATAAGCACAAAGCAGCAAGACAAAATATGTCATTCTTGGTATCTGCATATACTGGATAGGAAAACACTGATTCCTCTGCAAAAAAACTGCTTATTTCCATTTTGGTGACACAAGTAATCAGCTTTCTCGTTAAGGCTCCTTCATAGATAATAAGACCCTGCTTTTCCATGCACCGGGCCGCATGAGCAAAAAGCCCCGACTCCTCCAGATCCTTCGTTACAATCACAAAGGAGTCGGCCGCTCTTATCCGTGCCAATGCTTCTACACGATTACTTAATACAGACTGATGTCCGGCAAAAAATAATCCCGCTTTTATTCCCTGCCTATCTAAAAAATGGCAAAGGGATAAGGCCTTTTTTTTTGCAGATTCATCAGGAACTATAAAAACAATCACAAAAGACATTCCCTGGTTTTCATCCGGATACCATTCTGCCAATTCAGCCAGCTGTTTATAGGAAATCCCTGCCAATCTGTTCACACTTTCATGAAAAATCTCTCGGTTATGCCGAGAGATCGTAAATAAACGTCAAAAATGATTAAAAGATTTACGCCCAGATGGTGCCAACTGCCCTTCCATCGCTTTAATCATTCGTCTGCGTTCTTCTATATCGCTCTTTTCACGTCCCGATATAACGGCACCCCAAATAAGGCCTACCGAAATAACATTAGTCAACAATGACGTACCGCCATAAGAAATAAAGGGCAATGGAATCCCAGTAACAGGAAAACATCCAATGACCATTGCCATATTAATAATTCCCTGTACAGAGATAAGCAATGTCAATCCGTAAACAAGTAAAGATTCATAAGGTTGTTTCAACTGGCGGGCGCAGGAAAACCCGCACATAAGAAATCCCATGAACAGGCACATAACAGCAACTGAACCGATGAATCCAAACTCCTGGCTGAAAACTGCATAAGCAAAATCTGTATGCTGTTCAGGAAGGTATAAAAATTTGTACACCCCTTCCCCCGGCCCCTGCCCCCAAAATCCACCGGAACCGACTGCGGTTAAACTCCGTACAATCTGATATCCCGCCCCCAAAGGATCGGCAAACGGATCCCATAATATAGCCATACGCTCCGCGCGATAAGCAGAAACAACAGCCAGATATCCCCCAAGACAAACTGCCGTCACAATTCCTGCCAAGATTTCCAAAAACGGCATCCCCGCAAGAATATAAAGCAGTCCCGGAAAAAAAAGGATAATAGCCGCCGTTCCCATGTCAGGTTGGAGCAAAACAATCGTTGCCAAAACCGCAGGACATAATATCGGCAAAAAATGATGGACAAGCCCCCTCCTTTTCCGACGCTTTCCCGCAGGGCGATTCAATATACCATAAAAAACTGTAATAGGCTCTTTATTATTGATCCGTTTCGCCAAAAAAGCAGCCGTCCAAATAATTCCCGCAACTTTCGCCAATTCCGAAGGCTGCAGTGACATGGGGCCCAACATAATCCAGCGATTCGCACCATTAACACTAATTCCCGCAAATTTAACAAGAATAAGAAGCAGAAATACCGCAATAAACCAAAGCCAAGCACCTTGCCGAATTTTATTCGTTCCCAATTTAACAGCAATCCAGGCTGCAAAAATTCCTCCTAAGAGAAACAGGATGTGGTTCGATATATGTTTATATGCGCTTCCGCCGTCATAAATATCCATATAATATGTCGAGCTGTATATATTTAAGCATCCTATCACTATAAGCACGCCGGTAATCGCAATAAGCCACCGTAAAGAATCCGGTACATACTTCATCTTATCGGACGCGTGGCCACGAGACGACATACAAGGTTCCCCTTTCTGCTGAACTTTTCTTCATACTCTGTTTCCACATCGCCTTTCACCGGTTCACGGTGGAGATCGTAAGTAATGAAAGAAATCTTCCATCCCATTTCCTTGAACTCCGCCAAAGAAAAATCAAAGAGGTCTTTATTATCTGTTTTAAAACGGATTTCTCCACCTTCTTTAAGTATCCATTCATATTTTTTCAGGAACTCTCTATAGGTCAATCGCCGCTTCGCATGTCTGGCTTTAGGCCAAGGATCGCTAAAATTCAAATAAATGACGGAAACCTCTCCCCGGGCAAAAATATCCTGAATATGTTTCACATCCCCTAAAATCAAGCGGACATTGGCAACTGGCGGATCCATCTCTGCGGTCTTCTTGGCCGCATAATAAATGACACCTTCCTGTACCTCCATTCCTATATAGTTGATATCGGGATGAAAGCTTGCCATGCGGGAAATAAACCGTCCCTTTCCTGTACCGAATTCTACATGAATTGGGTTCTCAGGTTCAGGAAATAAAGTATTCCATTTGCCTTTCAGCCGTGTCGGCTCCTCCATGTATAAAATATCCGTATAATCCTTTATCGCTTCATCTATCCAAGGTTTCCTCCGAAGACGCATAGATCCTCCACCATTTTATTTTCCTTATTGATTATAGCATAATGACCACCGCATAAACCGATTGTCTGAAGGCCGCTACTTTTGACTGACGCCTTCATTTCTAATATACGTTACCGGCTGCGTTCGTAAAAATGTCTGATCAAAATTGTTCCAATTAAAATTCATATGTCCCGCTTCTTCTGCCGCCTCCATTCTTTTTCGATTCCACAACCTGTCGATTTCTTCCTTATTTTCTCCTACCTGTTCCCTATCATTCCTAATCATTACGTTTCCATACATCGTCATTAATGTGGTTACATCCTTATCAAAATCAGGTGAAAACAGATTACATGCTGAATCATAATGGACAGCGGTCAATCCCATCATTCCCATCAGCGTATCATACAGCATATCATTGGAAAACGGTACGTTCCTTCGCGCCTCAATCATCGCGGCCGTCTGCGGATTTATCCGATGATAGTCCTCAGACATATAAATCCAAAATGGAATATGAACCATGGTGAAGTTAAATTGATCCGCATTGTGTCCCGGTCGGGCCGTCACCTCTTCACCATGATCAGAGAAATACATAACAGCATCAGCATGCAGGTAATTGGTGGCCTCATTCATGATAGATTCCATCACATAATCATTAAACAGAACTGAATTATCATATTCATCATTCATAACCTCTGCCGTTTCACGTTCTTTAGATGTATCAACCGGCCAATGATAGAACTCTCTGGGATAGCGGTCCCAATAACTGATATGGCTCCCCATCAAATGAATGACGATCAGCTGCCTCCTGTTTGCAGGATCCACTTTTTTTAAATAAGGTATCAGCGCAGTATCGTAATCTTTCGTAATTACATCGGTTCCTATATATTGATTAAGCCAATATTGGTCATCACACTCAGAACCGATAGCACCGATAGGCGTATCCCATATACCGAAACGGGACTGATTAGATATCCATGTAGTTTTAAATCCCGCTTCTCTTGCCAAATCAATAATAGAATAAGCATCAGACAAATTCATTCCGTTATATTGGTTCTTCTCCGTCAGCGCACAAGTGAGAACTTGTACCGTCTGCGTATAGCAGGAATAGACATGATTAAAAAACGTATAGTGAGGATCTAGGTTTGCCTCTGTTTGAAATGGCGTCGTTTCCCTTTTATATCCATATACATGCATATGATCCCGCGTAAGCGATTCTCCTATGACCAGTATATATACTCCATCAGGAGCCGCTTTCAGCTTCGCCAGCACATCCGGATCTGTAATGTGCATATTCCGCCTTGCTTTTAAAATGGATTGATACTCGCCAAAGCTTCTTAAAGTTTGATATGCCTCAGCATATACATGGGCAATACGTGTACTGCTGATAGAAAGTACAGAAAGCCCACAATTCGCAAAGAAGAAGAAAAGCAATACAAACCAGGCCTTTTTGGATACAATTTCTTCCTGATGAAAGCTGTACCTGCTAATAAGGAACACCAATGCCCCCAACAGGATCAGCGCGATAATCCCGCCTGCCAATCCGGCATAGGGAAGATTTACTTCCATGTAAGAAATCGCTTCCGATATATTTGTCTGCGCCATGGCTATCATCATATTCACTGACAAAAGAGCCTTAGTCGTCATATAATACCCGATATAGCTGAATTGGATCAGCACATATAAGAGAATGAAAACCATGCAGATAATCCGGGCAATCATTCTCCACCTATGCGGCAGCAGCCATGCAGCAGTAAGACAGGAAATAAAAAGATAAAGAGGCGTGCTAAATTCCCCCGATAAATCTGCCATATCCAGAGTGACATTAGCTTGTATAGATAAATAAGGCACAATAAGAGAAAGCCCGAATAAAAATGTAATCGTAAGCCACAGTGATACAATCGCTTTTAATAAATGCCGTCTGATGAAGTATGCAGTCACGAATCCTGTTTGCAGAAAAAGCAAAAAAAGTTTAATTAATGAATATGGCTGATATCCGCCGGGCGCACCAAAATGCCAGCTTAAGAAAAATGTGATTCCTACAGGTATGAATGTGGCAAATGCCCACCAGTATATCCAATGTATATTTCCCGACTTATCCATACCCGGCATATGATTTACAGTTCCTCTGGTTCCCATGTATATAAAACCTTTACTCCATATAATGTACTTATTTTATATCTTTGATTATTCTAACACAGCCGTAAAGAAATCATATCCATCTTTCCTCCCTATAAATTTAAAAAGATGGTATCCGCGAAAAGATAACCATCTTTCACTTTTATGTATAAATAAACCTCTAATTTGTTAATGCTCTCAAAGGCGCCGGAATCTTTCCTCCCCGGGCAATAAACTGATCTGCTTTAAACCGATTAATATCAATAACCGGTGCATATCCCATAAGTCCGCCGAAATTAACCATGTCTCCAGGCTTCTTTCCGGGAGCCGGAATCAGTCTTGTCGCCGTCGTTTTGTTATTAATCATGCCGATTGCGGCTTCATCAGCAAGAATCGCCGAAATCGTCGCTGCGGAAGTATCTCCCGGAATTGCTATCATATCCAATCCGACGGAACATACGCAGGTCATGGCTTCCAATTTTTCCAAAGAAAGACTTCCCCGCTGCACCGCTTCAATCATACCGAGGTCTTCGCTGACCGGAATAAATGCTCCCGACAGGCCTCCAACACTAGAAGACGCCATGAGACCACCCTTTTTCACCGAGTCATTCAAAAGTGCAAGTGCCGCGGTCGTCCCCGGTCCGCCGCAACTTTCCAATCCCATTTCTTCCAATACCTGCGCCACACTATCTCCGACAGCTGCCGTTGGTGCCAATGATAAATCAACAATACCGAAAGAAGCGTGAAGACGTTCTGTAGCCGCTTCCGCCACAAGCTGACCTAAACGCGTAATCATGAACGCCGTATTTTTCACCGTTTTTGCTACAACATCAAAAGGTGCGCCTTTTATACTTTCCAAGGCTTTTTTCACAACACCGGGACCGGAAACGCCGACATGGATAGCAACATCCCCCTGCGTCACCCCATGGAATGCGCCTGCCATAAAAGGATTATCTTCCACAGCATTACAAAATTCAACCAGTTTTGTACAGCCATACGCATCTTTATCTTTCGTCAACTCTGCCGTTTCTTTAACAATTTCCCCCATACGTTTTACAGCATCCATATTGATACCCGCTTTAGTTGACCCGATAGCGACAGAACTGCAAATGCTCCGTGTCACGGCTAAAGCCTCGGGAATGGAATCAATCAGCACCTTATCCGCCGATGTCATCCCCCGATCAACTAAAGCGGAAAACCCGCCAAGAATATCTACACCGACTTCATCAGCTGCTCTTTGGAGTGTTTCAGCAATCGAAACGTAGCTGGAACTCCTGATTCCGCCTGCTACCAGTGCAATCGGCGTTACAGAAATCCGCCTGTTTATAATCGGTACGCCGTACTCACGGGATATATCATGGCTTACCTCCGCCAGATCTTCCGCATTACGGCAGATTGTATCATAAATGTTATTACACAAAGTTTTTTCATCAGAAGAAACACATCCGAGCAGCGATATCCCCATCGTTATCGTCCTTACATCCAGTTTATTCTGATCAAACATACGCTCCGTGGACAGGATATCCTCAATATCTAATTCAAGCATGGTCCCTCCTCAAATGCGATGCATAGCATAAAATATGTCTGCAAGCTGTACACGCACATCCACACCCAGTTCTTTACCAAGCATCCCCAATGCATCTTGTACATCTTTAAGAGTTCCCTTTGCCTTTTCCATATCACAAATCAGGATCATATCAAAAATTCCATCCAAAATCGTCTGAGAAATATCCAGTATATTAATATTCTGCAGTGCCAATTCTTTAGTAACGCCCGCAACGATACCGACACTGTCCGCGCCGATAACCGTAACAACAATCTTTTTCATACCCGTTCTCCTTTCCCCTGACAAAAAGTCATAATTTAATACTTAGTCATTATATCATATAACACCGTATCTTTTATCCATTAGCATTTCGTATTCATCTTTTTATCCCCATAAACAGTATCCTTCACTCTTTTCTTCTATAAATAATGAAGAGAACCGTGTATAATAAATAACCAAAGAATAGCTCGTTTATCTTTCAGAAGGAGAACTTATGAAAAGTTTAAAATATATTTCCTGGAATGTTAATGGACTCCGCGCTTGTATGAAAAAAGGCTTTATGCAGTCTTTTAAAGAGTTGGATGCAGATTGCTTCTGTCTGCAGGAAACGAAACTCCAGCCTGACCAGATCGAGCTTGACCTCCCAGGTTATTATCAGTATTGGAACAGTGCAGTAAAAAAAGGATACAGCGGAACCGCATTATTTACTAAAATAAAACCTCTCTCTGTTACCTATGGTATCGGTATGGAGGAGCATGATCAAGAAGGACGGGTCATCACAGCAGATTTTAATGACCACTGCCTGGTAACCTGCTACACACCAAACAGCCAGCGTGGACTGGCACGGCTTACATATAGAATGAAATGGGAAGATGATTTTAAAAAATATCTGCTTGATTTATCTAAAAAAAAGCCGGTCATTCTCTGCGGCGATTTGAATGTGGCCCACGAGGAGATCGACCTTGCCAATCCGGCATCAAATCATATGAACGCAGGTTTTACTGATGACGAACGTAATAAAATGACAGAACTCCTTTCCGATGGATTTACTGACTCTTTTCGCTATTTACATCAGGACAAAAAAGATGCCTACTCCTGGTGGAGCTACTTTGCAAAATCCAGGGAAAGAAATATCGGGTGGAGAATTGATTATTTCCTCGTCTCCGATATATTGCAGCCGCGGATTAAAGCGGCAGAAATCCATTCTTCCATTTTGGGCAGTGACCACTGCCCGGTGGAATTGGATATTGAAATCTAAGATATACCTGCAAGATTCTAATTATTTATACCATTCAGAAAGAAGGAATTTAAATGACGAATGTACTCATCGTGGAAGATGAGCCTGCCATTTCCGACATGGAAAGGGATTTTCTTGAAGGCGCGGGATACAATCCCTTCATTGCAGAAAACAGTGAAGAAGCATTGCACATGATGCGCAGTGAAAAGATAGATGCCGTTATTCTCGATGTCACCCTGCCGGGAGAAGATGGATTTTCCCTTTGCCGCAAACTGAGAGAAATCACAAACGTGCCCATTCTTTTTGCAACAGCCAGAACAGAAGACTCTGATATCGTCCGCGGGCTGGGACTTGGTGCCGATGACTACCTGCTTAAACCGCTGAAAGGAACCATCCTTATTGCCCATTTACGTGCACAGCTTTCTGTCCACATGCGGATTAAAGCGGAACAACTCAATAAATCCATGCCGGAAGAAGGAATTACTATCGGAGACCTCATCATACGCCCCAAAGCTCGGCAAGTCATTCTTAACGATAAAAATGTATTGCTTACAGGCAAAGAATTTGATCTTCTCTATTTCCTTGCCACACATCCCAATGAAGTATTTTCAAAAGAGCAGCTGTTCGAACAGATATGGAGCTTAGATCCCATCGGTGAGCCGGCAACGGTTACAGTCCACATTAACCGGCTCCGTTCCAAATTAAAAAAGGTATCCGGCCGTGCTTATGAACGGATTGAAACTGTTTGGGGCTCCGGCTACCGGTTTCATGGAAATTGATTCTTTTGAATGGGCAATACCATCCGATGAAGAACTTTACACCATTGCATGATACAAGGATAATATTATGAAAATTTTAATTACAGGCGGCGCAGGATTTATCGGCTCCCACTTATCCGATGCGCTCCTCGCTGCCGGGCATGAGATCACAATCATAGATGATCTTTCGAGCGGAACAAAAGATTTTCTTCCCAAAGAAGCGGAATTTCTCAAAATGGATATCCGGGATGAAAAACTGACGGATATCTTTAAAGAAAGACATTTCGACATCATCTATCACGAAGCAGCGCAGACCATGGTTCCCGCTTCTATTGATAATCCCTATCTGGACGCGGATATAAACATCAGCGGTATGCTCCGTGTACTGGAAGCCGCACGCAAAACAGATGTGCAAAAAATTATCTTCTCTTCCTCCGCCGCGGTTTATGGAGATAATCCCGCGCTCCCTCTTACAGAAAATCTGATTCCCGCTCCCAGTTCTTTTTATGGACTTACAAAGTGGATGACGGAAAAATATCTCGCTCTTTACCATAAAATTTACGAACTCTCCTATACCGTCCTCCGTTACAGTAATGTGTACGGCCCCCGGCAAGGTGCTGATGGCGAAGGCGGTGTCATTTATATTTTTGCCAAATCGCTCGCGGAAAACAAACCGATTACCATTTTCGGAGACGGTCGGCAGACCAGGGATTTTATTTCCGTCCATGATGTTATTTCTGCCAACCTGGCAGCTTTACATCAGGCGGACGGCGAAATCATAAATGTCAGCACCGAAACGGAACTGTCACTGAACGATTTGGCTTCAAAAATGATTGCGGCCGCTGGGTGTTCCGAAGACCTTCTCCGTTACGGTCCTCCACGCACAGGCGACATCTATCGCTCTTGCCTCTCTAATCAAAAAGCGAAGACACTGCTACATTGGACTCCTTCAAGAAACATCAAAGATGGTCTTACCGAAACGATTCATTTCTTTCAGGACAGACTCTAAATGATACAAAAAAGCATTTCCCTATGCAGACGCATGAACGGAAATGCTTTTTTAACTTGTTATACGAGATACTCCGCCAAAACTTTAGCTACTCCATCATTCTCGTTAGAGTCACAAATGTTTCCTGCTGCCGAACGGGCATATTCGTCCGCATTTTTTACAGCATAAGAAATTCCCGCCATTTTCAGCATAGATACATCATTTTCTGTATTACCAAAAGCGATGACCTCAGAAAGAGAAATATCCCACATATTGCACAACTTTTGAAGCGCTGTCCCTTTGCTGACTCCTTTTTTATGGACATCCACGAAATCATCTCCCGGGAATACGACTTCTACCTCATCTGAAAAATTCGTCTCTATGACCCTGCGTATCTCTCTGCGGACCGCTTCGGACCCATCCGCAAAAATCAGCCTCGTCGGCTTTTTCTTCGGATGGTAAAATGCATTTCCCAGGTATGCCACAGCCTTGGTTCTGTACTTCTTATACTTTGCTTCCGTTTTATTGGGCTCTGGCAAATAGATCTGGTCATCAAAAAAAGTATGTACCAGCCATCCTTTTTCTCTTGCTGTCAGAAGAATCTTTTCTGCCACGGAAATATCTATCCCATCCTGCCATATCGGTCTCCCGGAACGGCTCATCATGATCCATGCGCCGGTATAACAAATCAAAGGTGTATCAGAAAGTCCCAATTCTTCCGCCTTGGGACGCGCTGCGTCAAACATACGCCCCGTCGCCAGCACGATGTGTATCCCTCTGTGTTCTGCTTTCCGTATAATATCCTTGGAAAAATCGGAAAGCGACATATCATCATGAAGAAGAGTTCCGTCCAGATCAATCGCCGCCATTTTGATTTTCATTCAATTTCTCCTTTATAGGCCATCATCTATTCGTTATAATAGTATGTATCTATTTATAACGAACGGAGTACATCCAGTCACATGAAATATCGGTTACTGCTTCTTTTAGCAGCTCTTATCTGGGGCTTTGCCTTCGTCGCGCAAGTCATAGGCATGGATTCCATCGGCCCCTACGCTTTTAACGGGATCCGTTTCCTTTTAGGTTCCCTGTCTCTGCTTCCTATTATTTATTATTATCCTTCCGGCAGAAATCCGAAAGAAGCTTCCTTTTCCATCTGGGTTGCCATTCTTATGGCGGGTATACTTCTCTGCGGCGGCGCCACTCTTCAGCAGGTCGCCCTTCAATACACCACGGCATCAAAAACAAGTTTCCTTACTGCCACTTACCTGCTCATGGTGCCGGTCATCGGTCTTTTCTTCGGGCAGGTACTGCGCCTGAACCATATCTTCGGTGTCATTCTTGCCATGGCGGGGGTCTACTTTATTTCCATCACGGAAACACTCGATATCGGATATGGAGATTTCTTAGTGCTTCTCTGTGCCATCTGCTACGCAGCCCATATCATTCTCCTCAACTATCTGACGCAGCGTTTCCCGCCTGTCACACTCTCATCCGGACAATTCATGGTCGTAGGTATATGCAATCTTATTCTGGCCTTCTTCTTTGAAACCGTTTCTATTTCAAGCATACTGTCCTCCTGGTGGCCCATTTTATATACAGGCATACTTTCTACCGGTGTCGCATATACCTTACAGGCAGTGGGACAGAAATATCTCCCTGCCACGGAAGCCACCATGCTCCTAAGTCTGGAAATGGTCTTTGGCGGACTCTGCGGCGTGCTCTTTCTGAATGAATCCTTTACCGGAAAGCAGCTCATCGGTATCCTCTGCATGACAGCCGGCGTATTTCTTGCGCAGATACCAAGCCGCACTATACTGCCGCTGAAAAAATGAAATAGCCAACTTACGAAATAATACAAAGGAGCAAAATGATCCTCTACCCTTACGATTAAAGTCATTACAGCGAGTATCCTCAGTCGCACTGCGTGCGCCAGCTCCTTATAAACAAGGAGCCTTGCTGTATCTCATCTTTTCTCATAAAGTATTTAATACGAACCGACATTTAGAAAAGGAGTTCTAACGGTAAGAATAAGGATTGAGTGAGCCTCCTTATCTATAAGGAGGGGGACCACGTCAGTGGTGGAGGATACTGGCTCGAGGGAGTGACACGAAAGGTAAGAATGAAACTCTCTCCTCTGTCAGTCGTCTGCCGGCTTTTATTATCTGTTATTAAGGAGCAGAACGACGCGTAAAAATGGTTCACTTGTCCTTGTGGCTGGTGAGTGATATACCAACAGCACCAAAACAGCACAATTAAAAAATCTCGAAGAATTTTTCTCTATACAGGAGCTTACCATGAAAGAATTTACCATCACCAAAGCAGAAGAAGGACAGACGCTTTTCAAGTACCTTTGCAAACTCCTGCCCCAGGCTCCGGCAAGCCTGTTCCACAAAAGCTTCCGCAAGAAAAATATCACATGGAACGATGAAAAATGCACGGGAAAAGAAATTCTCCGGGAAAAAGACAACATAAAAATATGGTTTTCCGATGAAACATTCCATACATTCTCCGAAAAGAAAAACGCAGATCCCTCACAAAAGAAATCTGCCTTCCCCTTTTCACGACGCATCATCTACGAAGATGAGCATATCCTTATCGTAGACAAACCGGCAGGCATACTGACCCAAAGTGATAACTCCAATGAATTATCCCTGAATGACGCTCTGCTGGACTATTGCCATTACAATAATCATTCCACAGCGAAGCCATCCGTATGCAACCGTCTGGACAGAAATACAAGCGGTATCGTTCTTTGCGGAAAAACTGTCAAAGGTCTGCAAATGCTGAATGAAATCATCAAGAACCGTACCCTTCATAAATATTACCGCTGTATCGTCTTAGGAGAAACAAAAGAACAGGACACCCTGAAAGGCTTCCTCATAAAAAATGAATCAGCGAATCAAGTCACTATCATTACAGAGCAAAAAGACAATGCTGTACCTATAGAAACGAGATACAAAAGAATCTCCACCATGGAAAGAGCGGGGAATATTTGCTCTCTGCTGGAAGTCCGGCTCATCACCGGCCGCCCCCACCAAATCCGCGCCCACCTCACTTCCATAGGCCATCCTATCTTAGGCGACAGAAAATACAGAAATAAAAAGAGCATCGAAATCTCCAAAGCTCTTCACATTCCCCACCAGCTTCTTTGCGCCTGTTCCATCACGTTTCCAAAAATAAAAGGGACATTTGATTATCTGTCGGGGAAAAGATTCTCTTCATTTGTAACATGGTAATTTATAATTGTTACAATATAACAAGGTTGCATCAATATTTTTATATTCTAAAAAATACGGAAAAGCTTTTTCAGGAGCATTTCTACAAAGAATGTTCCTGCCATCAGCATTTCCGTATTTTTGTGTATCCTTTTTCACTGACAATGATTTTATGAGGCCTGTGAAACACCAGATACGCTCTTGGTTGATTAACCTATTAATTCTAAAAATGAAGATATTTCCTGAAGAATATCGCTTCCGATTTCCTTTTCAAAATTCTTTCAGCCTTTTATGGAAATTTTCAGTTTTTCCACATATTCCTGTATAGGCGCTCCCGCTTCTTTCCCGTTTTTGTTTATCATATCCACCACGATGCTTCCTGTGGTAATTCCATCAGCCATTTCTTTCATCCCTTGAAGTTCTTCCGTATGATGACCGTCAAGTCCCACTACGACGGGCGTATCCGTCGTTTTCCGAATAACGGAGATAATATCTGCCAAATTTGTTTTCATATCTGATTTCCGATTTGCCGATTCAATGGAAGACACAATATATATAAATCCAGTCGCGTTTCTCACATTTTGACAGATACGTTCTTCCGATGCCGGTCCGATAATCTGTATGATGTCTATTTCATATGTATCGGCAAAGGGACGTATTTCCATCTGCTCTTCATAGGGCAGATCGGGAATGGCTACACCATCCAGTCCGATGTCCTTTGCTTCTTCAAAGAATTTTTTTACACCATAGTTAAATATAGGATTGTAATAGGTCAAGAATACCAAAGGCGTTTCTGACTGTTTTCGAAATGCTTTTACAATTTCTATCACCTGAGGCAAATGGACTTTATTTTTCAATGCCTGTACATCGGCTTCCATAATGACGGCGCCATCAGCAACCGGATCCGAAAAAGGCACTCCAATTTCAATCAGATCGGCTCCGGCTGTTTCCAGATCTCCCATATATCTTAATGTATCTTCTGCTGACGGTACGCCGGCCGTCAGAAATCCAATTAGTGCTTTTCCGTCTTTAAACGCTTCCTTGATACGGCTCATGATTTCCTCCTCATTCTTTCAGATCCTGTCCGCGATAACGGGCAATGGCTGCTACATCTTTATCGCCTCGTCCGGACAAAGTAATCAGTATGATTTCGTTTTTCCCCATATTCTTAGCGTATTTCACGGCTCCTGCCACTGCATGGGCACTTTCGATCGCGCAAATAATGCCCTCCGTCTTAGCCAGATATTCAAAGGCCTGCACAGCTTCTTCATCTGTAACCGCCATATATTGTGCTCTGCCAATCTTATGAAAATACGCATGTTCAGGGCTGACTCCGGGATAATCCAATCCTGCCGAAATAGAATATACTTCTTCAATATTTCCGTCACTATCCTGACAGAAAAGGGATTTCATACCATGAAATACACCGATACGTCCCTTCGCAATTGTTGCCGCATGGTACGGCGTATCAATCCCTTCCCCTCCGGCTTCACATCCGATGAGCTGTACATCGGTATCATCTTTATAGGGATAAAAGGTGCCGATAGAATTACTGCCTCCGCCCACACAGGCAAATACGGCATCCGGAAGGCGACCTTCTTTTTCCAATATTTGTTCTTTTGATTCTTCTCCGATACAGCACTGAAAGTCTCTGACCATTTCCGGAAACGGAGCAGGTCCCACAGCAGAACCTATCAGGTAATGCGTATCATCACAACGGGCGCTCCAATTCTGCAAGGCCGCATTGACAGCATCTTTCAGAACTCTGGACCCGGTTTTCACCGCGTTGACTTTTGCTCCTAAAAGGCGCATACGGTACACATTCAGCGCCTGCCGCTCCGTATCTATTTCTCCCATGAATATTTCGCATTCCATCCCCAGAAGCGCCGCGACAGTAGCCGCAGCCACACCATGCTGCCCGGCCCCCGTTTCTGCAATGAGCTGTGTTTTTCCCATTCGTTTTGCAAGCAGTGCCTGCCCGATGCAGTTATTGATTTTATGAGCGCCTGTATGGTTTAAGTCTTCTCTTTTCAAATAAATTTTCGGCCCGCCCAGATCCGCTCTCATCCGTTTCGCCTCATACAGCATGGAGGGACGGCCTGTGTAATTCGCATACAAATCTTTCAGTTCCGCCTTAAATGCCGGATCATTTTTATACTTTTCATAAGCTTCCGCCACATGATTGATTTCACTCATCAAGATTTCCGGAATATACTGTCCACCGAATTCTCCAAATCTCGTATTCATCATTTTTTCTCCGTTTTTCACGTCATCAGATTTCTTATATTTCCAGTTCAGTTTCCATCACCATCCGCCATCGCCTTCGTGTATCCACAGCCAGACCTCTTTTCCAAATAAAAACGTCCTCAGCAATTACTGCCAAGGACGGATATACCGCGGTGCCACCTTGTTTCAAGCCTAAGCCTGCTCTTAGCGAAGTACCAACATACTTCCGGCAACTTACGTATGCCTTACGTCATAAGCTAATCGTTTTCACTTTCACCATGCCCTCCGTGATCCATTTAACAGCCTGCGTTCTGCCGGCTTCTCAATATCCCGGCTCCCTGTAAGTGCACTTACTGTTTTTATCTCCACATCAACGGTTTATTCAATGCTATTAAATTGTAAATTATCATAAAACTTTCCTCCCAATCTGTCAAGCCGCTTATTTTCAAATGTATGTCTTCCCTTTTACAGGCTTATCATAATTCCACATTCAGCAAGTACCTTCATATCCATCAATACTGCCTTTTCGCCTCCATTTTATCATCTTATTTTTCTTTTAAATTACAAAAAGCGCCCACATTCAGCAAGCGCTTTTCATCAGTCATTGAAATACTCTACTGATACTAACCCTTTTTCGTATTTTTCCCAAAAGACGAATAGGTTGTCCCCTTAAATACATAAGTGACTTCCCCGGTGGCGGCATTCAAAGAATAAGCTTCCCCATCAATCGGCGGTTTCGGTTCGCTCTTAAGAAAACCGTCCTTGCCTGTCGCATTCACCAAGTCACCAATCGCCGCAGGATAGCTTCCATGTTTTGCATAGTGCACCTCTACCGCCGAACCGAGCGTCGATAAATCCGCCTGGATACGCGCTATTTTCGCCTCATCAGTCAAACCGATAAAATTAGGCACTGCTACCGCTGCTAAGACCCCGATAATCGCTACCACCATGAGAAGTTCAATAAGCATAAATCCCTTACGTTTCTTCCCGACCGTTTTCTGCACTGCATTCTTCATTCCATGAATACCTCCCATCTAAAAAAACTGATAAATAACAAACGGCACTTTACCGTTTATAACCCCTTATGACAATAAAAAACGCCTACTGTAAGTAAGCAGACAACAAATCTATATGCCTGAAAAACACAAGCTCCCTTCCCGATTCCGTTTCTTCTTCACTGGACCGGGCTTCCATCAGACAGTTAGCAGAAACACCAAAAACATTTATATTATTATTATTTATGTCAAAGCATCTACTATACTTGAAAATCTCACCGTAAACATCTTTCTTTTGCTTTATATGCCTAAGAAAAAACTCCTTGTCCATAGAAAGTTCCCGTTTACCTTTCTCCCATCCGACTTCGAATCATCTTATTGATAGCACCGCATGAACAAGTATTCAGAGAATTAGATAACTTCCCTATATATAAAACAAATAATAAATTTCTGCCTTTAGGTTAGCATAAAGGCACTTGATAATGCAAATTATTTCTACATTCAGATAAAGGTACGTCATACCGGCATAAAAAATATTTATCATTTCCCCGAATGATTTGGCTTCAAATGTCAGAAAAGCCTGAATTCTGCGTTTTATTTCATTTTTCCAGCTGCTATTCATTTCAGTATACATATTTTGATCATTGTCATTCCGTAAGAATCCCTTTAAATTTTTAGATAACGGAAATATCAGAAAACCGCTATTCTCGCCACGCTTGAAAAAATCCGGCCTCTGTAAAAGAAAAAAACCGTAAAACAAGGATTATCTCCTTTTTACGGTTCAGTTCCTTTGGACAAAAACAAATTCATTCCGGTATCAATCGATGATATTCAAAGCATATATACGATATTCTTCACCAAGTGCTTCCGCCTTGCGGACCATTTCCCGCTGCAGATTGGAAGCCATATCATAGTCCTTTCGCTTCAATGCCTCCTTCAGTTTGGTACAGATGCATTTTTTATGCCTGCCATCCTTGATAAGCTCAATACGCTTGGCACTGATGCTATCCCAACGTTCTTCATCAAGTTCATCTTCATGAATAAGTTTCTTATAACGCTTTACAGCTGCTTCCGTGTCCGGAATCAAACGATCAATCAACTCATTTTCCCACCGATATACAATACCGGCCACAAAAGAATCTACGATAGCGTCAGAAATACCATCCCCCTGCGTCAAGACAGCCACTTTATCAGGGTTTTCTTTCATAATTTTTACATTTTCCCATACCGTGGCAGGCGGTTTCCCGAATACTGCATCCCGCTCTTCCTGCGTATAATCTTCGAACACATTCTTCTCGCAGCGGTACTCTCTTTCTTTCTGCAGATAATCGGCATCTTCTCCGGCAGTTTTAGAAAGCTCCTTTAAAAGTTCATCAGGTGTCTTTCCGCAATTTACCGCATATTTCACACCATCCAATGCTGTCAGGTACAGGCAGGAAACAGCCAGATAGGTATTTGTAAAGGGATTTGGCGCACGAAGTTCAAATCGGGTCGCCTTTGGATTCCCCAAATCACGAATTAAACCGATCAGGATGCTTCTATTCCGAGAGGGCTGCTCCGGTTTATGCCCAAGAGATGTCACAATACAAACCGGTGCTTCAAATCCGGGTTTAAGCCGGTTAAACGCGTCCGTCGTAGATGAAATAAATGGATTGGTCGCTTCATAATTATTCAAGACGCCCATGATAAATCCATATCCAATGGTAGAAAGATATTCTTTTTTCAAATCTTCCGGTGCAAGGAGATTCAAAACTTTTCCATTCTTAAGGCGGGCGGCAAATCCCACGTGGGTATGTTCACCATTTCCTGCAACCCCGATAATCGGTTTTGCCTTAAAAGATACATCAAGACCGTTTCTGCGAAATACTTCACGGATTATAATACGGGCAGTCAATTCATTATCTGCTGCCTGCAACGGATTGGTAGAAAAGAGCCAATCCAATTCCAGCTGTTCACAGACATCAAAAATATGGCCGCCGTCATCCACTTTTGATTTAATGCCGCCGACCTCTTTATGTCCCATTTCCACATGCATGCCCCTGGCATCCAGTTCCTCAATAGCCTGTTCCATCGCAGTACGGACATTTCCACGCATTCTTTGCCAATACTGTTCTTTCAAGCGTTGAGAAATGGATAAATGCTGCACTGTTTCCTTTTCACTCGGCGTCTTTACCCAAAATTCCAATTCGGTACCCGTTGTAAAAACAATATCCTGAATTTCACCTGTCGGAAAATTCTCCATCCCCTTTATGGTTTTTCCCGCAATGAGTTTTTTTAATTCTTCCGCCACATAATCACAAGACCGTTTCAAAATAGAACGGGAATCAATAAATTTGTCATTGTGTATAAGAAAACTGGGAATACGCAGCGTTCCCACCGGCAGTCCCGTCGCATCGTCCACATTTTCGTCATTATAATCTACATACCAGTTAACTGTGCTGTCTGCAACAAAATCAACTCTGGCATCATTCAAGGTGGCTATATTCATAAATACAACAGAAGAGCCGTCCGTCTGCACGGCTTTTCCCGCAAAGAAATCATCATAGTCTTTCATAAATATTTCAATCGGAATTTTCTCATCTGTATCATTGCCTGCAAGATCGATTCCGATGAGCGATACAAATCTGATTTCAGGATGCTGTGCCAGTAAAGAAAGAACACCCTCTTTCCCATACTGTCCTGCCGGAATCCAATACAGCAAATCTTTGTTCATTTTAAAACCTCCTATAAGTTTTTTTAGAACGGCTGTATCCTTTACAACCAAGTTCCACCAAACGAAAATGACCCACTCCCGAAGGAATGAGTCATCTTTGACGTAATATTAACTTGTGAATTAAGAATACATCAAGCATCTTATACTTGTCAAGCAATAAAAGAGTCAGCCGAGTACGTCCCGGACAAGACGGTTAACCACTTTTCCATCTGCTTTCCCTTTTAGTTTCGCCATGACTGCTTTCATCGCCGTACCAAGATTTTTTCGTTCCGGATCCAAAGCAGAAATCACATCAATAACAACTGCACGAACGGCATCTTCTGTCATTTCTGGCGGAAGATATTTTTCAAGCACAGCAATTTCCTTTTGGGTTTCCTCAACCAGGTCATCTCTGCCGGAATCCTTAATTTCAGCAAGCGTTTCTTTCCGCTGCTTCACTTCCTTCCGGAGGACTGCAAGAACCTGATCATCATCAAAATCCGCGTGTCCATCGTCAATTTCTGCTTGACGAATATGCGCCCGTGCCATACGGATAACGCCTAATGCCAAACGGCCTTCTTCTTTTGCTTTCATGGCAGTCTTCATGTCTGCCATCAGCTGTTCCTTAATTGACAACTCCATCACCTTACTGCCTATTACTTAAACTTACGTTTTCTTGCGGCCTCAGATTTCAGTTTACGTTTTACGCTGGGCTTTTCATAATGTTCACGTTTTCTCACTTCAGAAAGAACCCCGGCTTTTTGGCAGGAACGTTTAAATCTGCGAAGAGCACTATCCAAAGACTCGCCCTTTTGAACTTTAATTTCAGACATCCATATCCCTCCCTCCAAATAGACTGATGGGGTGCTATTGCACGCTATTAAATTATAATTTATTGTCATCTAACTGTCAATGAATATTTATTGAATGAAATCATTGTTTCTCTTCAGGGAATGGCGGCCATCCCATTTCTTTTCCGCCTATAATATGTGCGTGGAAATGAAATACTGACTGCCCTGCTTTCTCTCCTGTATTTACCACCAGACGGAATCCGTCTTCTCCAAGTCCTTCATCTTCCGCTATTTTTTTTACGATCAGGAAAAAATCAGAAAAATCATGATTGATTTCCGATGTCATCCCGAGAATATTTTTTACATGAACTTTAGGAACCAACAAAATATGGACAGGTGCACATGGCTCGATATCCTTAAAGGCAAACCAATGCTCGTCTTCATAAATTTTTATACTCGGAATCTCCCCGCTGATAATTTTACAAAACAAACAGTTATTCATTTTCTTCCTCCTTTTGTACCATACCGATCATTCCATTGTCCGTCATCGAATCAATCCATACAGAATACACTTTGCCTTTTTCGACATCTTTATCTTTGATGAACACACGAATATATTCATCAGATACCCCCTCAAAAAATCCCTCTTTTTCTTCTTCCACTAAGACACGGACCATTTTATGAAAAAACTGGTTCCTATAAGCTCCGGCCAGCTCTTTTCCCAGTGCTTGCACACGGGCTGCCCTTTCCTTTTTGATTTCCGGCTTTACCTGATTCGGATAAGCGGCAGCCGGTGTTCCTTTCCTTGGGGAATAAGGAAATACATGAATCGCCGAAAATTGTAATTCCTGAAGGGTATCCAGCGTCTCTCTGAAATTCTCTTCCGTTTCACCGGGAAATCCTACAATAAGATCCGTTGTCAAAGCTAATCCGGGAATTTCTTTTCTCAGATTCCGGATAAGTTCTTTATACTCAGCAAGCCGATAATGGCGGTTCATTCTTTTAAGAATATCATCAGATCCCGCCTGTATGGGCAAGTGGAGATGGGGGCATACTTTTGGTTCTTCCCTTATAATACGGATCAGTTCATCAGACAATTCCACCGATTCGATAGATCCTAGCCGGATTCGGAGTAAATCAGGGATTCTTACTAATTCTGTCACAAGTGTCGACAATGAAGTTCCATCATGAAGATCTTTTCCATAATTCCCCAAATGAATTCCGGTAAGCACGACTTCCCGATAACCCTTTTCTACTAATCTTCTGATTTCTTCTACCGCATCTGACTGGCGGCGGGACTTCAGTTTCCCCCGCGCAAAGGGAATAATACAAAACGTACAATAATTATCACAGCCTTCCTGTATTTTTATAAAAGCCCGTGTCTTGACTTCCCCTTCCGCATCAACAGAAAGGTTTTCAAAATCAGTAACAGCCATAATATCACCGACTGCATTAAGTGTCTTCTTTTCGGCAGCGGCTTCTTCTACATATTCCACAATATGGGATCTATTCTGGATTCCCACAATGACATCAACATCACCCATTTGTACAAAAACATCGGGCGCCAACTGCGCATAACACCCTGCTGCCGCAATAACAGCCCCGGGGTGCTCACGTCGGATACGCCGTACCATTTGTCGGGACTTCCGGTCACCAATACTCGTTACGGAGCAAGTATTGATGACATACACATCAGCGTTTTCATTTTCTTTTGCCACCTTATATCCGTTTCTGATAAACAGACTTCGCATGGCATCACTGTCATACTGGTTAACCTTACAGCCAAGAGTGATAAAAGATACTTTTTTCCCGTTTGATTCTATAATTTCTTTTTCCATTTTTTTATTATACCATGAGTATCACAGGAAACAGACTGCGCGGAATTGTTTCCACGTAAAAACTGCCTCGGCATTACCGAAGCAACAATAAAAACAAGATTTATATTCTTTTATATGTGTTTATCAAAATCCTTGAAGGGATAGATTTTATCGGACGTGATAATGCGATTATGTGTTATCACGTTTTATATTATTCCGCGCAAAAACATTGAATTATTTTCAAAATCAGGGTCAAATTTGGGGTCAAGATTGGGGTCAAATATCATAAATTTTTCCAGTTTTACAATCATTCAATTCTTGCCACATCTTATCTATCACTTTGCCCGCATTAAGTCTGTTACATAGTAAAACAATCCCCGTTTTTGCTCTGGGGAGCATTTCTCACATTAGGTAACTTTCTTTTGATAAATTATCCATGGATGAAATTTCATCATCTAAAAAACGCTCGTTAGGCTCTATTTTTCTTGATGTCTAAATAATTGTCAGGGGCTTGGCGACCGTTGCACTCTTGTTTCGGTTATTAGAAGTACCTGTGAAAGCAAAACGAAAAAGACTACTAAGCAGTAGTCTTTCATTACATCATTATTATTTTTACATCTTCCATGGATTCTTGTTTCTGTTCATCGTATATATGTCCGTATAAATCGGCGGTCATCGAATAACTGGCATGTCCCATTATCTCTTTTAATACGTTTAAAGGCATACCCTTTTTCACAGCCATACTTGCAAAAGTGCTTCTAAATGCATGTGCCGTAAAAGGTTTTATTTCTATTTCTTCTATCCTTTTTAGTATTCTTTTTATGGAATTATTTATGGTCTTTGCATATACGATTCCCTGCATTTCTGCGTTAAATACCGTATCATTCAGTTTTATTATCCTTTCGGCTGTCCACATGCTAATAAAATTTCTTTGTTTTGATAAAATGTTTCTTATCTCCGCATTTAAAGGAATATCACGCTTCGACTTTTGGGTTTTTGGCGTAGTGCCTATTATACTTTTGCCATTCTGATTAACTGTTACGGTTTTAGTAATATGTATAACATTGTTTTTATAATCAATATCACTCCAATATAACGCCCCTAATTCTCCCGCTCTCATTCCTGTTGCAAGCAATAAACATATTGCATTGTAATTCCAATCCGTTTGAGCATACTTTAAAAATAATTTCAATTCTTCCTCTGTTAGCGCTCTATGTATAGTCTCTCTGGCCACTCTTTCATTACTTTTCTTTTTGATTTTGGGTAAATATTCAGCTGCATTTACAGTTGTAATCCCATCTATCACCGCCGATTCTAATAATTGTTTGATAATATTTATGGCTTTTTTAGTGGTGGACGTAGTATATTGTTGCCCTAACTTTGATTGAAAACTTACTAATTCCCGCCGCTCTAAATCTTGGATCTTGCGTGTTCCCATAATTTGGGCTATTTGATTCTTATAAATTATTTTATACAAGCGGACGGTGGTTGCCTTTACTTCCTGCTCTTTCTGTATAATCCACTCGTTAAAGTATTGGTTCACTGTAACATTTTGATTCTTTACATATCGATGTTCGGCTATTTCTTTCCGGCGGATAAGTTCTTTTTCTATACACTCCTTGCAGGAATGCCCAAAAACAGAATATCGTTTCCTATCTATCGTAAATCGTTTTTCATATCGTCCGTCTTTACGCAAATGCATGCCAACATATCGCTTGGACATAGTCCCATCCTTTCTTCATAAATCAAGTCTATCAATCTATAAAGCGCTTTTATTATCTGCCACTGGTAATCTATTCAAAATTGCCCCAATTCCGGCAGCCATTATTTCTCTCACTTTTTTAGATGGATTATAAACTACACCTTCAAAAATAAACCTTTCATTTTCTATTACATCATATAAATCTATGCCACTCTGTACTCCATATCCGTCTTTAAGTAAAACAGATATATCAATTAAAAAACCTTTTTCCATTCTTAATCATCCTTCCTTTACAGAAACTAACGCTATTAATGGCTATAACTTGGCTCCTTCTACAGTATTAGATAAACAGAAATACCTTCGCAAATAAATTTTCCATAACGTAAACCTTCTTTATTACTTCCGATAACGCCATATTATCGGAAGTAAACAATTTCCGGCGGGTCAAATTTGGAGAAAACAGGGCTTTTTAATCAATATTTTTGCAAAGAAAATACAGTATTATGCATATTCTCCCATAAAAGTATCTGTTTCTAAACAAAATCACCGAACAAAATATAACATTATCCCCTGCATAATTCCCCATTCCCGCTTTTTTGGTTACTGCATATAAAACTTTTCTATCTGAAAATCGAATAAAGTTAGTTATTGGAGGACTATAAGATTACAGCCCTCCAACATTTAAACACGATTTACTCTTGCTTTATCGGATTTTCTAAATCGATAGTATCTAATAGATTCTCCAAAGACTCAAGCTCTTTTTCTAACAGCTGGATAATTCTATGTTCTAAGTTGCTAAACCGTCTCACCTCATAGCGGTTATGGCCTAAACTCACCACCAACGGCTCCTTATTTCCGCCGCCCAAAATATCAACCAAAATATCTTTTTTGAAGATCACATCATCCATAAATTCCTCTGTAACTCTTACCTTTTCATTGTTCATTTTTTTGTTATTCATTGCACACTCTCCTTTTTAATCGACATCTCTGCCTGTGTAGATTTTCAGAATGTACCGCCGGAAATTTCTTCATGCTTTACAAGCGGCGTATATGCGCCTGTTCTCCATTCCCATAAAGGGCAATGATAACATGTGCACTTTGTAACAGCGTATAACTCATAGCCCACACAATCTACACAATGTAGATGTATCGCATTAGCACGTCTCAACCTGTCACGTTTCCTTAACTGTACAACTTTCTCTTTCCAGTCCGTATTATCCATATTAAATTCTCCTACATCCGCTCTGGGGAGCGTTTTTCACACTTTGCGGATTTCTTTTGATAATTACACATGGATGAAATTTCATCATCTAAAAAACGCAAATTTTTAATCACCTGTTTTAGGAATCATAAATAGAGATTTCATTCATAGAATACTTCTTCTTGTCGATCAGAATTTACCTCTCCCATGGCATATATGTATATGTATGGCTATTTAGCCAGTGTATAGCTATTTTCTAATAAAACTCCCGTGCGTCCGATGGATATTAATCAAACAGCCATTTTTGCACACTGGCTGTTTAGCCATGTATCAAGGCTGAAAAATGGTCAAAATCGACTCACAACATGGCTATTTAGCCAGTAGTAACATGGCTATTTAGCCAGTGTATTTTCTAATTTGTACGCTTGCCATCCAGAAGACATTTGATAGACAGATTTAATTCTTCGATTTTTTCCATTTGAGATACAACGAATTAATCCGACTTCTTGCAGCTTTGCCATATCCCGCCGGAAGGTACTTTCACTTTTTACCTTGTACAGCCCATCATTACAGGCTGTGGAAAAGGTCAGAAAGAAAGTATCATCTCTGCATACCTGATCTACGCTTGGATATATTTTCCGTGGATTCATTACTGCCCTTAACTGCTGCATGCACAAAAGATACAAGGATTTTTGCTTGCCGCTTAAACAGCGAAATGCTTCTGAATGGGTCAGTGTATTAGACAACATATTAAACCCGTCATCTTTTCGGGAGCTTTGCCACGGCGGAAATGGCTTTCTCGCCTTACCACCCATTTAAGCTCTTTCTTTCATATACCGCCTGAATACCCGCAAGGTTATTGACTGGCTTTTGATACGCCGTTCAAATGAGGCAAGCTGGCTCTGTATCTCAACATCATTAGCCGGCATAAAATATCCCCCTTTCCCCTCCATCCTGGAACAAATTAATACACCTGATTTTCTTTCATCTTCTACCGCTTTTGTGATTTCCCGTATTGTCTTGCCTGTTAGAATGCAAAGCTCTGTTATTGTCAGGGCATTTTCTATGCCCACAGCATTATGCTCTTTTAAAACAGCCTCTATCATTTTTCATCACGCCCCATTCTGTCCAATGCCCTATCAATGACTGACTTATCATAAAGGACACGCCGTCCTATATGTACATCAGCTTTGATAGATTTCCCCCATTCAATGGCTTTATTTCTGCCTAAACTAAGGTAGTCCTGTAACTCGCTTAAACTCAATAATCTTGCTTTTGTCTCATTTGTCATACAATTTTTCTCCTATCTTTTTGATGAACATTTAAACTCTTAAGAGCCTTTTGTTGACGTCTGAACACATTATGAACTAAAATATTCATATCATAAATTAATATGTTGAAACTGGTTTTTTACAAACAAAAAAGTCAATTAATAAATTTGGCAGCCATTTAGTGAATTTATTATTGAAGAAATTTCATTTTATGAATTAATTTTGTTCCGCGATATGTGAGGTACCACCATGAAGACAATAAAAGAAATCAATATTCCAGAAATCGACATTTCAGAAATTGACGCAAAAAGTAAGGAGATAGAAGAAAACATCAACTATGATGAAGTCCGCGATAGAATAAGACAGGTACTTGAAAAAATTACGGATAAAAAAAATAGAGGGAAAAAGGTCAGTCAAGATACTATCGGCAAATATCTTTTTCCACACTTAGGAGCCGATAGCAGTACACAATCCACCATGTCTCGCTTTGTCAATGGTAATAAAAAAACTAAAAACCTCTCTGATAATTGCCCCGATATAAAGGCTTTAACACGCTTATCACAATTGACAGGTATTTCTACTGACTGGTTTTTATATGGAGAAAATTCCAGCGGAATAAACAACAAGAAAAAAACCTTGCGTGATTATGCAAGGCTAATGCTTATTGATATGAAAAGAGATCTTAACGCTGATATAGCACTAGTGAATTGTCCGATTGACGATTTACCAGTACCCACAGGAAAATTTCCTGTTATAAGAATTGACATTCCCATTAAAACATACACAAATTATGACGATAACCGCCCCTTGCTTTATCAAGATAGATTCATAGAATGGGAATCACCAATGGGTGATTTATTTAGAGCTGTTAAGTCCGTTAACGCTCTGGATTCCCTCATGGAACAAACGCCCATTAATTCTCCTGCCTATCCTGCTCTATCTAATTCCATTCAACTTACTATTCAAGGACTGGCACCCGTTTTGCCCCCATTTTTTTATGATGATGATGAATATTAAAATTGTGGTCAAAATTGGGGTCAAATAAGGTTGAAAGATAAAAATTCTCTGTATTTGTCGAACACATTGGACATCATCGAATTACCGAAGCAGTAAAACGATTTTGGTTTATATCACACTGTGAAGAATATCTGAGGCAATGGCAAGAGCGGATAAAGTCTTCGCATCAGTGATCTTCCCCTCATAAACCATTTGAAATACTTCTTTAAGCGGTATTTTTACAATATCCAAGTATTCTCCATCATCCAAATGCTGATGTGTGTAAACCAGATGATCCGCTATATACAGATGAATCTTTTCGTCGCAGAATCCCGGAGTTGTATAAATAATTCCTATCTTACGAAGTGTTCCAATACACCCCGTTTCTTCCTCCAGTTCGCGAACCGCACAGACACCGGGATCTTCACCACGGGCAAGCTTGCCTGCAGGAATTTCAAGCAATGCCTGCTTAATCGGATAGCGGTACTGTTTTACAAAAAGAATTTCCCTGTCTTCTGTCACAGGAATAATCGCTGCAGCACCGGGATGTTCCACAATCTCCCGTCGATAAGTTTCTCCGGCAATATCCACTTTATCGTAGTACACATGAAGAAGCTTTCCTTCATACATCATTCGATGATCAATGGTTTTTTCTTTTTCAATACTCATTGCACACCTGTACTTCCCATACCGCCGATACGCTTACCTTCTGTATGATCATCATCCGTTAAAAGATATTTCATAAACAGCCCCTGGGCAATCCGATCCCCTTTAGAAATATGGAAAGCTTTTCGAGAAGAATTATATAAAGCACACATAATATGCCCTTCATTATCTTCATTCCCATAGTAGTCCGCATCAATAATACCGGTGCTGTTTGCAAGCATAATGCCATGTTTAACGGCCATGCTGGATCTGATATAGACTGCCAGATACTCATCAGATTCCATGTATGCTTTGAGTCCTGTCGGAATCACCTTTATTTCTCCCGGCAGCACCTCTGTTTCCACAGCACTTTCTATATCATATCCGGCACTCATGGCAGTTTTACGCCGCGGAAGGGAAATACCTGCACCTTTCCAAGTACTGACTATCTCAAAGCCCCTTTTCCCCTCCATTTATTTCTTCTCCTGGAGCAAGGCCTTGCGGGAAAGATTAATACGGCCCTTGTCATCAATTTCAGTAACCTTGACCATAATCTCATCCCCTTCATGAACTACATCTTCCGGCTTTTCTACACGCCGCGTCGCCAGTTGGGATACATGAACCATCCCCTCTTTACCCGGCAGGATTTCCACAAATACCCCAAACTTCATAAGTCGTGTCACTTTACCAAGATAAGTTTCACCCACCTGCACCTCATGAGTCAATTCTTCCACCCACTTCTTTGCCCGCTGTGCGGCTTCTTCGTCAGGTGTCGCAATGTATACATGACCATCTTCTTCAACGTCCATCTTTACACCGGTCTCGCTGATGATTTTATTGATTATCTTTCCTCCGCTTCCGATAACATCGCGAATTCTATCCACCGGAATCGTCAATGTAATAATCTTCGGCGCATAAGGCGACAGATGTTCAGCCGGTTTATCGATGCATTCGGCCATCTTTCCAAGAATAAACATACGGCCCTTCTGTGCCTGCTGAAGAGCCGCAAGCAGAATTTCACGGGAAAGCCCATGGATTTTGATATCCATCTGGATCGCTGTGATCCCTTTCGCCGTTCCTGCCACTTTGAAATCCATATCACCAAGCGCATCTTCCATTCCCTGTATATCGGTAAGAACAGTGAAATGTTCACCTTCATTAACTAATCCCATAGCAATACCCGCTACCGGAGCCTTAATCGGAACACCTGCATTCATCAGAGACATAGTGCTCCCGCAGACAGATGCCTGGGAAGAAGAGCCATTAGATTCCAGTATTTCAGAAACCACGCGGATAGCGTAAGGGAATTCTTCTACTGTCGGAATAACAGGAATAAGCGCTCTTTCTGCCAGCGCGCCATGACCGATCTCACGCCGTCCCGGCCCTCTGGAACTCTTTGTTTCACCGACAGAATAGGACGGGAAATTGTACTGGTGAATATATCTCTTTTCTGTTTCCTGGGTCAGATCATCAATGATCTGTGTTTCCGACATAGGTGCCAACGTAGTAATGGTCAGTGCCTGTGTCTGTCCGCGGGTAAACAGGGCAGAACCGTGGACGCGTGGAAGAAGGCCGACTTCACAGCTGATAGGGCGAATTTCATCCAATGCACGTCCATCAGGACGAATCTTATCAACAGAAATCATATGACGGACAATTTCTTTGGTAAGATGATTCAAGCATTCCGCAATATCGGAACCATTTTCAGGATAAATTTCTTTGAAATGGGCTTCCGCTTCTTTTCTTACTTCTTCCATATGGGCTTCACGAGTCAGCTTATCCGGATTAAAAATCGCTTCTTTAAGCGGTCTTTCAGCATAGGCATAAATAGCAGTCTTAATCTCTTCCGGAATTTCCGGGAAGATCAATGTACGCTTCGGCTTGCCTACTTCTTCAATAATCTTCTTTTGGAATGCCACCAGTTCTTTGATGGTTTCATGTCCAAACATAATAGCGTCAAGGACATCTTCTTCCGGCGCCTCCTGTGCGCCGCCTTCTACCATTAGAATAGCTGTTTCAGAACCTGCAACAGTAATATTCAAAGTGGATACTTTGAGCTGTTCCTGCGTCGGATTGATGACAAACTTCCCGTCAACACAGCCCACACGGACACCCGCAATCGGTCCGTCCCACGGGATATCGGAAATTCCCAAAGAAGCAGATGCGCCAAGCATTCCGCAAAGTTCAGGCGCATTATCATAATCTACAGAAAGAACTGTTGCCATCACATGTATATCATTGCGGCACCTCTTATCAAATAAAGGACGAATCGGGCGGTCAATCAGTCGGGCATTCAGAATCGCTGAATTCCCCGGACGGCCTTCACGCCGAAGAAAGCCTCCCGGCATTTTGCCTACGGCATACATTTTTTCCTCGTAATCAACAGTCAGCGGGAAAAAATCCATTCCCTCTCTTGCTTCTTTGCTTGCGGTAGAAGTTACAAGAACCACGGTTTCACCGTACCTGACCAAAACTGCACCACTTGCCTGCTTTGCCATTTTTCCTGTTTCAACAATCAGCGAACGTCCGGCAAGTTCCATACGAAAGGATTTCTCCATTCCCTTTCCTCCTTATAATATCTAATCTTTTTAAATATGTACCGTATTATTATATGCTTAATAAGATTCTAAATCAAATAAATTTTCTTTCTGCACTCCGCACACAGTCGAAAGTCCCATAAAAAAACGACAGCAGAATTTTCTACTGTCATTTCCTTTTCTTTTCACCCTATTTCAGGCGCAGACCCAGTTTTTCACCAAGCATTCTGTATCTTTCAATATCACTGCGGCGAAGGTAATCAAGCATGTTTCTGCGCTGCCCGACCAGTTTCAGCAATCCGCGGCGGGAATGATGGTCTTTCTTGTGTTCTTTCAGATGTTCAGTGAGAAGAGCGATTCTCTTGGAGAGGATAGCGATCTGCACCTCCGGAGATCCTGTATCGCCTTCATGTACCGCATACTGTGCAATAATTCCTTTTTTCTGTTCTGCTGTAAGCATAATTAAGCCTCCTGTAAATAAATTGCCGCATCTAAGTGATTCGTCGGAGTATCGAAATCCCGGGATGCAGTTCATACCTTAGCCATTATACACAGAGTGCATATATTTTTCAAGTCCTATCCTAGAATAACCTTATCACTCAATGCATCTGCATTTTCCTCAAACTTTTTGAGGAGCACTTCAATTGTCAGTTCCCGTTTTTCCTCTTCTGCATAATCGGCAATAATTCGTCCGCTATTCATCATAATCAGACGGTTTCCGTATCTTAAAGCATCACGCATATTATGGGTAATCATCAAAGTTGTTAAATGCTGCTCACTGACAATTTCATCCGTAATTTTCAGAACCTTATCCGCAGTTTTAGGATCTAAAGCAGCTGTCGGTTCATCAAGGAGAAGAATATCCGGCTTTTTCAGCGTCGCCATCAACAGTGTCACTGCTTGGCGCTGCCCCCCTGAAAGAAGATCAATTCTTGTTCCCAAACGATCTTCAAGTCCTAAATCAAGGCGGGCTACCATTTCCCTATATTTTTCGTGATCACCATCAGAAAAAGCCCATTTCAATCGGCGGCTTTCTCCACGGCGGGAAGCTAAAAGAAGATTTTCCTCCAACTGCATTCCGCCTGCAGTCCCTTTCATAGGATCTTGAAACACGCGTCCAATAAATTTGGCACGCCTGAATTCGCTCATCCGTGTTACATCTGCACCGTTCAACTCAATTGTTCCTTCATCAGGAATATAAACTCCGGAAACAGTATTCAGAAGGGTACTTTTCCCTGCACCATTACCACCGATGACAGTGCAAAAATCCCCATCATTCAAAGTCAGTGATAAATCAATCAATGCTTTCTTTTCATTAGGTGTTCCCCGAAAAAAAGTCTTGCTGATATGTGAAATTTTTAACATAATCAGCCTGCCTTTCCCAGATTGGCTTTCGCCTTAATCAAAGGCGTCGCCAACGCAAACATAACAATAATTGCAGTAAACAGCTTCAAATCATTCGGCGGCATCCCCAAATGAAGTACTGCAGCAATAACGATCCTATAAATTATCGAACCAAGAACAACCGCCATCAGAGAAGACGAAAAACTGTCTGATCCGAGAATAACCTCGCCAATAATCACGGAGGCCAAGCCGATCACGATAGTACCAATACCCATTCCCACATCAGCAAAACCATTATTCTGGGCTACTACAGCACCACATAATCCAATCAGAGCATTGCTGAGACAAAGCCCCAATATAATCATAGAATCTGTATTTACCCCTTGGGCACGAACCATTTGTGGATTGTATCCTGTCGCGCGAATGCACATGCCTAATTCAGTACCGAAAAACCAATAGATAAAGGCACTGATAATTACCATAAAAACAAAAGGAACGATAAATGCACTGACAGAAGGGTCCGTATGGAAAAATTTACCGGTAACAGAAAATACTGTATCTGCCCGAAGCAGAGAAATATTTGCTTTCCCCATCACATGGAGGTTAATAGAATACAGGGCAATCATTGTCAGGATTCCGGAAAGAATTGCCGGAATTTTTAATTTCGTATATAAAACACCTGTGATAACTCCTGCTGCGGCACCGCAGATCATAGCACTAAGAATCCCCCAGCCGGGATTTACATTTGAAGAAATAAGTGAAGCGGCAACAGCTCCTCCGAGAGGAAAGCTGCCTTCACAAGTCATGTCCGGTACGTCAAGAACACGGAAAGATAAAAAGACTCCAATTGCCAGCATAGACCACATAAGTCCCTGGGCAACTGTAGATATAAATAGATCAAACATCAATTTCACCCCGCAAAACAGGCTACGGTCTTGCCGCCTGCCCGTCATACAAATATAATTTTCTTGCTTTCTGCCACACGTCGTAAGGCAGTTCTTTCTTCAATGTTTTTGCTACAGACATGTTCACGATCCAATCAGGATCGATCTGCTTGGTAATACCGATTTCATAAGGTTTCTTTTTCCCATCCAGCAATTCTGAAGCAATCCGGCCGCCACTGAATCCCATACGATAATACTCTGCAGATACAGAAAGCAAGGCTCCTCTCCTGACCATTTCCGCATTTTCTCCAATAACCGGAATACCAAGTTTCATCAAATGCTTCACGATCTCATCAAAAGACTTTAGAACGGTTTCATCTGCAGGAATATATACCGCATCTACGTGTCCGCTAAACTTTTCTATCTGACTGATGGGATCCTCTTTTTCATCAAAAGCCACTTCATAAATATGAATCCCCTTTTTTTCACTTGCATCTCGAAGCAGATTCAGTTGGATCACAGCCCCTTCATCTTTCGGATTAAAAATAATTCCAACGGTTTGAAGGGAAAGCACCTTTGCCGCCATACGTATTTGGTTCAGTACTGCAGGCATATCACTGATTCCTGTCAGATTATAACTATTATCAAAAAAATTATTACTTTCCGGTGGAAGCATTCCCACACCTACAATGGGAACGGACTTTGTTTCAAGGACACAAGCTTTCGTCGCATCAGTTCCCACTGTAATAATCAAATCTTTTTTATCTTTGACGAAATTTTTAGCTTGGACATCAAGTTTTTTCTCATCACCATCAGCAGAAAAAACGTCAATCCGGATATTATCTTTTTCCCGATACCCCCTCGATGCCAAAGCTGCTTTTATTCCGGCAACCATTTTTCCCTGTTCCGGTAAAGAATCACTCTGCAGGATTCCGATATAATAAAATCCTTTTTGTGGAATAAGCCTGATTTGTTTTTTTAATACTGCTGAATGGTCATCAATGACAGATGCCATTACGATTACAGCGCAAACTGCAATCAGCAACAGCATCCACCAGTTCCGCCTTATTGCGGTCATTTACCGATTCCTTTCCCCAAAAACTACAAGAGTTCCGCCCGATCAAGAACTGACTTTGGAATCTGTATTCCTAAATTTTCCATTTCTGCTTTATTGATATACAGCTTGGAGTTAGCTGCGCCTTCTACAGGGAAATCCTTTATCTGCTTTTTCCCTTCAAGGATATCTGCGGCCATTTGACCTGCTCGCTTTCCAATATCATAGAAACTGATTGATTCCGAAGCCAAAACCCCAGACTTTACATGCCCCACTTCAGCACCAAAAACAGGAATTTTTTCTTTATTGGCTACGGACATCAATGTTGGAATAGACGATGCAATAATATTATCAGTCGGAATAAAAATAGCTTCTACGTTGCCCCCCAGGAAACCTTCCGCCACCTGCTGCACATCATTAACCGAATTTACTGTCAGTTCCGCCACATCAATCCCCAACGGTACACATACTTCTTTCAATCTTTTTGCCTGCACAACAGAATTGATTTCGCTGGAATTGTAAATAATCCCGATTCTTTTAACATTCGGAATAATCTCACGAATCAAAGAAACCTGCTTCTCCAAGGGACCGCGGTCATGAGTACCGGTCACATTAGCATCAGGCATCTTTTCCGATTTCATAAGCTTCGCATTTTCATAATCAGCAATAGCCGTACAAATAATCGGGATTTGATTTGTGGCATTCGCCATAGCCTGCGCAGCCGGCGTAGAAATAGCGCAAATCAAATTATAATTCCCTGACACGAATCGATTGGCAATAGAACGTAAATTAGACTGATCTCCCTGTGCATTCTGCTGGTCAATTTCAATCTTGTCCTTTAGTCCCCTCGCAGCCAAAGCATCGACAAATCCCCTATTTGATTCATCAAGTGCCGGATGCTGTACAATTTGTACAACTCCTATTTTCATTTTTCCGTTGCTGCCCGTGCCGGATGAATTTCCACATCCTGCCAAAACTCCTACGGCTAAAACTCCCGCAATACCTGCTGCTGCTGCTTTTCTCCACTTTTTTCCTACCATTCTACTCATCCTCCTATACTTTCTGCCTTATCATAGGCAGAATTAATTGCCATATATTGTAGCACACTTTTCCATGAAATGCTTAAAGGAATCCTCTTCTAATGTCTTCTATCCATTATGCATAAAAAATACACTCCATTGAACATGGAATGTATTATTGTGAAGAATTATTCTTCTGTCTTTGCTTGAATAACTGATCTTCCTTTATAGAAACCACATACCGGACAAACATGATGCGGCAATTTCATTGCATGGCACTGTGGACATTCTACCAGACCCGGAACGGTCAGCTTCCAATTGGCACGTCTTTTATCCCGACGAGATTTGGAATGTTTACTCTTTGGACTTGGCATTTCTTGCACCTCCTTACCGATCGGACCTTTTGCTGTCTTGTATGCTGTATATTGACAACATCAAATAATATTCAACTTCATCATTATACGGGGCAGCTTTGTGTTTGTCAATAAGTTTCATTGCGAATCAAAAAATGGGAACCCTCAATTTCTTCATTTTTTTACTTCCGGTTTTAAAAGCACTTTCTCAAGAGATATTACTTCAATATCTCTTTTAAAATTTCGATAAATCATCTCTTTCCCTATCAATAAATCCTTCCACCAACATTCGTTTTTCGTCCTTCTTCATCCTGAAAAACCGGAAAACATTTTCTGCTGCCGTTTTATTCATCCCTTTCACACGGGTAAGTTCCTCCACTGTCGCATTCCGCATTTCATCAAGCGAACGGAAAGCATGCCACAGTGCATTTCTACGCTGTGGTCCGATTCCCGCAATATGATCCAATATGGATTCCGTATTCCTTTTTGTCGTCCACTTTCTATGATAAGTGATAACAAAACGATGGGCTTCATCACGAATAAATTGCAGGAGCTGCAGCGCCGGCTCATGCGGATCAATGATAATCGGATCCGTCTGCCCTTCCACATAGATTTCTTCCATACGCTTGGCAAGGCCAATGACCGGTGTATCAATTCCACAGCTTCGGATCACCGGAAGCGCAGCATCCAGCTGGCCTTTGCCGCCGTCGAGAACAATCAAATCCGGTCTTGGCCACTTGGTTTCTATACCATATCTCCGTGCCATAACTTCTGCCATAGACTTGAAATCATCGGGCGTCCCCTGAGTCGACTGCAGTTTGAATCTGCGGTATTCCTTTTTATTGGGGCGTCCGCTTTCAAATACAACCATGGATCCTGTAGTTTCGGCACCCTGATTATGAGAAATATCAAAACATTCTATCCGTTCAGGCAGCTTTGGCAAATGGAGCAGTTCTTTCAATTTATTCACAGCGCCTTGTTCACGGGCATCCTGATATTCCCATTGTAATTTTTTATCCGCCAAGTATTTCGCAGCGTTAGACTGCGCCATGTCTTTCAATCTGCGCTTAAATCCACGTTCAGGAACATATATTTTGACATCACCGTTGCGAAGTTTTGACAGCCACGCAGTTAAAAGCAATGATTCCTGCGGCAAAATCGGCAGTATGATTTCCTTCGGTACAGAAGATGGATTCGCACCGTAAAAATTTTTAATAAATGCCGCGATAATATCCTCATCCGTTTCATGAAGACTGTCGGGAATACTGAGATTTTCTTTCCCCACCATTTTCCCGTAACGGATATAAAAAATTTCCAAACCGGCGTGTTCATCAAGACGTGACATCCCCACCACATCAAAATCACCCTCTTTGGAAACGATATTTTGCCTCTGCTGCACACTCTGTACAGCATGAAGCTGATCCCTGAGCACCGCCGCACGTTCAAAATTCATTTCTTCCGATGCCGACTCCATATCTTTTTGCAATGCCTTTACAAGCTCCGTATTTTTCCCTTCAAATAAATCACAGGTTTTTACTACATACTCATGGTATTGCTCTTCTGTGCAGTGATTCCAGCAAGGAGCACAGCACAGATTCATATGGTATTGAAGGCATGGACGGCTGACCTTCATACTCCGGCAGGTCCTAATCGGATACAGCCTGCGGATAAGACTCAACGTTTTTCGCAGACTCCCTACATCAGTAAAAGGGCCGAAATATTTAGCACCATCATCTCTTCTGATATTTCTTGTCACAAGAATACGCGGCCATTTTTCATTAACCGTGATTTTCACATAGGGATAAGATTTATCATCACGGAGGGAAATATTGTACTTCGGGTGCAGTTCTTTAATCAGATTGCATTCCAAAATAAGAGCTTCCATCTCTGTTGCCGTCATGGTGATATCCAAATCCGCTGCATGACGGATCATGGCTGCCACTTTAGGAGAGCGGTTCTTATCTTCCCTCAAATAGGAACGAACTCTGTTTTTTAAATTGACGGCCTTCCCTACATAAATAACGCGTCCGTCTTTATCTTTCCAACGATATACGCCGGGAGAATCAGGCAACGCATCTACTTTTGCCCGTATTAATGTATTAATCGTCTCCATGATGTTCCTTCATCAATTTCCTGGTCCGTTCTATAACAGGTTTTAAGTACTGCCCCGTATAGGAGCGTTTGACTTTGCAGATTTCCTCAGGAGTACCAAAAGCTACTACTTCTCCGCCCTTATCTCCCCCTTCGGGCCCCAAATCGATAATATAGTCCGCCACTTTAACCACATCAAGGTTGTGCTCAATAACGACTACCGTATTTCCCTGATCTACCAGCTTCTGTAAAATCACCAGTAATTTTCGAATATCTTCACTGTGAAGTCCTGTGGTCGGTTCATCAAGGATATACAGTGTATCTCCCGTATCTCTCCTCATGAGTTCCGTCGCCAGTTTCACACGCTGCGCTTCACCGCCGGACATGGTTGTAGCAGGCTGTCCCAGATGAATATATCCGAGTCCCACTTCCTGCAAAGTCCGCAGTTTACGCAAAATCTTATCATGATTCTCAAAAAACGGAATTGCCTCATCCACCGTCATATTAAGTACATCAGAAATATTTTTCCCTTTATAACGGACTTCCAATGTCTCTCTGTTATACCTTGCACCATGGCACACTTCACAAGGTACATAGACATCTGAAAGGAACTGCATTTCAATTTTTATAATACCGTCACCATGGCAGGCTTCGCATCGTCCGCCTTTTACATTGAAACTAAACCGCCCCGGCTTATATCCACGCATTTTTGCTTCCGAAGTCTGGCTGAACAGTTCACGGATATCACTAAAAAGGCTTGTATAGGTCGCCGCATTGGAACGGGGCGTCCTACCGATAGGCTGCTGATCTATATTAACGATCTTATCCACATATTCCGCGCCTTCAATCGCTTCAAAAGCGGCATTTCCATAAGAAGTACGATTTTTTATATTAGATAATCCCTGATATAAAATCTCATTAATCAGAGTACTTTTTCCTGACCCCGATTCTCCTGTCACTACGGAAAACGCCCCTAAAGGAATCCTTACATCAATATGTTTCAGATTATGTTCCGATGCACCTTTAATTATAAGGGACATCCCGTTCCCGGTGCGTCTTTTGGGCGGCAAAGGAATATATCGGCTGCCTTTCAGATATTGCCCGGTTAAAGAATCTTTTACTGCCTCCACCTGTTCAAGCGTTCCTTCCGCCACTACACGGCCGCCCTGTTCGCCAGCGCCCGGACCGATATCCACAATCCAGTCGGCTGCACGGATGGTATCTTCATCATGCTCCACAACAATCAGCGTATTGCCCAGATCCCGCATCCCTTTCAGTGTATCCAGTAATTTATCATTATCCCTCTGATGGAGGCCAATCGAAGGTTCGTCGAGAATATACAGAACGCCTACAAGACCGGATCCGATCTGTGTTGCCAGCCTGATCCGCTGTGCTTCCCCGCCGGAAAGTGTAGTCGCCGTACGGGATAAAGTAAGATAATCCAATCCCACATTGATTAAAAAGGTAAGACGGTTATGAATCTCATGAAGAATCTGTTCTGCAATGATTTTTTCCTTTTCCGTCAGATCAAGATTATCAAAAAATGGTAAAAGATCCGATACGGCCATATCGGAAATTTCCGCTATATTTTTATTACCTACGCGAAAAGCAAGGCTTTCTGGACGAAGACGGGCCCCGTGGCAAACAGGACACGGCTTTTCAATCAGAAAATTGGAGAGCGTTTCTTTCATCTTGTCTGTCCACGCCTCCTCATATCTCCTTTTTGTCATAGGAATGATTCCTTCAAAAGCACGGTGGTACTCTTTAGTTTCCCCCTCCATGTTCGTATAACTGAACGCCAACAGGTCAGCACCTCCCTGCTGGAATTCCACTTTTGCTTTTTCCGGCAGATCATTATAACAACAATCCATGGTAAGCTTGTAACCTTCAAGAAAGGCATCAAGCTGTCTGTAAAGCCAGGTATCCCTGTTATAAGGAAACGGCTTAATTGCCCCCAAACGGAAGGATATCTCCCGATTAGGGATAATCCTGTTAAAATCCGCCTCCAAAGAGGAACCAAGCCCCATACACGCAGGACAGGCACCGAAAGGATTATTGAAAGAAAAAATCCGCGGCACCGGCTTCGGTAAAGAAATGCCACAATCAGGACAGGCAAAATGGGAACTGAAAATATGATCATTTCCATCCACTACAGCGGCAATCATCATACCGTCCCCCAATTTAAGCGCCGCTTCTACGGAATCGGTCAACCGCTTGGCAATCCCCTCCTTAATAATGATCCTGTCTATCACGACTTCAATAGTATGTTTTTTGTTTTTCTCAAGAATAATTTCATCGGAAAGAGAATACAGTATATTGTCCGCACGCACACGTACATAACCTTCTTTCCGCAATTCTTCCAGAAGCTTCTTATGCGTTCCTTTTTGACTGACTGCCACAGGTCCAAGAATCATCAATTTAGTGCGGTCTCCCAAATCAATCAGGGCATCTACGATCTGATCCGTCGTCTGCCTCTCAATCGGTTTGCCGCAATGAGGACAAAAAGCGCGGCTTGCATGGGCATAGAGCATACGGAGATAATCATGAATTTCCGTAACCGTTCCTACTGTAGAACGCGGATTGTGGCTTGTTGATTTCTGATCAATGGAAATAGCAGGGGATAAGCCTTCAATTTTATCAATATCCGGTTTATTCATCTGCCCCAAGAACTGTCGTGCGTAAGCAGAAAGCGATTCTACATATTTTCTTTGTCCCTCCGCATAAATTGTGTCAAAAGCAAGGGAAGATTTTCCTGATCCCGAAAGACCGCTGAATACAATCAATTTATTTCTCGGGAGTGTCAGATTGATATTTTTTAAATTATTCTGTCTTGCCCCTTGTATAACAATTCCTTTTTCCATAATTATCCTTCCGTTATCTCAGATTCTCTTTTTAAGAGGACGATTGATTCTCTTATTCTGGCTTTCCTGGCGCCTCAAAGCTGAATCCGCACGGGAACCGTACCGATCACTCCACTGCTGGCGAAGTCCGGCAAGCCGATCCCGCCACAAGGCAGCCTCTTCAAACTCCATCGCTTTTGCCGCCCGTTTCATGTTCCGCTCAGAATTCTTCATCCGATTATACAGTTCTTCATCAGACAAATTTTCAACGGATTGATCTCCACTTCCGTACGTTTCCGTACTTTCACTGATTTTAGTAAGTTCAATTAAATCCTTTACTTTTTTTCGGATTGTTTTCGGCACGATATGATGTTTTGTATTATAAGCTTCCTGAATTTTTCTTCTGCGGTTCGTTTCCTCGATCGCATACTTCATGGATTTTGTCATACGATCCGCATACATGATGACATGTCCATGAGCATTTCTCGCCGCACGGCCGATAACCTGTATCATGGATGTTTCATTACGCAAAAAACCCTCTTTATCGGCATCTAAAATGGCCACCAGAGAGACCTCCGGCATATCCAACCCTTCACGAAGGAGATTTATTCCCACAAGCACATCAAACTCACCGGCACGGAGATCCCGGATAATCTCCGCCCGTTCAATTGTCGCCACATCGGAATGGAGATATCTGACTTTCACTCCTGCTTCATTTAAAAAGTCCGTTAAATCTTCCGCCATTTTCTTCGTCAACGTAGTAATCAAAACCCGTTCATTGACTGCTTCCCGTTTATGAATTTCTCCCAGCAAATCATCCATCTGTCCTTCGATAGGACGGACCTCTACGCTGGGGTCCAACAGGCCTGTAGGACGGATAATCTGCTCCGCCATATTTGTCTGCACACTCATTTCATAACGGCCCGGCGTAGCGGAAACATAAATGATCTGATTGATTCGGTCCGTAAATTCCTCAAAAGTCAGGGGACGGTTATCCAGCGCGCTTGGCAGACGGAACCCATAATCCACAAGCGTGTGTTTTCGCGACTGGTCTCCATTGTACATGGCATGAAGCTGAGGTACGGTAATATGGGATTCATCAATCATAATCATATAGTCATCAGGAAAATAATCAAGCAGTGTATATGGAGGGTCTCCCGGTCTGCGATCCGACATATGGCGCGAATAATTTTCGATACCTGAGCAATACCCCACTTCCTGCATCATCTCCAAATCATAATTTGTCCGCTGCATGAGACGCTGTGCTTCTAAAATACGATCCTGCTCCCGAAGCTCCTTCAGGCGCTCTTCCAACTCCACCTTAATTTTAGCAATGGCATTTTTTAACTTCCCGGAAGTTGTTACATAGTGGGATGCGGGAAATATTCCGATATGATCCCGTTCCGCCACTGTGGCACCTGTCAAAACATCAAATTCGTACAGGGATTCAATTTCATCACCAAACATTTCTATCCGCACTGCCGTATTATTGGAAGATGCAGGAAACACATCAATTGTATCACCTCTTACACGGAACGTATCGCGGGTAAAATTAAGATCATTCCGCAAATACTGCATATCTACCAAGCGCAAGAGAATTTGATCCCGCGTGATTTCTTCACCGGGCCGAAGTGACAATCCCAGTGTACTGTAATCCTCCGGATCTCCTAATCCGTAAATGCAGGAAACTGATGCCACGATAATAACATCACGCCTCTCAAAAAGAGCCATTGTTGCAGAATGGCGAAGACGATCAATCTCCTCGTTTCTTGAGGAATCTTTTTCTATATATGTATCCGTCTGCGGTATGTAGGATTCAGGCTGAAAATAATCATAGTAACTCACAAAATAATACACCGCGTTATCAGGAAAGAAATCCTTAAATTCACTGGCAGTCTGTGCCGCCAATGTTTTATTTGGGGAAATAATCAGTGTCGGACGCTGCATTTCTTCAATCACTTTTGCCATCGTGAAAGTTTTTCCCGTACCCGTAGCCCCCAGCAAAACCTGCGCCCAATGTCCATCTCTCAAACCATCTGTCAGCGACTTCACTGCTTCAGGCTGATCCCCCATAGGCTGAAAAGGAGCTGCCAGCCTGAAAGGCGTCATCTTTCCCATATATTGTCTTTCAATTTTGGCATTTCCCATACAAATTCTCCTTTTAAACCCTATTCTTTACCATGATATAAAATGTATTTCCTACATCATTATATCGTTTTTTATCGATACTGTATATAAGAAAATGAAAACGGATGCCTGCCTGACACCCGTTTCTCGATTATTTTAAAAGATATTTCCTTATGAAATAGATTATTGCAACTGTGGCTAAAACAATAGCTCCATAGATAAAGAACAGCCACACCAATACCAATCCCAGCAGTATAAAAACGGCGATACCTAACCCTCCCAACAGTTTCTTCCACCATGGCAATTCATGAATATGAATCATATATATATGGATGAAAGAATCTTCTGCAGACCGTTCTTCCTGCTCCCCTTGCTCATTCAACGTCAGTCCGTCATAGTCATTCACATCATCTCTGGACATGACATGCGGTTCTTTCCTTACCTCGTTCTGATTGTTTTCACTCATAATTCAGATAATTTCTTGGCAAGAAGCTGATTAACCACCTGCGGATTGGCCTGTCCTTTTGTTGCTTTCATAATCTGCCCTACAAGAGCCCCCACAGCTTTCTTCTTCCCTGCCTTGAAGTCGGCAACAGCCTGGGGATGCTCGGCAATAACGGCTGCAACCAGCCCCTTCAATTCTCCTGTATCACTAATCTGGGTAAGACCTTTTACTCTGACGATTTCTTCCGCGCCACCGCCATCTTTCCACATATCCGCAAAGACCTTCTTTGCAATTTTACCGGAAATCGTCCCTTTACTAATCAACTTCAGCAATTCTGCCAAATTTTCAGCAGTAACAGGAGCCGCCGCGATTTCAATTCCATCAGTGGACAGCTGGCTCGCAAATTCTCCCATCAACCAGTTTACAGCGGCTTTGGGATCGGCCCCCGCCTTAACAACCGCTTCGAAATAATCCGACCGCCCCTTATCATTTGTCATCATAACCGCATCTTCAGAAGAAAGCCCGAAACATCTCATATATCTTTCTTTTCTTGCATCGGGAAGTTCAGGAAGCGTTTTCCGTATTTCTTCAATATACTCTTTGCTTACTGTAAACGGTACAAGATCCGGTTCAGGAAAATAACGATAGTCATTGGCTTCTTCCTTGGAACGCATACTTTTGGTTATACCTTCTTTTTCATCCCATGTTCTTGTTTCCTGAATAATCTTCCCGCCTTCTTCCAAAAGTTCCGCCTGACGAAGCGCTTCATATTCAATAGCCCTTTCAACACCTCTGAAAGAGTTGATATTTTTAATTTCCGTTTTTGTCCCCAATTCTTTCTGTCCAATAGGACGAACTGAAACATTGGCATCACAACGGAGACTGCCTTCTTCCATACGGCAGTCGGAGATTTCCACATATTGGAGAATCGCACGCAATTTCTCCATGTAGGCCACTGCTTCTTTCGCAGAACGCATATCCGGTTCAGAAACGATCTCCAGCAGCGGTGTTCCCGTGCGGTTATAATCCACCAAAGAATAGTCAGAATCCGTAATGGAATTGCCATGATGCACCAGCTTGCCGGCATCCTCTTCCATATGGGCACGAGTAATGCGGATATGCTTCTTTTCCCCTTCTACTTCCACATCAAGGAATCCAGGACCACAAATCGGCAAATCAAATTGAGACGTCTGGAAATTTTTTGGCAGATCCGGATAATAATAATTTTTTCTATCAAATTTACTGAATCGGGCAATTTCACAATTCAAAGCTAATCCCGCTCTTACACCGAATTCCAACACTTTTCTGTTTAAGACAGGAAGCACACCGGGAAGCCCAAGACATACAGGACATACATTTGTATTGGGATCTGCACCAAAAGAAGTTTTACAGCCGCAGAAAATTTTTGTTTTTGTTCTCAACTCCGTGTGGACTTCAAGACCAATGACAACTTCGTATTTCATTCAAACTCTCCTTTCGGCGCTGTCTTCGTAAATTCAGGATGATCCTGTTCAAACGTATAGGCAGCCTGCAGAATCTTTTCTTCTCCAAGCGTCGGTCCGATAAGCTGCATACCAAGAGGCATCCCATCTTTAAATCCGACAGGAATGCTGATGGAGGGTGCACCAATCAAATTAACCGGCACCGTACAGATATCTTCCATATACAGCGCCAGCGGATCCGAAAAAGCGTCAAATTTGAAGGCAGTTCCTGATGCAGAAGGTGCTGCAAGAATATCACACCGCTCAAAAGCTTTTTCAAACTCCCGCTTCAAAAGAGTGCGGACTTTCAGCGCAGTCAGGTAGTATGCATCATAATAACCTGCAGAAAGTACATAGTTGCCAATCATGATACGACGCTTGACTTCTTCGCCAAATCCCGTACTTCTGCTCTTAATATACATATCCACAATATCTTTTCCTGAAGCACGGTAACCAAATCCGACGCCGTCATAACGCGCCAGATTGGAACTTGCTTCCGCAGGAGCAATGATATAATACACATCTACACCGCTGGTAATATGGGGGATAGAAACATCCACGATTTCAGCTCCCTCTTTTTCATAATAAGCAAGCGCCGATTTAATTGCTTCTTTTGTTTCTTCCCCGATTCCTTCACCGAAGAATTCTCGGGGCACACCGATACGAAATCCTTTTACATCTTTTATAAGAGCTTTCTTGTAATCCTTCTTTTCCATACGGATAGACGTGGAATCCCGATGGTCGTAACCCGCAATAGCATTTAAAACGATAGCTGCGTCAGTCACGTCCTTGGTCAACGGGCCGATCTGGTCCAGTGACGAAGCAAATGCCAAAAGCCCATAGCGGGAAACAAGACCATACGTTGGCTTAAGACCTACAATCCCGGTAAAAGAAGCAGGCTGCCGGATGGATCCGCCGGTATCAGAACCAAGAGTCCAAATTGCTTCATTAGCAGCTACTGCCGCCGCACTGCCGCCGGAGGAACCGCCGGGAACACTTTCCAGATTCCAGGGGTTATGGGTAGGCCCGAAATAAGAACACTCCGTACTGCTCCCCATAGCAAATTCATCCATATTCAATTTACCGAGAGAAATATAGTCACAGCTTTCTAATTTTTCAATGACTGTAGCATTATAAGGAGCTATAAAATTCTCCAGCATTTTCGATGCAGCTGTACAGGGCTGTCCCTTAATGCACATATTATCTTTAATTGCCCCGGGAATCCCTGCCAGTTCAGAAATCCTTTCTCCTGAAGCAATTTTTTTATCTACTTCTGCCGCCCTCTCCAACGCCGTTTCATCGCTCATCGACAAAAATGCATGGATCTCCCCTTCCACAAGATTCCGATGGGCAATAATCTTTTTTGTTAATTCTACAGAAGATATATCTTTATTGACAAGTTTTTCATGAAGACCATGAATTGTATACTCCACCACTGTACCTCCTATATAATTTTAGGCACTTTAAAATAACCGCCTTCTTTTTCCGGCGCATTAAAAAGTGCTTCCTCATTTGATAAAGACTGATGCGGTTCATCTTCACGCATGACATTATACTGTTCTACCGCATGAGCCGTCGGTTCTACGCCATACGTATCATGTTGATTCAATTCTTCCATATGGGTGAGAATACTGTTCATAGATTCACGCATTTTTTCCAGATCTTCTGCACTGAACTCCAGACGGGAAAGAAGTGCTATTTTCCGCGCTTCCTCTATCCTGATTTTCATAGATCCACTCCCTTACTATTAATAACTATAAATACGCCATAATTATAACATACAAGTTCTGATACCGTTTATTCTTTTATTCCCACCCCCGCACGTTTCAGAAACTCTTGTTCATCTATCACCGGAATGCCCTTCGCTCTTGCTTTTTCCAACTTACTTCCTGCATCTTCCCCCGCCACAACGAGAGTAGTGATATTCGTCACAGAACTTTGTGTCGTTCCCCCCAGACGCTTGATCAATTCTGATGCCTCACGCCTTCCCATAACTGCAAGTTTTCCTGTAAGTACAACAGATTCCCCGGAAAACATCCCGCTTTCCGATTCTTCTTTAATTTCCTCCATTAAGACGCCGGCATTTTTTAATTTATTAATCATTTCTATGTTTTTCTCATCATGAAAATAGTCATATAAACTTTTTGCCGTTATTTTACCGATCCCTTCCGTTTCTTCAATCGTTTCCACATCAGCAGCCATAATAGCATCTATCGTATGAAAATAATGAGCTGCCAGCTCACTGCCTTTTTCTCCAAGGAAACGTATCCCAAGACCGAAAAGCAATTTGGCAAGTCCTCGTTCTTTACTGGCACGAATAGCAGTAATTAGATTAGCTGCACTTTTTTCACCCATTCGCTCAATCTGCCGCAAATCATCTTCTTTTAACGCATAGAAATCCGCCGCATCCGCAACCAGCCGATATGCAAGCAAACTGTCTACCACCGCAGGGCCCAAGCCTTCTATGTCCATCGCATCACGAGAAGCGAAGTGAATGAGCTTTTCACGAACCACACCGCCACAGGCAGGATTTATACAACGGAATGCCGCTTCCGTATCGATCCTTCGTATGGAATTTCCACATACCGGACAATTTTCGGGCATCTCAAATTCCTTTTCACTGCCATTTCTCTTTTCTTTTAAGACAGCTGCTATTTCAGGAATAATTTCACCGGCTTTGTAAATGATAACGGTATCTCCTTCGCGAATATCTTTTTCCCGAATAAAATCCAGGTTATGAAGTGTTGCCCTTTTTACCGTCGTGCCGGCCAAGCGGACAGGTGTCAAATCAGCCGACGGTGTCAGTACGCCGGTCCGCCCCATAGAAACAACAATCTTTTCTATTTTTGTAACCGCTTCCTCCGGCGGATACTTATATGCTATAGCCCACTTCGGATCTTTCCCCGTAGCACCCAATAATTCCTGCTGCCGGAAATCATTTACTTTAATGACCATTCCGTCAGTATCATAGTCCAGTTCACGACGCTTCTTTTCCCATTCCCGGACTCCTGTGATAACCCCCTCTATGGAATCCCATTTTCGATAATGGGGATTTACACGGAAATGAAATTTCTTCAACTGCAGAAGCAGATCATCCTGTGAGGAAATATCCAATCCCTCTTCTGCCCCCAGCGCATAAGCAAAAAAATCCAGGTTCCGCGCAGCCGTTACTTTGGGATCCAATTGGCGAAGTGATCCTGCCGCTGCATTTCTGCAGTTAGCAAAAGGCATCATTCCCGCCTCATCACGTTCTTCATTCAACGCAATAAAACTTTTACGAGGCATATATACCTCACCGCGAACTTCCATATAGGCAGGCGCGTTTTCAATATATAAAGGAATTGTTTTAATTGTCTTTACATTTGATGTTACATCTTCGCCTACCTTCCCATCTCCCCGCGTCAGTCCCTGCATTAATGATCCATTCTCGTAAATGAGATTCATAGAAAGTCCGTCAATTTTAAGTTCTGTGATATATTCCACAGGCATTGCACCTATGCCGCCATGGACACGCCGGTCAAAATCACGAAGTTCTTCCGCACTGAAAGCATTTGCCAGACTCAACATCGGCTTTTTAAAAGGAATCTTCCTGAAATCATCCGATGCTTTCCCTCCGACTCTTTGGGTTGGCGAATCAGGCGTTACTATTTCAGGGTATTCTTTTTCCAGATCCACAAGTGACCGATACAAGCGGTCAAATTCAAAATCTGTAATTTCAGGCTTATCCAGTACATAATATAAATAACTGTGATAGCGCAGCTTTTTTCGTAATTCTTCCGCTTTTTTTATAATTTCTGCCGTTACCATATTATTCCTCTTTTTCGATTGGCGCAAAAGCTACCATAACCTGACGAATCTGATCATTGGGGAAGATGAGTTTTAACATCATATGCTTTCCGCTCCCTGTTACCTCTGCAACTTGTCCTTTTCCCCACATACGATGAGACACTTTATCTCCGACCTGCCAGTCGAACCTTGCTTTTACACTCTTTTTCGCCACCGGCTTATTCATTATTCCCGCAGAGGACAATGCCCATTTGCTCTTCTGCTCATTATTACTCCTGATTAGAGTACGTCTCTTTGCCTCACTGCTATTCCCGCGGATTTCATCCAACAAATCGACAGGGATTTCTTTAAGGAAGCGGCTTTCTACATAAGGTTTCACCTGCCCGTACATCGTTCGTACAGCAGATGTGGTAAGATATAACTTTTCCTTTGCCCTTGTAATCGCCACATAACAAAGGCGACGCTCCTCCTCTAAAGCCGTCTCATCCATCAAAGAACGTACCCCCGGAAAGATGCCTTCGTCCATACCTGCCATATAAACTATAGGAAACTCCAATCCCTTGGCACTATGGATAGTCATTAAAGTCACTTTATCATCCTGTTCTTCAAAGGAATCTACGTCATTTACAAGAGCGACCTTTTCCAAAAATTCCGGAAGTCCTCCTTCCGGCTGCTCCTGTGTAAAATCCTTTGCCACGTTCAGCAGTTCACCCAAATTTTCTTCTCTGCTCTGTGCCTGAGGATCACTGCTCTGCTGGAGAACCGACAGATATTCCGTATCAGTCATAATTTTCTGAATAAGTGTAAATACATCGCCTTCCGTGGAAGCATTCAAGAAACTAAAAATCAAGGCGCTGAATTTTTGGAGTTTGGTTCTTGCTGGCACGGGGATATCAGACTCTTCCAGTGACATGATTCCCTCAAACATGGACATATTTCCCTGTTTGGAAAACTCACTTAACTTCTGCATGGTTGTTTGTCCGATACCACGTCGGGGCACATTGATAATACGCATCAAGCTGATATCATCACGAAAATTGGCCACCAATTTAAGATACGCCAGCATATCCCTTATTTCCGCACGGTCATAAAATCTTGTTCCGCCGACCATGGTATAAGCAATACCGCGCTTTACCATGCTTTCTTCAATCACACGGGACTGGGCATTCATACGATAAAGAACCGCCATTTTCCCATACGGGACATGATTTTCCCCGTGTTCTTTCATCATGGACTCTACAATAAAATCCGCCTCATTATGTTCATCAGAAGCAGCATATTTCTGCAGATGAACACCTGGATTATTTTCTGTCCACAACCGCTTCTCCAAGCGTTCCACATTATTTTTAATAACCGCATTGGCCGCATTTAAAATTGTTTGTGTCGAACGGTAATTCTGCTCCAACTTAATAATTTGAGCCGAAGGATAATCTTCACGGAAATCCATGATATTCCGCAGATCGGCTCCACGCCAGGAATAGATACTCTGATCCGCATCACCTACGGCACAAATATTTTGAGATTTGCCTGCGATATACTTTGCCATAAGGTACTGCGCATGATTGGTATCCTGATATTCATCAATTAAAATATAGTGGAAATGATCCTGCCAACGTCTGCGTATCGTTTCATCAGCTAAGAGTTTTGTTGTCGCAAAAAGAAGGTCATCAAAATCGAGTGCATTGTTCTGTTTCATATATTTATCGTACAAATCATAGACATCAGCAATCTTTTCGTTGTAAAAATTACCGCTGGCTTCCGCGCGAAATGATTCCGGCCCCTGGAGTGCATTCTTTGCGGCAGAAATACGGGCCTGTATATTTCTTGGCGGATACTGTTTATCATCCAGATTTAATTCCTTCAGAATATTCTTAATCATCTGTTTGGAATCATCAGAATCATAAATCGTAAATTTATCAGTAAACGGCGGATGGTTATTGATTTCCCGCCGCAAAAAACGCGCACCAAAAGAATGGAATGTATACATCCACAGTTTATCCGCTTCCGCCCCTACCAGATGATGGACACGTTCACGCATTTCCTGTGCCGCTTTATTTGTAAAAGTGATAGCAAGGATATTCTGCGGCCGTATTCCCTGCTCCAGCATATAAGCAATGCGGCAGGTTAACGCTTTAGTTTTACCCGAACCGGCACCTGCCATAATCAACACGGGTCCTTCAATCTGTTCAACAGCCTGACGCTGTCTTTCGTTTAAAGTATCAAGATAACTCATCCAAACGCCCCTTATAAAAGAAAAACTCATATATGACGAATGCCATGTATGAGTTCTTCGTTCCGCTCAAAATTATTCGCCGTATGCTTTCAGAAGTGGCGGAGTTACCTGTTTCTTTCTGGACATAACATGAGGAAGATAGGCAACTCCATTTTCAGGCTTACCGGCAAATGCTTTCTCTACAATGCTTTCCGCACCTTCAGTGAACCACAAGAATGTATCCTCCGCCAAGATATCTGTTACCATGAGATAAGAAGCTGCATAGCCCTTTTCAGCTTTGATCGCCTCCAGCACTTTCATGATTTCTGCTTTCTTTTCATTAATCGGATCCACATTCATAACGGAAATCTGTCCGACAGTAAATACATTTCCTGCCGCGCTAAATTCCTTTGTATCGTTCCGTGCCAATTTTTCAGCAGGATAATCGGAAATATCCGCACCGGCTTTCAGCATTTCCATACCATAAGCCTCATAATCCACTCCCGCAATTTCAGCCAGTTCTTTCGCCGTTTCTTTATCTTCTTCTGTCGTTGTCGGCGAACGGAAAAGGACTGTATCGGATATAATGGCGGAGAGCATGATTCCCGCGATTTCACGGGACGGCTTTATATGATTCGCTTTATATAATCCATAAATGACCGTATTCACACAACCGACAGGACGAACAAGAATGAAAATCGGATTCTCCGATTCGAAATCCCCGAAACGATGATGGTCAATAATTTCCAGGACTTCCGCGTCATCCATACCATCGATTGTTTGTTTGGATTCATTGTGATCCACTAAAATCACTTTCTGTTTTTCATCTTCCGGATTTTTTCTTGCTACGGAAGTCACGAGCATCGGCTCTTCCAGATCGAAATAATCCAAAGCAAATCTGGATTCTTTATTGATTTCTCCCGCACGAACGGCCACAGCATCCATGCCTAACCGGCGTTTTAAATAAGAATAGCTGAGGGCAGCGGCAATGCTGTCCGTATCAGGCGATTTATGTCCGCTTACAAATACTTGGCTCATCATATATTCCCTTTCTTACTCATACCCCAAATAATAAAATTTTACCCAATCATTATATCATATTTTCTATCCTCGCTTTATAAGCAAAAATACCTTTCTCCAGGAAAATCATTTTCGCTGCGGAAAGGTATTTCACATCCGGGAAATCTCAGTCTTCTTCAGTCACCAGTTTTTTCTTACGAAAGCCCCCAAAATGAAATTTTTCAATAACAATAAACAACATTGGTACGATAAAAATCTGAAATGCTGTCGCAGAAAGAACACCGAATACCACGGCAATCCCCATTTCGGAACGGGAATTCGCACCCGCACCTGTTGACAGGGCCAGCGGAACGTTTCCCAAAATAAAAGCAAGGGAAGTCATCAGAATAGGACGCAGACGGATCTTAGATGCTTCCACTGCAGCCTTAAGCGGCGCCATGCCCGCATTTGTACGAACCTTCGCATACTCTACAATGAGAATCGCATTCTTGGCGGCAAGCCCTATGATGGTTAACAAACCGATTTGGAAATAAATGTCATTATATACATTAAACATCCAGGCGCCAAGACAGGCTCCGAAGAAGCCGGTCGGCATACCAAAGAGTACGACAAAAGGAACTTTCCAACTTTCATATAATGCCGCCAAAGAGAGGAATACAAAGAGCATCCCCAGTGCCAAGGCATAAATCGTCTTCCCGCCGGCTTCTTTCTCCTGTGCCGAGCTTTCCACAAAAGCATAACTATATCCGGTAGGAAGTACTTCCGCTGCCACTTCTTCCAATGCGTCCAACGCTTGTCCGGAAGAATATCCGTCTGCCTGGTTACCGCTGATTTTAACCGCAGGGAAATTATTATAACGGGTAATAACGGAAATTGCATTAGATTTTTTCGGTGTGATAAAAGTACTGATAGGAATCATGTTCCCGCTGGAGTCTTTCACAGTCAGGAACTTATTCGCCGAAGGATCCATACGATAATCCACATCAGCCTGGGCGACCACCTTAAAGTTACGTCCATAGGCAGTAAAATCATTAATTTGGACAGACCCATAATAGACCTGTAAGGCTGTAAAAATATCTCCCAGCGCCACACCATTTTTTAAAGCCTTTTCACGATCTATATCAAAATTATATGAAGGAGTATCCATACGGAAAGTGGTATAAGCCATCTTTATTTCCGGTCTTCGATTAGCCGCTCCGAGGAACTGCCCTATAACCCGCTGCATATTTTCATTGGAATCGCCATTCTTATTCTGGATATACATGGAGAACCCGCCGGAACTGCCCAGCCCGGGAATAGCAGGGGGATTCAATGCCATAATATTTACATCAGGGTGTGTGGCATTATAGGCTGCCGCTTTTCCAATAAGCGCTCCCACCTGTGAAGCAGCGCCTTTTCTCTCATCCCAGGGCTTCAGTTTAATAAAAGAAAGTCCCGCATTGGGTTTCTGACCACCAGAAAGGATATCAAAGCCGGTAACACCAAAAGTCTGCTCTACAGCATCATCTTTACCCATATAGGCCAGAAACTCTTTAATTGCCGCATTGGTTCTTATATTGACAGAACCTTCCGGCAGCGAAATAGCCCCAATAAAGTAGCCATTATCCTCTTCCGGCAAAAAAGCAGTCGGGAGAGCAACAAACATAACAACAGAAGCAACGGTCAATCCAATGAGGACACCAATGGGCGCTATAATCACGCGTCCCATTTTTTCAAGACTATGACCATAAATTTCAATCATACGATCGAACCAGTCATTGAATTTATCCCAGAATTTCTGCAGCTCCCCCCGTTCTGCGCCTTCCTTATGATGACGGAGCATCCCTGCACAAAGAGCCGGCGTCAAGGACAAAGCCACAAAGGCAGAAATCAACACGGAAACCGCAATAGTAAGGGCAAACTGTTTATAGAGAATACCCATAATCCCGCCAAGGAAGGCAACCGGGACGAATACAGCAGCCAGTACGATAGCAACCCCGATAACCGGGCTCTGCACTTTTTCCATCGCCGCAACTGTAGCGTCTTTCGGCGGTAAATTGTTATACCGCATTTCATACTCTACAGCTTCAATGACAACAATTGCATCATCGACAACCAGTCCAATTGCTAAAACCATGGCAAAAAGTGTCAGCGTATTGATTGTAAAACCGAGTACCTCAAAAGCGCCAAAAGTACCAAATAACGATACAGGGACGGCGATCATGGGAATAAGGGTAGATCGCCAATTTTGCAAAAATATATAAACAATCATTGCTACAATCAGCAGTGCTTCAAAAAAGGTCTGAAGAACTTCTTTAACGGACGCATAAATGAAATCCGTATTATCCATAGAAATACGATAAGTCATATCTGCAGGAAAAGACTTGCTGTCTTCAGCAAGTTTAGCCTTAATCTTGTTAATCGTATCAATAGCATTTGCATCATCAGTGAGTGAGAATGCTACCGCTGCAGATTCATGGTCACCGGAACGGGCAATAAAATCGTAGTTCTTTGCATCCAGTTCGATGCGGGCCACATCTTTCATTCTGAGCATACTGCCGTCACTGTTTGTACGAATGACTATATTCCCAAATTCTTCTGCTGTGGCTAAACGCCCCTGCACGGTAACAATGTACTGGAATGCCTGATTCTTGTCCACCGGAGCCGTCCCCACATTACCTGCCGCTACCTGTCTGTTCTGTGTGCTGACAGCAGATATAACTTCCGATGCGGTGACTTTATTTTGTGCCATTTTTGCGGGATCAAGCCAGATCCGCATACCGAAATCAGAACCAAATTCCTGTACACTCCCTACACCGGGAATGGATTTCAGCTCATCAACATAGTTCATACTGAAATAGTTTTTGAGGAATGTCTCGTCATAAGTCCCCTTTGGCGAGAGCAAACTGACAACAAGTGCCATTCCGCTGGAAGACTTACGTGTCGTTACGCCGATAGAGCGAACTGTATCAGGAAGCGCCGCCTCAGAAGATGTAACCCCATTCTGTACACGAATTGTTGCCATATCGGAGTCTGTCCCTGAGACAAACTGTACCGTCAACGAATAAGAACCGTTCGAGTTACTTGTCGAGCTGATACTATCAAGATCTTCTACACCAACTACATTCTTTTCTATGACTTCTGCCACCGTCTGCGCCACAACCTCCGAATCGGCACCGGGATAAGCAGCGCTTACAGAAACCTGGGGCGGTGTGATCTTCGGATATCGGTCAACCGGCAGGGTAAAAATACAAAGCATACCGGCGATAGAAATAACGAGCGCCAAAACAATTGCAAAGATAGGACGATTGATAAAAAACTTAGCCATGTCCCCTCCTTACTTCGCAAGACCATGCTGATCTGCAGCAGCCTTGGTTGCGGATTCTTCCATTTCTTCTCTGGTCGTTTCTACCGCTTCTACCGCTTGGCCAATCTGCACTTTGTTCTGACCTTCTACGATAACTTCATCAGTCACATCAATGCCGCTTTCAATAATTGTATATAATCCATAAGTTGCACCAACCTTGACTGCTTTCTGCTGTACCTTCCCATCCACTACCACATCAAGCATATCTTTATTTAAAAGTTGGATAAGGGCTTTCGTCGGAACGAGAATACTTCCCTGTGCTAACTCAGCATCAGAAACAATGGTTGCATACATCCCCGGAATAAGAAGATTATTAGGATTAGCAAAAGATGCTTTCATCGTCAGCTGACCGCCGTTGAGTCCCGGACTGACCTGTACGATTTTACCGGTTTCACTGTAAATGGATCCATCTGACAAGCGGAGTTTTAATTCACTTCCTAAAGTTTCCGTAATATTTTTCTGACGAGTAAGCTGCAAATACTCGCTTTCGGACATGTCGAACTGCACATAAAGCGGATCAGAAGAGGACAGGGTAACAAGTCCCGTCGTACCTGCGGTTGCAAAAGTGCCTATGTTCACATCATCCATAGACAGTGTGCCTGAAAATGGCGCTGTCACAATCGTATCACCTAAATTATCGGAAGCAATCTGTACCTGCGCCTGAGCCGCTTCATAAACAGCCCGATAGGCTTCTGTAGATGATTTCTGTCCGTCATATGCCTGTTTTGAAATAGCACCACTGCTAACCAGCTGTTCATAACGGGCCAGATCCTTTTTCGCATTTTCATAAGTAGCAGACGCCTGTGCTGCAGATGCCTGTGCCGCAGCCAATGCAGATGCATAACTTCTTGTATCAATACGATACAGGGCCTGCCCCACTTCTACATGCTGACCGCCGGTAATATATTTTTCAACAACTGTCCCTGATACCTTAGCGCGGACAGGAACCTCCTGCAATGCCGTAATAGAGCCTGTATATTCCCTCATGATCGGCGTATCTGATTTAAACGGTCTAAATGTCGTCACCTTTAAACTTTGCTGTTGCTGGCTCTTTGCTGAACCGCATCCTGTAAACATACCTGCCGATAAAACAACTACACTGACCGCCATGACAGCTGCCAGCACTTTTTTATACTTCATTCGTCTCCCCCTTACGGTCATTTTAAAAGCTGCTCCTTAAATAAAACTCCAAAACACGACCATCAGTCAAAATGCTGTCCGTATTAACTATAATACCAAAATGGCGACTATCGGTCAATGTAAGATTCTATATATTTCACCCATTTCATAATTTATTTAACGGAAATTTTAGAACCGCCTTCCTGATTCTGCAAGGCCCTTTCGCTCCCATGCAGAGAGGCCTATGCAAATCTTCGGGAAAACAAATCACAAAATTTCCCGTATGAAGATACGCACGGCTTTCTTCTCCTTCCGACGCGAAAAAATATAAATCTCTATCTTCATAAGATTCAGTCACTTTTCCGGCTTCCCAAACAGACCGGCAGCCAATCTGCTCCTCTTCCACATCAACTTCATAAACTATATCGATATACCTTTGATGTCCTTCCAATTTACGTTTATCAGCCGGCTCCGTCATTGAAGTTTCTACCCCCACCTTATAACCGTTAATCTCATATTTCCCGTCAGGCAGGTCTTCAAACCCATAGGCCGCCATTTTCTCCAGACAATCATAAAGTTCTTCAGACAGCTGTGCCTTATAAGCAGAAAGATGTTCCGCATTCCCAATGATCATTTTAATCTCCTTGTTTGCATGAATGAAAAATGCAGATTCACGTACGCAAACCTGTCGCAATATAACCTTATTATATCCCGAGTTGTAAAATTTAAGTATAATGTCTGCCGGGACTGACGGTGTCAAGTTGTTGTGGGTAAGCGCTCTTCCATAAAATCTCTCTCAATTCTGACAATCAAATCCATCGCCCAAATGATTCCACAAAGAAGAGTAATTGTATAAAAACCCCCATTAAAATTTTATATCAACATTGCATAAAATCAGCAATAATTGATTGACAATGCTTTTGCACGCGCGTATGTTCTAAGCAGGAGGTTTTATGAGTAAAGAAAAGAAGACCAATGTTATGCGTATACTTGATAAGGCAAAAATACCATACATCGCAAGATCTTATGAATACAAAGAAAGTAATCTGTCAGGCACCCACGCTGCTACTGCCCTCGGATATGACCCCGCCATAGTTTTTAAGACCATCGTGACAAAAGGCGATAGAACCGGCCCTATTATTTTTTGCTTGCCATCCTCAAAGGAACTAGATTTAAAGGCAGCCGCCCGAATTAGTAAAAATAAAACTCTTGAAATGATTCATGTAAAAGACCTTCCCGCTCTCACCGGATATGTAAGAGGCGGATGTTCACCGATAGGAATGAAGAAACAATTTTCTACTTATATAGACAGTTCCTGTCTGTTTCATGAACAAATCAGTATCAGTGCCGGCCAACGGGGTCAACAGATTCTTTTATCGGCAAGAGCACTGATTGATTTTATCCATGCCACTACTGCAGATATTACACGGACCGCTTCATCTCATTTATGACAAAGCGCGACATCATGCACTAATGATTATAAGTTGTTTTACTGATCAGTCAGTTAAAAATAACTCACAGACAAATCCATTTTAGAAATAAGCAATAAAAAACTGCTGCGAAATTTCACAACAGTTGTTTTTGGTGCCGAGGACCGGAATCGAACCGGTACGAATCTCACGATTCGAGGGATTTTAAGTCCCTTGCGTCTGCCAGTTCCGCCACCCCGGCAGGTTCATGGAACTTTCATCTAAAATATGGAGGCGGCATCCGGAATCGAACCGGAGATAAAGGTTTTGCAGACCTCTGCCTTACCGCTTGGCTATGCCGCCATATGGAGCGGAAAACGGGACTCGAACCCGCGACCCCAACCTTGGCAAGGTTGTGCTCTACCACTGAGCTACTTCCGCACTTGGCGACCCGGATCAGATTTGAACTGACGATCTCCGCCGTGACAGGGCGGCATGTTAGACCACTACACCACCGGGCCGCAAGTTACCTTATAAGTATATCTATCACCCCCTGTTTTGTCAATAATTTATCAGCATCTTACCGACATTGATTTCTCAGTGAGTAAACTTATTTACCACTATCTTCAGGCAGATAATAAACCGAGTTTCCTGTTATTTGTCAAACAGACATTATGCCCGTCTTTCTAAATCAAAAGACACATCATTTTAAATCTTATTTTTATTTTCACCAAATTGCAGTAGCAAATTGGACAATCAAGAAAAGAATTATGAAGTATATAAAAGCCGAATAATCTGCTCCTTGAAAGCAAAAACTTCCGCCTCATAAGAATTGGAAGTTCTGTGGTGGGACTATTCAGATTCGAACTGAAGACCTCTTCGATGTCAACGAAGCGCTCTGACCGGCTGAGCTATAGTCCCATAAGTGAAGTCCATTATACATTAGCATACGTAAAAAAGCAATCATACTTTGTTAAAAGAAAAAACTGCCCACTACAAAGCAGTCCTCTTAATTACAATTCATTTTGACTTTCTATGATTCTTTCTGCTGCCCCCATGACGGCAAGAAGAGCATGTTCAAATACAAGTCCGCCTTGAAAATACATAATGTATGGAGGACGCACCGGACCATCTGCCGACATTTCTATGGTTGACCCCTGCACAAAAGTACCGGCAGCCATGATAATAGGATCTACATATCCCGGCATGGGACCGGGAATCGGTGTTGCATCAGAATCGACAGGCGACCAGCTCTGAACGGCTTCCGCGAAGCGGCACATATTTTCCTCAGTGTCTAATGTAATCGCTGTAATCAGGTCTGTTCTTAAGTGTCCCGGTTCAGGAGTTACTGAAAATCCGAGTATCTTAAATACGGATGAACAGAATTCGGCACTCATCATGGCCTGACGTGTTACATGCGGTGCCATAAAAAGTCCCTCGAAAAACGGCCGATAGCTGGCTGCATAAGATCCCATCTCAGAGCCAAGCCCAGGAGCCGTCCATGCATGGGCACAAAGTTCCACCAGATCTGCCTTACCGCAGATATATGCTCCGGTAGGAGCAAATCCGCCGCCAGCATTCTTAATGAGCGAACCTGCCGTAATATCCGCACCGAGTTCGATTGGTTCTTCTTTACAGGTAAATTCACCATAGCAGTTATCTACAAAACAAATCGTATCAGGATTTTTTGCTTTGACCGTATCGACAATTTTTTTTATATCCTCAGGAAATAAGGAATCGCGAAGCATGTAACCACGGGACCGCTGTATTTCCACCAGCTTTACATTTTCATCCACCGCCGCGGCAATGGCATCCAAATCATATGCATTCCCTTTGAGCGGCACTTCTTTATACCGGACACCGCGCTTTTTCAAATTGCCGGGTGCATCGCCTGTAATCCCAATAACACTCTGCATCGTATCATAGGGACTTCCCACAGCGGAAACCATGGTATCACCGGGATTTAAAAGCGCCAAAAGAACCGTCGCCAGCGCATGAGTACCCGAAACGAACTGGGGCCGTACCAAAGACGCTTCCGCATGAAAAATATCGCACCAGACATCCTCCAACTTCTCCCTGCCGGGGTCACCGTAACCATATCCGTTAGATGGCGCAAAGTGATAAGCCGACAGATGGTTTTTGCGAAAAGCTTCTAGTACTTTTTGCATATTGAATAAGGAAATTTCTTCCATCTTATGAAAAACAGGTGCGCAGAGCATAAGAGCTTCCTGCCGCACCTTCTGTAATTGTGTATTCATTATAAATAATCAGATCCTTTGAATTGTAGATATAGCATGCTTATAGATAAGTTGTGAACGATTTTCGCTCACAAGCAGCACTGTAAAGCTGTCGAATGATTTAACTTTACCCTTGAGTTGTACTCCGCTTAAAAGAAATATGCTGACCGGTACATTTTCTTTTCTCGCTTCATTTAAAAACGTATCCTGAAGATTCATTTTCCCTTCCATTCTGATTCTCCTCTGATCCATGAAATCACATACGCTTCTATTTCCCTGAGCCATGTGTCCGTATCTGTCCGCTCTACCCAATGGATATAAGGCATGCGGCGGTACCAGGTTAGCTGTCTTTTGGCAAAATGACGTGTATTCTTTGCAATGAGCGCTTCCGCTTCCTCAAGGGAATACTTACCGTGAAGAACGGGAATCATCTCTTTATAGCCAATCCCCTTGAATGCCTGTGAATTTTCAGGCACGCCTGCAGTAAGAAGAGCCGCAACTTCCTCCTTGAGTCCTCTTTCAATCATTTGATGGACTCGCTTATTTATTCTATCATATAAAACCGATCTGTCCATAGTAATACCTATAACAGGTCCGTCATATACGAGATGCTCCGCTCTATCCGTTACAAGGCTTTGCCCTGCATCAGCAAGCTCTAACCGCCGTACCATACGTTGGGGATCCAAAGGAATTACCTCTTCAGGAAGAAGTTTCTTAAACGCGTCCGCCAATCCCTCTTTCCCCTGCATCTTATAAAAAGTGTACCACTTGCTTCGGCCTTCTACTTTTGGTGAAAAGACATATCCTTCCAAAAGTCCCTGCACATAAAGACCTGTACCGCCGATAAGAATAGGAATTTTATCCTTTTTATTTTCCTTAGAGATATATTCCCGCGCTTTCTCTTGAAATATAGCGGCTGAATATGATTCTGCAGGTTCCATACAGTCTACCAGATAATGGAAAATTCCATCCGCCTCTTCTTTCGTTACCTTCGCTGTACCGATATCCATACCGCGATATACTTGAAAAGCGTCACCGGAAATGATGGAACTGCCCAGAATTTTTGCTAAATAGACTGACAACTCCGTCTTACCAACTGCCGTAGGTCCAAGAATGGTCAGCAGTTTTTCTTTCTTCATAGTTTTATCACTCCATAAGCGGTTGTCTGTCCTCTTTTACCGTGAATTTCTGTAAATAATCCTGTACGGAACAGCGCAGAAAACGGCCTCTCTTTCACTATTACTTTTTTTCTGGCTGCTCTCATTGCAAACTGTAAAATATCTTCTGTCAAAGGATCATAAACCGCGGCACTGCGAAATCCTTCTATACTATTTTCTTTCCGTTTTACAGGATACCTAAACATAGGATCAAAGTAAATTACATCAAAAGAATTTGGCGCTGCTGTTTCTAAAAATCCACGAAAATCGGCATGCAGCAGCTGAATACGCCGTAAAGCTTCCGTCATTTCTCCATCTTGTCCTGACAATGCAGCAAGACCTTCTTTCCCCACTTCATAAAGAGGACGGCTCCGTTCAAGAGAAATAACTTCTCCGCATTTCCGCAGATACCAGCTTAAAATGACAGAATCCCTGCCCTGTCCAAAGGTACAGTCCAGTACAGATGTACAGTCTCCCGGCAAAAGATTGCACAGCCTGTCTCCATGCCCTTTTCGCATTTCAAAAATACGAAGAACTGCCGTCCCCAAATGAAACCGGTAAGTTCCTTCTTTTGACCAGAAGAATACCGGTTTCTTTCCATAAACCAGAAAGCCTTCCTCTCCATATTTTTCTGACATATGGAACAGGTTCTTTTCTCTTTCATAAAAAGCGGTTCGCAAGTCTTCCGCCTTTTTCCTTGCACGCCGAAGAGAATCTGCATCAGGCTTTAAAACGGTGGTGACGGCTATATTCATGTTCTGTCAAAGAGGCGCCCCAGTTCGTCAGGTGTAAATTTCACAATGGTCGGACGACCATGGGGACAAACGAATGGCCGCGTGGTATGGAACAGATCAGTAATAAGTTCCTTCATCTGCCGTACATTAAGCGGATCGCCTCTCTTAATTGCACCACGACAGGCGGCATAAGCCATCATCCGATGACGCAGGGTTTCAGGAGAAGGCATGTTTTCATCATGGAAAGTAAAAAGCAAATCTTTAATAATACGATCCATATCATTTTCTGAAAAGTCTTCCGGCGCACCTGTAATTCGGATGACATCACGACCTGCCTGCTCAAAAGTAATTCCTAACTTTTTAATCTCTTCTTCTTTCTCAAAAAGAAGATCCATATCTTCCGGTTCCACATCAATCAGGTAAGGAATTAGAATTGCCTGAACCGGAATTCCGTCAGTCTTTGCAGCAAAACGATCATACCTTACCCGTTCATGGGCAGCATGCTGGTCAATAATAAATAAATCGCTCCCATGCTGGCACAGAATAAAGCAGTCCGCCACCTGTCCCAAAGGAATGACAGGATCATCTTTTTCAGCAGGTACTTCAAAAAGCGGTTCACTTTCCGCTTTCATCGACTCTTCATGTGGTTTTATAAAAACGGGTGTTGTCGATAAAATTTCTGATCGGGTTTGTTTTGTTTCAAAATCAGTTCCTGATCGGGATACAGCATGTTCCGATTTGCGAAAATCACGATTTCCATAAGAAGAAAAAGATTCGTTCCATGAAGACTGTACCGGCACAGACGGTTGCGGTTTCTGCACGACTCCGTCCGCTTCAGTGAGTCCGATATCATGCGCACCAAGCTGCTTATCTTCCACCACCACCTTTGACAAGTCCAGTTCCGTTCCCAACGGTACCTGATGAGCAGGTTCTTTGATCATATCTTTCACAATAGAATCAGGTGCAGATTGGGATGTCAGCGTATTAAGAACTGCGTGGTAAACAAGACGGAATATTTTCTGCTCATCATCAAATTTAATTTCTCTCTTCTGCGGATGAACATTTACATCGATACTTTCAGGCGGCAAGGTGAATGTCAGCACCATAATCGGATAGCCGTTCTTAGGCAGCAGGGAATGATAGGCATTATCTACCGCCTTCGTCACTACGGCGCTTTCCACCACACGGCGGTTAATAATAATCGTTTGGTTCTGACGGCTGCTTTTCAAAAGAGAAGGCTTAGAAATCATTCCTGTCATAACAGAGTCTTCCCCTTCACTTTCCACTTCTAACATTTCTCCGGTCACCTTCACCCCGTATAATGCAGAAATCACATCCATCAGGCGCCCGTTTCCCGGTGTCTCAATGACAGTACGTCCATTATTGATAAGAGTAAAAGAAATATCGGGATTTGCCAGTGCCAATTTACCAATCATTGTATTAATCCGACTGCTTTCCGTCCGTTCTGATTTCAAAAACTTCTTTCTTGCCGGCACATTGTAGAACAGTTCACGTACTTCCACTGTAGTTCCTGCAGGTGCACCCACACCTTTAATTTTTTCCACCGCTCCGCCTGTCACATCAATAGCGGTTCCTTCCATATCTTCCGCCCGTCTTGTGGTAATTGTCGTTCGGGATACAGACATAATACTTGGCAAAGCCTCCCCGCGAAATCCAAGGGAACAAATATGATAAATATTTTCAACACTGGAAATTTTACTGGTTGCATGGCGGATCACGGACAATTTCGCATCTTCCCTCGTCATGCCGCTGCCATCATCGGTAACACGGATATATGTCATTCCCCCGTCTGCTATTTCCACTTCAATCATGTGGGCACCGGCATCAATAGAATTTTCCACCAATTCCTTTACCGCATTGACTGGTCTTTCTACCACTTCCCCCGCAGCAATCTGGTTCGAAGTAACTTCATCAAGTATATGTATTAATGACATTAGCGCCCCTCCTTTGCTTCTTTACTAAGCCTGAACAAAATCTCCATCGCCTCGATGGGTGTCTTGCTCATGACATCCAAATCCGCCAGTTCATCTATAATCGGTGAAGAAAATAAATTAAGAGCAGTTTCTCTTCTTATAACCGGAGCAGCAGGCTCTTCCTTTATTCCCTCCACTTCCAGCCCTTCCAGTATTTCATCGGCCCGCTTCAGGAGCGATTCAGGAAGTCCTGCCAGCCGTGCCACATGGATGCCGTAACTTTTATCAGCACTCCCCGGAACAATACGACGGAGAAATGTAATCTCTTTTCCCCGCTCCTTAACGGTAACCGTATAATTTTTGATATGTTCATTTTCTGCTGCCATATCTGAAAGTTCGTGATAATGAGTAGCAAAAAGAGTATACGCATGCACCTTGCTATTAAGGTACTCCACCACTGCCCGTGCGATACTCATTCCATCATAAGTACTCGTACCGCGTCCTATTTCATCCAAAAGAATAAGACTGTTCTTCGTAGCATTGCAAAGAATATGAGAGACTTCTTTCATTTCCACCATAAATGTACTCTGTCCCGTAGAGATGTCATCAGCCGCACCCACTCGTGTAAATATGCGGTCCACAGGTGCAAATGATGCACTTTTTGCGGGAATAAAAGAGCCGGTCTGCGCCATAATCGTAAGTACTGCAACCTGACGCATATAGGTAGACTTGCCTGCCATATTGGGCCCGGTAATAATAATCATTTCTTGATCCGTATGGTTAAGCTCTGTATCATTCGGCACAAACATCTCTCGTTTCAGGGCATGTTCCACCATCGGATGACGTCCGTCATGGATAGAAATACGCCCTTCACGGCTGTTTGTAATCTGTGGACGGACATAACGGTCTTTCAGTGCCGCCCGGGAAAGCCCCGTCAAACAATCCAGCGCCGCAAGAGCCTTTGCGGTCCTCTGCATAGCAGCAATTTCAGGGCGGATAGCCGCCTTGACAGCCTGATAAATTTTCAATTCCAGTTCTTCTGTTTTTTCTTTTGCTGAAAGCGCTTTTGTCTCAAACTCCTTCAATTCAGGTGTGATATACCGTTCTGCATTGACAAGTGTCTGCTTGCGCATATAATACTCAGGAATCGGCACCTTGTTGGCGTTCGTAATTTCAAAATAATACCCGAACACATTATTGAATCCGATTTTCAGTTTAATCCCTGTTTTTTCTTTTTCTCGTTCTTCCAAATCGGCAATCCATTTCCTGCTGTTTTCAGAAAGGGAACGAACCTCATCAAGTTCCGCAGAATATCCCTCTTTTATATACTTGCCGTCACGAATGTTTCCCGTACCGTTTTCATTCATAGAACGATCCAAAAGCTCATAGACCGTACTGTGGATATCCATTTGATCGGACAATTTTCTAAGGACTATTGAAACTGTGCCGGAAAGCAGTTTCTTTATTTCGGGAATCATCCCGAGAGATGCCTTAAGTGCCAGTAAGTCCTTTGGGGATGTCGTGTTTGCTTCAATGCGGGTTAAAATACGTTCGAAATCAAAAACATGTTCCAGCATTTCTTCCAGTTGGGAAAGTTCCGTCGTATGCCCCGTCAGTTCTTCAATACCATCCTGTCGTTGAATAATTCGATTCACATCCGTCAACGGGCGTTCCAACCAACGGCGTAACAGACGTGCCCCCATGGCAGTATGGGTGTGATCCAATATTTCAAGAAGCGTTCCCCGTCGCCCTCCATCACGCATATTTCGCGTGATTTCTAAATTCCGTAAACAGTCTTCTCCGAGTAAAAGGCAATCCTCTTCACGAATAGGCATCACCGTATGAAACTCTGCTGCATCAGCCTTCATCATTTCTTTTAGATATGCTGCCAGCCATGCAAAGACACAGCGGATATTTTCATCTCCTAACGCTTCCGCCACGTGGGGAACCGGATAATCCCCCTCCTCTCCACGCCGGGTAAGAAGACAACCTCCAAGACGCGCCCGGCAGTAAGCTTCCAGTCTCCCATAAAAATTATCACTTAAAGAGCATACTGCTTCTGTCGGTGCATAAACAGACAGCATATCAAAAAATGCTTCCCGTTCTTTCTTTTTATCCCAAATTCCCCACCAGCATTCCCCTGTGGAAATATCCGCCAGTACCGCGTCAATGTCATTATCCGTTTCATAAAGGTAAGCAAGATAATTATTGGATTTATCGGCGATAGAATTTTCAAAAAGGATCGTTCCCGGCGTAACGATACGAATCACATCACGCTTCACTAAGCCTTTCGCTTTTTTCGGATCCTCCAATTGTTCACAAATGGCAACCTTATAGCCTTTCTGTACAAGCCGGTAAATATACGTTTCTGCCGCATGATACGGAATCCCGCACATAGGAACTCTTCCTTCAGGGCCCGCATTCTTCCCCGTCAGCGTCAATTCCAATTCATGAGAAACAGTTACTGCATCGTCATAAAAAAGCTCATAAAAATCACCGAGCCGATAAAAAAGAAATGCGTCTTTGTGCTCATTCTTAATAGACTTGTATTGTTCCATCAAAGGAGATTTAGCTGCCATCTGTATCACTCCACAATAGTTCCTTTTAATATCCAGGTCTGCGCCGTATCTACACGCACCTTCAAAATGTCGCCCACAGAAAGAGACCCTGCCTTAGGAAAAATAACCATCTTATTGCCTGATGTACGACCGAACCAATTATCAGGATTCTGTTTTGTTTCCCCTTCCGCAATGACAGTATACACCTTCCCTTCCATTTCCTTATTAAGAGAAAGACTGATTTCATTTTCCACATTCATGATTTCCTGCAAACGGCGGTGGCAGACAGCATCAGACACCTGATTTGTCATACGCGCCGCAGGAGTTCCTCTGCGGGGAGAATAAATAAAGGTATAGGCTGAATCAAACTTCATTTCTTTAAGGAGTGTAAGCGTTTCCTCATGCATGTCCTCCGTCTCGCCAGGAAATCCAGTGATCAGATCAGTCGTCACAGTGATGCCAGGCATCTTTTCCCGGACGTACTTTAGAAGCTCCTTAAAACGCTCAATTGTGTATCCGCGGTTCATCCGCCGCAGTATTTCATTCGCCCCATGCTGAACGGGAAGATGCATATGGCGCACCACCTTGGGTGAAGCAGCCATAGCATCCACCATTCCAAAAGTCATATCCTTGGGATGAGACGTCATATAACGAACACGCTTAATTCCGTCAATCTTGTCAATGGCGTGAATCAGACTGCCGAAATCCGTACCATCATGAAAATCAAGTCCATAGGAATTGACATTCTGACCAAGAAGAGTGATTTCTTTATACCCTTCTCGGGCAAGTTTCTCAATCTCACGACAAATATCATCAATCGTACGGCTTGTTTCCCTGCCGCGGACATAAGGCACAATACAATAAGTACAGAACTTATTGCATCCCTGCATAATAGGTACCCAAGCAAAAATCCGGCTTTTTCTCACAGAATGAAGTTCACTGTAATCATTCACGCGGTTCGGATTCATCTGCGTCATGACCACATGCGAACCTTCTGCCCCCCTGCGGGAAACAATATCCTTTAAATCATGGATATGGTATGGTCCAATAACAAAATCGATCACCGGCATACGCTCAATAAGCTTTCCTTTATTTTCCTGCGCCATGCATCCGGCAATCCCCAAAAGGACACCGGGCTTCTTCCCCTTTAATTTCTTTACCTCTCCAATTTTGCCATATACTTTCTCTTCTGCATTCTGCCGGATACTGCAGGTATTCAGAATAACAACATCGGCATCATCCAATATATCCGCCGGCACATAGCCAAGCTCTTCCAGCTGCCCGCTGATACGTTCCGTATCGCTTTCATTCATCTGGCAGCCATAGGTTTCTATAAAATATTTCTTATCAAAAGACACTTCTTTCAAAATAGTCCTCCAAGTATAACCATGATATTTAATTATATCATAACCGCCCCCATTCTCCTGAAAATGAAAAGCCTGCCCCTTACGGCGCAGACCCACTCATCCTGTTACATCAGTTATGATATTGACTTTAATTGTATCCAGAGCCATACCCGTGGTATGCTCAATTTCACGCTGAATCTTGTCACGCATCAGGTGAATCAGTTTCTTGATCTCCTGCGGCGTTCCCTGCCGGACCGTTACGTCAAGAGACAAAATGATACCATTCATCTGGCTTGTACTTTTCACACTGGAAATATGGCTGATATGTATCTTTCTCAGATCACGCACTGCGTAATGTGCCAGTGCTTCAATAACATGATTTGAAAAAGACAACTTTCCATAATAACTGAATACCGGACGGACGACAGATCGCTCTTCATTGCCCTTCGTTTTTCCCCTTACACTTCTGCGATTGCGGAAAAACTGAAGCGGATCTACAAGGTATCCTTTGAAATAGGGGCGCAGCTCCATCGTCGGCACAGGAATAACATGCTTTCCTTCCTTATGGCGTGCGTAATTTGCCTGAGCAATTTCCTCAGGTTTTGCCACATCCTCGATATGAATATACCGTGAAGGTGCAGGAAGCTTAAGTGTTGCAGCAATCTTCTGAACCATACGGTCAGATGTGCCGAGGATTAAAATACGCTCCGGATTGATTTTCATAATATGGAAAATTACATCTTCCGCCTGATTTGAATCCCAAAAAAGCGCGCGGCGTACCGCCGTTAAACGGCTGGCTTCCCTTTTTGCCGACTTTCCTGCCACAATACGATTATGATATATCAGGATCCCATCATCGATAATACAAGAAGCTTTATTTTCATAAGCTACCACAAGTGCACGGTCACTTTTCCCTGATCCCGGCGGTCCTGTAAATGCTAAAACATCCATACGATTCTCCCTGTCCGCAGGCAGCCTGTCCAATCCTTACAAGACAAAACTACTCTTCTCCTACAATTTGCACTTCCGTCATAAGTTCCACACCATACCCATCAAAAACCCGGCGCTTAATTTCAGAAATCAGGTTCATCATATCCGTACAGGACGCATGTCCGTCATTGATAAGGAACCCAGCATGTTTCATGCTTACCTTTGCATCACCTACGGCAAATCCCTTTAGTCCCATCTCCTCAATCATTTGCCCCACAAAATATCCAGCAGGACGCTTAAACGTACTTCCTGCACTCTTCTTCTCCAACGGCTGCTTCATGCGGCGGCGGCGATTAAACTCTTCCATCATTACTTCTATGTCATGAATATTACCAGGTGCAAGCTCCACTGTAATTTCCACAATTATTTCACCATTCTCCATAAAAAGACTGTGGCGGTAATCATAATGAAGCTTCGATTTATTGTAAACAGACAACTGCCCATTCCGATTACAGGAAAGAACAGACACCACAATATCTGCCATCTCCCCGTTATACGCACCAGCATTCATGTACGCCGCTCCACCTATAGTTCCGGGAATACCGGCGGCAAATTCCATCCCTGAAAGGCCATACTCCATTGCCGCCTTGGCAGCCTTTGCCGTAGAAACACCCGCAGCTACACGGAGCCGGTTTCCTTCATGAATAATAGACTGCAGCCGTCCCGTATAAATCACTACACCGCGGATTCCTTTATCACGAACAAGCAAATTTGCGCCGCCCCCAAGAATAAAAAACGGCACATTCGCTTTAGTGACCTCCACAATGACTTTCTGCAGCTCCTCTATCGTTTCAGGCATAACAAAACAGTCCGCTGCCCCACCGATACCAAATGTTGTGTGACGGCTCATGGGTTCATTCAGCTTAATTTGATTCTTTCTTAAAAAAGAAGAAAATAATTCCGTATATGCAACCATAAAAAATCCTTCTTAATACATATTCCTATTTTCACTATTATATGAATGAATATCTATATCGTCAATTATTCAAAAAGCACCATTCCCAAAATCTTTTTTACAATTTTTCAGCAAAATTACGATAAAAAAGAACTGCCTATGATTACACAGGACAGTTCTTCACAATTCTATGAAGCAAATCATCTGTCCAAATTGGTCATATCTCTTGCCACGACAAAGCGATCATAATCTTCTTCTGTCACGTAGCCCAGTTTCAAAGCAGCTTCTTTCAAGGAGCTGTTATCGGCAAAAGCAGTTTCGGCAATCTTTGCGGATTTTTCGTAACCGATATGCGGAGAAAGCGCAGTGACAAGCATAAGTGATCTTTCTACCAATTCAGCCATCCTGTCTTCATTGACCAGCATACCTTCCACACAATGGATATCAAAAGAGTGGATGGCTTCACCCAGAATAGCGGCTGATTCGATGAAGGCTTCTGCCATAACAGGAGCAAATACATTCAGTTCAAATCGCCCCTGGGAAGCCCCAAAGGAAACAACTGCCTGATTGCCGTGAACACGACAAGCTACCATCGTCAAGGCTTCGCACTGCGTGGGATTTACTTTACCGGGCATAATGGAAGATCCCGGTTCATTAGCAGGGAGTGTGATTTCCCCTAATCCTGCACGGGGTCCGCAGCCGAGGAGACGGATATCATCAGCGAATTTCATGCAGTCCATGGCAAGCGCCTCAAGAGCGCCATGGGCAAAAACAAAATCGTCCCGTCCGGTAAGGGCATAAAACTTATTTTTTTCGGAAACAAAGGGCAATCCCGTTTCTTTCGCAATAGCAGCAGATACTTTTTCACCGAAATCTTTCGGGCTGTTCAGACCTGTTCCTACCGCAGTCCCTCCGATAGCAAGCCCAAGAAGGTATTTTTCAGAATCATGAAGCATATCACGGCTCTTTTCCAGCATCACTTTCCATGCGGAGATTTCCTGCCCGAAAGTAAGAGGGACAGCATCCTGCAAATGGGTACGTCCGATTTTGACAAGATGCATGTACTTTTTACTTTTTTCCTCAAAAATCTCAATAAGATGATTCAATGGTCCGTACAGTTTGTTATGAAGTGTCTCCACAGCAGCGATGTGCATAGCTGTCGGGAACGTATCATTAGATGACTGGGACATATTCACATCGTCATTGGGATGAATACGGGTTTCACTTTTTTTGCTCCCCAATTTTTCATTAGCAATATGTGCAATTACTTCATTCATATTCATATTGCTCTGTGTACCGGATCCGGTCTGATATACAACAAGTGGAAATTCTTCTTTCCACTCTCCCGCAATGATTTCGTCACAAACCTCACAAATAACCTTCTGCTTTTCAACTGATAATTTTCCGGCTTCTTTATTCGCTATGGCGGCGCACTTTTTCAGTATGGCAAAAGCACGAATAATATCTTCAGGTATTTTATTTTTACCGATTTTAAAATTTTCAAAAGACCGCTGTGTCTGAGCTCCCCATTTATGATCAGCCGGTACCTTCACTTCTCCCAGCATATCATGTTCAATACGGTATTCCATGTCGTTTCCTCCTTCAGAAATGAATTCTATATTATTCTACCATTTCCTCCTGAAAATTGTCATTTAGAAAAGGTTATATTCTTTTAAATTATCACGCTTTTTTCAATCAAAACAAAAATATTTTGCTTGGATTAGCTCTCAGAAATAAAATATTTTGCAAAATAAAGTCCGTATAGTATAATAACAGCACATGGCTTTACAGTTCTGATTTATGGCAGTCTTCGGGTCCCGTGCAATGGAATCCCATGAATCCTGTCAGGTCCGAGAGGAAGCAGCAGTAAGTGGCCCTTTCTATGTGCCACGGTGTATTCTGAAGGCTGTCATAAATGAGAGTTGTAAAGTCTTTTTTTATGTTATTTTTGGTATAATTAATTTATACATCTTTCTATTAAAGGCTGTTATTCCTTGTCCAAGGAGGGTTCAATGGCTTACCTATCACTATACAGAAAATGGCGCCCAAGCACTTTTAAAGAAATAATCGGGCAAAAGCATATTTCCATTCCCATTCTTCGCGCATTTGAACAAAACCGCCTTGCCCATGCCTATCTGTTTTCCGGCCCCCGTGGCACAGGAAAGACAAGTATGGCACGAATTCTTGCCAAAGCAGTAAATTGCCTTGATTTAAAAAATGGCAATCCCTGCAATGAATGTGCTAACTGTAAATCAATTAATACCGGCGCCAGTATGGATGTTTATGAAATAGACGGCGCTTCTGCCCGTGGTGTTGATGAAATTCGCGTACTTCGCGAATCGGTTCGTACTCTTCCTGTAGCGGGGAATAAAAAGGTTTATATCATTGATGAAGTCCATATGTTGACAAAAGAAGCGTTTAATGCCCTTCTAAAAACTTTGGAGGAACCTCCGGCCCATGTACTCTTTATCCTTGCCACCACAGAACCTGCCAAGATTCCGCTTACAATTTTATCCCGCTGCCAGCGGTATGAATTCCACCGTATTTCTGTAAATGACATCAAGGAACATTTACTGCACATTTCCCAAGAAAGCCATCTTTCTCTCACCCCTGAAGCGGCTGCTTTAATTGCTGTACGCGCAGAAGGCGGTCTTCGTGATGCGCTGTCTCTTTTGGATCAATGTTCCGGCGCATCAGCAGGTAATGAGCTTTCTGCAGAAATAGTCTATGATCTTCTAGGCCTTACGGACAAAGAACAGATTATAGATTTGTTCCACATGATTGTGTGTGGAAAAAGCAGTGCCACACTTCAGCTTTTTTATAAGATTCTCCAAGACGGAAAGGAACCTTCCGCTATACTTTCTGATTTACTGGAACATTTCAGAAGTATTATGATCTGCAAAGTGAATCCAAACGCACCGGAATTATCTGCTTATGGAAATAAGATTTCTGTTATACAAAAAGATGCTCAGGAATTAAGTGATGCTTACTTGGACGCACTTTTCGATTCTCTCCACCATTCTTTTTCTGAAGCTAACAGAAGTTCATCTCCCCGCATGAGTGCTGAAATGGGACTTCTCCGCCTATGCCGTCTCCGTGGTTCACAGGCATTGGACAGTTTAGAAGAACGGATCACAGCATTGGAAAAAAACGTATCTGTACTTATGAAAAGCAGCACGCTCCCGCAAACCGAAACTATACCCGCTGCTCCGTCACCCGCCATACTGCCCCCAACGATTTCTATACCTCTCGTCACACCTACAGCACTTACCCCCGCCCCTGCGGCAAGTACAACCACCTGCCCGGATTCTCCAAAGGAAGTGGTACCGCCCCCTCCTGCTGATAAAACACCGGTAAAAATGGAACCTGCCACAAAAAGTAAGCCGTCTCTTCCCTGTAAACCAAAAAAATCTCCCGAAGAAAAGAAGGCTGAAACCAGCCATGAAATTGGTGAAACACTTCTGGATCCCTCGACCTATAATGATATATGGGCAAAGGTACTGGCATTTTTTGAAATTAACCATCGCATTGATATTTTATACTGTCTTCAAAAAAGCAGTCTGATCCTGTTAAGTAAATCCCGGGCTATTGCAGTAGCCTCCCAGCCTTACCTTGTTCTCGCAGGAAATAATAAAGGCTATCAGAATACAATCAAAGATGCGTTCATAAATGCCATCGGAATTCCTGTCGAATTCCATTCCATCTTGAAAGGTACTGTCGATGAAGCAGATGCTCTTAGGCAAGTGCAAATGTATACAGATTCCGCAGCATCGGTTCATGAAACTGAAAAGGAACCGATGGCGGAAACCGCAGATAGTGATTACCGACTGGTTGAAAAATCTGAAATCCCAGACGATGAGAAAGATATGCCTGCACTTGCAAAAGCTTTCCGAATTCTTTCCGACTGTGATATCTATGAAAAGAAATAGATCCAATTTGACAAATTTACTATATTTGCCGATATACGGTATAATAATGAATGTGAAATTATAAGTTTTATTTGTAAAAGGTAACAATCGCTTTTCGAGGAGGAATTATTTATGTTTGGCAACAAGGCACAGATGCAGAATATGTTGAAAAAGGCTCGTAAAATGCAGGAAGATATGCAAAAGATACAGGAAGAATTAAAACAGCAGACAGTTGACGTTTCTGTAGGCGGCGGTGCTGTGGCTCTCATTATGAATGGCGAAAAAAAAATTGTTTCCCTGAAAATCGCAAAAGATGCTATTGATCCGGAAGATCCGGAAATGTTAGAAGATCTCATCACCACTGCTGTCAATGAAGCAGGCAAAAAAGCTGATGAAATGGTACAGAAAGGTATGAGCAAGGTCACCGGCGGCCTTGGTCTCCCCGGCGGCATGTTCTGATGAACAGTGATTTAGAACTTGTAGCCGAACAATTCCGCAAACTCCCCGGAATCGGTGTAAAAACGGCAAGACGGCTTGCTTACTTTATGTTGGAACGTCCTAAAGAAGATATAGACGCATTTATCAATGTCATCCATTCTGCACGGGATAAGATTTGCTATTGTTCTATCTGCTGTAATTTAGCTACATCAGACCCCTGTGAGATTTGTGGTGACAACCGACGCGATTCATCAGTGATTTGTGTAGTGGAGCATCCTCAGGATGTGCAGGCACTAGAACAGAGCCATGAATACCATGGTTTGTACCATGTTCTCCACGGCGTCCTTTCCCCTCTTGATGGTATTGGTCCAGAACAGCTCAAAATCAAAGAGCTCTTAAACAGGCTCGCCGATGATACAGTAAAAGAAGTCATTATTGCGACAGACCCCAATACAGAAGGCGAAGCGACAGCATACTACCTGTCCCGCCTGATTAAACCGCTTTCTGTCCGTGTTACACGGATTGCCCGCGGCCTTCCTGCCGGCGGTGACGTAGGATATGCTGACAGCATGACATTGGCCGGCGCAGTAGAAAATAGAAAAGAAATGTAAAAGCGTGTGCTTTGTGTAAAAAACCGGACAACTTACACATACATGAAGCATATGCTTTTTTACAGGGCTTCTCACCTTACTAATCAGATTTCTTGAAATACTAAAATATATCAAATTGATTCATCATCGGGAGGTTCTCTATGGAAATTATGGATGCCAGCATCGTCGGTCTCATTACATCTGCTATTTGTATTTTTCTTTTGTGGAAATTCCTAAGCTGTGCCGTATTTCCTTTACTTGGAAATATTATTTTGGGCGGTCTGTTATATTACGTCATCAATTTACTGCATATTGTCCATATGCCGTGGAGCTTTTTTGACATTGTCGTTATTGCTATCTTCGGAATTCCGGGAACCGTTTTCCTTGCGATTTTCCATTTTTTCTTCTAATAATAGATCACGGTACGAAAAAATCGTATCCTCTTTCAGAGGATACGATTTTTCTACTCCAAGATTCAGCAACTTTTTATTTTGTCAATAATTTTATCCAGCCACGAGCCCTTCCCTTTATACTGGGTAACATCTTCACCTGATACATTCGCATAGTTCAAAAGAGCTTCTTTCTGATTTTCTTTCAGCTTTTTCGGAACAACCACTTTCACTTCCACATATAAATCGCCCTTATAGGATGACTGCAGGCGAGGCATTCCCTCTTTTGAAATACGAAAACGTGTACCACTCTGCGTTCCTGCAGGAATCTTGAGTTCCACCTGTTTATCCAACGTTTTTACCTGGATAGTGCTTCCCAACGCCGCTGTCGGGAAAGAAACAGGTACCCTGCAGTAAAGATCATCCCCTTGCCGTTCAAAATCAGGATCAGATCTGACGTAAATATATACATAAAGATCCCCCTTCGGCCCTCCCCGTTTACCGGGTTCTCCTTCACCGGAAATACGCATACGTACACCCGTATCTGCGCCTGCAGGAATATTTACTTCCAATTTCTTCTGCTTACGGGTCGTACCGCTCCCATGGCAGCGGCTGCATTTATTTTTAATAATTTTGCCTGTACCGCCACAATCCGGACAAGTCACAACATTCACCATCTGCCCGAAAGGACTGTTCCGAACAATACGCTGCTGACCTGTACCATGACAGGCATGGCAGGTGTCTACTGAACTTCCCGGTTCCGCTCCATCCCCATGACAATGGTCACAAGTTTCATTTTTCGTTACAGTAAAGGTCTTATGAATACCACTGGCCGCCTCACGAAGAGTAATTTCCATATCATAGCGGAGATCCGCCCCCTGTTCCGGACCATTTCGGCTCCTTCTCCCACCTCCGCCAAACATATCGAAAATATCGCCGAAGTCAAAACCGCCTGCTCCGCCACCAAAGCTGCTGAAATCAAAACCGCCAGTTCCGCCGAAACCTCCCGGTCCGCCGCCATTCCGCGCCGCTTGACGAAAGGCATCGTGCCCCATCTGATCATATTGCGCTCTTTTATCCGCATCAGAAAGAACGTGGTATGCCTCATTTACCTTTTTAAAATTTTCTTCCGCTTCCTTCGGATGTTCCTTATTCAAATCCGGATGGTATTTGCGGGCCATTCTCCGGTATGCTCTTTTTATATCTGCTTCCGTGGCGTTTTTATCAATGCCAAGGACTTCATAATAATCCCGATTTGCCATTCCAGAAACACAATCCTTTTCTGCTACAATAAACAGCATAGAGCTGCGGATAACCGAAAATCACCCGCAGCCCGTATGCTAACTAACCACTGGCTGTTATTTATTATCGTCATCAACCACTTTGTAATCTGCATCAACCACATTATCATCCGATTTCTTTTTCTGCTGGGAATCCTGTTGGGCAGCTCCTGCTTCCGATGCACCCTGTTGTTGGGCCGCCTCGTACATCTTGCTGGTCATTTCATAAAGGGGCTTTGTGAGCGCTTCCGCATCAGCTTTCATCTTTTCTGCATCTTCCCCTTTTAGTGTTTCCTGTAGCCGGGTAATCGCTTCATTGATTTCTTTTACCTTTTCCGCATCGGCCTTATCGCCAAGATCTTTAATCGTTTTCTGAGCCTGATAAATTAGTGCTTCACCCTTATTTCTTTCTTCAATAATTTCTTTATGCTTCTTATCCTCTTCTTCATGGGCTTTCGCATCCTGCTGCATTCTTTCAATTTCTTCATCAGTCAGGCCAGAAGAAGATTTAATATCAATTTTCTGTTCCTTGCCTGTCCCCAAATCTTTTGCAGAAACATGGACAATGCCATTAGCGTCAATATCAAAAGTAACCTGAATCTGTGGTACTCCACGAGGAGCCGGCGGGATATCGGACAATTCAAACCGCCCCAATGTCTTATTGTTGGCAGCCATCGGCCTTTCCCCCTGGAGCACATGAATATCTACAGACGGCTGATTGTCGCTGGCAGTAGAAAATACCTGGCTCTTGGATGTCGGGATCGTTGTATTTCTTTTAATCATAGTCGTAAATACACCGCCGAGTGTTTCAATACCAAGAGACAATGGTGTTACGTCGAGAAGGAGAACATCTTTGACCTCTCCTTTTAGTACGCCCGCCTGAATAGCCGCACCAACAGCAACGGATTCATCAGGATTAACACTCTTGCTCGGCTCTTTGCCAAACTTATTCTTAATCAGCGTCTGTACGGCAGGGATACGGGAAGAGCCGCCGACAAGAAGAACCTTGTCAATATCGTTTACAGTAAGCCCCGCATCTTTCAATGCTAAGTCAATCGGTTCCATAGTATCCATAACGAGATCTTCCGTAATCTTGTCAAACATGGCACGAGTCAGAGCGGCATTGAAATGTACCGGCTGTCCGTTCACATCCATGGTAATAAACGGAAGATTGATATCGGTAGACATAACATTGGACAACTCGATCTTTGCCTTCTCAGCCGCTTCTTTCAAACGCTGATTGGTCATTGGATCACGGTGCAATTCAAAACCATTCTGTGCTTTAAAAGTAGTAGCGATCCAGTCCATAATACGGGCATCAAAATCATCACCGCCAAGATGTCCATTGCCATGGGAAGCTTCCACTTCAAATACACCATCAGCTAAATTCAAAATGGACACATCGAAAGTACCGCCGCCAAGGTCATAAACAAGAAAACGATGTTCTTTGCCATCTTTTATTTTATCCAGACCGTAAGCAAGAGAAGATGCCGTCGGTTCATTGATAATACGGAGCACATTCAAACCCGCAATAGTACCTGCATCTTTTGTCGCTTGACGCTGGCTGTCAGTAAAGTATGCCGGGCAGGTAATAACCGCATCAGTAACTGTTTCTCCAAGATAAGCTTCCGCATCTGTTTTCAGTTTCTGTAAAATCATTGCAGAAATTTCCTGCGGCGTGTAACTTTTTCCATCAATATTTACTTTGTAATTTCCTTCACCCATGTGCCGCTTAATAGAAACAACGGTGCGATCCGGATTGGAGACGGCCTGGCGCTTCGCAAGCTGTCCTACCAGCCTTTCTCCATTTTTAGAAAAACCTACCACCGACGGAGTCAGGCGGGAACCTTCCGCATTGGAAATGACGACAGGTTCACCACCTTCCATAACAGCTACGACAGAGTTGGTTGTACCAAGATCAATACCAATTACTTTTGACATTTACTATGTCCCCTTTCTTTTCAGGCTTTGCCTGATAATTAATGACTTTTTTACAAAAATTAAGGTTTATGGGAAACTTGTACAGAGGAAGGCCGGAGCACCATATCTTTATACATGTATCCCTTCTTTAATACCATAGAAACTGTATCATCTTCCCATTCATCAGAAGAAATTTGCATAACTGCTTCATGAAAATGGGGATCAAAAGGCTTTCCTACCGCTTCAATTTCTGTGACACCGGAATCATTTAAAAATTTCACAAACTGCTTAAGCAGCAATTCAACCCCCTGAATAAATGTATCAGGAGCGCTGCTTCTTTTTATCTGCGTAAGAGCCATTTCAAAATTATCCACAATCGGAAGAAATTCCTTCATTGTACCTGCTTTCACCGTATCTGACAGTTTCGCCTCATTTTCACGGCTGCGGCGGCGGAAATTTTCAAAATCCGCCTGAAGTCTTATATATTGAGAAATTGTAGTTGCCAGTTTGGACTCTGCTTCTTCCGCCTTATTTTTATAAGTTGCCAAATCAGCTTCTACCTTTCCCAGGACTTCTTCTCTCACTGCAGCTTTTTCTTCTTTATTTTCAGAAGTAGTTTTTACAGCTGCCTCATCAGCAGAAAAAGTATCTTCTAATTTTACTTTATCTTTATTTTCTGCCATTCACAAAACCTCCTCACTTTATTTTTGAGACTCTTCTTATCTTATGAATCATTACCATTGACTCAAAAATTTAATCATCATCCTTTTCCAAGAGTTGATTTAATTGATGCTGCATGAAATACATCATCCCTACTACTTTTTCATACTGCATACGGGTAGGCCCCAAAACAGCCATAGATCCAATCACTTTGCCATTGGCCGTAAATTGCGCCCGTACCACAGATAAATCTTCAAAATTCTTAAATGCATTTTCTGTACCTATATGGACCGCAATCGGACGATCCATAGTGGAGAGAAGCATGCTTTCCAGTATATCCCGCTTTTCCAATAAATTCAATATATCCTGCATTTTCTCCACATTTTGAAACTCAGGCTGCTCAATCAACTGTGACGCACCGTCAGAATAAACCTGTTTCTGCGTTTTCACTGCCTCCTGCATAGCTGCAAAAATATGTATATAAGGGGATAAATCTCTTTCCACGTCTTTTTGGAAAGACATAATAAACTTTTCATCCACACGCGCCAAATCCCGTCCATGAAGGAAATGATTCAATTTATCAGCAAGCAGCTGCATCTCATCAAAAGATGAATCATCAGGAATCTTTATAATTGCATTTGACACTTCCCCCCCACCGGTAACTACAAGAAGAATTGCCCGCCTGCCATCTAATGGAAGAAAACGGATATAATTCAATATACTTTGTTGTCCGGAAGAGGCTGCTACTGACAATGAACGTGTAAGCATTGACACAACCTTAGCCATATTTCGAAATATCTCATCTACCTTTGCCACGTGACCAGTCAATGCCTCCACAAGGAGAGACTCTTCTTCAGGAGTCACAGGAGACGGCTGCATAAGCCAATCCACATAGTACCGGTACCCTTTAATAGAAGGAACCCGTCCCGCGGAAGTATGAGGCTGTTCAAGATACCCTTCATCTTCCAAATCCTGCATTTCATTGCGAATAGTGGCACTGCTTACACCTAAATCATATTTCCGTGCAATAGTACGGGATCCAACCGGCTCAGCCGTAGAAGAATAATCCTGAACAATAGCCCACAGCACTCTTCTTTTTCTTTCAGTCAGTTCATTAAGTCCGTCAAAAGCATCATTCATTGTCCATTTTGCCATCTTTATCACCTTTATTAGCACTCACTCATATCGAGTGCTAAACTTACGTTATTAGTATATTCTTGCCCCCATGAATTGTCAATACGTTTTCATCGGAGATTAAATCCATCCCTCTCACAGTATGATATTTTGTGCTAGTCCACCACTTTCGCTACTCTGCTTAAAGGGCAGGTATTATCAGCCTTAGAACGCAAATAATACCTGCCCTTTATATTTTCTCATCTCCTACAATTATAATTCGACGGATTCTCCTGGCTTCACAACTACAACAGAAACATTTTCCCGCGCTGCCGCCTTCTTAAATTCTTCAGGATTTTGTGAAATAACAGGCCATGTATTATAGTGGACGGGAATAACTTTTTTCGTTTTTAAAAATTTCGCTGCCAAAATCGCATCTTTTGGTCCCATAGTATAGTTATCACCGATAGGAAGAACAGCATAGTCAATATCAAAAAGTTTCCCAAAAAGTTTCATATCGCCAAAGAGTGCCGTATCTCCGGCAAAGTAAAGTGTCAAACCATTATTGAAAGACAGTACAAATCCGCAAGGAATACCGCCTGCCACACCACAGCTGTGGATGGCCTGCACCATTTTCACTTTACCGAAAGGCGCCGTAAAAGTTCCCCCAAGGTTCATGGGCTGGAAATTGATTACGGTTTTCGGAAAAAGTCCGATGACTTCAGGAATAGCGATGACTTTTGCACCTGTCCGTTCCGCAATGGCAATAGCATCTCCAAAATGATCCGCATGGGCATGGGAAAGAAAAATATAGTCACATTCTACTTTGCTGGCAGCTTCTTCGGCAAGTCCATTCCCGGTGAGGAAAGGATCAAAAAGCAGTTTTTCCTTTCCTGTATCAATCTGGAAGCACGCATGTCCCAAAAATATAAATTTCATTTTCATCACTCCTTTGATCGAATATAAATATGGACACCATGAACAATTATGACAGCATATTCTTTCTCACCATAATTTCCTTAATAACTTTTTGCGCCACATCAGTCAAGAGAATTCCACGACGCATACTGGTCTGCTGCATTTTATGATAAGCTTCTTCATCACTGATATGATAGTAATCCATCAGCAGCCCTTTGGCGCGGTTAATGATCTTGCGTGATGCCAGTTCCCTCTCCATTTCTTTCACACGGTGTGCTATTTCATGTCTGCTGCGATACTGACTGACAGCAATCTGAAGTGCAGGAAATAAATTTCTTTCTTCTACCGGCTTCATGACATAGCCAAAAACATGGGATCGTTTCGCTTTCTCCACCGTCTCCGCATCACCATAAGCGGTTAAAAGGACAACAGGCGCCAAATCATCATGGGCAATCAGTTTTGCAGCCTGTAATCCATCAAGCTTCGGCATCTGTACATCTAGAATCACGAGATCCGGTTTTTCCTCTTTTACCAGTTCCAAGGCACGCACGCCATCTGCACATATACCGACCACCTCATGCCCTGCCTCTTCTAATATTTCTTTTAAATCCATACATATAATCGCTTCATCATCGGCAATAACGATACGATATGTTTCACTCATCTTTTGTTCTCCATAATCGATAAAGGGATTCGGATATGGGCTTCTGCCATATCTCCTTTATTTTTCAATATAAAAGAACCATTTAATTCTATTTCTACTAAGGTACGGACAATCTGCAACCCCAGATCGAAAGATTTCGTACTGAAATGTGTATCTAAGATATGCCCATTATTTTTCACACAGGTATGGAGCATACCATTTTCTACAGAAGCACTTACAATAAGTACACCGTCTTCCATACCTTTAAAACCATGGGCAATAGAATTATGAATTAATTCACTTGTAGCAATAGCCAATGGAACCGCTTTTTCCGAATTAATAAGTAGCTTCATTTCATTATTCGGCCGTACTAATTCGATAGGGCATACTGCCAGACTGTCGACAGAAAGCCGGCAGATTTTATCCAAAAATACATTCCAATTCACATGGTCCCCGCTTTGGCTCGCCAAAACATCATGGATTTGGGAAATTCCCAATATGCGGTTCACCGCAACTCTCAATGCCTCTTTCGTATCAGTATCTTTTGCCCGGCGCGCCTGCATCCGAAGTATCCCGGCAATAGTATTCAAAGAATTCTTCACACGATGGTGTATTTCTCGAATAACGGAGTCCTTCACCATAATCTGTCGTTCCTTTTCACGGATTGCAGTTACATCACTTAAAAGAAGGATCGTGCGAGACACACGGCCGCCGGAAAGAATAGGCATTCCCCAGGCAGACAATATCATATTCCCGGATACTTCATCGCCATATGCCGGCTTTTTCGTTTCCATAATTTTATCCACCAATGGCAGATGAACCATAGAATGCCCAATGATTTCTTTCCGTTCCACCGTTTCCTTATCAAGAACAAAATATAAATCATCCGCCATATCATTGGCATACATGATACGTCCTACGGAATCAAGGATAACCATCCCATCCTGGGGACGAAGATAATGGTACGCCCCTTCTTCCATCGGCACTTGGAGCATCATATAAGCCGTATCGGTAAGAACCTGTTGCTGAGACTGGGAATTAGACAGAAAAGCAGCTACAGCAAAAGGAATCCCGGCATTATCAAAAACAGGATATGCTGTCAGCGCTACCAACCGCCCTAAATCGAGTTCTTTTCGTCCAACGACTTTACTGCCTGTAGAGAATACATTTTCCACAAGAGTAAATTCCTCATCTAAATAGGCATCCCCTCTGTCAAAAAAGGTATTCCCCATGGAATAAGAAGGCTTTGCCGCCAAAAGAACTATTTCTACACTTTCATTTTTTCCTTTTGCGCAGATGTAAATTTGATTTTTGGAAATATCAGCAGCGAACTGGAGAGCTGCTTCCATATGATCCAAAATACGAATCTGCACATCCGTAAGATTCGTCATCTCACGGGCCAGCGAATAGAGCTGATTCATAAGTACCGCCTGTATTAAATTACCCTTAAACCTTCCCCCCGTTCTGCCAGAAAGGGAAGGCGTGGATCTGCGTTCAATGTCATTGGCGCAAAATCCCCCTTTTGCGCCATGTAATACGCCCGGCAGCCAATCATAGCGCCATTATCCGTACAAAGCCCGGGGGCAGGACTGCATATACGAACATTTCTTTTCAGACAGTTTTTCTCCATTGCTTCACGAAGTCCGCTGTTCGCCGCGACGCCGCCTGCTAAGGCTACTGTTTTCAACTTCGTTTTATCCAAAGCTGCCATTGTCTTTTCAAGCAATGCGTTTACAACCGCTTTTTGGAAAGAAGCAGCTACATCTTCATAAGAAACGGGAACCTTCTTCATCTCTTTCGCATGAATGTAGTTAATCACAGCGGATTTCAATCCACTGAACGAAAAATCGAAACTATGTTCTTTCCTCAAGGCCAGCGGGAATTCTATAGCATTAGGATTTCCCGCTTTTGCCAATTTATCGATATAAGGACCGCCGGGATAAGGATACCCCATAACCCGTGCAATTTTATCAAAAGCTTCACCGGCCGCATCATCTCTCGTCTGTCCAAGGAGTTCAAAAGTATTGTAGTCACGAACAACAACAAGCATAGTATGTCCACCGGAAACGACAAGCGATAAAAAGGGAGGTTCCAAATCAGAATACTGGAGAAGGTTGGCAAAAATATGTCCTTCCATATGGTTCACCGCAATTAACGGTTTTCCTAAAACCCATGCTGCCGTCTTGGCTGCAGCTACGCCCACCAAAAGAGCACCCACCAGCCCCGGCCCTTGTGTAACAGCAACAGCATCGATATCCTCCCAGCCGGCTCGGGCTTCTTCCAGTGCTTCAATAGCCACAGGAAGAACGTCTTCAATATGGTGCCGGGATGCAATCTCGGGCACAACGCCGCCAAATTTTTTATGTATAGGAACTTGTGTGGAAATAACATTGGATAAAATCTTCCGTCCGTCTTCGATAACAGCGCAGGAAGTTTCATCACAACTTGTTTCAAACGCTAAGATTTTCATTTTATCTCCTTACACCTTCCGGGACATGATATATCCATTTTCACGGGGCAGTTCATAGACATCCTGTCTTACGCTGACCGTTTGAAAATTATGTTTCCTGTATAGCGACTGGGCAGGCAGATTACTCACACGAACCTCGAGAAAAATGACTTCCATATGACGCTCCGCAGCTTCCTCCAACCCCTGCTTCAATATTTTTTCCGCTGCTCCCATACGACGATACTCAGGAAGCACACCTATATTCATTAGCTGGGCTTCATCAGCAATAAACCAAAAACATCCATATCCAATAACTTTTTTGGCAAGTTTTGCAATGAAATAACAGCTGTGTCCGCCCTTCATATCATTTCTTATAGTTTCTTCACGCCAAGCATCAGAAAAAGAAACTGTCCCAATTTGATAAATATCGCTGATATCCTTTTCTTCTGCTTTTATAACTATTAATTCATACCGTGAAGTTTTTCCCATAAAACCTCTGCCTCACTTCTGCGAATATAATTTGGCATAAGCTGAAGGGGATCATCAATTTGTCCTTTTTCCCATCGGACAAATGCGGCCATCGCCACTGAAGAGGCACGGGCACAGCAATTATGGGGTGGTGCCACCTGTATCCCTTCTGCAAGAAGCTTTTCCCGATACATTTCTGCACCTTCACCTACAGCAAGAATCGGTCCGCCATGGCTGGCTGCTGCTTTAACCACTTCATCAATAGAGGCTGCTTCTGCGGGTGCTTCCTGCCATATCTCATCAAAAGAGCCATACATCGCCGCATAAACGTTTCCACGCTGGGCATCCAGCAGGGGAAGAATAAAAGCTCTCGCGCCAACCAGATTCCATACCAGCGCTTCCAGGGTATCTACGCCGATAAGCGGAACTTCCCATATATAAGCTGCTGTCTTTGCGGTAGCAAGTCCGATACGGAGACCGGTAAACGACCCCGGTCCTTTGGCAGCAGCAATGGCAGTAATCTCCTTTTGATCCACTCCTGCATCTTTCAGTATTTCATCCATATGTGGTATGAGCTGTTCTGAATGGGTTAACCTTTTTTGTACTGTCCACTCGGCTACAAGCTTGTCCTTCTCCGCCAGCGCACAACTGAGAACAAAAGAAGAGGTATCAATGGCAAGCAACATACTTTATAATCTCCTTTACAACTGATTCCGGAGCGCCTTTTCCCCAGCACAGGGAAATATGGCGCATAGTCTCATTGATTCTTTCTATATGGACAGTAATACTTTCCGGCGGCAGCAAAGCAGGAAACACATCCGCCCACTCTACGACTGTCACGCCACCGCTGCTGTACTCCTCCCATCCGATATTATATAAATCTTCTTCGTCACCCAACCGATAAAAATCAAAATGCTTCAGTGGCAGTACCCCCTCATAATAATTCATAATCATAAAGGTAGGACTGCCAACCGCATCATTGATACCCATTCCCTTAGCCAGCCCCTGGACAAAGTGTGTTTTTCCCGTACCAAGGTCACCATTTAAGGCGATAAACAGGTCATTCACTGCATGAGCGCCAATCCACTCACCAAAGGCCATTGTTTCTTCTTCACTGTGAGTTGTCAAATTCACTTCATCCATGAAGCCACCTCATTAATTCATCAAAGCGCATCATGCCGATTCTGTATCCTTCGCCATGAAGCACACGAAGTTTGGCAGGGTTCCGTTCTGCCCGGCTGACTTTCACCGGATTTTCAGGACGGAAAATAAAAACATCTCCCTTTTTTTCCATCTGTAAAATCTTTTCCAGCCGTGCATTGTACCGTTCCGGAATAGTACACATGGAATCTACAATGGCAGGATATTTTCTTCCCCACACGGCTTCTGCCATCTTCCTCAAGAAATAGGGCATCTGCCTTTTTCTGTAGGAAATCGGCCGTGTCAATATATATACAGATTTTTTTACAGGAAAAGGAAGTTCATCATAAAATGGAACAAGTGGCATGGCAAGTCCGCCATCCACATAAGGAATGCCATCTATTTCTACAGGCGGCGAAAGAACAGGAATGGATGCACTCGCTTCTACGGCTTTCACAAAGTCTTCCTCACTGCGGCTTTTGTTTGAAATATAACGTGCCTTCCCTGTTTGTCCGTCGGTTACAACAGCATACAATTCAGTATCTGATGCACGATATGTTTCCATGTCCATAGGATCCAGTTCATTTGCCAGCTCGCCAAACATGAATTTAAAATTGAAATAGTTCTTTTCTCTGAGAAGATGTTTTATTCCCATGTACCGCGGATCATTACAATAAGTCGTATTGATTCGGATATTGCGTCCTTTTTGTCCGGACATATAACACATTCCCTGCATGGCTCCTGCTGACGTACCAACTACCTTCCGGAAATGGAGCCCTTTTTCAATAAATACATCTAAAACGCCTGCCTCAAAAACACCTCGCATAGCGCCGCCCTCCAGGACAAGGGGAATGTCCATCGGTACATAAAAATCAAATGAATTTATCTTTTCCGTCATACACCTCACGGCACTATACTGCCTTTATCCCGTAAAATTTACTTCTTTTCTTCCGTACGAACAGACTGCATTTTTACAGCGTCAATTTTCGCACGAATTATGTCTTCATCACCAAGATAACCTACATGATCAACTGTAAAGTCCTCATTCAAATGGTATACAAGTGGCACACCTGTAGGAATATTCATACCGGCAATTTCATCATCAGAAATATCTTCCAAATACTTTCTCAGAGCACGGATAGAGTTTCCGTGGGCTGTAATTAAAACATTTTCTCCCAATTCAATTTTAGGCTTGATTTCCGATTCAAAATAAGGTGCTACACGGGCCACGGTATCTTTCAGGCATTCCGTCAGCGGCAGCTCCACAGTTCCTTTATACCGACGGTAAGGCGCCTGTTTTGCAGGATTTCGTTCATCATCCTTCGGCAAAGCCGGCGGCCGCACATCATAAGAACGGCGCCAAAGATGGACTTGGGAGTCACCATATTTCTCTGCTGTTTCCTTCTTGTTCAAGCCTTGGAGCGCGCCGTAGTGACGTTCATTCAAATGATAATCTTTTACCATGGGAATCCATGCCAGATCCAATTCATCAAGAACAGTATAAGCAGTATGGATTGCCCGCTTTAAAACAGACGTATAGCATATGTCAAAATGGTAATTTCCTTCTCTCAAAAGTCTTCCTGCCTGATGGGCTTCTTCATACCCTGTTTCTGTCAAATCTACATCCGTCCAGCCACAAAACAGGTTCAGCTTATTCCACTGACTTTCTCCATGTCTGATTATTACGAGTGTATGCATAATTCCTCCTTATAAACGAAAATGGTCATACCCTGCTATTGTAAGCAGTTTTATACTATTTTTATCTTTAAGAAATACCTGCCCTTTCCCTGCTTTCGTGACATGTCCGATTCCGGTCACACCATCAATATCCTTTATATATTCCCAATTCTTTTTAGAAATCGTACCAACCAATTCATAATCTTCTCCACCATTAATGGCAAAACAGAAAGGGTCTTTTCCACAGTCCCGTCCCCACCGGCAAAGTTCATCAGACAGAGGAATCCGTTCTTTCTCCAATTCTATTGTCACCCGGCTTGCCGATGTTATTTCATTGATTTCCCGCGAAAGACCGTCAGATACATCATTGAGCGAAGAGGCTCCACTTTCTCGAAGGATCCGGCCAAAATCTATCTGCGGTTTCGGTCTTTGATGCCGGATTGCCAACATAGGGTATTCTTCTTTCTTACCATCTAAGAGGATAGACAATCCTGCTGACGAATCACCAAGCGTTCCTGTGACAAAAACGATATCTCCCTCTTTGGCACCGCTCCGCTTTACCGCTTGATTTTCAGGAACGATACCTACTATCGTCCCTGTGAGAATAACCCCCTGTTTTGAACCGGTGATGTCTCCGCCAAGAAGATTGACGCTGTATTCGCGGCAGCATTCACGGATTCCATCATAACAGGATTCTATCCATGTAATAGACAAATCCCCTGGAAGCGCAGCAGATATTACGAAAGATACCGGCTCCGCCCCCATGGCCGCCATGTCACTGAAATTCACAGCACACAGATGATATCCCGTATCAGCGGCAGACATCGTTCTTTTTGTAAAATGAATTCCTTCCACCATAGTATCCGTGGAAATCACCTCGTCGTATCCGCAAGGCGTCATAAATACAGCTCCATCATCACCTGTGCCTAGCTTAACCAATTCAGGCCGGTAAATAAGATCATGGGCAATACGGTGAATACATTCAAACTCTCCGATATCCCGCAAAGTTTCTTCCTTCATCACTCCAAAATTTCCACGCCAAGCTTTTTCATTGCATCTATTGCTACCAAATGGCCGTTATAATCCACATAACCAAGACCTTTGACAAGAAGCGTGACCTTATGCCCAGCCTTTAATAACTCAAAAACCGTTTCTTTGACACAATATTCAGAAGCAATGCCACCTACATAAACATGGTCTGTCACCATTGTTCCAAGTGGAATCCCTTTTTTATTTATTCCATGGAAAGCGGAATATTCTTCAACAATATCATCCATTCCTTTATGAAAAATATTTTCTTCATTCGGGCGATTTTTAACATCGATAATATCCGCAAAGAAATGTCTGTCCAAAGCAGAACCTTTTTCCCCGGCGACACAATGAATCGGCCAGATGCCTCCATTCACCTTAAAAGACCTGTTTGCCGGGCTGTGCCAATCAGAAGTATACAACACTTCCATCTCATGCCTGTTTATAAAATTAATAAGGTATGCCACCGCCTCATGACTTCCGCTGCATGCCAATGATCCATCAATAAAATCATATTGGCAATCAACAATCACTAAAGAATCCATACCCGCCTCCTTTATTGCCTGTTTTATTTTATTTTAACAGGTTTCACCAGCCATGTAAAAGTGACTTCCCATCAGAGAATATATCCTTGCCAAGTTTTTTCTGTTTCTTGCGTCAATTCTTTTTTATGGGTATACTTTGTAAGTACATCATTATTGAAATTTTCAGTTAAGGAGATGGAAGATTTGGACTTTATTACCACCCTCGCTTATTTTCTGAATGTAGGCGTATTCAGTGCTGTTATCTCTCGTTTTTCCGGTGCGCCTATATCCATCCTTGTATGCTGTGCTGTTCTCTACGTTGGTGCTACACCTTTGGAGACAATCGGCATAATGCTTACTTATCTCGTATTTATGCGTCTGACTATTTACACACAGAAAAATCGGGTAAATTTCAAAAAGATGGAAGTATTTCCGGGATGGAAAATTATCCCTGCAATTGCCCTTATTTTAATTTCTCTTATTCTCTATCCCTTTGCAGGTCTCGCTATTTTCCTTCTCGTATTCATGGCTGAAGTACTGGCAAAGATGCGGATGAAAATCCCAGAAGAACACCGGATGGAAAAAGGCGAACTTATGCCATACATCATCGGCGGCGCAGTCCTTATGACGCTGTCCATGGTTGCTGTAAAATTTATCCCGGAAACTCTTTATTATGGATTGGGCGGTTTTGTTATCTTAGCCCTCTGTGCATTCTTCTGGTGGGTCGGTAATGACCGCGATCGTTTAGCTTCCGTTTGGGATAAGGTCATTCTTGCCGCTTTCATTCCTGCCGGTCTCTATGGTTTTGATATGGCTGATTGGATTGACGACCTGAAAAGAAATGTAAATCCCACACGTCTTGCTTATAATCTTCCTTTCGTATTCCTCCCTGTTTTCTTTATCGCATTTCTCATGGCAAATATCCTTTTCGGTATTTTTTCCCTTTCCGGTATGGTCATTGTATTCTTTTCCGCTATCGGCCTGCGCATTTTCGGCTACTATGAAATGAGCGGCAAAGGTAAGACAAACCTAATCGCTGTAGGTATTACTGTACTGGTGGCTCTGCTCCTGTTTCTCACCGCACCGGTACCGATTGGTATTACACACACAGTAGACGCGTTCCTTAAGCAAAATCAATATGGTTTCATGGGATTACTGAATATGTTCTAAGTGTCTTTAAAACGAAATATTGCCTCATGCTCTTATGCATTTCATCGAATAATATTTTTTTATCTTTATTACCATATTGCAGAAATAACTGACGGATTTATTTTACTATTTTCCATATTCCAGTTAGAAAAAATATTCCTTGCTCCATTTTCTGAAACGTTATATTTAACCAAAGAAAAACCGGCGTCTCTTCATTAAAGACCTGACCTTGACAAGAGACATCCGGTTTTATTTCATTTTCTCGGTTTCCATGCTTCTACTTTGACGGAACATGACGGACATACATCAGCCAGAAAACAAGTTTCACAGCTCGGTCTGCGTGCATGACACACACGGCGTCCATGCCATATGAGCCAATGGTGCGCATTGGACCAGTTTCTCATGGGGATAACCTTCTTCAATCCTTCCTCCACCTGATCAGGGGTATCACCGACAGACAATTTTAATCGATTTGACACACGAAATACATGCGTGTCCACAGCGATGGCAGGATAACCGAATGCCACACTTCTTACTACATTTGCTGTCTTGCGTCCTACACCGGGAAGCTTCACCAATTCATCAAAATCTTCTGGTACTTTCCCGCCATATCTTGAAATAAGCATATGACACATACCTAAAAGATTTTTTGCTTTCGCCCTGTACAGCCCGCAGTCATGAATTTCTTTTTCCAACTCTGTCTGTGACAAAGCTCCCATCTTCTCAGGCGTACCTAACCTTGGAAAAATACGATTGGTAATAATATTCACACGTTTATCGGTGCACTGCGCAGACAATATGACTGCGACAAGAAGCGTAAAGGAACTGCCATAAGTCAGCATAGTCCCTTCGTTTTTGTATACATCAGCAAGCCGGCGGAGCTGCTCTGCTTTAACGGCCTTCGTTACCCTCATTTTAATTCCTCAGCAGATAATCATGGGCCGCCAGCGCTGCAGCAGCTCCCTCACCGGCAGCAATGATAACCTGCTTATTCTTTCCGTCTGTCACATCACCCGCAGCAAAAAGTCCCGGAATATTTGTCTTTCCTTCTTTATCTGTAATAATTTCCCCTAAAGAATTTGTAATAACATCTTTCGGTAAATAGCTGTTGTTTGGAATACCGCCTGCTTCCACAAATACGCCATCTACAGCCAATTCTATTTCTTTTCCATCCTTCTTATTTTGTACAACGAGGGACGTGACTTTCCGTTCACCATTAATACGAAGCGGAATGTATTCCATAAGCACTTCGATATTTTCTTTTTCATACATACGTTTTGCAACAATTTCTGCAGCGCGGATACGACTTCGCACAAGGAGATATACCTTTTGTGAAATCATAGACATTTCAATGGCAGCCTGCACAGCACTGTCTCCGCCACCCACAATCGCAACCGTCTTATTTCTGTAAAACGGTCCGTCACAAGTTGCACAGTAACTGACTCCGCGACCGGTATATTCTATTTCACCGGGGATATCAAGGGTACGGCTCTTTTTCCCTGCAGTTACAATAACAGTCTTTCCCTGAAGACTCTTTCCATCATCAAGCTGTACCGCAAAAGAACCATCTGGCAAATGCTTCAGTGCCTTTACACCTGCAGTAACAAAATCAACGGGGTATTGACGGACATGAGCTTCCATCTTTTCCGCCAGTTCAATCCCCGTGACAGACTGGAACCCCAAATAGTTTTCAATTTCATTGGTCAGCATCATTTGTCCGCCGATATCAGTCGATACAAGCGTTACAGATAAGGCTTTCCTTGCTGCATAAAGAGACGCATTCAACCCCGCAGGACCCCCGCCGATTACGAGCACATCAGACATTTCCATGATATCCCTCCACCTATTTATATCTAAATTTATTGATTTCATTATATCGCCTTTTATCGATATAGTCAACTTTCTTTTTGCGAAAATTTAGTTTTTTTATAACCGATAAATTCACGGAGAATCGAGTTGTCAGGAACAAAATCATCTGATAATTCGCGAAAAGGCTCAAAGAAATGAATTAGTCTCTGCGCCTCCGGATAAAGCGGATTTCCTTTTTTTATCCTCTCCAGCATGGGCCGTGTCATTTTCTTGAGAACAGGAAGCTCATAGATAAGGGCGGAATTGAATACGCGATCCGCCCGATTTTGAAAGGAAAAAATGTTCTCTTCTTCTCCCCGGCGTACTGACTTCCAAATAGACAGCGTATCTTCAGGACTGTGCCCCCTGTATTGGACATCCCGTACCATACGACGGAGCAGACGCGTATCGGACGTAGAAATGCGGTTATGGTTATTGATATTGATTTGTGTCAATGCCGATAAGTATATGCGCATTTGCTGGTAACCGGGAACAAAGTAGGTCAATTTAGGGTTAAGCGCATGCAGTCCTTCCACTAAAACAGGCTGGTTTTCCCCGAGTCGGACAGGTTCATCATACCACTCTTTTTTCCCTGTAATAAAATTGAATCGTGGCAGCTGAACCTCTTTCCCTTCCAAAAGATTTATCACTGTTTCCTCAAAAAGGGAAATATCCATTGCCTGCAGGTTCTCCCAGCTTTCTCCTCCCATTTCATCGCGATTCCTAAAATAATCATCAAGAGAAAGCATTACGGGATGAACGCCATTAACCCATAGATGGATAATCAAGCGTTTCATAAAAGTCGTTTTCCCCGATGATGAAGGCCCTGCAATGCATACCAGACGGATTCCAGGATTTTGGCCGCAGATTTCATCTGCTAATTCTGCCAATTTCTTTTCATGAAGAGCTTCTGCTACGGCAATCAGATCAATGATTGAACCTCCGTCAATGGCATCATTCAGTTCTGCTAAAGAATGGCAGCCTATGAGTTCGCTCCATTTTTGGGATTCCAAAAAAACACGGGCAAACAAAGGCGTTTCTTCCTGTACTTTAATCTCTTTTTCCCCGGGATCAGGTACATGGAGAAGAAACCCCGGTGCATATGAAGACAAATGAAAGATTTTCAAAAAACTCATGTCCGGCAGCATGGGGCCAAAGAAGTAATCAATAAAAGTACCACATTGACTTACACTGATTTCTTTGACCGGCATTTGTGTAACCAGATCTGCATCCGCCTTCCGCCCTTTTAAGCGCAGGAAAGCTTCCGCTTTGGAAATCCCCACAGTCAGCTGCGTAATATCTCTTCCTTCTTTTACGATTTCTTCCATCTTATAACGAAGCACATCCAATTCCTTTTGAAGAGGCACATGTCCATCACTGAATTCACAGTAAAGCGCTTTCCCTAAAGCATGCTTCACTGCTACTTCTATTTTCCCGCCATATACTTCTTTCGCAGCAATAGCAAGCAGCATAATAAGAGATCTTTGATAGGCACGGTGAGCCAGAGGAGAACCAAGAGGAATCCATTTTACATCAGTATCACCGGTAAAGGGCGTTTGGAAATCAATAATATCCCCTTCACAGTCCGCCAGCACTGCCATTTCAGGATCACGGCCTCCGGAAACCATATTCCATAAATTCTGTGGTGTTGCCCCCTCAAATAATTCATATGCCTTCCCCTCACAGGTAATATGCATTATCTTCCCTCCTTTAATTTTCGATCCGGTTTTCCTTTAGGATACCATAAATCAAAAAAAGATGACGATTTACAAAATGATATCCTTTATAAAATCAGCGATTATCTTCCTTAATACAAACAATATAAAACAGGCCCGCCCTATAAGTGCAAAGGTCATGCCTGTCTGATGCCCTATTATCGAAAATACTTTATTTTCCAAATTCGCTTTTTCATATATGCCGCCAGTAAATGGCAAATCCCATGACAAACCGGATGATTCCCGCCAGAAGATATACCTGCCAGATGACTGAATAATAACCGTCGCTGCAATAAGAGATCCTGCCATATTCCCAAACTGCTGCGCTGCGAAAGACAATCCAAACACACGTCCATGAAAAGATCCGGGTGCATACTTGACAAGTGCTGGATTAAGTGATGAATTAAGACCGATTATGAAGCAGCCCGCAAGAAACTAGCATGCTGCACCCCCAAAAATATTATCGAGAACCGCCTGCAGTATCGTGATGGCACCTGTAACAGTAATTATCATGGCAAAATAATATCCATTATTCCGTCCAAAACCTCCCCACAAAGCCGTCGTTAATGCGCCGGCTATACCACACCGGCACTCATGATGGCTCCTGCAGCAATTTCCTCATTTTCCCTTCTTTCTGCTTCCAATTGTATCATTTGACTGTTTCCATCCACGCCACAGCGTCATCCATCATATTTGTTGTCACAAAATGTCCCAGTCCGGGATATTCTATTTTTGCCCCGGCACCGCCTGCTTTTTTAAAAGCATCAAAAAAATGTGCCTGCGCCCGCGGATCGACAGAAGTATCACACTCCCCATTAATCAGCAAAAGAGGACATCTTTTTATATCAGATAAATGATTTAAAGGATTTCTCTTTTCCAATTCTTCATAAAGTGTCCAATTTCTCCCAAAAGAAATCCCAAAACGCGCCTGCATGAATAAATGAGATAATTCCCAGTCACCGGAACCGTTAAAAGAAACAATCCCCCGCAAATGAGCGGAATGCGACGCGGCAATTCCCAAGACAGACAGACCTCCCATAGAATGTCCTATAAGAAAAGGCTTTTCATATCCACAAGAAAAAATTCTTTCATATAAAAAAGGAAATTCTTCCACATTGCTAAAAATTGTTTTCCAAAAAATATCATATCCCTCAGATGTATAATAATCAGACAGTGCATGGCGTTCTCCATGGTTTACCGCATCAGGAATAAAAACTGTATACCCATGAACGGCCAGGAACGCCGCCCGATTGACCTGCAATTCTCCCTTGCTGCTCCAGCCATGATAAAAGATAACTGTCTTTCCAGTTTCCCGTATGGGATAAACCACATAGCAGGGAATCGATCCATATTTTACCTTTTCTACTTTCAGCTGCATCATGATTCCTCCTTTAATTCAGGATAAAACCTGTCAGTCCACTTCCACCGATTATGCAGCCAAAACCAATCTTCAGGATGTTTTTTTATCCAATTCCCAAGTCTTTTATTGATATCATCAGTTATCTGCCGGACGGATTCTTTCTTTCCTAAATTTTTGTCCGCATAGATAGGATCTTCAACAATAATTTCGTAAGTATAATCCGTAAGTTGGTGCATGAATGCCATAAGGACAGGACGGCCTGTCATAAGTGCAAAATGAGCAGGTCCTGTAGGTGTCAATGTCTTTTGTCCAAGAAAGGGAGAAATAAGTCCGGTATCCCCCGGATCCTGATCACAAAGAAGCCCCACAAAATACCCCTCTTTCAAACGCCTCAACATATCTCGAACACCGGTTTTGTATTCTACCGTCTGTCCAGGAATGGACCTATACTCACGAATAAATTTGTCAAAACCTTCATTCGACTGTTTCATCCCCACTGCAAGTATAGGATACCCGTAAAGAGCAAGCGCCGCCCCTTCCAGTTCCCAGTTGCCGCAATGATTCCCCGCAATAATACAGCCTTCCCCTGAAGCAAGAATCTCATCAAGTTTTTCCTTTCCTTGAATAACCACATAGTCGGAAATATTTTTTTTATTCAACAAAGGAAAACGGAATACGGACATCCCGATAGTGCCGAAACGGACTGCCGCCGCCTTAGATATTTCTTCCGCCGTTTTTGCATCCTTCGTGATGTTCCCACGAAAGATATTTTGCAGTGCCAATTTTTTTCGACGGTTGGGGATAAGCATCCAAAAAAACTCGCCCAAAATATGTCCCATTTTTACCGCACTGCGATCAGAAAGACGACAGCAAACACGGCTCAGAAATTTCAATAATTGATAACTCCCATTCATATACATCCTGCCTGACTTGTAATAAAAAAAGATGCAGATGCACCTTTTCGAAAATAACAAAGAACCCTTGTAACAGAATATCTGATTATAATTTGATACCCTTTTCAGTGAGCAGCTTTTCCAAACGGCGCATCTTTTTCATCAACTCCGGAAGACGAGTCACCATGATTTGTTCCCGCCCCCATTCTCCGTGCGGCCGAGCCGGATATCCTACATAAGTTCCCGGAGTTTCGATATTTCCTACCACGCCGGTTTTTCCTCCAAGTACCACATGATCCGTAATATTCACATGTCCCGTGATTCCTGTCTGTCCTGCCAGTACGCAGGAATCACCAATCTTCGTGCTCCCTGCGATTCCAACCTGCGCAATAATAAAGCAATCTTCTCCAATTTCCACATTATGTCCCAAGTGAACCAGGTTATCTACTTTCGTACCACGGCCGATTACGGTGTCATTCATCGCCCCATTATCTACGGCACTGCCGCTTCCCACTTCCACATCATCTTGCAGAACCGCTTTGCCAAGCTGCCGGATATGGGTATGATGACCTGCCGCATCCGTAGAAAACCCAAACCCTTGTCCACCAATTACCGCATGGGCACGAAGAACCACACGATCACCAAGAATACTGTTCTCATGAATCACTGCGCCTGGATTCAACTCACAATTCTTGCCAATTTTCGAATTCTTACCGATATATACATAAGGATAGACGACAGTACCGCTTCCGATTTCTGCACCGTCATCCACAACAACATACGGCATAATCGTTACATGCTCGCCAATAACCGCTGTTTTACTAACTACTGCCGTAGGATGAATTTTACCGTCATGCTGTTCTTCAGGATGATATAATTCAATTAATTTCCCAAATGAACGTCGACAGTCTTCCGTTACAATCAGATTCTTCGTGTATTTTGCAGGGAGGGCATCCACCAAAATAACACCAGCCTGCATCTCTTCGATATGCTCAGCGTACAAACCTCTTGCAAAAGTCACATGGGACGATCCCGCGCTCTCTGCACTGCGCACATCATCAATAACTACTGCAGGATCTCCGTACAGTGTGCCACCGACAATTTTCGCCAGTTCTCCGGCTGTTTTTTTCATATTAATCCTCATTTTTTATCTGTTGATGACGGGTCGGATACACCATTCAATTTTTTTAACACTTCATCAGTAATATCTACTGCGCCGGCAGGAACAACCCGCTTGTGCATAACGATGCCTATATTCTTTTCTTTTGCAACAGCCGCGCTTTGTGTTTCCACCATTGACTGGATCTGTTTCTGTTTGCTTTGTACAAAAATCATTCTCTCCTGCTGCGCTTCCTGTACCTTTTTCTGCATATCTTCATCAGACAACCCCGCCTGTGAATCTGTTGTCAATCTATTCTGTATTTCCGCATTCTTATCTGTAATTTCTTTCTGGATCGCCTGGATCTTCGCGGAATCCTGCTGTACTTTCTGTACATCAACCACAGCCACTTTGTTCGCACTTCCGCATGCAGAAACAGCAGCAGCTGCCATAAGTAATCCAATGCATGCTAACTTACGTAATATAGTCTTTCTCATTTATCCTCCTGCTTGCCCATAGCGATAATTTTTCCGGCAATATCACCCGTTACATCTTCCGCGCTGATATTCGCGCGATACTGTGTAAATATCATAGTCAGGTGTTTCTCAGAAGCGACACGCCCCGCTTCCCGTCTGATATCTTCCATCATTTTTTCTTTTAAAGCAGCAATTTCCTTTTGCTTTGCTTCCATTCTGTCTTTCCACTCGGCATTAAATTCCTCAGGTGCTGCCAATATTCCTTCAGCACCAATTGTTTTCATCGTCTCCGCCCGTTTTTTATCCAAATCTGCTTTAATTTCAGCAGCCTGTTCATCGGCATACTTTTCTAATTCGGCACTTCCCTTTTCCCGTGCTGAATTCATCTTTTCCACGTCCTCCGGCAACCAGCCGTTCATGGGATATCCGCCTTGAAACGCACGAGAGCTTAAAAGTTCATGAAGCTCTTTTTTAATCTGCTCTTTTTCGTCACCCCTTACACCGAGAACGGTCAGTTTCATTTGAAGATTAGCCATACGGGCTCTTTCTTCCGCAGTCAGATTATCAACAGAAAAAACACCTTTTTCTTTATATTTCTCAGACAATTCCGAATAAAGATCTTGAATTTTACGATTCAATTCATCTTCTTTGGTCTTAACACGAATTTTCAGCTCATTCTCGGCTGCCAGCCGATCGCTTTGATCTTGAACGGAAGCTCTGATTTTAGATTGCTGAGAGGCGACACGGATAATCCGCTGCTGTTCATTCTTATATTTCTCCACCAAATGGCTATATTCTGTCTCCAGCCGAAAATATTCGCTGTACTTAGGATGAGATTTCACGAGAGTTTCCAAATCGGCCACACCATATACCGGATGAGGTGCGGTCTGCTCCGCCTTTTTCGTCCCGCAGCCGGCCAACGTAAGCCCCACACCTACAAAGATCATTGCCAGTACCTTTATCAAGCGGCTATTTCTTCTCATGGACTCTTACCGTTATTTCGTGGTCGATGAATCTGTCTTTGCTGCATCCGTCTTAGCAGCATCAGCACTCGCGGATGTTGATTTTGCCAGAGAATCACTTACATCTTTTGTAATATCTGTTCCGCCATAAATAACTGCTGCTTTATCTACCACAAGAGAAAGCCCTCTCTTGGAAGCAACAGATTTAACCGCCCCCGTTACTTGATCCGCCATTTCTTTTTCGATAGAAGTACGTTTCTGATTGAACTGCTGCTGCATATCGGCAAAAAGTTTCTCTTTTTCAGCATCAGTCATATTTTCTGCTTTTGCATCAAAATCTTTCTGCATTTCATCCGCCGTTTCCTTCAACTTTTTCTGGTAATCTAATGCAAGCGTCCCATTATCGGAAATTACCTGACGCTGATCGACGACCCCAATATCGGATGTAGGGGCGGCATTGGCGGTATCCCCCATAGAAACAATTGCCATGATACCGACAGATGCGATAAATACACCTGCCAGCGCAAACGAAAAGATTTTCACATTTTTCTTATTTCCAAGTGCTGTCATCATAATAAACCACTCCTTTTACAAATTGGCAATAAGCCGCAGCCATTTGCCTTCTTCTTCATTATACACATATTCAAGAGTTATGTAATTATGGATCTTGTAAGAAAGTCCATATTCACTCTCTTTTTTCCCAAAATCATGATCATACCGCAGGGCAACTTTTTCACCAAAAGGCACACGTGCAAATACATGATTGGCACTTTCCATAAAATCGTACTTATACCCTACCTCAAGAATATCTCCAAAACGATGCTGCCAGCCGCCATAAACATTCCACTCCATAGGACCGGGATACAGCTGTACTTCACCGAAAAGAATATCATGCTTCCCCATATAATGCCCAAGCATACCACGGAAAGCATAATTTTTATCCCCATCACGCCCTGTATCCAGCCAAGCTTCCGTCTTAATAATCCAGTGATCTGTCAGAGCGTCCACTTTTAAAACGGAATCCGTTCCTGCCGACAAATTTGTCTCTACATCTATCTCATACTTTTTGATAAAAGAATCCTCTAAAAGAATTTCCTTCATATGATTGGAAATGTCCTGGCTGTGCCGAGCCACGAAGCTCACGGGAAGTCCCTCCAATCCTTTCATCGCTTCTTCTGTCCGGCTGGCTGCGCGGAAAAGCAGAATCCGCGGAATCGTCGTTTTATGAAAGGACAAGACGCTGCTTCTCACAATCTCCCCTTTAGGAATCAGAAATATGCGTACTTTTGTTTCCTTGCCTGAATGAACCTCAAACTTCGCATCAAACTCAGGAAGAATCTGTTTCATCAAATCCTGTCCTGCAGACTGGGAGACACTTTCCGCCCACCCCACGGAATCCACGGGAAGACCGGTCAGTAATTCCGTCATAAGCACCGGTACGGAAGTCGTGTCTTTTTGGACATACTTCGCCGCTTCTTCTGTTAAATTCCCATAATCAATTTCTGTACTGACAGTTCGTATAATTTCCCCTACCGGCTGTAACTCCACAGAAATCGATGTATGTTCTCCATAAGCCACCTCCAAATCACTTACCATATACCCGATAACGACGCGATTAACAATATCCGCCAAAACTTTATTGTACTGAACCGCGTTCAGACGGAAAATATTTTCCTCCTTTCCCACAAAAACACGGTTCCCAATAGCAGAAATGCTGGATTCTATCCGTTTTCTCACAGAATCAGGAACTTCGCCCTGCATCGTTGCTACGGATACACCTACACTTTTTATGGGCGCCGCATCCACATTATGCGGCAGAAAAACAAAGCATGCGAGCAACCCCACGCCTGCCTGCACAACTGCTTGTCTCCGTAAAGAAGGAATCATTTCCCATCCTTATCCTGTGATTAAAACTGTGTTCCGAAACTAAAGTGGAACTTATTTCTGTCACCATGCCCATAATCAAGGCGGATCGGCCCGATAGGCGTCTGAAGACGAAGCCCGACACCCACAGAGAAATTAAGAGAGTTGTCATCCTTATACCACGGAATCTTTCCTTCATCAATCCCCCAAGTCGAACCCATATCGGTAAATACGACCCCCTGTACCTTCTTTGCGATGGGGAAACGGTATTCCAAAGTAGCGGCATACATTTTACTTCCCTTAAACTGGTCATCTTCATAACCGCGGAGTGTGTTGGAGCCGCCTAAATCAAAAAGATTACCGTAAGATACATTACCGTCAATATAACCTGCCATTACACGGAGTGCAAGAATATGTCCATTACCGAGTCCTTTGTAAAAACGCCCCTCCGTGGTGAACTTGTAGAAGTCATAATTTCCGCCAAGTCCGTGTCCGCCCCATTGTGCTGAAAAGGACAAACGTCTGCCCTTGCTGGCATTGAAGTAATTATCACGATTATCATATACATGGGTAAATGTCAGGCTGTTCGTCCTGCCGAAATTATCAAAGATAGCTTTTCTCCATTTTGCTTTTGTAGCGGCAGTTTCTTTGCTCGCACCACTTCCCCACTGGAATCCGTCTTCATCTTCATAGGATTCCTTTACAGATTCAAAGTTCAGATAATTGGTGCGGTATTCATCACTGACACGCCCCCAGGTAAGATTCCATCCTTTTCTTCTCTTATCGTATTCTGCAATAGTATCACCATCTGCATTATAATCATCGTATTTATAAACTCTGTTGAAAATAGAAGCACCCAGGGAATCACCGTTGGAATTGATCCATGGTTTCGTATAGGACAGCTGATAATTTTTACCATGCCCTGCTCCGCCAAATTCCCAGTGAAGATTTACTTTATCACCGGTTCCGCGGAAATTGGTATCTCCCAGTTCGAAAATACCGACCATGCCGTCAGAATCAGAGTACCCCGCCCCGACAGTAACAATCCCGGTCTTCTGTTCAATAACATCAATTTCTACAGATACGTTATGGTCTCCTTCCGTACCGGGAAGAAGCTTCATATTTACATCTTCAAAATACCCCAAATTATAAAGACGTTCCATGCTGCGGCTTGCGAGGAATTTATTAAAAGGCTGCCCTTTCTTGAATCGTAATTCGCGAAGAATAACCTTGTCTTTTGTCTTTTCATTGCCTACAAGCACTATGTTTTCAATCTTACCTTCAGAAATTGTTATATGCAGTGTTCCGTCAGGGGTTACCTGCACATCAGGAACAGAAACAAGAATGTACCCTTGTTTCAAGTACATGTTTTCAATTTCATGTATTTTCTGATTAACCAGGACAAAGTTCAATACGCTGTCCTGGGGAATATTCATGATATTTCTCAGATATTCATCAGTAAAAATAGTATTCCCCGTAAATTCCACATGATGGACAACCGGATTAGATACCAGTTTGTAATCAAGCCGTACGCCCTCCGGAATTTCCGAAAAAGACGGAGAAATCTGGGAAAATACACCTGTGCTGCCAAGGGATGCCACATCATTTCTTACACTTTCAGCAGAAACAACACTACCCGGTTTGCTCTGCAGCAAAGGATACAGTTTCGGTTTGACTTCTCCAGGAACACCTTTGAAATCGACAGCAGTAATCGTTTTACCCTCCTGCGAAGCAATTGCCGCATCATCTTCTGCTGACAAATACAGGGATGCATCGCCCACAGCCACTGTCTGTTGAGACTGCTCCACCGCAAGGGCATCCGCCTTCCCTATTTCATTGGAAATTTCCCTTTCACCTGTGGCCTGTCCACTTTTTACATCAACCATGGAGCTCTGGGACATATTATTTCCGCTCCCTGCCATCTGCGGTGCTTCCGCAAAAACACTGAACCCTGAAATAGAAATCAGTACTGCAGATACGAGCAAAGTCTTTCTCCGTCTTGAAGTAATCATAAATATCCTCCTAAATTATTTCTTGCTTAGATTTATATTATATCAGGACTGCCCCCTTAAAGCACGTCCTGCTTCACCAACTACGCTTTGAATCTCACTTTGCGACATAACGGGAAGTACGGGCGCAGGCGCTTCCGTCTGTATACTTTTCGTCGGTACCGGATCCGTATTAGATGATTCAGTTGCCGCCACGGTCGGCTGTACCGTTTCTGAAAGCACCAGATTTTTATCTTCCGGCACTTTCGGCACTTCTTCTTTTGAAACAGTTGTTTCCCGGGATATCACAGGGGATTTATCCGCATTTGCAGAAAACAGATTGCTAAATCCAATAAACAGGACTGCCGCGGCTGCCATGGCGGAAAGTCGGATTCCCCACTTCTTTGCTTTTTCATGAGGATGTGTTTCTTTCAGCCGCTGCATTTCCGCCTGCGCCATCATCAAATTTAACTCACCGGAAATGTCTTTATTATTCGAATAAGAATTTTCCGCTTTATCGAGCCATCTTTTTACAGATTTTACCCGTTTCAGTTTATCGCCAGGCATATATTTTCCCCCTTATATAAACATAATCCGGTTTTTATATGTGGTTATAAACATCAATTATTGCCTAAACACGCCATTCCTCTATCAATTTCTTCCGTTTTCTGAATTTTTCAGCATGAAATCATATTGTATTGATTTTCACTATTTACGTTCATGCATTAGCTTGGAAAGCATACCGCGAAGGCGGTGGATTCCGCGTTTTTCAAGGCGATACACATAAGCCGTACTTACGTCCATCTCATTGGCAGTTTCAGCTACCGTTTTTTCCTTCAGATACACACTTCGGATAACATCCTGTTCTTTCATTGGTAATCGACTGACTGCCATCGAGACAGCAGAATGCAGAGAATTTCTATCAGTAACTTCAAAAGCCGTATCGGGTGCAACCTGCAGTGTAAAAAGTTTTTCTTCCTGTTCTTCCCCCATAAGAATATCATTCTGGCCTTTCCGTAAGAAGTCCAGCATTCTTCCTCTGATGCGATGAATGGCATATAAAGAAAATGCAACGCCCTGCTCAATATCAAATTTTTCAGCGGCTTCCATAAGCCCGACTGTCCCTTCCTGAATCAAATCCAAAAGCACGGTTTCCTGCACAGGATACTTTGTCGCCTCTTTGAACACAAGAAGCTGGTAATGCTCTATCAGTTTCTGACGTGCCTCCAATTCCCCTTCATTCTTATAGGCATCCCAGAGCCGTGCTTCTTCTTCACGGGACAGCTTCCCTTCTTTAGGGAGGGAACTTATATACTCTGATAACATTAGACTCTCCTAAAATTTAAACTTCCAATCCGTACCGATATAACTATCATGTTCGTTATTATACCATGAAGAAATACCTATGTGCGAATTTAAATCATAATGAAATCCGATACTTGTTTGATTATTATTAACACCAGTCGTCGCAGTGAGCATAAAATTATTGAACAAATATTTCCCTATTTTAATATAGTAATAGTTGTCATTATTTACTGTTCTGCTGTCATAATAATCAGTCAGGCTTGATGTAATACTGATCATATCAAGCCCAATGGTTTCTTTAAAGAAATCCTGCACGCTGTTTCCCAAGACCATCGTCAAACCCGCATTGAAAAGTGCACCCTTTATAGCTTCGGTATTATCGCCTTCCGGATTAGCATGTAATGTCAGAAGCATGAGAATTTGGGAATCGTTCAGATATGGTTCACTGTGAAACTCTGTTTTCAGATTACCGGGAATTCCATCCATTTCCGCTGTAATATTGTAACTTCCTACTTTTGTTGTTCCTTTCATATGGATTGCGGGAAGGATATTTCCCTGCTCTCCATTCCAAGCCGCATATCCCGAAGAAATATTAAATTCCGTCATATTGACTTTAACGGTACCTTTTTCCACATTGACCTTCCCTATGACAGCAGGTGCACTGACAGGACCTTCTGCTTCTATATTTCCTGTCAGTCGCAAATCATAAAGAGAGCTGCTTTTTGCCCTGACGTTATCCCCAACAAGGACCTCCAGCTTTATCAAGGCCGGTATGGATGAACTGCCTGAATCTGAGAGCAATGTAAGCGGAAATTCAACAAGCGCATCATGAACATGAATATTACCCTCGATACCCGGTACGTCCATCACTTCACCAAGGCCAAAATCAGCATCTAAAGAGCCTTTATAGTAATCAGAATGTATATCGGGCGCATGGAGATGCGCTTCCCCATTATATGCAATAATAGCACCACGATCCCATTCCAATCCGCCTTTTACTGAGGATTTCCCCGTCCCAAAAACGGCATTCCCCTCCACAGTTGCGCTCTTTCCATCAAATTTCACATCCATATTTAAAGGAAAGATAGGATCGTGTAAAGTAAGCAATTCTATCCGTCCATTCTTTACGGAAACATCCCCCCTGAGTTCCGGATCATCCCAAGCCCCTGATACCTTTACATATCCTTTGATCGGGCCCTCTGCTGAAGTTACCGGATTAAAGAACAGTGCCAGCGCATTCATATCTGCATGATCAAGATTGATATCTAAATCCAATGGCGCCGCATTAGCGGATGGAACACGTGTAAGCACATTAACAGGTATGGATCCTTTCATGCTTGCTTTATACGGATTTCTCCTTGCAAGAGCCTGTGAAATATAGATTACATCCCCTTCCGTATTCCCCATAAATGAAATATCATCAAAAGCATAGCCATTATAAACCGGATGATCAACACCTACAGAAAAGTCAATTTGCGGATTTTCTTTTGTGCCCTTTAAATCGACTGCTGCAGTCATTTTTCCATCTAAAGTTATATTTTCTTTCCCTGTCACCCGGGGTATCCAAGAAATGTCCATATTGCTGGCGGCCGCCTGAATATCAAAATCACCATTACTTGACATCCCGCCCTGAGCAGCTAAAATACCCTCTCCTACAGGAATATACAATTTTCGTATAGAAAGTGCATGGTTTATATAAGAGAAATCTATATCGCCTTCTCCCAGAACAGCATTTGCCAACTGCCCCCCATTCACTTTCGCACGAAATGTAATATTTGGGTCCTCCATTGTGCCGTTAAGAGACATCCCGCCATTTACAGTTCCGCTAATATTAGAAATCGGTAACCCCAAAAACCGGACGACCTCTGATATATCCCAATCATGAAATTCCAAATCGCCCGCTATAATTCCTGACTCTTCATTATATAGGCCTTTCCAGTTAAAAGCCCCTCCTCCTTGATGAAAATCCCCATCAGACACGGACAGTATATGATTCTCATATTGAATCCCCGCAGAAAGACTGCCAAGACGGCCTTTACCGATTTGAATTTCACGGCTCTGTGCCATTCCTGTAAATGCGGGATTATCAGTCGTTCCGGAAACATGACCTTTCAATGTGGCTTTCCCGTTGAATCCCTTATCAGGCAAAAGCTCACCTACATCTATATCTGTCAGCGTGACATCCATATTCAGCGTATCGCCGATAATACTGCCATTAATCAAAGCCGTCCCATCATAAATATAGGCTAACCCGTCCTGAATGGTTATCTTTCCATCATCATAGGAATATTTCCCTGATACGCTTTGGAATAATTGCCCTGCAACAGATCCGTCCCATGCAAGAAAGTCCCCCGACACGGATGGCTTCTCGGATGTTCCGGTGACATTCACCGTATTTTCAACCCATCCGGTAACAGGATATGACATACCTGCCATTTTCAAAATACTTTCTATACGAATTTTTTCACTTTCAATTCTTAAATTTAATTCGTGCGGCGTCTCTAATCCGACTGTCCCCTTTATATGATGACTGCCTTCCCCGTTTTTCCACACGAGAGAATCAATCCTCAAACTATCTTCCGCTCCGGTAAGATGTCCGTCTATAGTATCAAAAGCGGCATTATATATATGCCCGTCACGGGCATGAATCTCCCCTGTAAAAGAAGGAAGCGACTCTGACCCCGTAATCCGCATATCAAAAGAAGTTCTCCCCGCAAGATTTATATCGACGAACTCAGAAAACTGCGCCATATCTAAATTCGTCCCCACAGCCCTGATACTCATATCATCTGCAACATAAATACCATTTATGGAAAATATTCCCTCCCCCGATTGCCCATTCAAATAAGAAATCTCATATGTATCATCATGAGCCGCTATTTCACCGGCAATGGAATCCGCACAAAGCCCATTAACTTCTACACCATCTCCGGTAAAAGTCGATGTCCATCTCCCATTTTTATAAATGCCTTCACCGGTAATAAAAGACGCACTATTCCCATTATATGAGATATTCTGTCCTTTTCCCGCTGCCGTTGCCGAATATAAAGTCATACTTCCATCAAAGTAATTACCTTGGGCAATAACCGACCCGTTTATAATCCCTGATAAATCATAGCCTAAAGGAATATCGCCTGCGGAAATATCCTCTACAGTTATTTCACCATTAAAATCACCGGTTGAAAAACTGTACTTCCCTTTTCCTGTCACAGTTCCGCCGGCCATATGAATCATCAACGATGAAAGTGCCAGCGTCCTTTCACCATAATCAAAAGCTGCCGATCCGTCTTGTATTAAAACATTCCGGCAACAAACGTCTTTTACAGAGATTTTCCCTGTCAGTACCGGATTGGAAAGACTACCTCCTATATGCACATTTCCTGTAGCATACCCCTTAACGTCTTCCGTTAAAATAACTTTTGATGCATCTAAATAGGAAAAATTCACATTACCACTGATAAGAGGATCTTCGCCTTTCCAATTCATTGCTCCGCTGCCGGCAATAATCTGTCCATTCACTTTCCCTGAAAAATTTTCTATCTGAAGAACCCCGTCACAAATATCAAAAAAGGCCGCCACATCCGTAAGAGCATAATTTTCATAGCTCACCGCAGTCTGATCAAGGCGACCTTTTACATGATAAGACAGGACGCCATCACTTCTCCAGATTCTGGCGCCCGTCACTTCTCCCATACCGTTTCTTATATCAAAAGAATGCACCGCTCCCGGCATTTTCTCAATCAGCGGCTTTAAAAACTGTAAAGATGCCGGTTCCGTCTGTATATTTCCTTCAAAATTATTTTCATCCGTATATGACAGATCCCCATCAAAAGGGACTTTCAAAAATTCTCCTGCCAGGGTTCCTTTGATTTTCTCATCTCCCCCCCTGGTAAGATCGCATTCTACCCTTTCAAAAGTGTAGATGTCTCCCGTCTGCGTTTCCACCTTGAGATTCCCGTTTTTCAAAGCTACGGAACCATGAAATTCTCCTGCAGATTCATCAGCAGAGTGCTTAACCAATTCCTGCACGTTCCACTGCCCGTCTTTTCTTTCACGCACAGTCATCATCGGTTCTTCCATAGTGATACCACTCACCACATTAAAAAGATCACCATCATGCATCAGATAATTATATAGAGCACCTGCTGACCAGCTGATTGTCACATTAGCAGACTTTAAAACATCTTTTCCCTCTTTATCCTTTAATTCCACAAAGTCAAAAGACAGATTATACCGGGGATCTAAATCCATTGTACGCCATACAAGTGTGCCATTGATTTTTTCCTTAACAGCATCTTGGATAACAGGCTCTAAATTTTGCACGACAATAGGCCGTATAAGAAGGTAGACCACGGCAAGCGCAAGAAAAATAATTGCACCAATCCCGTTTAACCACCATTTAATTTTATCGTTCAAAATAAACTCCTATCATGGATAATTTTGTGACAATTACTTTTTGGCAGTAAACTCCGGATGGATAACTGCCGGAATCCCCATGGCATTTTCAAGCGTAGCCAAACCGACATTGTAATTATATAATGCGGTAATATGATTTGTCCTCGCCTTATTTAAAGCAAGCTGGGCATCAAGAACATCCAAGTTGATTCCGACACCTGAACGATACCGGACCGTCGCAATCTTGTACGCCTCTTCCGCCTGTTCTACAGTAGCTTCTGTCGCACGGATCTGCTCCCTAGCAGATAAAATGTTTAAATAATCCTGTCTGATTTCAAGCTCTATCGATTCTCTTGCCTTTAATAAGGTTTCTTCCGCAGACTTCAAGCCGGAAGATGCACTCTTAATTTTTGCATCAGTCGTACCACCATCCCAAATACTCCAGCTCACCGTTCCTGTAACAGTCCAATCATCTTTATCCAAACCGCCAAGACCAGCCGTGTTCCAAGAATAACCGCCCCCTACAGCGACTGTGGGCATGTATCCCGCCTTTGCAATACGAACCTGTTCCTTGGCAATACGGACATTATAATCTGCTTTAATCAGTTCCCATCTGTACTTTTGCCCCATGGCAATAGCTTGTTCCAACGTAATATCAAAAGTTGGTTCCGGAAAATCTTTATCAATTGGGTTTAATTTCGTATTCATAGGAAGGCGCATGATATTATTCAAATTCGCTTCCGCTATATCACGAGAGTTTGCCGCTGCAATACTGTTCTGTTTTGCATTTGCAAGAGAAACATTTGACGAGAGAACATCCAGCTTTGCCACAACCCCCGCATCATACTGCTGTTTTACATTAGTCAGGTGCCTATCAAGGTTTGTAACCGATTCCATAGCTACATCCGCCAGTTTAATCATTTCTAAATACTGGTAATATGCCTTAGCCGCTGCAAGCTTTGTTGCAGCTTCCGTTTGGTAAACGTTTATATGAGCCACATCTTCTGCATAACGGGCTGCATCAATCGCGCCTTCTACGGCTCCCCCTGTCCAAATCGGCCAAGATAACGTCAACCCCTGATTATATCCATGATTTGCACCGTAAAATCCTGCACTATTAGCAGAGCCCGCTTTCACCTGGTTTCTTGCCCATTTATAAGATAATGATGGGTTTTTAGCCGCTGCCGCCTGGCTGACTGCAGTTTCCGCCTGTTCCAAAGACAATTCTGCCAACCGGATATCACGATTATTTTGAATGGCCGTAGAAACTGCACCCTTTAAATCTATATCTATATTAGATGTTTCTGCCTTTACCTTTCCCTCGGGCATCATATCATTTAAATTTTTCTGCAAAAGCATATTGTCAAAATTTACTTCTTTTGCAGAAACACTCTGTTTCATTTGGGCTTCAATCGCCTTTTCTGTCAGTTTCGGGTCAGTCGACAAACGAAGGCCCTCTCTCGCATCTACAGTAATACCTGCTGATAAAGCTGACAATAACGCTATTGATAAAATTACACTCTTCTGCTTGTTCATATTTCTCTTCGCCCTTTCCAAAATCATTTTTTAATACGCATAGCCTAATCCGATATATTCACCTCCGCCATGACGACCATGAGGGAATATTGATTGCCCCACCGCATAAATGCCGGGATATGCTTCATAAGCCCCCCGCAGCCTGACAGTTAAATCATTCGGATCAAAGATATCTGCATCAAATTTCCACTTATCTTTTTTATAGGAAGCCCCGATACCCAATTTATTACGGATAATCCCGCCCCGGATATCGAATTTTCCCTTTTTCTGCCCATACTGCACATTATATACGCTGTCGTTGCCAAAAGACTCAACACCAAGAATTAAAGGGGAATCTCTGCCGATACGAAGCGATACATTGGGAGAAAAATCTTCTCTTTTCGTATTATATAATAATTCGCCCGACACAGACAAACTGCCGCCTGCCATAAGATTGTTTAATTTGTCAGAAACATTTTTTGCATCACCGGAAATTAATCTGGCATTTTCTGAAGCAACTGCCAAATTATCCATGATCTTTCTTGCATCCGCCACTGTTTTTCCATCACCATTCAGCTGGTATAGCATAGAATTCATCTGCGACGTGACACCCTGTATCTGATTGGCAATTTGTATCCCCTGCGCTGTCAATATAGTAAGATTTTCAGAAATAGCGTCAAAGTTGTTTAAGCTTCTCTTGACATTTTTTTGAGCCGCCGGATCGCCTACAATTGTATTGATTCCGTCAAGCATCACCTGCGCAGAAGCCATGAGTTTATCCATTTTGTCCATTGCTGCATCAATCCCCGGCGCAGCCTGCCCCTGTACAGTCATCCCCTCACGCAAGTATCCCCGATCCTGATGTCCACCAACGACTTTGACAAACCGTCCGCCCATCACACTGCTGGTTTGGATAGAAAAATTCGCATCCTTTGGGACTTTTACGTCATCATAAAACCGAAGAACAAGCACAGCTTCTCCATTTTCGATAGAAATATGATCTACCATGCCCACATCAACACCGGCATAATGAATAGGGTTTCCCGGCTCGATCCCTTCTGCTTCCCGAAAATATGCTGTTACATGAAATCCGCTTTTGCCAAACAAAACAGCACTGCTTAGCTGAATTATAATCACGGAAAAAAGTAAAATTCCGATAAAGGAAAATACTCCTACTTTCGCTTCTTGTGACCATTTCAACTAAATTCACCCGCCCTTACCGTGTATTGTTCTGAAGGCAATCCATTCATAAACTGTTTAACTCTGTAATCCCTCGAGGATGCTAATGCTTCTGCCGTACCGACAGCTAAAAAGGAACCTTTATAAAGAAAAGCCATTCTATCAGCAACCATTTCCGCTGATTTCAGATCGTGAGTCACCACAATGCTGGTGACCTTCATTTCTTTTTGCATTTGTTTAATCAACAGACTAATATCGGTCGCACGAATCGGATCCAATCCTGCCGTAGGCTCATCATATAAAATAATTTGGGGATTTAGTGCAATGGCTCTGGCCAGACTCACACGCTTTTTCATACCGCCGGACAAATCGGCAGGCATTAAATCACCAACATCATCTAAGCCTACTAAATGCAGTTTTCCTTCCGTGATATTCTCTATTTCTTCTTCTGATAAATCGGTGTGCTGCCGAAGACCAAAAGCTACATTTTCCTTTACATTCATCGAATCAAAAAGAGCTGAATATTGAAATACCATTCCCATACGGCGCCGTTCCTCATTCATTTCCCGTTCTGTCAATGACGATATCTCTTTCCCATTGACTTTGATAGAACCGGAATCAGGTTTCAAAAGCCCTATAATCAACTTCAGGAGAGTTGATTTTCCGGATCCTGAAGCGCCGAGGATTACCATGGTTTCCCCATCATAAACCGTTAAATTAACGTCTTTCAATATTTTCCTTTTCCCAAAAGAAAGGCATATATGTTCTACTTCAATCATAGATATCCTCAAAATAAAATAGAAGACAGAAGATAATTAGCCGCAAAAATCATAATTATAGAATATACAACAGACTGGGTTGTCGCCCTCCCGACACCTTCCGCCCCTGCTTCACAGGTCATTCCGCGATCACATCCGACAAGTGCTACAATCATCCCAAATACGACAGATTTCATCACGCCGATATAAAGATCGGAAGGTATACAAAAGACTTCAATGGAATGGATAAAAACATAAGAAGAAACTCCATGAGTCAACGATGCTACAATCATACCGCCAAAAACACCAATAGAAACACCGAATACTGTCAAAATCGGCAGCATCGCCATACATGAGAGTAGCCGTGGAAGGACAAGATAGCCGACAGGGCTGACCGCCATGCATCGAAGAGCATCAATTTGCTCAGTCACGCGCATCGTCCCAATTTCTGCCGTAATAGCAGCACCTACGCGCCCCGCCAAAACAACTCCGCAAAGCACCGGCCCCAATTCGCGCCCCATTCCGATAGCTACAATTGCACCGACAGTAAACCCGGCGCCATATTTTGTCAGTTCTCCCGCAATCTGCACAGAAAGAACCATCCCCGTAAATAAAAGGGTCAACGCTACAATGGGAAATGACAGTACCCCCAAATCAAGACACTGCTTAATCGTTTCCCTAAAACGCAGATGATTTAACTCCTTACATGAGGAATTCAGGAGCAATATTACGGCGCCAAGCTGATGGAACAGACCAATGGTCTTGCTGCCAAGCAGTTCAAAAAATCCCACCGTAACACCTCTTTCTCCTAAACCTACAGGAATCCCTAATATAATACCTCAAAATATAGTTTGATACAATATTTTTGACTATACGTCATTTTTATTTTTTCCCCTTATTCCCGTTATCTTTAGGCCCCGGTGATGATTTTTCCGATTTATTTTTATCAGTATTCTCATCTGTTTTTTCACCGTCAATCAATTTCTTTTCCTCCGTCGTCATTTTGGCAGAAAGTTTTTTATTTGATTTAGCCAATTTTTTCAAAGCAGTATCCCTGTCCGATGGATTCATCACCTTGAACGTAAATTGCCCATCACCATAAATAACATAGTCCGTATCCACACGGCTTTTTGGTGATTCTTTATCAGTATCAAGGCCGGTTCCGCCTTCTTTCTTTTTTAAATCTACCGGATCTTTGCCCGCCGGTTTGTTTTGAATTTCCGCTTTCACTTTACCATCTTCCTCTTTCGAAACCATGCTGACATCCGGATCAATGATTTCTACCACAACCTGGTTGTTCTGATCTTCTTTCATCAGTTTTCCGTGAAGATCATCAAAATTCTTATAGCTGCGGAGACGGCTTAATATTTCTTCCGTTAGATTGTATTTCTGCTGCTGGAGCAGGTATGGTAATGGTACAACACCTCCACCACGTACTTCCAGCACCATATTCCCAAGCGGCTGATCTTCAGGCACATCAAAAGACAAATCTTTATAAAAGACCTCTCCGCGCCAAGGCTGGAGACGAGCACGGACATAAATTGTGTCTCCCGGACTTACCACAATAGGTGATGCGGATGCATCAAGGATTTTTGCTGTATTCCTTTCCTGCGTCACTTCCATATCCATGGAAATATTTCTAAGAGCATAACTTTCAAACCGGTTTTGCTCCAAAAGTTTCACTATCTGATAAATCTCATCCACACTTCGTTCTGCAATATCGGTAGAAGACCAGTACATGTTTGTCCGGGTAAACGGTTTTTGCTTCATGTCTTTAGGGTGCAAAGTATAAGTAAACTTCACCGTCCCCTGTCCGCGGCGATCCATGGCCGTGCTGATTGCATTATAAACAGATGTAGCAGAAAGCGTAGGCAGCAAGGATTCATTTTGTATCATCCGAACATTTAAATCTTTTTCCACACCCGTATCTTTGTCTTTTACGAACGCATGAAGTGCCACAAAATCCGGAGATGTTCCGCTGATTCCACCGATTCCTGCGCCACGGTCCTGATTTACTGTACCAATTTCTGCGCCTACAGATCCCAATTTAAAGGGAATATTCTTGCTTGGAATTACAGTAAATATGTAAGAATTATGCATGAAATAACCGGTATTTCCCCTGCTCATGAAAGGATGCCCAAAAGCAAGCATTTGGTTTCCATCTACATAAGTAACCGTTCCAATCGCCCCTAATTTCAAATCTCCTGTCACCAAAGAAGCCGCCACTGCACCACCCGCCTCAAGCGGTCTTGCAACGGTATCCTGATCCACGGAGACGGCCGAAAAAGGAATCATATGGAAATCCTGCATCTTATCAGACAGATATTCCATGCCTCCCGCACTATATCCCGATGCCATAAGCGGCGTATCAATAGGGATTAGATCAGAAGACGGCTTTGGTATATAAGCGGACTTCTTATTATCGGTAAGCCAAAGCTCAAGCATATCTGAAATAGGAGTCACCATACCGATACGTCCCCCCGACTGCGGGAATCCATACGCAATGGCACCCAAAAGTTTTCCGTTAATATAAACCGGACTTCCGCTCATTCCCTGAGCAATCCCTTCCGTCTTATCAATCAGATCCCCCGATACTTTTACAAGGATAAGATCCCCGCCCGTGGCGCCTTTCTGCTTCATTACACCAAGCACATCAACATCAAAGGTCTCTACTTGTGTTCCATGAACGACCGTTTTTGCATATCCATGCATCCCTTCACGCACTTCGGAAACAGGAAGAAATTCTTCTGCTGAAACAGCTGCCCAACCTGCAAACACCAGACATACTGATATAGACAGCACTTTGTATTTTATTCTAAAACCGGACATTTTAAATTCTCCTAAGATAATCAGCGATATTCAATAACTGCCACGACATCCTGCTTATTCAGACTTTGTCCTTTAACCACTTTGACTTCTTTAACGACACCATCAGCAGCAGCCCGAGATGCAGGTACCGCTCCGGCCAAAGAAGTTACCGTTACCAACACATCGCCTTCTTTTACGGCAGTTCCCGGTTCGACGACGGATACAACCGTTCCCGCCATAATTGCTTTTTCTTCTACCACCCCGGTAAAAGCGTATACATATGCAGCACCTAAGATACTCGCAGCGGCAATAATCGCCATTCCTATTTTTGTTGAATTTTTCATAATAACCTCACTTTTATAAAAACTACTTTTTATTTTAACATTTTATAAGTAATTTCACACTCAAAAGAAAGCATTCTTTACGAATTAAAGAAAAAGAACCATCCCAAGACAGTTCTTTCCTGCTGTTAATGCAAATCCTGCAATGAATCACGAAAATAATCCATATACTCCAAGGCAGATCCTGCGCCTACTGCATTTACATAAGAAGGATGATCCGCCACATGTGCTTTCATGTCTGTTACTTTCAATACGAGCTCTTTTAATCCTTTCAGCTGCGCTACACCACCGATCAATACAATCCCATGTTCCCGGATATCTCCCAGGATTGCCGGCGGTGTCATTTGTATCACAGAAGTAATACCTGAAAATATCCTGTATAAAATCGGATTCAGCGCCTGGGCAACGATCTCCCCTGTTACAGCAATTTTCACAGGAAGTTCTGTAATTGTTGAGATACCGCAGACTTCACATATACGGGTATCGCGATTTAAATCCCATTCCACGCCAAGAGTCATTTTTAATGTTTCTGCCGCTTTCCGTCCAATACGAATATGGTATTTTTCCAAAATCACATTCATAATAGCTTCATCCATAAGCATTCCCGATTCTGTAGAAAAATGGCTATTTACTACACCATGCCTGGATACAACAGAAATTTTTGTCGATCCGCCGCCAATATCTACAATGAGCACACCTTGCATGCGATCTAATTTTAAACCAAGCCCCATAACTGCTGCAATCGGCTGATCAATAAGTACTGTTTTTCTCGCTCCTACAGCTACAGCCGCTTCAAGAAGAGCCCTGCGCTGTACCTTTGAAATCCCCACCGGCACGCACATCAGTAAACGCGGGTGGAAAAATATACCTTTCAGATAGGACTGGTTAATCAGAGCGTTCATCAGATATGCTGCACTGTTATAATCAATGATTGCGCTGGTTTTAAGCGGGCGTATAAGCTGGAGCCCCTTAGGAAGACGGCCTTCCATTTCTCCCGCGCGAACACCATAAGCGAATATCTTTTTAGTATTTTCATTCTTTGCCACTACAGCAGCTTCAGGAAACACAAGACCTTTATTTTTTACATAAATAACTGCATTGGATGTCCCTAAATCAATACCTATATCTTCCGCGCCAAAAGCACCTACCCAATCAAGCAAAAGGGAACGTTGAAGATATGTATTTTTACTTCTCTCCCGTTTAGTCTTCGGTGACACGGACAATGTCAGCTCCTAACCCCTGTAATTTCTCCACAAGACGATCATAGCCGCGATCGATATGGTGAAGTTCCCCAATCTCGGTCTGCCCATGCGCCGCCAAGCCGGCCAAAGTCAGCGCTGCTCCGGCGCGAAGATCTGTGGCTCTCACAAAAGCCCCCCGCAGAAACGGTACCCCTCTGATGCTGGCCGTACGGCCTTCTACCTGTATGGAAGCCCCCATACGCTGCAATTCACCTACATGCATAAATCTGTTTTCAAAAACAGTTTCCGTCACACGGCTTAAACCATCACCAATGGTCATCAGCGCCATAAATTGCGCCTGCAAATCCGTGGGAAACCCCGGATAAGGCAATGTCTTAATATCAGTGGAACGTATCTTACCATCACTAATGACCCGGACGCTGTCAATATCTTTGACCACTTTTACTCCCGCCTCATTTAACTTCGCAAGCAGTGGTTTTAAATGTTCTGTAAGTACATTGGAAATCAATACATCACCACCGACCATTGCCGCTGCGATCATAAAGGTTCCCGCCTCAATACGGTCAGGAATAACCGTATGGTCTACGCCATACAGCTCTTTCACACCTTCAATGCGGATTACATTCGTACCTGCGCCTTTAATATTTGCACCCATTCCATTAAGAAATGTAACAAGATCAACAATTTCCGGTTCTTCTGCTGCATTTTCAATAATGGTGCGTCCCTTTGCTGTTACGGCTGCCATCAATATATTTTCCGTGGCACCTACACTGGGAAAATCCAGATAAATGGTATTTCCCTTTAATCCGCCGGGTGCCCATCCTTCCACATATCCGTTTCCTACATGAATTTCAGCTCCCATAGCCTCAAAAGCTTTTAAATGCAGGTCAATCGGGCGGCTTCCTATCATACAGCCACCGGGAAGGGCAATCCTCGCATGCCCCATCTTCGCAAGAAGGGGACCCATGACAAGGAAAGACGCCCTCATACGGCTCATCAGTTCATAAGAAGCTTCTGTTTTATTTACTTCAACCGCATCAAATGTAATACGCCCCTCTCCATGAGTTACTTTCACACCCAAAGATTCAAGGACGCTGCAAATCGTGGAAACATCATCCAAATGAGGGGCATCTACAATAGTCGCCGGTGTAACAGGAAGTAATGTCGCCACGATAATAGGCAAAATCGCATTTTTAGCACTGGATACACGCACAGTGCCGCGCAGAGAATGTCCTCCATGAATAATCAATTTTTCCAAAAAAATCACTCCATCATTTATAAAAAGCCATGGTTTACTTCGATTTTATTATTTCGATTTTATTATAAGGTAAAAATCATTCGTATCATAGCAAAATTCAAAAATCTTTTCAAGGAACCTGATAAATCGGCTTTCATCATAAAAGAAAAATAAAGGGCAGCCACCATACCGCCCTTTATCACTCCCTATTCTTCTGTACTTTTATGGTTTTCTGACATCTTTTCTTCCAATTCAGTTGCCGCAATAGCACCCAGTATATCATGCCGTGTAATAATTCCTACAAGCCGGTTGGGCTTTTCGACAACCGGTACTGTTTTCAAATGTTCGTCAATCATAAGGTTCATGATTGTTTCCATATCTGTTTCCGGTGTCACACAGCGAACATCCTTTGTCATCAAATCCGCAGCCTGTGTCGCCAAAAGCTTTCTGAAAGATCTTTCATACCTGCCGAATCCGCAATAATAGATATTTGCACCTAAAATATCCAAATATGCCGGCACCTTAGGTTTCACTTTTTTATAAAGAAGATCACCTTCTGAAACAATTCCCAGCAACTCATTGTCGTCACCAACCACAGGAACAGCACTCACCGGGTGAGTAACAAATAATTTTACCAATTCATGAACAGTTACGTCAGGTGGAATGCTAAACACATACTTGGTCATAAAATCTTTCGCTTTGATTATTTTTTCCCCCATGATTATCCCTCCTGACATAATTTGAATTTGTATAGAAGAAAAACCTTCTTTTTATATCTTAAACAATTTTATCAAACTCCGCAAATAAACTTTAAATTTTTTTACAAATGGTATGGCTCATGATGATTAATTTTTACAGCACGATAAAGCTGTTCAAACAGTATCAATCTCGCCATCTGATGTGTAAAAGTCATCGGCCCCATTGATAACTTAAGATCAGCACGCGCTTGGATATTTTTCCCATTACCATAGGGACCACCAATTATGAAATAAAAATGGCTCGTACCCATGATGGTCTTTTGCGCGATCCATGCGGCCAATTCTTCAGAAGAAACTTTCTTCCCATTCATGTCCAGCAGCACCACACAACCTGAGTCTTGAATTGATCTCAGAAGCTTTTCTCCCTCTTTTTCCAGCACCTTTCCTTTTACAGCCGCAGAAGGATTTTCCGGCATCTTTTCTTCATCACTCTCTAAAACATCCATTTTTGCCACGGGCTTCAGACGTTTAGAGTATTCTTCAATACCCTCCCGCATCCATTTCTCTTTTATCTTTCCAATAGCCCGGATCGAGAATCTCATTACTGATCACTTTCAGATACCGATGACAAAAGAATTTCCGTTGTTTCGCTTCTGCCATTATGTTCATACACCAGGGAAATCCTGTCTCCAGGTCTATGAGCATCAATAATTTCCCTCATTTCTTTTACGGTATTGACCGTTTTGCCATCAATAGATAAAATATAATCCCCTATATGGACATCAGTCAAACTCAGAGGACTGTTCTTCGCCACTTTCATGACAAGAACTCCCGAGTCATGATCCCATTGATATCCATAGCGGGCTGCAATATCCTTATCCGCCGCATAAACTCCCAAATATGCTCTGACCACCTTGCCATTGGCAATAAGCTGTTCAATAATTCCCTTCGCCTGATTAATAGGAATAGAAAACCCCATTCCCTCAATGCCTTCCTTGGATATTTTCGCACTGTTAATTCCTACGACTTTCCCATCTGCCGTCACAAGAGCACCACCGGAATTTCCCGGATTGATGGCCGCATCAGTCTGAATTAATTTAAAACGCTGATCAATATCGTCAAGCGACCTGTTTAATGCACTGATAACACCAACCGTAACTGTCCCTTGAAATTCAAGACCGAGGGGATTCCCTATAGCAATCGCAGTTTCCCCTATCTGAAGTGCGTCAGAATCACCAAGGACCGCCACAGGCAAGCTATCGCTGCTATCAATTTTTACCACCGCCAAATCAGTAGACGCATCGGTTCCCACTACTTTGCCGGGGACAGTCTGTCCATTGGAAAGAGAAACATTAACTTCTTTGCTGCCTGACACGACATGATTATTCGTAACAATATATCCCTTCTTATCAAAAATAACACCGGAACCGACACTCTGCCCCACCGCCACACGGCGGTTAAAAATATCTTTATCATAAACCCGCGTCGTGATCCCAACGACAGCCGGACCAACTTCTTTGACCGCCTGTACAACAGCCGTATTTCTGATTGCCGGCAGCTCCTCCACTTTTTTCTGTTCTGTCTGTGGAAAGGAATAAGAAGATTCCGCTTTGTTTCCCTGCTTGTTTCCCGGAATAATATCACCGAAGAAACATCCCCCTATGAAACTGGTAATCAAAAGAACCACTGCCGCGGCCGCCAGTTTTTTCCGCCCTGAAGAGAACTTATCCGTCTGCAATTCTATATTTTTCCCCTGTTCTTTTAATTGTCTGTCCATTTCTTCTCTGTCCATATTCATGACCTCACAATATTCAAAAAATATTTTACAGTGTTTTTCATTATATCATAAATGGTTTTCCCCGTTCCAAAAGCACAAAAAAGAGAATCCCCCGAAAAGGACTCCCTTTTATCTTATTTTGCAAAATCGATAGCCCGTGTTTCTCGAATAATAACTACCTTCACCTGCCCCGGATACTGCAGCTCCTTCTCAATTTGCTGGGCAATATCATGAGAAAGAATCACAGCCTGGTCTTCATTAACCTTTTCAGGCTTTACAATGACTCTGATTTCACGGCCTGCCTGGATAGCATAACAACTGGATACCCCCGGATATGAACGGGCAATATCTTCCAATTTCGTCAGTCTCTTGATATAATTTTCAAGCGTCTCCCTCCTGGCACCCGGTCTAGCCGCAGAAACAGCATCAGCCGCCGCTACAAGAACCGCCTCTACGCATACGGCTTCCGTGTCGCCATGATGTGATGCAATAGCATTGATGACCTGCATCGGTTCATGGTATTTCTGCGCCAGTTCCACGCCAAGTTCCACATGGGTGCCTTCCTGTTCACGATCTACCGCTTTACCAATATCATGGAGCAAGCCAGCCCGTTTTGCCATATCCGCGTCTGCACCGACTTCCGCCGCAAGAATACCTGCAAAGTAGGAAGTATCGATACAGTGCTGGAGAACATTTTGTCCATAACTCGTTCTATATTTCAAACGCCCCAGTATCTTAATCAGATCAGGATGCATGCCGCTAATTCCACACTGGAGTACCGCTTCTTCACCGGCCTCACGAATCGCTTTATCCACTTCTTTCTTTGTCTTTGCCACAACTTCCTCAATTCTTGCAGGATGGATTCGTCCATCTTTCACAAGACTTTCCAGGGACAATCTGGCAATTTCACGGCGAATCGGATCGAAACAGGACAGAATAACCGCTTCAGGTGTATCATCAATAATCAAATCAACACCGGTCAATGTTTCAATTGCGCGTATATTCCGCCCTTCACGTCCGATAATACGGCCCTTCATTTCTTCATTCGGCAGGGAAACTACCGAAACCGTTGTTTCAGAAACTGTATCAGCAGCGTTTCTTTGAATAGCAGCTGCTATGATTTCACGCGCTTTGTTATCAGAAGTCAGCTTGATTTCTTCTTCTGCCGCCCTGATACGGACCGCCTTTTCATGTGCCAACTCATCATTAACGCGGGCAAGAATCATTTCCTTCGCCTGATCACGGGTAAGATGTGAAATTTCTTCCAGCTTCGTCTGCTGCATAACACATAAATTATCCACTTTTTCTTTCTGTGCCTTCAGCTGGGTTTCCTTCTTTGCCAACACACTTTCCCGCTGTTCCAGATTACTGCTTCTTGCGTCCAAATTACTTTCCTTCTGAACCAGACGCTGCTCATAACGCTGCAATTCATCGCGGCGCCCCTTATGCTCCTGTTCTACCTCTTCACGGAGTTTATGAAGTTCTTCTCTGGTTTGTACAATTGTCTCTTTTTTCAGCGTCTCCGCTTCACGCAAAGCATTTTCTCTTTCTTTTTCCGCCGATGCAACAAGCTGTGCAGCTTTTTCTTCAGCAGAACCGATCCTTGCTTCAGCAATACGTCTGCGGAGTAAGTATCCTATACCAGCACCAATTACAGCTGCAATAATCCCTGCTATGATAACGTACAATAAGATTTCATCTTTCTCCAAGTTTTTCACCTCTTTTCTTTATATATTTTAGTTTCAATTGGAAATAAACACTAAAAAAGTACAATCTTTCGATTGACTAATTCAATTTTAGAATCTTTGCAATTTATTGTCAAGATGGAAAACTCCCAAAAATCCGATAAATACGAATATTCCAAAACTATATTTTCAGTTTATCCTCAATAAATTGCAGACAAGCCGCTTGCTTATACCCAAAATTTCCGCTTTCCCTTTTTCATGAATGGCTCCTGCCTCCACCGGTCATCGACCAGATAAGAAGGGCACCAAAAGCAACCCACGACATAGAATGAGTGAGTATGCCCAAGTCTGTCAGAATATTAATTATCGTAAGCCCTGCCATAAAAAGTATATTAGACCGGAAGTCTGAAAACCGGTCACGCCGAAGTATAAACCAAGAAGCCGCTAAAATCAGCAGGTTCACAGCAATAACCGCTTCGAAATAAAATAAGAGTGGTACCATCTGTAAGATAAAACTTCCTGCAAACATGAGCAGCATAATATAAATCCATGTATAAGTCATTTTACTTCTCCCACATAAACATCGCCCTCCGCCTTCGGTATCCATAAGGGAATATCGGGAAATCGCCAGCGGAATTCGTAAGACGGCGACCAACGGATTCCAAATGCATGCATTGGTACCAATGCTGTACTCACATCGAATTTCTCCAAAAATGCTTTGACTCCCCATTCTCTTGCCACCGCCTGTCGGGCGTCCACCGGGAAAAACACGATATTCATGGATACCCGGGGAATCCGTTCCAATTCTTTAAAATACTCATCGCGTGCTGCCAGATTATCAGAATCTCCTTCCCCGGCCCAGTGCCACCAGTTCAAATCACCTGCGTGGAAAACAGAAGCTTTCGGATGGTTAATTAAAAATGATCCCCCCACATCAGTGGATCCGAACATCTTGATTCGAAAATATTTTGTCACCATAAAATCTCCCACTTCCATGCAGTGGAGCATCTCATGATTTCTAAGCGTCAGTGTGCAGTCACGATGGATGAAATATCCTTCTGCCCGGCTTTCGAACCGATTAATCTCAGGATTAAAGTGATCCGCATGAAAATGACTCACAAAAAAATACAGCGGTTTTGATGAGACCTCACAAAGGTCATCCAACTTTCCTTCAGGATCCATGTAGTAATCAAAAACAAGAATACAGTCTTCCAGCTCACAGATGAACCCGCTATGGTGAAGATAGGTAATTTTAAATGTCCCCAAGACAACCTCCACAAAACAGAACTTATGTTTTCTATCGAAATATTTTTATAACAGTATAGATTTTTACTTGGATGTATAATTTCTTCTGACATCATATAATAAATTATAGCATAAGCTAATCTTGAAAAATAAAAGAAAATAGTGTTCCCGCCTGTATTCTTTACGCATTTTTAAGGCTGGTTCTCTCAGGAAAATTCGTCTTTCTTACCAGGGAAACAAATGCTGTCTTTCTTTCAATGAAACTTTGACATATCCTTATTTTCCTGTAAAATAAAATCTGTCTACCCAGGGGAGAAATGTCACTATGGTCACACATGATATTAAGAACCACAAATTTAAAATCGAATCACTGAAAGGCCTCTCCTGCCTTGAATATGATTTAACAGGTCATATCTTTACTGTACTCCATACCATCGTTCCGGCCGCATTATCCGGAAAGGGTTTAGCCGCCCAGCTCGCCGAAGCCGCCTATAGCTGGGCTGTCAAAAATCGGTATACAGTTCGTTCTGACTGCACTTACATGACCGCTTGGATGAAGCGGCATGAAAGATAAATTCTTTTCGGTTTAAACCGGAAAAACACCTACGGCTCTCTTTCTTATTTTTATGATTAAGGTTTTCTATGTACCCCACTTCGATATTCCAGTCTGCTGAACTAAGCATCGACGATAAAAATAAGCTGAATATGGTCATCAATCATCTCTTATTTTTGATGCGCATAAAATCAGTTTCTCTGTATGAGCACTCTCAGCGTGTCTCCAATTTAGCAGCAGCTACTGCCATTTACATGCGCCTTACCGCCAATGAAATCACGCTTATCCGCAATGCCGGCCTGCTTCATGACATCGGTCTCATCTGTGTACCCAACCATGTGCTGACCAATTACCCCTATGTCTCCAAAAGAGACATCCAGGTCTATAAAAGACATCCTGACTTAGGAGCTAACATACTGGAGTCCTGTCCCGGCATGGAGGATCTCATTCCTCTTATTCGTTTCCACCATGAACGTTGGGATGGCACAGGATATCCGAAACATCTGAAAAAGATCAATATTCCTTTGGGGGCCAGAATTATTGCGCTGGCCTCTTACTATGACGATGTTATTTTTTCTTCGCCCAACTTTAAACATAAAGACCGGCCGGAAGTTTCCCGTGCCATCTTCAGCGGATCCGGAATCCTTTTCGATCCCGATGTAGTTTCCGCATTTTTAAATGTAGTCTTCCATAATCTGAAAATAGGATAATTAAGTTTCATGAAGCATCTTAAAAAAAATCAATATGTACCGGGGCCTTGTATTCCGATTTTACATTTCCACATAAAATCCGCCTGCAGTTTGACATCTATATATCAAGCTGCAGGCGGATTTTTCATTTTATCGTTTTTTGAACCATGGATGGTTTGTACGTTTGAACCGCCACCGCCTTTTACTCCAGGGGCTTACAGGGCGCCATACGACATTTCTATGATGTTCTTTATTCAATCCCGTAATATCAGGTGCTGGTTTAAATCCTTTATTTTTTTGTCTTTTCAGAAGATTTCCCAACAGTTTCCTGAGAAAATTCACTGCCTTCAATAGCCCCTCCCTTTGCATTACGATCTTTTGCCCGAATTTGAGCGGCCCGTTCTTCCGTTTTCGTACGAAAATCATCCACATACCCCAGAATATCGGCTTTGGCACGGTTGGCAGCAGCAAAAACATTTCTTCTGTAATCGTCTGCCCTCGCATTCACCTTCTCTTTCAATTCATTTGCTTTATCCTGCGCAATTTCAGTCTGGGTACGAACTTGTTCCTTCAATTTATCTGCCTGGACTTTTGCTTCCTGCATCTGGATTCTCGCTTGGGCTTTCAGTTTTTCCGATTTCAGTTTGGCCTGTTCAGCCCGAATTTCCGATTGGCGCCTCATTTCTTCTTTTTTCTTCTGCAATTCCTCCATCTGTTCTTTTGCCTGCTCTTTCATCTCAGAAGCTTTTTGCCGTGCCTCTTCCTGAAGTTTTCTTGACTTCACTCTGGCAACAGCACGCAAATTTTTTGCTGTCTTTTCGGCTGTTTCCTTTGCTATTTCTGCTGCGCCAATAGTAGTGTATTTTGCTTTTTCAATCTGTTCATCAGTCATCCCGGCTTTTTTCAAGGCTGTAACAAGCTGTTCACCCAGAAGGTTAAACGTATCTACCAGCTGGTCTGCCAGTTTATCCACAGCTTCATGCGCTTTTTCAGGATATACATCGTCAACTGTCTTTTTAATTTCTTTCGTAAAATCTCTCTTTTCATCGCCAAGGGGAATATCCTTTTCAGGATTTTCTTTAATTTCTCCAACCAGCGTATTACCCTCCGCTCGTCCTTCTTCAAAGACCGCCTTATAGGGTCTCGTATCATCAGGCATTCCGTCTTTAATCCAACGGACGGCCGCTTTTCCCAATCCATAAGTTACGGAAATCCCGATGGGAATCTGGATAAACGGAATCGGTAAAAGTGTAGCAACGGTTGTGCCGACAACGGTTGCCCCTAAAGAACCGATAAAGGAAAGAACCGCTTTCTGCGGAACATCTACTCCATAAACGCTTCCAATTTTAGAAATCATGTATACTTCATTGGCAATAAGAGACACCGTCCCCAAAAGTGGAGCCGCCACGATCACGCCTGCGCGGGCAGCCGCCCAGTGAATCAAACCTTCCGCCTCTTTATCACGATCATCAATAAAGGTAACTTCCACATCAGCTTCCGGTGTTTCAAGGTGAACTTCGGGCACATTCTCCATATCTTCCGCTGTGGCCTCAACAGATTCTTTCACCTCTTGCACAGCCTCCTTCGCAGCACCGACTGCTGTTTTTTTTATTTCTTCCACACTCTTGTCTCCGTTCATCATGCCCTCCTGTCTTTTCGGCTCAGCCGATTACATTTATGCCGCTTACGGCTTAATTATACTAAATCAACATTTCCTTATCTATGACCATTATATCCTTTATCAGAACAAAATCATACTTACCAGTCCGTCAATCCTCCATCGACAGGAATAACCGCACCTGTCATATAAGAAGACTTTTCGGAAATAAGGAAGGCAATCACCTGCCCTATTTCTTCTGCATCGGCAATTCGCATAAGAGGATACCAATTTTTCATTTCATTTATCGAACCGCCGTAAGTTTGAAGCTGCTTTTCCAAAAGAGGCGTCGCCACGTCTCCGGGACAAACCACATTGGCCCGCACGTTATCCACTGCCAATTCAAGCGCCAACGAACGGGTAAAAGCGGTAACCGCCCCTTTCGTCGCGCTGTACAAGCTGCACTGTACATTTCCCTGAATGGCAGCATCGGAAGCCACCGTTACAATGCTCCCTCCATGCATACGTAAGAACGGGACAGCTGCGCGGAGTAATTTTATTGTACCGAAAATGTTTACTTCAAAGAATTTCTGCATTTCTTCGTCTGTTACATTATCCAAAAGACCTTCCGTATAAATACCGGCACAGGACACGACGCCTCTGATTTCTCCAAAGGATGCAGCCTTTTCAATTGCGTTTTTCACTATCCTTGTATTTGTCACATCACAGGGAATAAAGATGCTGCCTTGAGCTTCTTCCTGCGCCCCGCGCCCCTTACTCATGTCTCGACCGAGCAGAATTGTTTTCCACCCTTCTGACGCAAGGATTTTTGCCGTAGCCAATCCGATTCCCGATGTACCGCCGGAAATAATAACTACTTTGTTTTTTTCCATCTTACCACCTTAACAAAGACGATACATAAACAAATTCGATTCCCTGCGCCTGAAGCTGTGGGACAATATCGCGAAATACCGCTGCCGTATGAGGGCGGCAATGCCCAATGATAATATAGCTGCCGCGGGCTTTCGCCCGATTGGCCCCTTCCTGTATCATCGCCCGGATTTCACCTTCATCGGCAGAATTATCCACAAATAAATCATTCCTTGCATAGGGAACGCCATATGAGGCTGCCGCACTGTCAGCCGCAGTCGTGGTATTGGTACGGCTATCAAAAAAGAACAGCCCTCTGTGTGAAAGTTCATTCATTACAACACGCATGACCCTGGCATCAGTGGTGGCTCTTGAGCCTTGATGATTATTGATTCCCACCGCCTGCGGTATTTGTTCAAGCGATTCTTTCAGCATATATCGTATCGCTTCATCACTCATGGATGTTAATATGGTCTTTTCTTCCATGCCCGAACCTGAAACCGGCTCCATGGGCTGATGAAGAATAACAGGCATTCCATAACGGGACCATTCCGCTGCCGCTTCTGATGTGTACATTTTATTCGGCATAACGGCAAGCGTCAAAGGGACTCCAATCTCTTCATATATCCGCTGCGATTCCAAATCAAGTCCTGCATCATCTATAACTACCGCTAAACGGCCGGTCACCGACGAGGAGTTTCCTCCCGCTTTTTTCTCCGCCGGTTCTCTCTGCTTCGCTGCAGATGCCTTTAGTCGCGTATCAGAAGGGTTCTTTTCCTCACGCTTTGTAAGGATGTTATTTCCATCGCCGTTGTTTCCTTTATTTTCCCCGCCTTTAAGTCTATTCATGAACTCTTTGATAATGGACTGTGGCTCTTTCTTCACCTCTTCCACTCTGCCGCCGCTTTTCCCTTTTCCATCTCTTTCAGAAGACTCCTCGCCAAAAAGATGATGGATCGCAGTATTCACCGAAACCATTGTTTCTTTTTCATCAGAAAAAGGATGTGCCACCGTGCAAGATGCCACCGATATGACAACTAAGAAAAACAGTAAAAGTAACAGGGAATGCCCTCTACTCTTCTTTCTTCGGCGGACAACTTTTCGTTTCCCTGTAAAAGATGTTCTTTTCAATGTTCTTTTTCTCTCTGCCATTTTATCTCCATCGTGAATTTATTTCCTTAATTATAATCAAACTATCTCTATTCATAAACCCCTTTCAGGAAAATGATATAATCAATTACAGAAAGGATGTGCTTCTATGAAACTTGTGATTCTTAATAAAATTTCAGAAGAAAAATTGACAGAATTTCGGAATGCCGTTCCCGGATCCGTTATAGAGTCATACCCATCTCCCTGTGACGCACTCTCTCATGTATCGGATGCCGATGCGATCGCCATGTGGGGATTTCAAAATGTGCAGCCTTTTCTGGAAGCATCACCCCATGTTCGCTGGATTCATTCTCTGTCAGATGGTGTAGAACACCTTCTTACAAAAGATATGTTAAAAAGGCCCATTATACTGACAAACTCTCACGGCATCCATGACCACGCTGTTGCCGATCATACATTAGCGCTTCTCTTGAGTCTGGTACGCTGCCTTCCCATCATGATCCGCCAACAAGATCAAAAAATTTGGAAACGGCCGAAAACGGATTCCCTTTACCAAAAGACTGTTGCCATCATTGGTTATGGCAGCATCGGAAAAGCAATCGCCCAACGGATAAAAGGTTTCAACACAAAAATACTTGCTGTAAAAAAACATATATCTGATGACCCTTTCACCGACCAAGTCTACACGGCAGATCAGATAAAAGACGTTCTCCCGAAGGCAGACATCACCATTGCTGCTTTGCCTTCCACCCCCGAAACAAATGAGTTCTTCGGAAAAAAAGAATTTTCTCTGATGAAAAAAACTTCTTTCTTCATCAATATCGCAAGAGCTTCCGTAGTAAATGAAAACGCGCTGGTGGAAGCGCTTTCGGAACATCGTATTGCCGGCGCTGCGCTAGACGTATTTGAAAAAGAACCGCTGCCGGAAAACCATCCTTTCTGGTCCATGGAAAATGTTATCATCAGTCCGCATTCTGCTTCTTTCACGCCGGACTCATGGAACCATGTGCTTGAATTACTGAAAAATAATTTTATCGCTTTCTCTAAAGGCGAAAAACTTACTAATGAAATAAATAAGACGAAAGGCTACTAAACTCTGTACTATAAAAATCCATGCTGTCAATTGCATGGATTTTTATAGTGTTATTTTTATTGTTTATTTCACAGTCAGATAAGATTTCAACGCTTCTGCAAGACGCCTGATGCCTTCGACAGTTTTTTCGTCATCATTGTAAGAGAAATTCAGCCGGAAATAATTCCTTTTGCCGGAGGCAGGGAAGAAACTGTCTCCCGGCACATAAGCTACTTTTCTTTTGATTGCCTCCGCGAAGAGGTCCCGCGCATCACAGCCGTCCGGTAATTCTACCCAAAGGAACAGACCTCCATGGGGATAGGTACACTTTACATCAGCAGGGAAATGTTTTTTTATTGCGTCACACATGACATCACGTCGATGAGCGTATAATCTGCAATTTTCCTCGACATGTCTTTCAAAGTCATAATTCTGCATGTAGAGTGCCACTTCACGCTGTGTAACGGAAGGTGTATGAAGGTCGGTGGATCCTTTAACCAGATCCATTTTAGCAAGGATATCATCATTGCAGACCATCCATGCCAAACGCATTCCCGGTGCCAGCGTTTTTGAAAAAGTACCGGAATACATAACTAAATGCTTTGGATCCATAGAAATTAAAGGCGCAATTTCTTCTCCTTCAAAGCGAAGATCACCATAAGGATTATCTTCAAATACAGGAATCTCATACTTTGTTGCCAATTCCATCAATTTCCGGCGGCGTTCCAATGACCAGCAAATACCCGTAGGATTCTGATAATTGGGAATTACATAAATAAATTTTACTCTTTCCGTCGTTTGGATAAGCTTTTCCAATTCTTCTGGAATCATTCCTTCCCCATCAGTAGGAACTTCCACGAATTTAGGCTGCTCCAATGCAAATGCCCCGATAGCACCAAGATAAGAAGGGCTCTCAATAAGAACAACGTCATCCTTATCAAGGAATACGCGGCCGGTAATATCTAATCCCTGTTGGGATCCTGTAACAATCATGATATTCTTTGCGGAAATTTCCGTCATACCCATGGGAACATACATACGGTTCATGCGGGCGGCAATAGCTTCACGAAGCCCCATAAATCCTAAAGACGGACCATACTGCATAGCACCGGCTCCGTCTTCCTGTCTGACTTTAACTGCCACCTCTTCCAGTTCCTTCAGGGGAAACGTTATAGGTGCAGGAAGCCCGCCCGCAAAAGAAATAATATCCGGCTGGGCTGTCAATGCCAGCAACGGACCAAGGTCCGAGCCTTTCATCTTGCCAAGTACTTCAGAAAAACGAATCGCCATAGTACATCTCTCCTTTACTTCACGCATCATTCATCGAAATGCTTTCCTCATAAAATATCTTCAAACGAAGTTCATGAAAATACATTATGAATACATGTATTGTAAGTCTCTTATATTATAGTGTCAATTCAAATATGCATGAGAACCAAAATAAAAGCATAAGAACACTTGTCCCCATGCTTCCGGCTATACTTCTAAAATCTGTTTGGCTCTCTTTATATCTTCTTCAATCTGCCTGCACAGTGCCTCTATATCAGGAAACTGCTTTTCTTCGCGAATCTTCTCAATCCATTCCAATGCAAAAGGAGCATCATAAATCTTTTCATCAAAGGAGAATATAAATGTTTCTATGGATCTTTCTTTGTTTCCAAAAGTCGGATTGGTTCCCACATTTGTTACAGAAGGATATTGTCTCCCTCTAATAAAAGCCCGTGTCGCATACACACCGTCCCCGGGAACCGCTCTTTCCCTCTCTGGCTTTAAATTTGCCGTAGGAAATCCGAGCACCTCAGTTCCCCGTCGGAATCCATGAATTATATCGCCACAAATACGGTATGGGCGGCCAAGAAAATATCCCGCTTTCTTTACATCCCCCTGCAAGATACACTTCCGGATCCGTGTACTGGAAATCACGCCGCCTTCCGCTTTTTCCAATTTAACAATTTGAATAAATACACCTTTATCGAGAAAATAGGAATTCAGCAGTTCCGCATTCCCTTCAGCATTTTTCCCGAAAGTAAAATTTTCTCCCGTTACGATCCCGCAAAGTGAAGTAATTCTTGAAAGTGATTGTAAAAATCTCCCTGCGCTTTGTCCGAGAAATTCTTCCGTCGGACTGATGACCACAGTTGTCTCAAATCCCATCTGCTTAAACAATTCCTCTTTCTCGCTTTCTGACAGAAGAAGCTGTATAGACGCAGAAGGTAATAATACAGTCAATGGGTGGGGGTAAAAAGTGACAGCCACAGGCATCGCTTTTTTCTCTCTTGCCAACTGCAGACACGCCTGCAATACCGCCTGATGCCCGCGGTGGACACCGTCAAAAAAACCAAAAGCCAGTACTACCGGCCGTTTTTCAGGCAGTTGATCCAATGTTTTAATAATATTCATAGTCTCTCACGAAAATACTTTCTTTGGATGTAATACACCATTTTCTATAAATGCTGTCCCTAAAAACCGTTCTTCTTGAAATACCGCAGTAACTTCCATATCCGGCAAAGCAGTACGCAGCCTTTTCCCCTGAAGAAAATCTTTTGCTGCATCTTCCGAAAGCGATACATTCTCCAGATTGGATAAGAGCAGACTTATATCCGTCATAAGGCAGTCTTTAGGATTTCTTTCTATTTCTTCCAACGTTTTCGCCTGTCCAATAGAAAACACCCCCATTTTCGTCCGAAGAAGAAATGACATGGCAAGAGGCACCCCCATCTTATTTCCTAAATCACGTCCCAGTGCCCTTACATAAGTACCTGCGGAACAGGTCACTGAAAGACGAATGTAAGGCGATTGGATCTCCCGTATCTGTAAATGATATACTTCCACCTTGCGGGAAGGCAATATCACCTGTTTACCATTCCTTGCCAACTGGTACGCCCGTTTTCCATCCACCATTATGGCAGAGTAAGAAGATGGTATTTGCTCTATAATGCCTGTAAATTTCGACGCCACCCTTTCCCATAATGAGATATCAGAGCAGACTTTGCCTGTTTTTATAATCCTTCCTGTCATATCCTCAGTATCCGTCGCCAGCCCCATGACGAATTCCGCTTCATATGTTTTTCTATGTATAGGCGCATATTCAATCAATCGAGCTGAGCGTCCCAGAAATACAGGAAGCACGCCTGCTGCCATAGGATCCAGTGTTCCGCCGTGACCAATCTTTTTCTGTCCATAAATGCGGCGCAGACAAGCAATGACATCAAACGAAGTCATTCCTGCAGGTTTCAATACATTAAGAACACCATCCATCAGAGGTATTTCTCCGCTTTTTCTACGAATACTCTCTCGCAGTCAGAAAGTGTTCCGTTCATCGTACACCCTGATGCTTTCCAATGTCCGCCGCCGCCAAATTCAGCTGCCAGATCTGCCACATTCGCATAATTTAAAGAGCGCAGCGAAACGCGGTATTCGTCCTGCTCTTTATATTTAAAAAGTGCCGCAATCTCCGCACCCTTAATGCAGCGGGGAATAGAGGCGTAATAATCAGAATTTTCTCCATCCAGCGCCATAGCCTCTTTATTCATATAAGCAACAACAATCTTTCCGTCCTTATATGAATGGACGGTATCGGCAACAAGTTTGTAACACTTCATCGCTTCTTCTGTTTTTTCATCAAGTTTATTGGAAATATAGGACGGATCTGCTCCCATTTTTACCAGACGGCTTGCCATAAGGAGCGTATGTTCAGAAGTACAGCTGAATTTGAAAAATCCGCTGTCCGTTCCGATCCCCATATAAAGTGCATTACAGGTATCCCTATCCAGCTTCAAACCCATAGCAAAAAACATTTCCGCAAGCATTTCTGCTGTCGCTGCATACTTGTATTTTAAATATAAATAGTCAGTATACTTTTCATTTGTCTGATGATGGTCAATACATAAACTTGGCACATCGGGAAAATTAAAATCTCCGCCACGGGAAATATTCGCCAGATCCGTAAAAACCATAGCATCATATGTCCCGTCTTCAGGTATTTCCATTAATACCTTTGCTGACGACTTCACAAGAGTAAAAGCCGACGGAACGGGATCAGGCAAAATCATATCCGCAGTTTTCCCCATGGATACAAGAACATTGTAAAGGGCACAAAGCGAACCCACATCATCTCCGTCAGGATGTTCATGTCCTGCCAAAAGGAAATGATCATGCTCATGCAGGAAAGCAACGGCTTCTTCCATTTCTATTTCTTTTGCCTGTCCAATCTTAATTCCCATTGCCATCCTCCTCGTGGATCTTTTTCAGAAGTCCTTCAATATGCATTCCATAATCAAGAGACTTATCTTCTTCAAAAGAAATTTCAGGAGTATAATACACTTTCAGACGGGTTCCCAATTCTTTTCGAATGAAACCTTTTGATTTATTCAAAACCATGAGAGATTCTTTTCTCTCTTCTTCTTGTCCAAAAAGGCTTACATAAACAGTAGCTTCCCGAAGGTCTCCCGTTAGTTTGACTCCCGTCACAGTAACAAAACCGAGCCTTGGATCTTTCAGTTCGCGGAGGAGCATATTCCCTACTTCCTGCTTGATAAACTCCTGCATTTTCCTTACTCTTAATTCCGACATATTTACCTCACATAAGTGAAAAAGAAAGCGGCGCAAGAAATCCACGCCGCTTTTATCTATTTATAATTCAGCAACCTCTTCTTCCAGCCTGAAGGCTTCCAGCTGATCGCCTTCCTTTACATCTCTGTAAGATTCAATGGCAATACCGCACTCAAATCCTTCCGTAACCTCTTTCACGTCATCCTTAAAGCGGCGGAGAGAATTAATCTTCCCTTCATGGACAACAATTCCATCACGGACAATACGAATCATGCTGTTGCTGGTTATCTTTCCATCCTGCACATAACAACCCGCGACAATGACTTTCGGTGTATGGATAACCTGCCGGACTTCCGCATGTCCCAAAAGGATCTCCTTGACTGTCGGAGCAAGCAGCCCTGCCATGGCAGATTTTACATCATCAATTGCATCATAGATAACACGATACAACCTGATATCCACACCGTCTTTTTCTGCCAGCGCCCTCGCATTCGCATCAGGGCGTACGTTGAATCCGATAATTAATGCATTGGAAGCCGATGCCAGCATGACATCAGATTCAGTAATCCCGCCGACTCCGGAGTGGACGACAGCTATCCGGACCTCATCACTCTTAATACCCATGAAAGACTGGACCAACGCTTCCACAGATCCTTGGACATCCGCTTTAACAATGATATCCAGCTGTTTCATTTCGCCTTCTTTAATTTTTTCAAAGATATTATCAAGAGTTACCTTCTGTACACTTCTCTGCTCTTCCTCTTTAGCCCGGGAAGCGTGAAGTTCCGCAATGTTTCTTGCACGGCTTGCATCCATAACATAGAAATGTTCGCCTGCTTCCGGAACGCTGTCCATGCCGAGGATTTCTACAGGAGCGGACGGTTCAGCGCTTTTCATTTTACGTCCGGTCTCATTAGTCATGGCACGTACACGTCCCCAACTTTTGCCTGCTAAAATGCCGTCACCCACATGGAGCGTACCATTTTGTACAAGAACGCTCATGACCGGCCCTCTGTTTTTATCCAATTGGGCTTCAACGACGATACCGTAAGCCTCACGATTCGGATTCGCTTTCAACTCCTGCATTTCAGCTACGAGCAGTATGTTTTCAAGCAATTCATCCAATCCTTCTTTTTTCTTTGCGGAAATAGGAACCATAATGATATCCCCACCCCATTCTTCACAAAGAAGTCCTTCATGGGAAAGCTCTTCCTTAATACGTTCAGGATTTGCGCCGGGTTTATCAATCTTATTAATGGCTACCATAATCGGCACCCCTGCATTCTTCGCATGATGGATTGCTTCCACGGTTTGCGGCATAACGCCGTCGTCAGCCGCTACGATCAGGACAGCGATATCCGTCAGCTGTGCGCCGCGGGAGCGCATTGCTGTAAATGCCTCATGTCCCGGAGTATCAAGAAATGTAATCTTATGATTTTTATAACGGATCTGGTAGGCACCGATACGCTGTGTGATACCGCCGGCTTCATGCATAGCCACATTCGTGGAGCGCAGCGCGTCAAGCAAAGTTGTTTTGCCATGATCAACGTGTCCCATAATAGTAACTACTGCCGGACGCGGTTTTAAAAATCTTTCATCATCTGCTTCCGGTACATATTCGGCCAACTCTGCCGGAGCTTCCGCCTCAATGATCTTTGCGCCGAATTCTTCCGCAATGATTTCTACCGTTTCATGATCCAGATTCTGGTTAATTGTTACCATAACACCAGAAAGCATAAGGTATTTAATAATTTCAGAAACTTCACGCCCTAATTTTTCCGCCAGTTCTTTAACAGTAATGCTTTCCGGCACTTCGATTTCTGTCGGATATACAGTTGCTTTCTTTTCTGCCACGTGTTTTTTCTTTTTGTTCTGGTTCAAAGACCGCGCCATAAGGGAGCCGCTTTCTTTTTCTCTTCTGCTCCTTTCATAGTCCTTCTTTGTTTTCTTCTTATCAGGACGATCCCGTCTTGCCTGTGGAATCAACGGCTGTTCATCCAGACCGCCTGCCGGTTTAACAGCAGCCCCACTTCTGCGATCTCCCACGGGGCGTCTAGCTCCTACAGGCCGCCGATCTCCTTGGAAACGGTCACTACGCTGCTGATGACCTCCCTGAGGACGGTCACCTCTTCGCTGATCCCCCCCCTGTGAGCGCTCACCTCTCTGTTGGTATCCTCCCTGTGGACGATTGTTTTTTCGAGGATGATCATTTCGTTCTATTCTTGCCGGCTGTCCCTCTTTATGGGGGATTTGTTCACCCATATGGCCGTCATGCGTAATTACAGACATTTTCCCTGTCGGAAGCTGACGTCCCTCTTTTTTCCCTTCATTTATGATATTTTTCCGCTGCAGAGATTCTTTCTCCGCTTTTTTATCTGCTTCTGCTTTCTTAGCCTCTTCCGGCATTCCCGTTTTTACAGGTTTTGATACAGCTGTGTTATATGAAGAATAAGATTTTTTTTGTACTTCCGCCGTCTTGCTTCCGGTCGGACGTCCTTGCTGATCAAATCGTACGGTACGCATAGGCGGCCTTTTATTCTTTTTGACAGAAGGAGATGCAAAAGCTTTGTCGAGAATCTCTTTTGCTTTCTCATCCACACTGTTCAGCCGATTTTTAACTTCAATATTATTTTTATTCAGCACCGCAATGATTTCATCATTCCCTTTATTATAAATTTTTGCAAGCTCATATATTCTGTATTTCTGCATAAGTAACCTCCCAATCTCTATTTATTTTAGGGTATCGATCCTTTGCAGAAGCGACGTCCCAAATCCACTGTCCGAAATCAGGATGGCTGCTCGTATGCCTTTACCAACAGCATGTCCTAATTTTTCCTTTTCACCGAATATCCGCCAAGTTATTCCTGAAAGTTTCGCTAAGCGGATATACTCTTCTTTCGTCCGTTCCGAACTATTCTCTGCCAGAATCAGGAGTATGCCTTTTCCGTCTTTCACAGCAGTTTTTATCTGTTCACTACCGGAAAGCAGCCGCCCTGCCTTCATACATAATCCCAGCAACCTGTATATCGGTTCATTCATTTCCTATTTTTTCCTTTATCGCGTCATATACATCACGAGATACAGGCCTTTTCAGAGAACGCTCCAATCCATGAGAATCAAAGGCTTTCTGAAAACATTCACTGCTGTTACAGATATATACCCCACGACCTGATTTTTTCCCTGTACGGTCTAATTCAATAATACCAGTAGGTAAAGCGACAATGCGAAGTAATTCTTTCTTAGGCTTCAGCTCCTTGCATCCGACACACATCCGCATAGGGATCTTTTTCAATTTCACACATTATCCCCCTCTCCTGTATCAGCTGTTTCAATATCAGAAAGGATATCATCATCTTCTTCTATTTCTTCGCCAAATCCTTCTTCAGCTGCCTGAGATTCACTCTTGATATCAATTTTCCAGTTGGTCAGCTTATTTGCAAGACGGGCATTTTGCCCTGCCTTGCCGATAGCAAGGGAAAGCTGGTAATCGGGGACAATGACATAAGAAGAACGTTCTTCATCCCAGACGGAAACGGAAACAACTTTTGCCGGTGAAAGTGCATTGGCAATATAGATTGCCGGATCTTCATCCCACCGAACAATATCAATTTTCTCGTCATGAAGTTCATTGACAATATTTTGTACACGCTGCCCTTTCGGTCCCACACAGGCACCTACCGGATCCACATTGGGATCCATGGCATATACGGCAATCTTGGCACGGGAACCAGCTTCGCGAACAACGGATTTAATTTCTACAGTACCACTGTAAATTTCCGGTACCTCCATTTCGAAAAGGCGCTTCAGCAACCCGGGGTGAGTTCTGGAAAGAATGATTTCCGGTCCTTTTGTAGTCTTCCTCACTTCCTGTACATAACATTTAATTTTATCGTTAGGCTGGAATGTTTCACCTTCAATCTGTTCCGCAAAAGGAAGAATGCCTTCTACACGGCCTAAGTCTACAAATACGGTACGGGATTCACTCCACTTTACCGTACCGGTGATAATATCACCTTCACGACCGGAGAATTCTTCATATATGGATCCTCTTTCCGCTTCGCGAAGCTTCTGGATCAACACTTGCTTAGCCGCCTGAGCAGCCACACGGCCAAAATCTTTCGGTGTTACATCAACGCGGAGCATATCACCGGCTTCATAATCTTTACTGATTTTCTTTGCATTCTCCACAGTAATTTCATTGATTGCGTTTTCCGATTCCGGATCAATCACTTCCACTACGGTTTTCTCTTCATAAATTTTATACTCCCCCGTGGTTCTATCCAGTGAAATAGAAGTTTTTGCGTTGCTTCCCATTTCCTTTTTGTAAGCTGTCAGCAGCACCATTTCCAATGCGTCAAATACAACATCCGCTTCCACTTTCTTCTTATCCACCAAAAAGTTTACAGCCTGCAGCAAATTATTATTCACGATTTCTGATTCCTCCTGATTTTAAAATGAAAAATGTATTCTTATTTGTGAAATTTTATCTTTTCCAAGGGTAATCGTTTTATCCTGAAAGATGAGCCTAATCTGCCCATCATCAGAAAGTCCGTCCAATACAGCAGTAAAAGCTTTAACTCCGCCGACCTCTTCCAAGGGGGCAAAGAGTTTTACATCCACTTCTTCACCGGCATAACGGAGAAAATCCTTATCTTTTTTTAATACCCTGTCCAGACCAGGAGACGAAACTTCAAGCATATAATTAGCGGAAATCAAATCTGCCTCATCAAGCAATTCTCCTGCCTTTTCACTGATTTGCTGACAGTCATTCAAATCAACACCGTCCTCTTTGTCAATAAACACACGGAGAATCCAGTTCCGTTCACGGACATACTCCACATCAATAAGCTCGATGCCAAGCTGTTTCAAAGCAGGCTCAAGCAGTCTTTCCGCTTCCAATTCAATTTCTTTTCTCCCCATCGATCCTCCTACTATAAGAAAAAGTGAGCCGCGGCTCACTCTACTGGAAACTATAAACTAATTACAATCTTTACGGCAGTTATTATAACATAAATAATGTATGAACTGCAAACAATATCACATAAAAATATAAGTATTTCCTCCTTAACGCCAACTCGTACCCAAAATTTCCTGTACACAAATTACTTAATCTTCTACTACAGGATTTTCATAAAGCATTTCCAAATCTTTTTCCAAATATGCTTCCAGGTGAGAAGAAAACTCGTTGATAGTCGTTGCGTCATACTGATGGACAATCACGGGAATCCCGCCTGCGCGAAGTTCTCCATAATACTCTTCACGATAAATATTATAAAAGAACAAAACTCCGATATTTCGTTCCCTGCACTCATACGCACCGATGATGAAAGACCCATTCAATCCCTCCACCGGATTCACCGGCTTAATAATCCGCTTATACTGTCCCATCCTTTCAGGCATCACCTTCTCATAATCCCACTTCATGAAACCTTTAGCGGCTGCCAGTACGGAAACTCGTTCCAAATGGATTAACTCCTTTTCAATCGCTTTCGGCGTCAGTTCCCTGACACGCTTTTTAAACTGCCCAAAATCCCCCGTAATAGATTCAAGTTGCGTCAGTGTCATAAGCCGCAAATCCATTTTCACCATGTAATCTTTAGTTTCTTCATCAAAAATAGCCTTTACCATCCAGCCGTTCTTTTCATTTTCCCATGCAAATGCCGTATATACGCGGATGTCAGTTTTCACCTTTCCTGTCTTACGGTCCTCCATCGTAGGAAAATCAATACGTTTTAATACATAATCACCCACTTCACAAGGCAAATCATTTTCAATATCCCAGGATAGAAAAAGCTTACGCCGCTCTTCCCGTTCCTTTTCCAGTTTTTCATCCATTTTCATTTATCTTTCTCCACAAGACGATCTCTTGCAGTTACCACAGATTTTACAAACTCCCGCGTTTCAGGAAATGGAATCCTTTCTATGTCGGAAAATCCTTCTTCCCACCTATTCTCTTTTATCCATTCATCTACATTCCCGCGGCCTGCATTATATGCTGCCAGCGCCAGGATTTCATTATTATGGTAAGTTTTCAAAAGGAAATTCAGATACCATGCCCCAAGAGGTATATTTTGGTCAGGCTCCTCCAACTTTTCTGCCGTCAATCCGCTTTGTTCGGAAATCCATGCTGCCGTTTCAGGCATAAGCTGCATCATTCCTACGGCACCGACTTTGGAAACTGCTTTCTCATCAAACTTGCTTTCTGTCAGCATGACAGCTTCAATCAGGCACGGAGAAATACCTTCCCTCACTGCACTCTCATTGATAATATGCTGAATCATAGGACTTGGGCGCCAAGAAACAGTCGCACAAAAAATATATGAAAAAATCAAACTTAATGCAGCCATAAGAAAGACAAACACTTTAACGCCCGTATTTTCTCTCGGTGGTTCAAATTCTATTCTTCTTACTTTGTATTTCAGCTTTTTAATCATTGCATCCTCCGGGGAACACAAAGCCGGGAATTTGCATTAAAGCTTCTCTTACCTGCCGCTTCGTGTCTTCCGGTGAGCGGCTGTTATCTATAACAACATCAGCATAGTTTAACTTATTTTCCGTAGGCATTTGCTTGTGAATCCGCTCCAGCACCTGTTTCCGAGTAAATCCATTCCGAGCCATCACCCGCTCTATTTGTACTTCCAAAGGCACTTGCACAACCCATACGGCCTCCACACGAAGCTGCCAGTCTATTTCCAAAAGCAGTGGCATATCAAGTACCACCACAAAATATCCATGATTCTGCGCGGCAATAACTTCTTCCTGCGTACGGCGCCAAATATAAGGATGGATAATCCCATTAAGCGCTTTTCTTTTCTCTTCATCTTTGAATATGATTTCCGCTGTTTTCAGTCTGTTCAGCGAACCATCTTCATTAAAAATTCCATTACCGAAAACCTGCCGAATTTCCCTCATGGCAATGTTGCCGGGAGCCACTGCTTCCATGGCCAGGCAATCTCCATCAATAACAGGAATGCCAAATTCTTTCATATAAGAGGAAACTGTGCTTTTTCCGCTGCCTACACCGCCGGTAAGTCCAATTCTATACATCGTTGTGTCCTTCCAGTACTTACTTTGCTTCTGCCCAATTTTTGCCTTCGTGGACATCGGCAATGAGCGGTACTTTTAATTCCACAACGGATTCCATAGTTTCTTTTAAAAGCGTTTTCAGATTTTCTTTTTCTTCACTAACCGCTTCCACCACCAATTCATCATGAACCTGGAGAAGAACGCGGCTCTTGTACCCCTCCTCTTTTATACGTCGGCTCACTTCAATCATAGCAAGCTTCATGATATCTGCCGCCGTCCCCTGGATAGGAGTGTTCATTGCGGTTCTCTCGGCAAAGGAACGGCGATTGAAATTAGAACTGCGGATGTCTGGCAATTCCCGATACCTTCCAAAAAGAGTTTTTGCCCGTCCGCTTTCTTGGGCATCTTCTACCATACTTTTCATAAACGCATGAATATAGGGATAGCGTTCAAAATATTTCTTTATATACGTTCCCGCCTCGCCGCGGCTGATGCCAAGCTGATTGGCAAGACCGAAGTCACTGATTCCGTAAATAATGCCGAAATTGACAGCCTTCGCATGAGACCGCTGTTCTGAGGTAACCTCTTCAAACGGAATTCCCAAGACCTCCGCTGCCGTCCGCCTGTGGATATCCTCTTTGTTGCGAAACGCCCGGATAAGACTTTCATCTCCTGACATATGCGCCAATACACGGAGTTCCACTTGAGAATAATCGGAAGAAATAAAGCAGTCATATCCCGGCCCCGGGACGAAAAGCGAACGAATTTGCCTCCCTTCTGCTGTACGGACAGGAATATTCTGCAAATTGGGATCCGAGCTGGACAAACGTCCTGTGGCGGTAACTGTCTGATTAAATGATGTATGAATCCGTCCCGTTTCAGGGCGGATAAGCAGCGGCAATGCCTCAAGGTATGTGGAAATCAATTTTGAAATCGTTCTGTATTCCAGAATATCTTTCACAAAGGGATAACTTTTCGCCAGCATTTCCAACACATCTGCCGCTGTGGAATAACCGTTCTTTGTCTTCTTGCCGGCCGGCATGCCCATCTTTTCAAACAGAATAACACCAAGCTGCTTAGGTGAGTTCACATTAAATTCTTCTCCCGCTGCCTCGTAAATCAGCGACAGCAATTTCCTTTCCTGTACCTTTAATTCATGGCAGACCGCTTCCCATCGTTTCTGATCAGTAGCAATACCCGCTTTTTCCATTTCTGCCAAAACAGCAGCAAGCGGGTTTTCTATCTTTTCGAAAAGCGATTGTACTCCATTCGATTTCATATGCTCCAATGATGTCGCATAAAGAGATAAAAGAAATCCGCAGATGCAGACACTTTTTTCTTCTTCCGTATCCAAATGATCTGGAAACACAGGCGACGTTCCGAATAATTCTGCCATGTACGACAGTGGATAGGTCGTCCGTGTCGGTTCAAGTACATAGGACACAAGGGTCATGTCATAAAAAGGAATTCCTTCTGTAGGAAAGTCTGATTCATAAATAGATTTGCTGTCCTGTACAATGACGTGCTTCGCCGCAGCAAGAGCCATACATACATCTTCAAACCGTTCCGGCAGGGCTCTATAAACATGATTTCCATATCCTACCACCGCCAGATCGGCATGATAAAAAGGCGCCTTCCCTTCCATGTGAAGGACAAGAGACACTTCTTTGCCGGTAAAATCCGGATGCAAAGGAAATTCTTCCAGCTTCACAGCTGCCGCCTGTATTTCCTTTTTCTTAGATACAGCCAGTTCACGAAAACGGGGCAGCGTACTGTATCGATCGGCGATGCGTTCCAAACCTAAACGATGGAAAAACTCCATCATCTCTTCAAAATGAACCGGCTGCTTCATTTCTTCCAAAGCAGCTTCAAAAGGAACATCTGTCTTAATCGTTGCCAGACGGTATGACAGATATGCCAACTCTTTATTGGCCGCCAGCCTTTTGCCGACTGCGCCTTTTATTTCTCCTACATGTCCATAAAGATTGTCTAAAGTCTGATATTGGGACAACAGCTTGGCCGCCGTCTTTTCTCCCACGCCGGGGACACCGGGAATATTATCTGATGTATCTCCCATAAGCGCCTTCATATCAATAACCTGCCGAGGCGTGATTCCATATTTCTCCACAACTGCTTCCGGCGTCATCGCCGCCATTTGTGAAACGCCCCGCTGGGTAATATAAACAGTCGTATCTTTGGTGGCAAGCTGAAGAGCATCTCTATCCCCTGTTACGATGAAAACGGGAAGCTCCTTTTCGTAACGAGCCGCCAGCGTCCCCAGTATATCGTCGCCCTCATATCCATCTACTTCATAAACGGCAGCGCCTAATGTACGAAGTGCTTCACGAATCAGCGCAAACTGGGGGACCAATTCCGGAGGTGCCGGTTTTCTCGTTGCTTTATACTCTTTATAAACTTCGGAACGAAAAGTCTGCTTGTTCTTATCAAAAGAAACAGCCATGTACTCAGGATCAAAATTTTTATAAATATCATAAAGCATATTTAAAAATCCCATGACGGCATTCGTTGGTATTCCATGATATGACAAAGGCGGAAGTCCAAAAAATGCTCGATATAGAAGGGAACTTCCATCAACAACTACAAGCTTCTTTTCCATGAACACCTCCACAAACGATGATTATTGATTTGAGTTTTATTATATCATATCGTACTTCTCAAAAAATCCTTTTTCTACCGCACTTGCTCCTAAGTCTCTCTCTGATTATACTTAAGCAGACATGAGGAGGACTCTATGGCATTTACTCTCATCTGCCACGTATGCGGGCATAAACTGAAATTATTTGACAGCAGTATAAAAAAACGGAAAGGTATGATCCGTTGTCCCCATTGCAGCGCACGCATCTCCTATGATTTAGACAGCCGAAAAATACAAAAGTCAGGATTTTGGGCGGCGGAAGAACCGGCATTTGATTATCGAACAAAAAATAAGATGCTCAGCCAACTCGAACGGGATAAGAATCGTAAAAATCCCTCCGTGCCACAGGAACAGGAGCCCTTCGGAATGAATCCTTTCCAATCCCGCGCAAGTTTTGCCAAGTTTGATCTAAAAACCGGACAGATAAAGAAAGAATCAGCAAAATCATCTCTATCTGTTCCCATGGCAAGACATTCCTTTCCGCAGAGAATAAGGACCGCTTTGTATCGTAAAAAAGCGGTTCATTCAACTTCCCGAAAACTGATGCATCAGAAATCATTTCTCTCCTTTTCCTGGACTTCCATACTGTTTCAAAAAATCAAAAACTTTTTCCATTGATCACTTCAATTAAAAAATCCTGTAAAGAGACTGATTCTTCTCCCTTACAGGATTTTCTATTATTACAATGCCCCGCTGGCTATGGTAATCCCCACCACTTTTTCCGCGCCTGCCCGCATAAGTTCATGGGCAGCAGACTCCATCGTAGCGCCAGTGGTATATATGTCATCTGCAAGAAGAATTTTCTTCCCTTTAACAGATGTTCCTTTATTCACATGAAATACACCGCGCATATTTTTATAACGCTCCTCTTTTGTAAGAAGTGACTGCGTTTCTGTATTTCTCATTCGCACCATACCATGCGGGATGTATGTCTTTCCCGAAGTTTCCACCCATTTACGGAAAATCATATCCACCTGGTTATATCCGCGTTCACGAAAACGAGCTTTCGATAAAGGAATAGGAATGACAGTTTCATATTCTTTCAAACGCTCCCACCAGGGAAAAACCGTAAGCAGCGGAGGAAAAGCATGCTTCAACTCCACCCTGCCGTTATATTTCAGGCGGATCACACACTTACGAAGACCGCCGGTATAATTACAGAGCGTATAACAGCCGCAAAGATACTTAGTCAAAGAAGAACTCAGCATACGGGGATTCCAAAATTGCCGTATACATTTTTCACACCACAAATTTTTCAACGAAGTATGATTCCCGCAGCCCGGACAGGTACTTGGATAAAACAGCTCTAAAATAGACTCGGCCAGTTTCATTTACAGCGCCTCATGATTTAAAAAAGGAAGAAATAAACTGTAACGATTCCCTGTATGCTGTATCGCCAACGCCCGACGCAAAGCATCAGGTGCGGTTACCAGAATCGTGTTCTTCCGCGCGCGCGTCACCCCCGTATAGAGCAGATTACGCTGGAGCATATTATGCTGTGACGGGCGGAGAATGAAAATCACCGTCTCATATTCACTTCCCTGGCTTTTATGGACGGTTACCGCGTAAGCAAGCCGGAGATCAAACCTCTCCTCGCCTTCATATACTACTTCTTTATCAAAATAACGGACAAATACTTTTTGAGGCGTTGCCGTCCAGACGGTTCCCACATCGCCGTTGTAAATTCCTTTTTCATAATCATTTCTCGTTTGCATCACTTTATCACCAGGGAAAAATTTCATCCCATCCGGAACCTTTTCCCCGTGAATCATTTCTTGCAAAGATTCATTCAAATGGTCCACGCCGCACACACCGCGGTACATGGGGGAAAGCACCTGCAGCAGCATTTTATTCTCTTCATTCCCGTAATTAAGTTCTCTGCATAAATCCATGACAATCCGATACGCATCTTCATCATCGGCTGCATAGACAATACGAAACTCGCCCGCTTCATCAGGGACACACATTTCCCCTTTCCGGATAAGCGCCGCATTCTCTACAATGCCGCTGCCTTCTTCCTGACGAAATATACGCTTCAACCGCACTATGGGCACATATCCCCAACTCATCAAATCTTTTAAAGGCTCCCCCGCCCCCACAGGAGGAAGTTGGTCTATATCCCCCACTAAAATGAGCCTTGCTCCATCTTTGAGCGCGCAGAGAAGATGGTAGAAAAGAGAAATATCCAGCATGGACGCTTCATCTACGATAATCAAATCTTCTTCCAACGGATTGGCTTCATTTCTTTCGAAGTATGTCCTGCCGGTTTCCCGCACGGATGCTTCCAGCGCTTTGTGAATAGTATCTGCATCACGCCCGCTTGATATCGCAAGACGTTTCGCTGCCCTTCCTGTAGGCGCCATTAGAGCAGGCTCCAGTCCATTTTGCTCTGCCGCCGTGATGATTGCACGAATGAGTGTCGTCTTTCCTGTACCCGGTCCACCGGTAATCACCATCATTCCGGCTTTCATCGATTTTTCCACGGCATCTCTTTGTTCCTTCGCCAGACGGAAACCATTTTCCTTTTCAAACCGTTCAATTGCCAAATTTGCCGATCCCAGAGGCCCGGCTTCCATCAGATGATGCACGCGGTATGCCGATTCCGTCTCCGCTTCGTAAAGATAAGGAAGATAGAGATAGGTCTTTCCTTCATAAACGACGGAAGGAACAGTACCGAAATCCACTGCCTCCCTCCCTACGGTTTCTACAATTTCCGGTGACACCCGCAGCAGTTCGCTGGCTGCCGTATATACTTGATCAGATGGTCCGCAGACATGACCACCGCTTACCGCTTGTGAAAGAATATAAAAAATGCCGTGGACGATACGGTCGCTGTCTTCCGGAATGATTCCCTCCGATAAGGCAATACGGTCCACATTTTTAAAACCGAGCCCCGGTATTTCACTGACCATGCGATACGGATCTTCCCGCACCACTTTCATGACATCATCACCATAAAGCTGCTGCATAGGAAGCGCAAAGCGTTCTGAAATCCCAAGGGATTGAAGAAACATAATCACTTCCTGCATGGCGCTGATTCCTGAATAAGAATCTTTGATCCTCTCCAATGTTTTCTGCCCGATCCCCGACACTTCAGAAAGAGCATCTATATTCCGCTCAAATATTTCAAGTGTCTTTTTACCAAAGTGCTGTACAATCCGTTTCGCCATGGAAGGACCGATACCGCTGATCAGGCCGGAAGCAAGAAATTGTTCTACCTCATCGGCCGCTTCCGGTTTCAGCCTCTCCAAAATGGCAGCCCTGAACTGCAAACCAAAACGGGGGTGCCTCAACCAGCCCCCTCGTACAACTACATTTTCCCCTACGTAGGGAATAACTATATTTCCCGTCACTGTCACGGAAGTGCCGCTTTCTTTTTCTTCGATTCGGAAAACACAATAAGATTCATCTTTACTTTTAAAGATAACCGCTTTTACAACGCCCCGCAGCTCTTCTGTCATTCCTTCTCTCCCTGCCTGAATTCTTTCCGTGCCATTTTTCCCGGCTCCGTCAGTAAATGATACCATCTAATGAAACGGAATCGGTTTGACATTTTCTGAAGCAAGGCCGACAGCTCTTCCACATTTTTCTCTTCCCCTTTGGCATCATAGACAGGAATATTTGCTTCTATTTTAGAGATGGCAGTCCGACGTGTCAGTTCTACACGCTCGTCAAAAAGATCGGCCATATTTCTGTCGATCTTTCGGATTTTTTCCCACAAGATCTCAAATTCCTTTTCGTCCATGATGCTCTCCATGAATTATAAATTCTTTTTGTGAAGTTCTTCAAGCATTTCCAGTACTTTCGTCTTGCAGTCCGCTAATGCCACTTCACTAACAACACCGCTTCTGCGAAGACGTACTTCCACCAGTCCGCTTTCTTTCCATTTCTTACCGATAGTTACACGGATTGGATATCCGATCAGATCCGCATCTTTAAACTTAATACCCGCCCTTTCATCTCTGTCATCCAATATGACTTCATCCCGACAGTCTTCCATTTTATCATACAAATGGCGGGCAGCATTCATCACGCCTTCATCTTTATTATTGGCGGGAACGATGACCACTTCATAGGGAGCAATAGCCACCGGCCAGATAATGCCGTCTTTATCATGATTCTGTTCGATAGAAGCGGCTACTGTACGGGTAATGCCGATACCATAACACCCCATGACCATAGGATGGGTTTTTCCGTCCCGGTCTAAATATGTACAGCCAAGCTTCTCACTGTACTTGGTTCCCAATTTAAATACCTGCCCTACCTCAATTCCTTTTTTCAATTCAATCATGCCGCCGCACTTCGGACAACAGTCTTCCGCGGTAATAAGGCGGATCGTTTCTACTCTCACATCCCCAAAATCACGTTTCGGATTCACATGGACATAGTGTTTATCCACCGCATTTGCACCACAGCAGGCATCTTCCATTTCCATGACCGTTGTGTCTACGATGATTTCAAAGTTATCCGCTTTTTTTAAACCGATCGGACTGATATAGCCCGCAATGAGCCCGCAGCGTTTCAAATCTTCGTCAGACGCCAGCCCTACATTGACAGCATTAAAAAGATTTTGAAGACGGACTTCATTCACTTCATGATCACCGCGTACCAGAGCAAGCACCACTGTATCATCCAGTTTATAAACAACAGCTTTAACAGAACAGACAACAGGCACATGAAGAAAATCACAGACCATCTGGATTGTATGCTGTCCGGGTGTTTCCACGATTTCTTTCGCTTTGTCATTATGAACTGAAGAAGAAAGTGCTTTCGGTTCTACTGCTTCTATATTGGCCGCAAAATCACAATCTTTGCAGTAAACGATATCTGCTTCCCCTGAATCGGCAATGACTTCAAATTCATGAGAGCCGCTTCCGCCGATAGCGCCGGAATCCGCCACAACAGGGCGAAAATGAAGTCCGCAGCGGGTAAAAATTCTTGTATACGCATCATACATCAAATGATACTGCCTATCTAAACCTTCTTCGTCCATATCAAAGGTATAAGCGTCTTTCATAATGAATTCACGGCTTCTCATCAACCCAAAGCGGGGACGCTTTTCATCGCGGTATTTATTCTGAATCTGGTACAAAGAAACCGGAAGCTGCTTATAAGAAGAAGTATCCATCTTTGCCAGCACCGTAACCAGTTCTTCGTGGGTAGGGCCAAGACAGTATTCATGTCCATGGCGGTCATTCAATTTAAACATTTCTTCGCCATATACATCCCAACGCTCCGACTGCTTCCAGATTTCAGCGGGCTGGGTAATCGGCATGAGAATTTCCTGGCTCCCGATCGCATTCATTTCTTCCCGGACAATGTCTTCCACTTTGCGGACAGAACGGAGCGCCAGAGGCAGGAATGCATAAAGCCCATTTGACACTTTACGCATCATTCCCGCCTTCAACATATACTGATGACTGACTACCACCGCATCGGAAGGAATCTCCCTCAATGTAGGACTATACAGTTTAGATGCTAACATACTCATTCTCCTTCATTTTCATACTTTTCAATTTCTTCCATAAGCGCGTCAATCAATTCCGTCTCGGGCACACTCCTGATGACTTTCCCCTTGCGAAAGAGCAGTCCCGCCCCCTTGCCTCCGGCAATTCCAAAATCTGCCTCTCTTGCTTCTCCAGGGCCATTGACCGCACACCCCATGACTGCCACACGGACAGGCTTTTTAAATTTCTCAAGCCGCTTTTCCACTTCCTGTGCCATTTCAATGAGGTTCACCTGTGTACGTCCGCAGGTGGGGCAGGAAACAAGAACCGGCCCATACTGCTGAAGTCCCACGGAACTCAGTATTTCCTTGGCTGCCTTCACTTCTTTCACGGGATCATCGGTCAGTGATACTCTTATTGTATCACCGATTCCGTCTAAAAGCAGTGCGCCGATTCCCACTGCAGACTTGATTGTCCCGCGATAAAGCGTCCCCGCTTCTGTAACGCCTAAGTGAAGAGGATAGTCCACTTTATCATGAAGCATACGGTTTGCCTTTACCATCATCGGCACGTCCGTGGATTTTACAGAAATAACGATATTATGGAAATTTTCATTCTCTAATATCCGTACATGTTCAAGTGCACCCGCCACCATGCCTTCTGCCGTAGGATGTCCGCCATACTCCTCTAAAATATATTCAGGAAGAGACCCTGCATTGATACCGATGCGGATAGGAATATTTTTTTCTTTGGCCATCGTCACTACTTTAATGACATTCTCTCTTTTCCCTATATTTCCCGGATTGATCCGGAGCGCATCAATACCTGACTCCATAGCAGTCAGAGCCAGACGATAATCGAAATGGATATCCGCCACCAGAGATACTTTTACTTTTGCCCGAAGGACGCCCAAAGCTTCCGCCGCTTTTTTATCGGGAACGGCAAGACGGACAATATCAGCCCCCGCTTCGTCAAGAGCATTGATTTGCGCCGCCGCATATTCTGTATCTGCCGGGCTGAAAGTACTCATCGACTGTATGGCAATTGGCGCACTTCCGCCGATAAGCACATCACCCACTTTTATCTGTCTTGTCACCCTTGTCACCTATTTCATCAAAGACATTACATCATTACACATGGCGAAGAGAAATATAAATCCGATAATAATTATCCCAACCGCCTGTATATAGTACAAGGCCCTCTCAGGAAGCTCTTTCCCGGAAATACCTTCTATCAGCGTAAGAATCAAAAGTCCCCCGTCAAGAAGCGGAATCGGCAGCAAATTTAAAAAGCCCAGATTCAAACTCAGAAGCGCGATAAATGCAAAGAGCGCCGTCATTCCTGAATCCGCCACGGTTCCTGCCATGCGGGCCACACCGATGGGCCCTGCCACACCGGCTTCTGCTCCGGCAAGTATATCCGCCAGCCCGGCAACCATCATCTTTAATATATAGACACACCTTTCTGCCCCAAGAGAAACTGCACGATCTAAAGAAACATCTTCTTTTTCCACAGAAGGAGTGATTCCCATAATTGCGCGCCCCTCTCCATTGTCCTTTGGAATAACAGTGACCGTTTTTTTCACGCCTTCAGAATCTATAACGACAGAAAGAACCCGTCCCGCTTTATCGGATACAATCCTGCCGATATCTTCCCATCTTTCTACCTTTTCTCCATTAATGGAAATAATTTTATCACCTGCCTTAATTCCCGCACGGGCAGCGGAACTTTCTTCCAGTACAGAACCTGCCACGGGTACATCCTTAAAGGTATGAATTCCATTGACAGAAAAAATTGCTGTAAAAATAAAAAAAGCAAGCAATATATTAAACAGCGCGCCCCCAGCAATGACAAGAAGTTTTGCCCATGTCGGTCTTTGTCGAAATGCACGGGGATCATCCAAGTCGTCGCGATTCATTCCTGCAATTTTATTATATCCGCCAAGAGGAATGGCTCGAAGAGAGTACAATGTTTCTCCTTTTCGGAAAGACACTATTTTCGGTCCAAACCCGACAGCAAATTCATCCACTTTCATTCCTGTCAGCTTCGCCATAAAGAAATGACCGCCTTCATGAACGATCACGATGATAGCAAAAACAATAATGGGAGCTATTATAACATTTAACATAAAATTCCTCTGTTTATAATTTTTTTTGCAAAGCGCCGCGCTTCTTTATCCGCTTCCAATACATCAGAAAGCGAATGGATATGACGGCTCGTCCATTGGGTAAGCGTTTCTTCCACGACGTCAAAAATGGAAAGGAAAGATAACTGCCCTTTAATAAAAGATGCAATCGCTTCTTCATTAGCCGCATTGAATGCAGTCGTTGCATTTCCTCCCTGTTTTCCCGCCTCAAAAGCAAGACGGAGAGAACGGAACACTTCCACATCAGGCTGCTCCGTAATAATTGATTCTACTTGCTTCCAATCCACAAATTCATGGGAAGGTGACGGTAAACGATGGGGATACGTAAGCGCAAACTGTATGGGGAGATGCATATCAGGATTCCCTATTTGTGCGATAACAGAACCGTCTTCATACTCTACCATGGAATGAATTAAGCTCTGCGGCTGGACAAGCACTTCAATATGGTCATAATCCACATCAAAAAGCCACCGCGCTTCAATGACTTCCAATCCTTTATTAAACATGGTTGCCGAATCGAGTGTTACTTTTCGTCCCATATTCCATGTAGGATGCTTCATGGCATCCTCCAACGTGACTTGTGCTAACTGTTCCCTTGTATATCCTCGGAACGGTCCGCCCGATGCGGTAAGCAGTATCTTATGAACTGCTTTTTTATCCTGCCCCAGCATTGATTGGAAGATAGCACTGTGTTCACTGTCTACAGGACGGATAAGGATTCCCTTTTCTTTGGCTGCCCTCATGACAAGCTCCCCGCCGGTCACAAGAGTTTCTTTATTTGCGAGGGCGATTTCTTTTCCTGCCGCTATGGCATCTAAAGTCGGCTTCAAGCCATCAATGCCGACCACGGAAACAAGGACAAGATCCACTTGATTCCCACAGGCAGCCGTCGATAACGCTCCTTCCCCGACAAGCACCTCCGCCGATCCCCTGTAAAGGTCTTTAAACCTTTTTCCTGCTTCTTCATCCGTCACGACAATCGTATGGGGATGAAATTCTTCTGCCTGTGCAAAAAGAGCGTCAATATTTCTTTTGGCGGAAATAACGGACACATGAAAAAGCCGAGGATATATCCGTACTATGTCAAGCGTCTGTGTACCTATGGAACCTGTACTTCCAAGTATCGCTATTTCTTTCATCTATACACCATACCTGATCAGACTTAAGAATAAAAGTACTGCCGGCGCCACAAAGAGCAGACTGTCAAAACGATCCATCATGCCGCCGTGACCGGGCAAAATATTTCCTGAATCTTTCACATCGCAGGCCCGTTTAAGGTAAGACTCAAACAAATCACCCATAGGCGCCATAACGGCTACAATCACACCCATCAAAAATCCAATCAGAATGGAAAAGTCCACAGCTGCCGATAGAATCAGACAAAGAATAATCGTTCCGGCCATACCGCCGAATAGTCCCTCCATCGTTTTATTCGGGCTGATATGAGGCGCCATCCTATGCTTTCCAAACCTTTTCCCTGCAAAGTACGCGAAAGAATCACTCGCCCATGTGCCAATAAGAGCAAACGAAATCAGGAATGCCCCCGGTGTCACGGTAATACTCCCCATGCCGAGAAGTTCATTCCCTCCACGAAGAAATGCCAATGAACCGAACCCGATCCCCAGATAAATGACGCCAAAAACGGTATAGATAAGCCCATGCACCTGTTCTTTTTTCAGTACCATCACAAGAAATAAAAGCAGGATAAAAGACGCAACAATGGCAGAAAAGAATATGCAGATTGAATAAAAGCCTGCTGCTCCTACGATAATTGCCAAGGCTGCTACCGCAGGTATACGATATACACGAATATTCACATTACTCAACATATTTTTAAATTCAAACAAACTTAAAACCGATACAGCAAAAACAGCTGATGTCAAAAACCATCCGCCAAGAGCCACAAGGCCTAAAACCGCAATAATTCCAGCCACAGCTGTAATGACACGGATCTTCATCGGGAAGCCTCCGTCAAACCGCCAAAACGACGATCTCTTCCTGTGAACCAGAAAACAGCCTTTTCCAACTCTTCACTTGAAAAATCAGGCCATAAAACAGGTGTGAAATACAATTCGCTATACGAAACCTGCCATAAAAGGAAATTCGATATCCGCGATTCACCGCCCGTACGTATAAGCAGATCCACATCTGATGATGCCGAAGGATAGAGGTGGTTCGTGATGGTTTCTTCTGTAACAGAATCTGCTTCCATCCTGCCTTCTGCAACTTTTTGGCTGATATCCCTCACTGCGTTAACCAGTTCCATTCGGCCGCCATAGTTAATGGCCACATTCAGGATAAGCCCGTCATTATTTGCAGTATCCTTTTCACACACCTTGATTTCCTCTTGAAGTGATGACGGCAATTCCATTGTATCGCCGATAATATGAACCTGCACATTATCGGCAATCAGTTCGCGAAGCTGCCCGATCAGGTAATTCTTAAAAAGATGCATAAGAAAATTCACTTCAAAAGCAGGGCGTTTCCAATTTTCTGTAGAAAAAGCATATATCGTCAGACACCGGATACCCATATGACCGGCGGCGCGAACTATATTTTTTACATTTGCCGCGCCGACCTGATGCCCATAGGTTCGTTCTCTCCCCCGCTGCTGCGCCCACCGCCCATTTCCATCAAGGATGATTGCCACATGACGGGGAAACCTCTTATCAGACACACCCATTCTCCTTACTCGTCAATCTCTTTAGTACCGCTTCCACTTCATCACTGTACTTCATCTGAGGCATAATGACCGCCTCTTTACCACACCGTACCAGGTATTTTCTCACTTTATGCAAATCATAACGGCGCCCGCGGGTTTCAGAAATATGCCATGAAGGATATTCCTCTGAAATCTGCTTTGCCAGGTTTTCATCAAACCGCATACCTGCATAAATAGTTCTTCCCATCATACAGACAGTATTTCCTTAACTTTTTTATCGGTAACCGCTTCCAGATCTTTGATTTTCTGATCAGTCAGTTTCTGAATCTTGTCCTCCATGTCTTTAATGACATCTTTGGAAATATCGCTGTTCTTTTCTTCCTTTTTCAGAAATACGTTTCCATCTCTGCGGATATTGCGGATAGCCACTTTCGCTTCTTCCGCTTTTTTATTAACCACTTTGACCAGGTCTTTTCTGCGTTGTTCCGTGAGCTGGGGAATCGCCATGCGGATCAGATTACCATCATTCATAGGTACCAGTCCCAAATCAGACATATTGATTGCTTTTTCGATATCTTTTAAAATTCCTTTATCCCAAGGCTGCACGACAAGCATTCTTGCTTCCGGTACGGTAACAGATGCCACCTGTGTAACCGGCGTCTTGGATCCATAGTAATCTACAAATACACGATCCAAAAGACTCGGGCTTGCCTGGCCCGTTCTGATTGATGTGAATTCATTTCTTAATGCTTGGATGGATTTATCCATCTTTTCAGAAAGATGCTTTAATTCGTCTTCGTACATTTTATTTCTCCTCTATCAATGTGCCCAGGTTTTCACCTTCGCAGGCTTTGACAATATTTCCCGGAACATCGATATTAAAAACCATGATCGGGATTTTATTATTCATGCAGAGTGTAATTGCGGTATTGTCCATGACCTCCAGCTTTTTCTGCAAAACATCATTATAAGACAGATGGGTAAACATCTTTGCTTCCGGATAGAATTTAGGATCCGCATCATAAACCCCATTTGTCTGTTTTTTTGCCATCAACATAACATCTGCTTCAATTTCCGCGGAACGGAGAGCAGCGGTCGTATCAGTAGTAAAATAGGGATTCCCTGTACCGGCGCCAAAAATAACGACTCTTCCTTTTTCCAGATGTCGGATTGCTCTGCGGCGGATATAAGGCTCTGCAATCTGCTGCATTTCGATAGCCGTCTGCACTCTTGTGGTAACGCCCATTTTTTCAAGGGCATCCTGGAGTGCCACAGAGTTGATGACAGTGGCAAGCATGCCCATGTAATCGGCTGATGCCCTATCCATACCGCCGGCACTTCCTTTAAGGCCTCTCCAGATATTTCCGCCGCCAACAACAACGGCGATTTCAATTCCGGAATCACTGGCTTCTTTAATTTCTCCCGCAAGCCGATACACAACTTCCGGATCAATACCAAACCCCTTATCATTAGCCAATGCTTCACCACTGAGCTTCAGCATGATTCTTTTGTACTTTTTCTTTTCCGTTTCCATCCCACACCTCCAGATTAACCATAATTCCTCTATATTATAAAGTATTCCCCTGCTTATGAAAATAAGAGAACACAAAAAAGTGTTCTCTTACCGTTAGCAACTACTGATTAATCTGTTTTGCAACTTCTTCTGCCAAGTTATCCTGTTTCTTTTCAATGCCTTCACCAAGCTGGAAACGACTGAAACGAATAACTTCTGCACTTTTAGACTGGAGCAGTTTGGCAACAGACAAATCTCCGTCCTTAATGAATGGCTGATCAACGAGGCACACTTCCTTATAATACTTATTGACACGGCCTGTAACCATTTTTTCAACAACATTTTCCGGCTTACCTTCATTGCGGGCCTGTTCACGGAGAACTTCCTTTTCATGTTCCAATTCTTCTTTGGAAACCTGTGAACGTTCCAGATAAGACGGATTAGCAGCAGCTACCTGCATGGCGATATCTTTCCCCAGTTCAGCATCGCCGCCCTTAATCTCCACAAGAACACCGATTTTCCCGCCGCCATGAATATAGCTGTATACCTGGCCTTCAGTACTTTCATATCGGGTGAACCGACGAATGGAAATATTTTCTCCAATATTAGCAATAGCTTCTGTGACTACATCTTTAACAGTCTTATCCCCCATAGCGGAATCAAGCAGAACTGCTACATCCGCCGGATTTACGGAAGCAATCTGTGCCGCAATAGATTTTGCCAAAGCCTGGAAATTCTCATTGTGCCCGACAAAGTCAGTTTCACAATTCACTTCCGTGATAACACCAATTTTACCGTTTTCTGATATATAAGAAACAACGGCACCTTCTGCTGCAATACGGGATGCTTTCTTCGCCGCCTGGGAGAGTCCCTTTTCACGAAGAATATCTATCGCCTTTGCCATGTCCCCATCTGCTTCCACGAGGGCTTTTTTACAGTCCATCATGCCGGCTCCGGTACTGTTGCGCAATTCCTTTACCATACTTGCACTAATCATTCTATGACCTCCATTACATAACCAAGGTATTTGTCTGTATTAAAGATTTTATTCTTCAGCAGCTTCTTCAGAAACCTCTTCAGCTTCTTCAGACGCAGCAGTTGTTTCAACTTCTTCCTGCTGTCCCTGGCGACCTTCCAGAATAGCGTCAGCCATCTTGCTCGCCAGCAGTCTTACAGCACGGATAGCATCGTCATTTGCAGGAATCGGGAAATCAACCACATCCGGATCACAATTGGTATCAACGGTAGCCACAACCGGAATGTGAAGCTTATGCGCTTCCGCTACTGCGATTTCTTCCTTTTTAGAGTCAATCACAAAAATAGCTCCCGGAATCTTCTTCATATCTTTAATCCCGCCAAGATTCTTCTGAAGTTTCTCCAGTTCGCGCTGCATCAGGATGACTTCTTTCTTCGGATACTGTTCGGTAGTTCCGTCTTCAAACATTTTTTCCAATTCCTTCAGGCGGGCTACGCGAGCCTGGATAGTACGGAAGTTGGTAAGCATGCCGCCGAGCCAACGTTCATTTACATAAAACATATTGCAACGCTGGGCTTCTTCTCTGACAGAATTTTGAGCCTGTTTCTTTGTTCCGACAAACAGGATCGGTGCTCCTGTTGCCGCCACTTCACGGATAAAAGCATAAGCTTCTTCTACTTTTTTCACTGTCTTCTGCAGGTCAATGATATAAATACCATTACGTTCGGTGAAGATATACCTTGCCATCTTCGGATTCCAGCGACGGGTCTGATGCCCGAAATGAACGCCTGCTTCAAGCAACTGTTTCATGGATACAACTGACATAATAATAACCTCCTGTTAATAACCTCTGCCTGCCTCTTCTCTTACAGCCACCAAATCCGGCACAGATGTAAAATCCGCAGACATGTGTACTCATGCTTTTTTATTCTATCAAAAAGGTTTCTATACCGCAAGATAATTTTTCTGCAAGATGTCCGATTTGCTATTGCTATTCAGCTCATTCTCCTTTTTTCTTTGGCTTGAACACCTTGTACATGATATCATAAAAGAAATATAAAGAAAGGATTTCTTCTCCATGATATCTTCTGAATCAAAGAAGGGGAAAAAACTTCACATAGAGTTTCTCCGCTTCTTTTGCATATGGCTTGTTATGTTCACCCACACCTCTACAGCAGGCTTTTCCCTCTATCTGCTGAGACCTGAATCATTTTTCTTTCCTTTTTACATTGCTGTTCCCTTTTGGGTAAAAACGGCAGTTCCCATTTTCTTTATGATTTCAGGAGCGCTCCTTCTCAAAAAGGAAGAACCGATCTCTGTCATCTTTAAGAAACGAATATGGCGATTTGCACAAATCATTTTTCTCTTCTCCCTTATTAATTATCTTTATTTTTACCACGGACTTAATTTATCATTCTTTGGACACCTCTCTAAATTTTTTACATTGATGTATTCGTCAAATATGGCCACAGCGTACTATTTTCTTTATATTTATATTGGATTTCTCCTTATGCTCCCACTCTGGAGAATACTCGTCCGCCATATGACAAATCAGCTTTTCTTATACTTAATTGCCCTTAATTTATTTTTTGTCGGTTTCATTCCTGTTTTCTCCTTTTTAATTTTTAAAGGAACCGCAGAAATCAACTGGTTCATAAATCCTATTCTTGCTGTCAGTGAGCCAAGCTTCTATTTCATTTTAGGCTATTGGATTGAAAACGTCCTTCCTATTCATTGGCTGACAAAAAGAAATTTACTCTATCTCGGCATGGCGGCCATTGCAGGCACAATGATTGCGTCCATCATGACTTGTTACCACGGTGTCGTGGCAGGAGGCCTCACAGAAGCCATTTCCGAACGTTTCTACGATTCTTTCCTCTTTCTGAATACCGCTTTTATTTTCTGTGCTTCCCGCTTATGGTTTATTACCCATAATATTTCAGAAAGGTGTCAAAAAATTCTCCTATTTCTTGGAAACATGTCTTTTGGCGTCATGCTTTTTGAAGAGATTACCCGCAATATAACACGTTTTTTCTTCAATCGTATCCTTCTTACATACATTCCCCGATTCCCATTTTTTGATGCCGTCATTTGGATTTGTTCCGCCTTCATCTTAGGATTGCTTTTGACTTATCTCGTTAAGAAAATCCCTTACTTCACCCATTTGATTTAAGAGCAATTAAAAATAACCTGCTGCAGAAAAGTGCAGTCAGGTTATTTTTAATTGAATCAGATTCTTTTTGAGATACATCCATTCCTCAGTTGGATAAATTCTCCGGTATTTTCCTCCCGCCCCGCTTCCTCTGCCAGTTTCATCGTCCGTTCATGACAGGTAAAAAGAAATATCTGTTGTTCTTTTCCCAACTCCATGAGGAAGCGAAGTGTTTCTTTCTGCCGTTCTTCATCAAAACGGACAAAAATATCATCCAGTACGATAGGAAGCGTTTCCATCTGTTCTCCAAAAGAAAGTGCCATCGCCAGACGGATTGCCAAGTATACTTGGTCCCCCGTACCGGAAGACCAGACCTTTGATTCCTTTTTACGGTAGAACTCATCTATAATACTCACATCTTTTCCGTCATCATTAACAATGAGAGAATACTTTCCCTTTGTCATCCGCCCAAGGAAACGATTTGCCATTTTTATAATCTTCGGCTGTTTTCCGGAATCATACCGTTTCTGTGTCTTTCCCATAAGTGACCGTATAAAGAGAGCTGTCAGCCAATCTTCCATAGTTTGACCAATTTCCGTTTCTAATTCTTTCTTCTTCTGGAGTGTTTTGGTAATCGTATCGTCCCCGGCAAGACGGAATATTTCATTTTCGGCAGCCCCCTGCTGTCTTTGCAAATCGCCCAGTTCCTGCTCTTCTTTTGCTATCTTTTCCGCGAGTTTTTGATGTTCTGCCATCCATTCATCATACCGTCCGCTCTCCAAGGTGGCCCACAAACGATTAAACTCTTCCTCACCGCCGGCATAAAGACGGATATCATGCCGCACGTTTTCCCAGTCTTTTAAAAGCCTGTCATGGTTTTCATGGGCATTTACCTTTTCTGCAAAATCTTCCGCATTTACTGCATTCACAAGGCGGAATAAAGCATTCATTTCCCGCTCGCACGACGCCCAGTCCGATTTGAGCTTATTCATTTCCCGCTCATATTCATCATGCTGGCGGTTCTTTTCTGAAATGGACCGCCACTCCAAATTGCGCTTCTTATTTTCTTCATAAATATAAGCGATGCTTTCCGGTGTAATGGGACATGACATTCCTGCAGCCCGAATGATGGACCCTGCACGTTTTGCAAAGCCCGCCAATTTTTCCTGTGCCCCGTCAATACGAACATCAATAATCTTTCCCCGGCCTTCTTCTGCATAAATCTTATTCCACTGTTCTTGTAATTCTGATACCTTTTCAGGAAGCACCTTAGGCAGTTTATTTGCTTCAAGCCACTTATACCATTCATCCAGGACGGCCGCCTGCGCTTCTTTTAGCAGTTTCCCCTCTTCTGCCCAGTCTTTATGCGCAGACTGCTGTTTTTTCACTGTTTCCCGCTTCCATGCAAAAGCCTGCTGTTTTGCCTGCATTCCATAAAAATCACTTCTTTTCGCCTGGAGCATATTATGGAATGCCGGCAGATCTTTTTTATCTTCCGGCACATGGTCAGGAAAACGGCTTGCTACTTCATGCCATTCTTTCTTTATCTCATCAATCTGCACTTCAAGTTCTCTGATTTGATTTTCTTTTCTGCGGAAAACATGATTGTTAATAGCAAAACACGACGCCGCCAGTACCGACGCACCCACAGCACCATAAAGCACCGTATACCCCATAAGAGACATATAAAACATAATAACAAAAACTACAGCTGCGATAAGAGCAGTTGCTCCCAGCCAAAACCAGAAAGTATAACGGGTATCTTTCTGCGCAGAAAGAGCATCCGTTTTTTCCGTTAAAGCGGCTTCTTCGTTAAGCAGTACTTCAATCTTTGATGCATCTGCCTCATATTTCCGCCAGGCTTCTTCACTGGAAAGAAGTGTTCCGCCTTGGATCATTTCTTCCAGCATTTCCACTTCAGGCTCACGCTGCTGCCAGAAATGAAGCTCGTTGTTCCTTACACCTGCACTTTGTGCCAGATCCCGCCCCTGCTTCCAATCCACATCAGCACAAGCATCTTTTAAGCTGAGCGCTCTGTCCCACAACGGCAGGGCATATCCCAGATTGACAAAAGATCGTGCCCAATCTGCCTTGGTTCTTTTTAATTCTTCTTCTTCAGCTGCAATCTGTTTCCACTGCCCCAAATCTACATAAAGACCTTCCAGTTCCTGTTCCATTCCCGTCCACGGAATAATTTCCTCTTTCGCCCTGGGCCGGTATTCGTCAATCTTTGGCTGAAGTACCTCCTGCTGTTCACGGATAAGTTTCATCCGGCTGACCAAATGCCCCCACTGTTCTTTTCCATTGGAAGGAAATAATTTAACCTGTTCACTGAGCTGCAGCTGACGTTTAATTTCCCTTGCCCGTTTATAATACTCCCACGCGCCGAGACGTTTTTCCAGCTGCTTATCCATTTCCTGATCTGCAGCCAGAGAAATTTTCATCTTGTCTATTTCTTTTTTCAACAGAGCCTGCTTCTTCTGGAGTATAGAAAAATCTTTTTCCTGTCCGGACAGGTGTTCCAACGCCTCCTGTACCTCAGCAAGAGTCATCAGCAGCTGATTAATCCTCCGTTTCCCCTGGGAAGAAGAGACAAGAAGTTTTTCCATTTCTTCGTCCGCCTGCTTCATGGCACCGGAAACGAGATCTCCTCCCTGAAGCATAAAAAAGCGGCTTCGGACAGAATCATCTGCCAAGAAAGACGTTCCTTGCAAATCCTCCAATCCGACAGCAAAAATCTTTTCATAAATCCCGCGATTCAATCCATGCCACCAGAGAGAAGATAATTCATCATTAAATTCTTCACCTTTATCATTAACGGCCCATTTGTTTTTTCCATCACGATAAATGCGATATGCAGATCCATCCGCACGGAGAAATCCCATATTTCCTTTTTTCCCCTGCCATTTGCCCCGCTCATAGCCGAACATCATATCACGGATAAACCGGAGAAGAGTCGTCTTCCCGCTTTCATTTTCACCCATGATTACATTCAGGCACCCGGCCGCAGGTTTCCAAGATTCATTCTGATAAATGCCATACTGTTCCAGTTCTAAATCAGTAATCTTCATCCTTCATCCTCCGCCAGCATTTCGGCGCCTTTTATCTCCGCTTTTTCAAAGGCACGGATAATCATGTCATCCGACACCATATTCATCAATCTGCTAAACTTGGCCATTTCCGGACGGTCTGCTATCTCCTTCTTCAGAACTGCCAGTCTTTTTTCGCTGGAAAGCCCGTTAATTTCATCAAAGGTCCGGAGGTAACTTCCCATGACATCGGGAATCTTCCTCCGTTCTTCCAAATTCAGAAAAGGTTTTGTTTCGTCTTGAATCTCAGCAAAATAACAAAAAATGTGATGAAATTTTTCTTTATCATTAAGCAGCTGAAGAATATACGCCTGCCCCTCAGGCGTAGAAACCGCTTTTTGCAATACCCCTTGCCCACGCAAAATAAGGCGGACGATGTTAGGCTTTCCCGTTTTTTCACGAAGTGTGGCCCGCTGTTTTACAACTTCCCTGACCAATTCCTCAGGATTTTGGAAAGAACTGATATCCACTTCCATATCCATCCAACGGATTGCATCAGTAACAATAAACTTCAAAGTTACCGTTCCATAAGCACCTACATCTACGAGATAACAACCTTTTTCGCCGGATTCTGAACGATCCAGGCCTTGCGTATTCCCCGGATAAACCATGTATGGCCGCATAGATGGTGTTTTTCTCGCGTGCACGTGCCCAAGAGCCCAGTAGTCCATCTTTGTAGTTCTTAAATCATCCACCGTACAGGGAGCATAAGGACTTCCTGCCACGCCCAGTTCCGTATGGAGCATGCCGATAGAAAAGATATCTTCGTCTTTCTTCCTGAATCGAAGTGCCAGATTTTCTCTCATATGACGGTTTTTATAACTGATACCATAAACCATAGCTGCCGTCTCGCCACCCACCAATAACGGTACTGATTCCACTTTGTCAGAAGAAAACACATAAACGGAAGGCGGCAGCGGCACATCTGCCCGCCATGCCTCGTCAGGATCATGATTTCCATGAATAATAAATACCTGCACCCCCGCCTGCGCCGCACGATACAGCTCTCTGGCAAAAGCCATCTGTGCTGCCAGACTGTGATGATCACTGTTATAAACGTCACCTGAAATCAGAATGGCATCAGCACGATACGTCAACGCCGCAGTGACTACATTTTCAAAAGCCTTAAAAGTCGCTTTATGTATAGCTTCTGTCCAAGGACCCGTATCTCCCGAATATAATCCGCCGAACGGTTCGCCTAAATGAAGATCCGCACAATGGATAAAAGAAAAATGTTTCCCCATAGATCCTCCTAATTACGATATATTTTATATTTTATCACAATTTTCATAACCCTCACCTTTTCAGTCTGTTTTAGAAATATTGATAGATTGTTGTCTGAAACCGGATTTTATCACCAAGTAAAAAATGCGGCCGCAGAGATGTCCCTCCGCTGCCACACTCCCTATAAATTACATTTCGTTATAAATTTCCGCCACCGCATCATATTCTTCATCTGTCGGAGGTACATATTCCGCCTCTCCATTTTTATCAGTGTCAACTCGTGCCAGGATAATTTCCGGCTCCTCTACATTCTCCCCGTCTTCCGGAATAGAAACCAAAACAGCAAATTCTTTCCCTGCAAAAGGAATAACCACGTCCTGGACATAATCTCTTTCTATACCACCGGGGTCTGACACAGAAATAATGATCGGTTCTTTCTGCTCTGCCATCATATTATCCTCTGTTCTTAAAAGACAAATGCTGCAGGTATCCTTCCAAGATAACCACTGCCGCCATTTTATCAATTACTTTTTTTCGTTTTTTTCGGCTGACATCCGCTTCAATCAGCTGCCTCTGCGCCATAACGGTAGTCAGTCTTTCATCCCAGAAATGATAAGGAATATCCGGAAATGCTGCAGCAAGAGCTTCTGCAAATTTTTCTGTCTGCTCAGCACGCATCCCCTTTGTCCCATTCATATTCAAAGGCATTCCGATAACAAACTCTTCCACATTGTATTCATCCGCCAGATGGCGCAGCCGGACAAAATCCTTTTCCCGCGTCGTATGGCGGATTGTCTCCACACCTTGTGCGGTCCACCCGAATAAATCACTGACTGCCACGCCAATTGTCTGTGAGCCTACATCCAAGCTCATAATACGCATATCAAAGCCCCTTATGGGTTACATAGAAACGAACCAGTTCTTCCACCAACTCATCCCGTTCTATGGATGAAACAAGCTTACGTGCATCATGCTTGCTCGTGATATATGTAGGTTCTCCGGATACAAGATAGCCTACCAACTGGACTGTCGGATTATGTCCGGCTTCTTTCAATGCAGTATACACCGCATTTAAAACCATAGCCGCTTGGGTATTCCCTCCTTCTTCCACCTCACGTTTTACTAAAATTGTTTCGCCTGAGACCGGCATCGCAATCGCCTCCTTTATTAAAGCTGTGACTCAATGATTCGAACACCTTCATCGATGGCATTCTGCAATTCAGAAATATTTTTACCTCCGGCTTGGGCAACAGCAGGTTTTCCTCCGCCGCCTCCACCACATATTTTTGCCGCGGCGGATACCACTTTTCCCATATGAATCCCTGTTTTCACGGCCTCTTCAGAGGCCATTCCCACAAGATTTACTTTTTCTCCGGCTGCGGCGCCGAGAATAAACGCACCTCTCGGAAATTTTCCTTTTACAATATCAGCCGCTTTTCGAAGTTCATCCATATTTGCCGCCGGTACGATGGCCCCGAAGAAAGAAATACCGTTCTTTTCTCTTACATTCTTCAGCAGATTCCCTAAGGCATCCTTTGTCTGCTGATTTTTAAACCTCTCAATTTCCCGTTCCGCCTCTTTCAGGGCTGCAAGATTCTTTTCAATCTTTCCCGGAATTTCTTCCACTTTCACCTTTAAAAGTGCAGCAGATTCCCTGAGCAGCTTACGATCTGCCAGCATAGATTCATAAGCGGCCTTACCGGTTATCGCTTCAATTCTACGGATGCCTGATCCGATACCGCTTTCGCTTATGATGCGGAAGCAGCCGATTTCCCCTGTATTAAATACATGAGAACCGCCGCATAGTTCCGTGCTGAAATCAGGCACACGGACAACACGTACAATATTACCGTATTTTTCACCGAAAAGAGCTATGGCTCCCATTTCTTTTGCTTTAGCAATCGGCATTTCATCAATATCCAATGTGGTAGATTTCCAAATCTGTTCGTTCACAATCCGTTCCACCTCGGCTATCTGCTTATCGGTAACTGCTTCCGGCCAGGTAAAATCGAAACGTAACTTTTCCGGAAGCACAAGCGAGCCGGCCTGATTAACCTGGCTGCCCAGAACCCTGCGGAGAGCCGCCTGCAGCAGGTGGGTGCCTGTATGGTTGCGGGCAATATCTTCCCTCCGCTCCCGATCTACCACGGTTTTTACCGTTTCGCCGGTTGAAATAACGCCTTCCGTTACCGTTCCGATGCAATATACAATACCGTCAGGTAATTTCTTCGTATCTTCTATGGAAATAATGCCGCTATTTCCTTCCAATACACCGCTATCTCCAATCTGTCCGCCGCCTTCCGCATGAAAAGGATTATTTTTCAAAATAACCGTAATATTTTCACCATCAGCAGCTGACTGTACGGCCTGTCCGTCCTTTCCCAAAAGGAGAATTTCCGTATCTCCGTCCGTATCTTCCGTAGTCATGGACTCAGACTTAAGTTTCGTCGTATCGGGAGTCGCAATACGGGCAGAAACCTTTGTACGAGCCGCTCTTGCGCGTTCCTTCTGCTCCGCCATAGCTGCGGCAAAGCCGTCTTTATCGATTTCAATTCCTTGTTCTTTAGCAATTTCTTCCGTCAGCTCCCAAGGAAATCCATATGTATCATACAGTTTGAAGACTCGATCGCCTGTAAGAATACGCCGTTGCTTTTTCAGCGTTTCTTCAAGCATTTCAGCAAGGAGATCCATCCCCGCATTGAGAGTTGCGTGAAAACGGTTTTCTTCCACACCAGCCACTTTCTTTATAAATGCCTGCTTTTCCATCAATTCCGGATATGCGGGTTTCATCATTTTTACGACCACATCAATCATGCGGCCCAGGAAAGCATCGTCTATGCCAATAAGCTTGCCATACCTTACAGCACGGCGAAGTACACGTCTTAGTACATAACCGCGGCCTTCGTTAGAAGGAAGAATTCCATCGGCAATCATATTTGTAATAGCACGGGTGTGATCGGAAATAACTTTCAGCGCTACATCGCTCTCTGTACTGCGTCCATACGGAACGCCCGCAAGACCGGCCGCTTCCTGAATAATCGGAAAGAATAAATCCGTTTCAAAATTATTTTTCTTCTTTTGAAGAACTGCCGATAAACGTTCCAACCCTGCACCGGTGTCAATATTCTTCTTATCCAGCGGCCGGTAAGATCCATCTTTTTGTTGATCAAACTGGCTGAATACCAAATTCCAGATTTCAAGGAAACGATCTCCGTCTCCACCCATCTGGTTTTCCGGATCCGTACCGAATTCTTCGCCCTGGTCATAGAAAATTTCTGAGTCCGGCCCGCAGGGGCCTTCTCCAATTTCCCAGAAATTATCCGACAGCGGATAAATATGGCTTTCCGGCAGCCCGATCATATCATGCCAATAATCGTAAGATTCCCTGTCATCCGGATAAATCGTTACATACAGACGGGAACTCTCCAGCTTGATTACTTCCGTCAAAAATTCCCATGCCCAGGCAATGGCTTCCTTTTTAAAGTAATCACCAAAAGAGAAATTCCCAAGCATTTCAAAAAAGGTATGATGCCTTGCTGTACGGCCGACATTTTCAATATCGCCTGTGCGGATACATTTCTGACTGGTCGTCACACGATGGCATGGCGGCTCAACCTTCCCCGTAAAATACGGTTTCAGTGGCGCCATCCCTGCGCCGATCAAAAGCAGGCTGGGATCATCTTTTGGAATCAACGGAAAACTTTTCAGCCGCAGATGTTCTTTCTTCGTTTCGAAAAAAGACAAATATGCCTCACGAATATCATTGCCTTTCATGATATGCCCCCTTAGGTATTTTGATTTCGTTGTGTTTGTTTATTATACCATGCAGACATAATTCATGCATGAAAACACCTCTGCTTATCCAGCCGGATAACCGCCAGCTGTTTCCCCAAATCTTTATATGCTTTTTCATCATAATCCGCATACAGGACAGATTCTTCCTCCCCCGCCTCCGCCTGTACTTTTCCTAAAGGATCTATAAAGCGGGAATGTCCTCCCATTTTCATTCCCCGATAGTTTCCCGACATATTGACGGCAGCTATGCAGAGTCCGTTTTCTATGGCTCTGGCACGGGTCAGCACATCCCATTGATAAATATGCATAGCAGGCCACGAGGCCGGCGCTGCTACCAGCATGACGCCCCTTTTCGCCATTTTCCTCCACATCCTGGGAAAATAAAACTCATAGCACACCGCCATACCGGTACGGACTCCGTCTATATCCTCATACAGAAGTTTCCGTCCCGGCCGCATAAGTTCTGCTTCCAGATAACCATAAAATAAATGGCGCTTACTGTACTCTCCCTTAATATCACCGTCTTTACCAAATACCAGCCCCGTATTTCGTATTACTCCCCCCTTTTTTACGGGAAGCGTCCCTGCTATGATATATGTCCCAGTATGAGCTGCCAGAGAAGAAAGTCTCTGTATCAAACCATCCCCCATATATGTTGCATTTTTACCGAGATTATGAAAATCGTACCCAATCGTCCATAATTCTGGAAGAACAATCATATCCGCCTGATGGGATACTTTCCCCATCAATTCAAAAGCATGTGTGATATTTCTTTCCTTATCGCCGGATACGACATCCATCTGAATCAATCCAAGCCTCATTGCTCTCCATCCAAAACCCGTATATAAAAGAAATGGAGGCATACGCCCCCACCCCGGCAGCAGACCGTATAAATCCGCCATATAACCACAAACCGTCAAAGCACCCGCTTCGCCCCCACATACCTGTCATGCCAATATCCATTTTTCATTGTTGCCACAGCAACTCCGCAGCTGCTGGTGGCACTGATAAAATATCCGTCTCCCAGATATAGACCCGAATGGGATACTCCCGACTCGTATGTGGAAAAAAAGACAAGATCACCTGGTTCCAACCGATTGACAGACACCCTTTCTCCTCTTCCGAATTGCTCATCTGCTGCGCGGGGAAGCAGAATTCCCTTTTTATTAAATACATAATGGATAAACCCTGAACAGTCGAATCCGCTGGGTGTCATGCCGCCAAAACGGTACGGCACACCTACATACTTTTTCGCTTCTTCCATAATTGCTTGTACACGAGGTGCCAGTTTTCCAGGTTTGTGCCACGATACGGAAACATCATCAATACCTATGCCGCCCGGTGACATTTTATTTTTTCGGGCAGAAGAGTGTTTCTTGCTTTTTAATGTTTTCCCGGTAAGCGCTTTATAGGTAACAGGACCCACCACTCCATCTACATCCAGATTATGTTTCTTTTGAAATTTTTTTACTGCCGACACCGTTGTTTCATTGAACCGCCCATCAGCACGCACCAGACAGCCGGCCTGTGTCAACCGTCGCTGTAAATCCTTTACCGCGTCTCCGGAATCGCCAAGAGAATAACTGGCAAAAACAAATTGCGCGGAGCACAACGAAATGACGCCTGCTATCAACAAGACTCTCCAATTTCTATCCATATGGCTTCCTCACATGAAAATATTTATAATTGCATATTTTTATACATTGCTCTGTCTTCATTATTTTATCATATTTATCACATTCATGTTCTTTATTTACACAAAAAATCAGGAATAGTACTTACCATTCCCGATATGTCTTTACGATTATTCAGCAGGATGTTCAATTCCGGATTTACCATATACCTTGCCACTGATAAAGTTCCGATCCACCATCATTTCAATAAAATACTTAGGGTTGCTCTTGAGGATTTCTGTCAAAATCATTTGATACATCTCTTCATCACTTTTATCACACGGTCCCTTCAATTCCAGTTCAAAAGAAATATAAATGCCTTCCTCCTTTTCCACCACAAAAAAATCATGATAAGATACCGGAAGGCCGGTGCGGTAAATGGCGGCTTCTAAGTCACGCATGTATTCCATCTCCTTCGGATTTGACACCGCTTTAGGATCCGCATGAACTACCGCCTGGATATTGAATTCGTTCCTAAGCTTCGTCATAACTGTTTCCGCCAGTTCATGTCCCTCCACGAGAGTCAAATTGCTGTCCAATTCCACATGGGCAGAAGCAAAATGATTTTCCGGCCCATAATCATGAACAATCAGATCATGCACACCGTAAACTCCCGGCGTCTCAAGAATCACCGTTTTTATTTTTTCATACATTTCCGCATCCGGTGTGGCGCCGATAATGGAATTCAGCGCCTCTTTCATGATTCCGTAACCCGTGTACAAAATAAAAAGAGACATAATAACCCCCATGATTCCATCTACATGGTATCCGCTGAAATATTCCACGCATGCAGCAACTAAAACACCTGTGGTTGAAAGAATATCCGAAAAAGAATCCGCACTGTATGCGTTAAATGCTTCTGACTTCAAATTTTCCCCTGCCCGTTTATACCACCAGGTCAAAAACAATTTTGCAATAATACCTACTATTAAGGCAGAAGCAGTCCATATAGAAAAATAGTTGTCCTCAGGATGAAGAATTTTCTGCACTGATTCTACCAAAAGTGTAATACCCACATAAAGGATAATAGCGGACATTACAGTAGAATTGACATACTCCAGCCGACCATGGCCGAAAGGATGTTCTTTATCCGATGGCTTTGACGCATAATAAAAAGTCATCATCAAAAGAATAACCGCCCCCACATCAGTAATATTATTGAATCCATCACCGATGACCGATAAAAATCCGCTCTGCCAGCCGGCAAAAATTTTTACCATTCCTAAAATAAGATTTATGATCAATCCTACAAGCGCAGCGAAAAATGCTTTCCTTTGCCGTGATGTACCACCCATTCCGAATATTTCCATAACTGTACCGTTTCCCTTTTCCCAGTGCCGTCTACTCCTCATCAAGCTACACTGCTAAACCAAATTTATGGTATTCCTAAAAGTTTCCATATATGCCAAAAGGCTCTCCGAGAGAGCCTTTTGCTTGCAGCTGCAAATCAATATTTGTCAAAATCAATTCCATTTAAAATTTCTTTGAGTTTGATCATTTCCTCTTTTGTCAATGTCAGACCTTTCGTCATTGATTTATGATCCACGCTCCACGAACGTAAATCAAACTTGGGATCCCGTCCGTTCCAGCTGGTATAAGTCAACTGTTTCTTCCATCCGTTTGCCGCGACGGAAAGATCCCCCAGTTCGTCTTCAATTGTCACTGTAATTTTCGTTGGCATCACTTTCACCTCACCTAAAAAACTTTTGATCCATGGTATCACAATCCATCAAAAAAAAGCAACTGTATCTTTAAGAAAACAAACGACTTTTAAAACTTTCTATTCTATTGGGAATCTCATATCTCTCTCTGCTTCCGTTCTACCCATTCCTGCAGTTTTATTTTATCTGCGTCCGTAATATACCGGAGCTGCACCGGTACTTCCACAATGCCGCCAGCCGTCCGTTCCCCGATAAAAAGATAATTCCAGTCATCGGATACCCCCATTATTTCCTTATAGTCAAAAGCCATATACAAAGGCTTAATCAATCCTGCCGCATTGAACTCAGAATAAAATATAGGAATAGTAACAAGAAGCCTCTTTTCACATATCAAAGCCACAGATTTATGAATCCAATGGATCCGCCACAAAGTCAGAAGGACTACAACAAAGCTGATGGTACATGACAAAATTCCGGGATGTTCCAAAAGCAGTATCAAAAAGGCTACACAAAAAAGAACGTAAAGCAGTGAAGAAATTGCCACGTAAAGAACAGAGCGGCTGCATTCCCAGATTATCTGTCCATGCTCTTCTTTACTGTATAAATCCATTTTTATCTCTCAATGCCTGACAAAGGGTTTCCACGGCCTTCTTCCACGTGGTTCTCCGAAAACAACATCATACTTCGCCCATGTACAAACCGTCTCCTCAGACCAATCTGCCGCTGCTTGTGCTGCTTTAGGTGCCGTAATTGGTTCCACAGCCATCGGTTTTGTTTTCCTTTCTCGCAAGGGTTTGGAAAGATATTGATGAAAACGATTTTCCGTATCTCCGGAACACTCCATTATAGAAACTGCTGCAGGCGCCTCAGCTTCCCGGTAAACAGATCTTTCCATTTCATCAGGAAGATCCATTTCATCAGATCTCGCATCTTTCATCCCCCAGGAGCGTAGAACCCTTTCCCTTAATTCTTTATCATTATCCTTCCCGGCTCCATAAGACGACGGTCTCGGTAATGGAGTTTCAGGAATAGAATAGCCATTTTCTTCACGAGGCGTTCCTTCAGTGGAACGATCTGAACTTCTCCGTTCCTTCATCCATCGAAAGATAAAATGAAGTATCCCTATCCCCCATATCAGAAGGACAATTTCATTACCCGAAAAAAAATCCATACTCCACCTTTACTTTGTTTGACCCGGATTTCCAGCTATATTTTCTCTCATTTCTGTATCTGCTGCAATATTTTTCATACTGTAATAATCCATTACGCCAAGACGTCCACTGCGAAGAGCATCTGCCATGGCTTTCGGCACTTCAGCCTGGGCTTCCACAACTTTTGCCTGCATTTCCTGTGTATATGCACGCATTTCCTGTTCCTGCGCCACCGCCATGGCACGACGTTCCTCTGCTCTTGCCTGGGCAATTTCCTTATCAGCCTCCGCTTGATCAGTCTGAAGCTGGGCCCCTATGTTCCTCCCCACATCCACATCAGCAATATCAATGGAAAGAATTTCAAAAGCGGTACCCGAATCAAGACCTTTACCAAGAACCGTTCTGGAAATATGGTCAGGATTTTCAAGAACATCCGTATGTTTTTCCGAAGAACCCACGGTAGTAACAATTCCTTCGCCAACACGGGCAATAATGGTCGCCTCTCCTGCGCCGCCGACCAAACGATCAATATTTGCACGAACAGTCACACGGGCACGTACTTTCAGTTCAATACCGTTTTTAGCAACTGCAGAAATCGTAGGGGTTTCAATAACCTTGGGATTAACGCTCATCTGCACTGCTTCCAGCACATTTCTTCCCGCCAAATCAATAGCTGCAGCCTGCTCAAAAGTCAAATCGATCTGCGCGCGGTGGGCAGCAATTAACGCATCTACCACATTATCTACATTCCCTCCTGCCAGATAATGGGCTTCCAGCTGATTCACATTCAAGCCGAGCCCCGCCTTTGTCCCTTTAATCAAAGGAATGACAATCATACGCGGTTCGACACGGCGGAAACGCATTCCCACTAAATTAAGCAACGAAATGCTTACATCGGCTGCAAGTGCAGAAATCCATAATCCCATCGGTACAAAATGAAGCAGTATGAGTACCGCAAAAAGCGCTACCGCAATAGTAAATACAGGAACGACCAGTAAAGTTTCCATAAATAAATCCTCCTAAAACATATTTCAATTATTTAACAACCAAATGATTTCCTTCCGCCCGCACCACGCGTACCGCAGCACCTTGCAGAATGAATCCCCCTTCTGAAACTGCATCTACCACAGTCCCTTCCACTTCCACCTTGCCGGAAGGCCTGAGCACTGTAGCAGCATTCCCTTCTTTCCCTTCATACTTCTTCAAATTCTGAACAGAAGAAACATATCCTTTGGAGGAAGACAAAGATAATGTAAGAGATAATTTTTTCCACATTCTATTTTCTGACAAATGATCCGCCAAAAAGTATATACCGATAATAGCAAGAATCATGGCTGCGGATAATACCCAAAGCGCCGTCATATCCCCGCCAAAGGTGAAGTATAGGCCTGCCGTCATGGATAAAATACCCGCCGCCACGCCAAAACCGGAAACGAGGACAAAAATATCCAACAGGATCAAAGCAATCCCGCCAAAATATAATAGAAATTCAAACCATGCCACATTACCGCCATACCAGCCGCTGCCTAAGAGCAACCCGCCGGCAATCACAGCAATCAATCCGCCGCCTGAAAACCCCGCAGTTTTTATTTCTGCCAGAATTGATACAAAAATCACTGCCGCCAAAAGTGCTTCCACAAAAGGGATACGCATCCACTCGAGCACATAATTGCTTTCGTAAGCACCGGCTATGACCGGCACTGGCATAAGTGCTGCCCATATCCCTCCGGCACGATATAAAACTTTATGCATCTATTCCTCCTTATTTTAGAATATCTACTTCCTTTAGAAATCGCTTTTATTTTATTATACTATATGCCTACCATACTTCCCGGCGCATTCTCTCCTCGATACTTTCGAAAATTTTCTGAACTTTTGCTATACACCTATACAAAAAGCCCCTTTCGGAGCTATATTTGCATACATATTATTCACCTTTGGAACTCACAAAACTTTCGCGCTTGCCGATAATTTCAAGGCCATTCATATATGGGCGAAGCACGTCCGGCACGACAATCGTTCCATCTTCCTGCTGATAATTTTCCATGATAGCAGCTACCGTTCTTCCAACAGCAAGCCCTGACCCGTTCAGTGTATGAACAAATTCCGGCTTATCCCCCTGATGCCGGCGGAAGCGGATATTTGCCCGGCGTGCCTGAAAATCAAGACAGTTGGAGCACGAGGAAATTTCTCTATACTTCTGCTGCCCTGGCATCCACACTTCGATATCATAAGTTTTTGCTGAGGAGAAGCCTATATCCCCAGTGCAGAGACATACTACATGATATGGCAGTTTCAGCAGCTGAAGAATTTTTTCTGCTTCTGCAGTCAAACTTTCCAATTCATCCCAGCTATCTTCCGGTTTACAATATTTCACCATTTCTACTTTGTGAAATTGATGCTGTCGAATCAGTCCACGGGTATCTTTCCCCGCAGAGCCTGCTTCTTTACGGAAACACGGGGTCAGTGCCGTGAGATGGACAGGGAGCACGGCTCCATCTAAAATTTCTCCGGAGAAATAGTTGGTCAGCGGCACTTCTGCTGTTGGAGTCATGTACATATTTTCCCCTTCCACTTTGTACATATCATCCTCAAATTTAGGGAGCTGTCCGGTTCCCTGCATAGAAGCACCATTAATGATATATGGTGGAATAACTTCCGTGAAATCATTCTGCTGTGTATGAACATCAAGCATGAAATTGTACACAGCTCTTTCCAGACGGGCTGCCATACTGAGATAGAAATAGAAACGCGCACCTGACACCTTCCCCGCCCGTTCAGAATCAAGAATGCCCAGGTTTTCTCCTAATTCATAATGTTCTTTTGCAGGGAAAGGGAATTTACGAATTTCACCCCAGCGACGGACTTCCGGATTTTCACTGTCATCTTTTCCAACCGGCACAGAAGCATCTGTCATATTTGGAATGCGTAAAAGACTGTCCTGTAATATGAGCTCCACGCCTGCCAGCTCCTTATCAATGGCAGCAATCTTTGTCCCTACTTCTCTCATAGCAGAAATGGCAACAGAAGCATCTTCCTTGTTCTTTTTTGCCAGAGCAATCTTTTTTGTTTCCGCATTGCGCTCACTCTTCAACGCTTCTGTCATCTGCAGAAGCTCTCTTCTCTTCCTGTCCAGCTCAATAACCTCATCCAAGTCAAAATCGTTATGGCGATTAACCAGATTTGCTTTTACCGCTTCCGTATTTTCCCTAATAAATTTAATATCCAACATAGCCATCTCTCCCTGCATAAACCTGCCATTCGGCTAAAACATAAAAAAAGACTTCCATCCTGTATGGGACGAAGTCATCACGGTGCCACCCAATTTGCATAAGCTAACTTGATTGTGGCATAACGTCCACAAACCGTCCGATTCATCACCGGCCATTCCCGATTGGAAAACACCTTCTCTGCCAAAGCTCGCACCAACCGCTTTCTCTCTGTACGCACTGAAAGAATATTTTCTCTTTCACTATGTTTTTCTAATTATATAACCCTCGCAGTCTTTTGTAAAGTAAAACAGCGGTTCTGCAAACCCCCGCTGCACTTGATACTCATTTATTTACCACCAGTTCATCCCATGCATTGGCAAGAGCAGCATATTCCTCCATCGAAAACGTTTCTCCACGGCGGCCGCCGTCAATCCCCGCTCTCTCCAGAATCTTCTTTCCCAACTCCATGCTTATCCCGCCGGATTTCATAGCGTTGGTAAATACCTTCCTCCGCTGCCCAAACCCCATTTTAACCAGACGGAAAAACAGTTTGCGGTCCGCCACCTTCACCGCAGGTTCTTTTCTTCTCCTGATTTTCAGAACTGTCGACGTTACTGCAGGATGCGGCAAAAAAGCTGCCGGTGGAATATCCATCACCCTTTCCACGGTACAATCAAATTGTACCGCCAAGGTAAGCGCACCATAATCCTTCGACCCGGCCTTCGCCAAAATACGATCCGCCACTTCCTTTTGCATCATAAATACAAAGAGGGAAATGGGCAGTTCAGATTGAATCAGGTACAGCAAAATAGGTGTCGTAATATAGTAAGGAAGATTGGCCGCTGCGTGCCAGTTATTATCTCCCAGTATTTCTTTCAAATTTGCTTTGAGCACATCTTCATAGATAATATGCACATTATTATAAGCTTCCAGCGTATGCGTCAAAACATTTTCCAAACTTTTATCAATTTCAAAAGTTGTTACATTTGCCCCTGTTTCAGCAAGTGCCTGTGTTAATGTCCCTATACCTGCACCGATTTCCAAAACAAATGCTCCTTCTGCCAGTTCCGCTGCCGCCGCGATTTCTGCCACAATATCGGGACGTACGAGAAAATTTTGCCCTAAACGATGCTTCGCTCGAATACCAAATCGCTGCAATACATACCTTACAACTTTAATATCTGCTAAATTAGCGTCTTTCATTCTTTCTCCCGCACTCTGCCAACGCGGATTCCCACTCCTTTCGTGTAATCCCAAAATGATTCAGCCTGCGCAAAAACTGCTTGGCATTCCCATATCCGATGCCAAGTATAGCCCCAACAGATGCTCTTTTCCCCGTGGCATCTTCCGCACCCGTAAGGCCGGAATTCCAAAGATCTTCCATATGAAATTCATGGGAACTTTCCTGATAAAGTATCCGTACTTTATCCAAAGCTTTTCTAATCGACTCCGGAGATGCATCTTCAATCCCCACATCATCCTCCGTAGACGCTTCACTTTTCGGAACAAAAGCATGAAGTGCTTCAGGAAACATAACGGAAAGTCTGCTTCTTATTTTTTCACCGGGACCATCCGGATCAGTCAGTATAATAATCCCTCTTTTTTCATAAGCGGCACGAATATCCTGTATAACAGCAGACCGGAGGGCATAGCCTCCGGTCGCAATCAGATCCGCATCTACCGCCTGTCTCACACGGGCAATATCCGATTTGCCCTCGACAACGATAACCTGCTGAATCATATCAGTCTCTTGCTACATACCCGATACCACGAACAGTATGGATATATTTCTTTCCTACTTTTTCATCAATTTTGCTTCGCAGGTAACGGACATATACATCTACAATATTCGTTTTCCCTGCATATCCATATCCCCAAACCTTTTCAAGAACTTCTTCACGTTTCAGGACACGATTTTTATTTTTTGCCAGGAATAAGAGTAAATCAAATTCCTTCTTCGTCAGATCCACGACTTCATCACCGACACGTACTTCATGGCGATCCGGATAAATTGCCAGGTCTCCGATATTAAAAGACGGGTCGGCCACAATTTTCGGCTCCTCATGACGGCGCAGTGTAGAACGGATTCTGGCAATCAATTCTTTTGTGGCATAAGGTTTGGTCAGATAATCATCAGCACCTGCATTCAGCACTTCAACTTTTCTGTCCACACTACCGTCAGAAGACAGGTAAATAATCGGAATCGTGCTGATTTCTCTTACGTTCTCAAGAATTTTATCGCCATCTTCCATGGGATCATCCGGATCAAGGACAATGATGTCCACTTGGCGCTGTCCTGCCAGATCTACCACAGAATCACCAATATTGTCTACCAAACAGGAAAATCCTTCTTCTTCCAGCTTAAGCTGCATGAAACGGCTGACACTCGGATCACGTTCAACTACTAATACACAATTTCTCATTTTTAGGTTCCTCCCCCAAAACACAACAAATACTACAAATACTACAAATAAAAATGCTCTTTTAAATTATTATTATTATTTTTCGTCAATCACTTTAAACGGGAAATTATTATTTTTTTACCATTTTTATAAAAGTAATCGCCAAAGAGCTTCATGGTTCTCCACTTAATAATACCATAACTTTAATTAAATTCAAGCAATTCATTTTAAATATATTGTATTAAAATTAATTTTTAAATAGTAATTGATCGCTTATATTTATTAAACTTTTGCGAATTACTCTTATTCCTTTTTTCTCTTGTATTATTTCAAACCCCTACTTATTTACCGATACTTCCTGGTAAAACTCAATATATTCAAAATTTTAAATGATACTGTATCTCATTCATTTCTTTATAAAATTATTCTCCTTTTATCCAAAATACCCATACCCCCCATGTGTATAAAACTTTTTTATGATTGAGCTTTAATGAATTTATTACCTTTATAATTTATTAGAGCCCAAGAAAAAAGAGGGGCATCCCGGAAGGAACCCTCTCTTCTGAACCGATTTATTATTTTAAGATATCTCTCATACGATGTGTCAATGAGCCGCTGCCATAAAAAGCATCCGCATCAAGCGCCTCTTCAATACGGAGAAGCTGGTTATACTTTGCCACCCGTTCGGTACGGCAGGGAGCACCAGTCTTAATCTGCCCCGCATTCAGGGCTACTGCCACATCAGCAATTGTCGTATCAGCCGTTTCACCGCTGCGGTGAGAAATAACTGCGGTGTATCCGCTTCTCTGCGCCATCTGCACCGCCTCAAAGGTCTCTGTAATCGTCCCGATCTGGTTCAGCTTGATCAAAATAGAATTGGCAACACCTTCATGGATTCCTTTGGATAAGCGGCTTGTATTGGTAACAAAAAGATCATCACCCACCAGCTGTACACGTTTCCCCAACACAGCCGTTAATTTTTTCCAACCTCCCCAGTCTTCCTCTCCAAGACCATCTTCAATGGAAATGATCGGATATTTATTGACAAGGTCTTCATAAAAAGAAATCATTTCTTCTGCCGTTTTAGCGGCATGATCCCCGGACAAATGGTACAATCCGTCATCGCCCAGAAGTTCAGATGCCGCCACATCAGCTGCCAGAACGATATCTTTCCCCGCCGTATAACCCGCTTTTTCTACCGCTTCACAGATAACTTCCATCGCTGCTTCATTAGACGGCAGATCAGGCGCAAAGCCGCCTTCATCACCAACTGCCGTGGATAAATGACTCTTTTTTAATACTGTTTTCAAGGCATGATATACTTCTGCGCACATACGAAGTCCTTCAGAGAAAGAAGAAGCACCGACGGGCATTATCATGCTTTCCTGAATATCCACATTGTTATCCGCATGAGCTCCTCCATTAATGATGTTCATCATAGGAACCGGAAGATTATGGGCATTAATACCGCCAAGGTACTGGAACAGCGGAAGTTCTGCTGATTCCGCGGAAGCATGAGCAGCCGCAAGAGATACCCCAAGAATAGCATTGGCACCAAGGCGGCTCTTATTCGGTGTGCCGTCCAAATTAATCAGGATATGATCCAATCCGCGCTGGTCACTGGCATCCCAGCCAAGAACAGCATCAGCAATTTCTCCATTCACATTATTGACAGCGCAGAGAACACCTTTTCCATCATAACGGTTCTCATCACCATCACGAAGTTCCGTTGCTTCAAACATACCTGTAGATGCGCCGGAAGGAACTCCCGCCCTTGCGAAAGCTCCATCTTCCAGTGTCATTTCTACTTCTACCGTGGGATTTCCACGGGAATCAAGAATCTCTCTTGCGTGAAGATCTGTAATAACTGCCATGATATCTCCTTATTCACATGCTTTTTTATAAATAGACAATAATTCTTCTGCTTTCAGACTGGCACCGCCGATAAGAGCGCCGTCCACATCTTTTTCTCTAAGGAAAGAAGAAATATTCTCTCCTGTTACGGAACCGCCATACAAAATTCGTATCCGTTCTGCGACTCCCCCGGATGAAAACGCTTCTATTGTTTTGCGAATAAACGCGGATACAGTTTCCGCATCCTGCGCGGTGGCCGCTTTTCCCGTACCGATCGCCCAAACAGGTTCATAAGCAATAACTGTCCGTAATAATTCTTCCGGGGAAAGCCCCGACAGCGCCGCTCTCATTTCTTCCAGCAAACGTGTTTTCATCTGCCCGCTTTCCCGCTCTTCCAAGGTTTCACCGACACAAAGGATAGGCGTCATTCCATACGCAAGGACTATTTTCACCTTTTTCCCTACAAACTCATCGGATTCACATAAAATCTGTCGGCGTTCCGAATGTCCGCAGATGACATAAGAACAGCCTGTTTCTTTTAACATACCAGGAGATATTTCTCCGGTAAATGCGCCTTTCTCCGCCGGATACACATTTTGCGCCCCCCACTTTATGCCCGTACCTGCCAGGTATTTTTCCGCCAAGTACAAATCGGTGAAAGGCATACAGATTAAAAGTTCGGCTTTCCCCATTTCCGCATCGAATCGGCCGAGAAACTGTTCCGTTTCCATGGCGGTACGATTCATTTTCCAATTTCCCGCAATCAGTCTTGTCCGCACCGGCATCACTCCTTATCTGCAAGAACAGCCACACCGGGAAGAACCATCCCCTCCAGCATTTCCAAAGAAGCGCCGCCGCCGGTAGACACATGAGAGAACTTATCTTCAATCCCCATCTGATCCACAACGGAAGCGGATTCTCCGCCGCCGATAACAGTTGTCGCATCCAAGTTTGCAATAGCTTCCGCAATAGTAAAAGTCCCGGTTGCAAAAGGCTTCATCTCAAATACACCCATCGGTCCGTTCCAGACAACAGATTTCATTTTTTTCAGTGTTTCTGTATAGAGACGGATTGTCTTCGGTCCGATATCAAGAGCCATCCAGGGATCGCTGAAATCTTTCGCCTCCAATACTTTTATATTTGCTTTTTCTGAAAAAGCATCTCCCGCCATAAAATCTACAGGAAGTATTATGTCCGATCCCATTTCCTTTGCTTTTTTCATCAGGTTGCGTGCCAGTTCAAAGCGATCTTTATCCTGCAAAGACCGGCCCATGTCATAGCCTTCCGCCGCGACAAAAGTATTTGCCATACCGCCGCCGATCATGATGACATCCGCTTTTTCCATCAGGTTGGCAATCACCTGGATTTTGTCACTGATCTTAGCCCCGCCGATAATGGCCGCAAAAGGACGCTTCGGATTTTCAATAACACCGTCGAGGAAATCTATTTCCTTCTTCAGTAAGAGTCCGGATACCATAGGCAATAATTTACCAACCCCCACAACAGAGGCATGGGCTCTGTGAGAAACGCCAAATGCGTCATTCACAGCTGCTGTACAGCCTTCCACCAGCGCTTTTGCAAAATCGGGATCATTCTTTTCTTCTTCTTTATGGAAACGAAGATTTTCAAGAAGCAGCACCTGTCCCGGCTGAAGCGCTTTTTTCATGGCGGCCGTTTCGCTGCCGATGCAGTCATCGGCAAATTGTACCGGCTGTTCCAAAAGTTCTGACAGTCTTTCCGCCGCAGGGCGAAGAGAAAGTTCCGGGTTCCGCTCCCCTTTAGGCCGCCCCATATGGCTTGCCAAAATGACTGCTGCCCCCTCTTTCAGTAAATATCGGATAGTCGGGAGTGTAGAACGGATTCTTCTGTCATCGGTGATATGCCCATCCTTGTCACAGGGAACATTATAATCCACACGGACATATACCGTTTTTCCCGCTACATCAATATCGTAAATCGTCTGTTTATTCATCGCGGAGTCCTCTTCAGATCAAAACTTTCCCGCTACAAAAGCGACAAGGTCAATGATTCTCATGGAGTACCCCCATTCATTGTCATACCATGCGATTACCTTTACCAGGTTGTCATCCATCACCATGGTGAGAAGACTGTCAACAGTGGAACTTACATCGGTGGTTTTGAAATCACTGGAAACAAGAGGTTCGTCAGTATAAGCCAGAATACCTTTCATCTTTCCTTCAGCGGCCGCTTTCAAAGCAGCATTCACCGATTCCTTTGTCGCCGGTTTATCCAGTTCAACCGTAAGATCCACTAAAGATACATCAGGCGTAGGAACACGGATAGCCAGTCCGTTCAGCTTTCCTTTCAGCGCAGGAATAACGATACCAATAGCTTTCGCCGCACCGGTGCTGGTGGGCACCATATTTTCGGCAGCGGCTCTTCCGCGTCTCGGATCTTTTTTATGTGCTTTTTCCAAAATAGCCTGGTCATTGGTATAAGAATGTACCGTAGTCATAAGACCGCGCTTGATTCCAAACGTATCATTCAACACCTTGCAGACGGGTGCCAGACAGTTTGTCGTGCAGGAAGCGTTGGAAATAATATCATCTTTAGCAGGGTCATAAATATTTTCATTCACACCTACGACGATGGTCGCGTCTTCATCTTTACCCGGAGCAGTAATAATAACCTTCTTAACTGTTCCGCGGATATGTTTCCCCGCGCTTTCTCTGTCTTTCAGTTTACCTGTGGATTCGATAACGATTTCCGTGCCGTAAGCGCTCCAGTCCAGATTTTCCGGATTCCGATCCTGGAATACATGGATGCGTTTCCCGTCAACAATAAGATCATCTTTATCAATTTCTACCTTTTTATTCAAACGTCCATGAACCGTATCATATTTCAAAAGATAAGCAGCTGTTTCCGGGCCGCTTGGATTGTTGATGGCGACAATATCCAGATCCGTTCTGTCAAGAAGCCCCCGAAAAACAAGACGTCCAATTCTTCCAAAACCGTTAATTGCTACTTTTGTCATTCTTGCACCCTCCTATAGACCCAACCGGAAAATAAATTTTACCGCAATAAAACAGCCGCGCCCTAAAAGAAATACTGCAGTCACTCATGCAGTCTAACCGGCAATATCTTTTTGCGGCGGGAATAAAACAATAAAATGGTGACTTCCACCTCATAAGACTTCTGTAAGTATGCGGCAGAACCATACTTTGAGGACTCCTTACTTATGTAGTATATCACGCAGCCATTTCTGCTACAACAACAATAAACATTTTCAAAAGTAGTATATACTTATCTTTAACCAGACAAATAAATGAAACATTATTTCCCGTAACCGCTTTGAATCTGTCTTAATTTCCATATGAAATACATCCTGCTGATTTCGCACAAAATTAACTTTCTCCTTATATCAATTTTTATGTTTTTCGATTTCTTTTTCCTTTCAGTAGTTATATAATGAATACAAGTCATTAATCTTTTTCTATTTATGATTTTTTTCAATCATTAGTATATGCGCAGAAAAGAAAGGAAATATTATGTCTTGGAATACGAAAATCACAAAGCTTCTCAACATTGATTATCCTATCATCCAAGGTGCCATGGCGTACATTTCTGACGGTGTCCTGGCAGCCGCTATGAGCCATGCAGGCTGTGCAGGCGTCATTGGTTCAGGTGGATTTACCCCTGATGAAGTACAGTCCCATATCCGCCGTTTTAAAGATATCGCCGGTTCGCAAAAAGTCTACGGTGTCAACCTGATGCTGCAAGATGATAATAAAGATGACATAGCGCAAATCATTTGCGATGAGAAAGTCCCTTTTGTCACCATTGGCGCAGGAAACCCTATCCCCTGGTTTGAACCGTTTCACCAAAAAGGAATCAAATGTATTCCTGTCGTTCCCAATGTGAAACTGGCACAAAGGGTACAGGCTCATGGCGCCGACGCTCTCGTAGTAGAAGGTATGGAAGCCGGAGGTCACGACGGAAAACTGACGCTCATGGCGCTTTTAGAGAACGTTCTGCCGGATATAGAAATTCCTGTGATTGCCGCCGGCGGTATTGCCGACGGACGGGGTATCGCCGCATCGCTTCTTATGGGCGCATCCGGAGTCCAGATGGGTACACGTTTCCTCCTAGCTGAAGAATGCAGTCTCCACCCGAAAGCGAAGGATGCTATCATGGCAGCAGCGGATACGGATTCTGTTGTTACAGGATTTACCACCGACGACAGTGTAAGAGGCCTCAAAAACCGATTCTCCGATCGTTATCTGAAAGCGGAGTACAGCGGTGCTTCACCTGATGAACTGTCATCTATCTCTGCAGGTACCACAAAGAGAGGGGCTCTTTTTGGCGATACGGAAAATGGTTTTATTCTGGCCGGCATGTCCCTTACCCATTTGACAAAAATTCAATCTGCAAAAGAAATCGTAGAGGAACTCGTTTCTGAAACGGAACGGCGCCTTGCGGCGGCTCCAAGGCTCATCTGAATTTCTTTCGAATATTTATAGAAAAGTATATAATAAAGATGACTTCTTAATTGATAGAAGTTATTCTGTATTTAAAATCTTTGCGGTAATTTTTATAAGTTTTATTTTCTGTCTTTCATGGAGGTTCCTCATGTACACACTTTCCAATCTTAATTTTATGGGGAAGAGTCCCAAAATTGATCCTGATGCTTTTGTTGCACCCCGCGTATTCCTGGCCGGCGATGTGCGTATAAGCAGATACGCCAGCCTTTGGCCCGGTGTTGTCGCAAGAGGTGATGTTAACTATATTTCCATAGGCGAATGTTCCAATGTACAGGATTTGGTATGCCTTCACGTCGCCGATGATTTTCCCTGCATCATCGGCGACTATGTTACCATCGGACACTGCGCCTGCGTACATGCCTGCACGATTGAAGACCATGTCCTCATTGGTATGAACGCCACTGTTCTGACGGGAGCAAAAGTAGGCAAAGGTTCAATCATCGCTGCCGGTGCCCTTGTCCTGGAAAATCAGGTCATTCCGCCAAACTCCCTCGTTGTCGGCGTCCCCGGCAAAGTAAAATCCACTATCAATGCACTTAAAAACATCCATGCCCAGGCTTTGAAATACAAAAGTGAATGGGCTATCGGCTACGGTGTAAAACCCGATATTGGAGGCGAGCTTTACCACGGAGAAAAAATCGTTTAATTAATCCATTGAAAAATCGGTAATGACACAAGTCTGCAACTGCATCATTACCGATTTTTTATTGCTTTATTTTTCCAGCTTATCTACATTTTCATGAAGTTCGGGATAAGTAAGAGTAGCAAACAGATCATGGAGCGTTTCATTTCTGCGAATCTGCTGCACGGTTCCATCTTCATGAACCATGATTTCCTGATGGCGCAGACGGCCATTATAATTGTACCCCATACTGTGTCCATGGGCACCGGTATCATGAATGATGATAAGATCCCCCATTTCAATTTCCGGCAGTTCTCTCTGAATGGCGAACTTATCGGAATTTTCGCAAAGGGAGCCAACCACGTCATAAATTTTGTTCTTAGGCAAATTTCCCTTGCCAAGAACACTTACATGATGATAAGCACCATATATACCGGGACGCATCAGATCAGCCATACATGCATCTACGCCGATGTAATCCCTGTAAATATTTTTGTAATGGATCGCTTTTGTTACAAGGTAACCGTAAGGTCCTGTAATCATTCGGCCGCACTCGAAACAAATACGCGTATTTTCAAATCCCCGCATTTTTTCTTCAAAAAGTTTTTTCGCACCTTCTCCAAGTCCCTCCAGATCTACAGGTTCCTGTTCAGGCCGATAGGGAATCCCGATCCCGCCGCCGAAATCGATAAAGCTCACCGTTACACCATGAGTATTACGTATTTCATTAGCCAAATCAAACATCATGCTGATGGTTCCCAAAAGTCCCGGAAGTTCCAGCTCTGCGGAAATAACCATAGTATGAATACCGATATATCCGATACCCTTATTCTTCGCCCATGCCACACATTTGAGAAGCTGCTCGCGGGTCATGCCGTACTTCGCTTCCTGGGGTGTACCGATAATTGCATTCCCCCTCGCCAGATCAGGCCCGGGATTATATCGGAAACAGATGCGTTTCGGTACCAGGTGAAGCCGTTCCATATCATCCAAATTGGAAATATCATCCAGATTAATAATAGCCCCAAGCTCATGCGCTTTCAGAAACTCTTCATCCGGTGTGTCATTGGAAGAAAAAACAATTTCCTCTCCTGTGATTCCCACCGTTTCCGCCAAAATCAATTCTGCCATGGAACTGCAGTCTGCACCCACGCCAAGTTTTTTTAAGCTTTTCATAATCCACGGATTGGGTGTCGCCTTCACCGCGAAATATTCATGAAAATCCGAACTCCAGGAAAAGGCTTTCTGCAGGCGTTTTACATTATCCGATATCCCTTTTTCATCGTAGAGGTGAAACGGCGTACCGTAAACGGCAGCAATCTCCCTGACCAGCTCTTCGCTGAAGGGCAGCTTCTTTTCACTCATTCAGAGAACCCCTTTCCTTTTGTAGGAAGAAATATCAATTTCAATGACTGAAATCTTCCAAACAAATTTATACCCTATAAAGTATGTCTATTATAGCATAGCCATATTTTATATTCTATTGTAATGCCAAGCGTTATAAATAGAATTCTTTAATCTTATAGGTTTTCTGCAAATGAAAAGAACCCCTGCCACACAGAGGCTCTTCATTTTTACTCAAAAAACTTATTTTTCCGCTTTACCGAACCATTTTTCAAAAATCTTGTCATATTCACCGTTTGCTTTTAATTCCTTCAGCGCTTTATTCACTGCCGCCTGCAATTCTTTATTTTCTTTCTTCATAGCAAAAACAAATCCTACATCTGTCTTTGGCGTACCGACGATCTTCAAGTCTTCAGAACCGCCTTGCTTCATATAGAACATAGCCACCGGCTGATCAACAACAAAAGCATCTAATGTCTTCGCACGGAGTTCCATAAATGCCTGGGCGTTGGAGTCAAGCTGTTTCACTTCGCCTTTTGCTTCCTGAATCATCTTGACCGGTTCCGTCCCTACCTGGGCCCCCACCTTCTTGCCTTCCAGATCCGCCCAGTCTTTCAGACTGTCATTGTCCTTATTAACAATGATAACGAAGCCATTTTTATCAAAGTATACATCAGAAAAAGCGACCTGTTTTTCACGTTCCGGGTTTGCTGAAAGTCCGGATGCGATCATGTCAATCTGTCCGCTCTGGACCGCGGGAATCAGAGCATCAAACCCCATACTCTTAAACTCCATCTTGCTGCCCATCTGCTTAATGACGGCTTCTGCCAGATCCAGGTCAAATCCCACGTACTTATCATCCTTTGTAAATTCAAAAGGCGGAAAAGTGGTTTCAGCCCCTACACGAACGATAGACGGCACGCCTGATTTCGCAGCATCACCACTTTTTGCCTTATCTCCATTTCCACCGCAGCCCGATACTGCCAATACAGCTGCCAGTGCTCCTACCGCCAGCCATGCTTTCATCTTTTTATTGAACATACTCCCATCTCCATATCTCAAATAAAATAATCAATGTGCATATTCTATCAATATTCTGCATATATGTCAATAAATATTCATAAAGACCTCTCCGCCTTCTCCCATTTCCGTCCTCTGTAAATGAGATAATTATGCATTCTGTCGATTTGACCACATTTTTCTGCCATGCTATAGTTTAAAATAAAAGCTTTCCAAACATAATACACGTTAAACCACATTAAAAGGAACTATTATGGAATTACTCATCTCCTTTCTTTCCGATTGGGGTTATATCGCACTTTTTATCTGCATGGCTTTGGAAAACATGAATATCCCCATTCCCAGTGAAATTATCCTCGGGTTTGCCGGATTTCTTGTTTCACAGCAGATCTTTTCTTTTTGGCCCACCATTATCATCGGTACAGCCGCCGGTATCGCAGGCTCTCTTTTATCTTACTACATGGGGCTCAAAGGCGGACGGGAATTCATGCTCCGTCACACAGCTAAAGGCGGTCTTGGTGCGAAGAAACTGATTGCTGCAAAAAACTGGTTTGAAACATATGGGGGTATCGCTGTTTTTACAGGCCGTCTTCTTCCGGGGATCCGCACTTTTATCTCCCTTCCCGCAGGCATCGCACATTATCCTCTCCCCCAGTTTATTGCTTACACGATTGTCGGCACAATCCCGTGGACGATATTCCTTGTATATACAGGAGAAATACTCGGAGAAAACTGGATGCTTCTTCTTGAATACAAAATAGAAATTGCCCTTATTTCTTTCCTTACAGCCGGCATCATCGCCGTTGCTTTTTACTTTTGGCAGAAATCAAAAAAACATGAAAAATAAAAATGCTTTTCTTATATTTGTATTTGCTCTCCTTTTGTATGGATTATTTTCGGACATCATTCCGCTCATAGATCCTGACGAACCTGTCTACGGTGAAACGGCAAAAGAAATGCTTCTCACAGGCGACTGGCTTTCCCCCCGTATTTACGGGGAATACTGGTATGATAAGCCGCCGCTTTTTTACTGGCTTGACGCGGTTTCCTTTTCTATTTTCGGCGTTTCTACTTTTGCCGCCAGATTTCCCTCGGCCATAATCGGTGCCTGTACCGCTTCTTACCTGTATCTTTTTACAAGAAAACTGATTGGAGAAAAACCGGCTCTTACAGGTGCTTTCATATGTGCCACTTCTCTGGAAATTATTGTTCTTGCCAGAAGTGCCGTTACTGATACGACTCTTGTTTTCGCACTGACAGTCGCTCTTATATCCTTTCTTCGCAAAGAATACATTCCTGCGTACATGGCATGCGGCTTTGCTTTTCTGACAAAGGGTCCCATCGGATTTGGATTCCCTGCACTCATCGTTGCTCTTTGGATGATGATTACCAAAAGCTTTACATTAAAAAACATTATGGCCCTGAAATGGTACTGGGGCATTCCCCTGGCCTGCCTCATCAGTTTTCCCTGGTTTATATACATGGCCATGCACCATGGCCCCGTTTTCATGGATACCTTCTTCGGCTATCATAACCTGGCCCGCTTTTCCAGTCCTGAGCATGTGGGGAAAAACCATCTGTGGCTGTTTTTTATCGTTTTAGCAGCAGGATTTTATCCATGGACCGGCTCTATCCCCGGTATATTCCGCCATTTCCCGGAATGGAGGAAAGATCGTACCCTTCTTTTCTTTTATGTATGGACTGTCTTCATATTTATTTTCTTTTCCTTTTCCTCTACGCAGCTCTTTTCCTATATTCTTCCCATGTTCCCTCCGCTCTCTCTTTTAGCAGGAAAATACATGGTGAATCTGGAGGAAACCGGACATATTTCGAAACTATTCCTTTATACCCATCTATTCTTTTCTCTTGTCACCGCAGGGGCCATTGCCTGCGCTCCGATTGCTCCTGATGCAGGCAAATGGAGCCAATGGTGCGTTTCTGCCGCTATGCTGGCGGCGGGACTGATTGCTGCTTACTTTTTCAAAAAGGGACGATTTAAAGATTTTCTTATTTGCCAGGGGTTCATTGTTTCATGCTTCGTTTTCTCCGTATGGTTCACCTTCGGCGTGACTGTCACACGGCTCTTCACATCAGAAAGTATCGCCCTGGAACTGAAAAAAAACCGTCCGGGAAATGAATCTGTATATATTGATGCATTCTATCGTCCTTCTGTGGCATTTTACGGAGATATTTACGGCAAGATCCTTCCTAAATTTGATGAAGAAAACTTTGAAGAAGCAATAAAAAACCGGGAAAAAGGAATTATTCTTCCGACAGACAGTATAGACAGAGATATAGAAAAAGGCGCTTACATCCTTGTACAGGAAAAAGTATACAATCGATGGCCTAAAACGCAGAAAGCAGGACTGCAACTGATTTGGAAAAAAGATACGGCGCTGTTTTTACGAAAAGAATCTTAAAAAACATAAGAGGACTGCCATGAGCACAAAGAAACAAAAGCGGGAAAGGCTTCAAAAAGCACGGGAAGAAACTGCAAAAAGAGAATTTAAATACGCTACCGCACAGACATTAATCGGTATCTTTGCACTGGCCCTCATGTTTTTTGCCTGGGGTTCCCATCTTCTTCCAGTCACCGATCCGGTAGAATCCAACTATGCGCTTACCGCCAAGGAAATGGTATTGTCAGGGAACTGGCTGTCGCCGCAAATCTACGGCCATTTTTGGTTTGATAAACCTGCCATGGTGTACTGGCTCATGTCCATCTCATACAGCCTTTTCGGCTTTACCGATTTTGCCTCACGTCTCCCTGCCGCCTTCTGCGGGGCTGCAACGATCACACTTCTTGTCTGGTATATCCGCCGGATTACGAAAAATAACGTAGTTGCCGTCTGGTCGGGCATCATGCTTGCCACTTCTCTGGAATTTTGGATTATTTCTCACGCCATCATTACTGACAGTATGCTGATGCTTTTCACTGTGCCTACACTTCTTTCCGCCTATATCGGCCTCATGGAAAACAACAGGCGCCACATGGTCATCGCCTACTTTTCTTCGGGTCTGGCATGCCTTTCCAAAGGTCCTGTCGGTCTTGTCCTTCCGGGAATGCTTCTGCTGATTTGGTGTGGCTTGATGCGGAATAAAAAACTATTCCTCCGTCTCTTTCCCTGGCAGGGAATCCTTATCTTCTTCATCACTGCCCTCCCTTGGTACGCCTGCATGTACGCCATACATGGCGATCCATTCATCCGCGAATTTCTCGGTCTTCACAATATTGTCCGCGCCACATCATCCGAACATCCGGGAGATAACCACTTCTACTACTATTTTCTTCTTCTCCCTTTCTCTCTTCTCCCCTGGACAGGACTTTTTTTCTATGAAATAAAAAAACAGTGGAAAGAAAAAACATCATTTTATCTTTTTCTTATGGTATGGTGTTTCGGTACGCTCCTTTTTTATACCCTTATGGCGACAAAGTATGTGACCTACACCTATATCGCTCTCGTACCGGCAGCCGTTCTTGCCGCCCATGCCGCACCGGATGTGACAAGCGGAAAGAAAATCCCGGGACTGCTTGCGATAATTCCGTTCCTCCTTTTGCTTGCCGCGCTGCTCGCAGGTACATTCTTTTTCCCGGATTCCCAATGGTGGCCGCTCTACATTGTAACCGCCTATTCTGTATGGGCCCTCCTCTTTCGTTGGCATAAAAATTCACATAGACGGCTTACCGTCATTTCCACCGTCACCATTTCCGCACTCCTTGTTACCGTCAGCGCGGGACTTCCCGCTTACATGCATACACGGTCAGGATACATTATGTCAGACTACCTGCATAAACTTCCGGGACAGCACTATTTCTTTCAATCCTACTCAGCTTCTTTCTCTTACTACACGGGAGAAACCGCGACACGCCTCATTCCCATTCTTCCGAGTGAAGATGTACAAAATATTCGCGATGCCCGATGGAAAGAAAAATATGCCATGCCCTCCATCACAGAAGAAGAATTCCTCAAATTAAAAAAAGAAGAACCGGTCTACCTTTATGTATCAAAAGGAAACCTGTCCCGTATGGAAAAGTGGTCTTTAAATAACCGGTTTACCGTTGAGAAAGAATTTATTGACGGTACCATTTTCAAATTGGAAAAATAAATGATAAACGAATCCATAAAGAATTTTATCGAATCTCTTGCAGAATATCATGCGGAAAATGTCTTCAACCCGTGGGCGGATACAAATCCTGACTATGAAATAGAAAACGCTGTCATTCTCCGCCGCCGGCAATTGGAAACCTACCTGAGCCGCCGCCTTTCGGCCGCTAAACTTCTCCTTATAGCAGAAGCCTGCGGATACCAGGGCGGCCACTTTACCGGTATTGCCATGACCTGCGAGCGGATGATCCTCGGCTATCACAAAACGGTAACCCCCATGATGATCCTTGGAAAAGAAGGAACACGGACAAGCAGAAAGGACAGCCTCTTCATAAAAAAAGAAATACAAAGAGAAAAAGGCTTCAACGAACCCACGGACACCGTTGCCTGGTCGGCATGCCTTGAAGCGGGACTTGGGCCTGATGAATTTATTCTTTGGAATATATTTCCTTTTCACCCTTATAAAAAAGGCTGTTTTCTTTCCAACCGCACCCCCACCGATGAAGAGCTGTCCGTCGGTCTGGATTATACCCGGCAGCTTTTGGAAATAACAGGAACCTTGCCCATCTTCGCAGTAGGGAAGAAAAGTGAAATCACTTTATCAGCCGCAGGTTTTTCCGTCATCGGTCTCCGCCACCCGGCTAACGGCGGCGCTAATATTTTCAGAAAAGGCTTAAAAGATAATCTCCCCTGCAGCTAAAAAAAGACTTCGGCCTAAACTGTATTTCTCATACAATCCGTCGAAGTCTCTTCCTTTATACTTTCCCTTTCAGGATATACCGCTTTGTTGCATAATTCCATATCATGACGATACCACTGGCAATAACCTTGGCAAACATATACCAAAGACCTGCGATCTCCACAAAGAACCACATGGTCATCTGGTTGATTCCCAAGCCTGCCGCAGATGTGGCAAAAAAAAGAAACATTTCCATTTTCGTCCGTTTTCCCGTGTGAAAAACCACCGTCACACAAAGTAAATAATTCACCAGCAGAGAAATAAGGAATGCAATCGCTGAAGAGGTAAGATAAGGAATCCCCGCAAACTCAGTAAGCATGTACAAAAGCACATATTCCAAAAGGAAGCATCCGCCGCCGACGATAAGGAAACGAAGTATTTCATGAAACCGTTCCGCCGGCGGCAGTTTCTTCATAAGCCAATCTGCCAAAATAATCTCCTTTGCCATAAATATGTCCTTATTTTACTATATCTTGTCCGTGCTGCAAAACCCCACCAGAAAACCGTCTGCCATTTTACTCTGTTTTGGCAGACGGTTTTTCATTGCCGCTTGGCCGTCCTTATACGATAAGCTGCATTTGCGTTTTATGTCATTTTCTATGATGATTAAAAACATTACTTTCGTTCCAGTAAAAGCAATACAAAAGAGGATCTCAAGATATCACACAATGATTTCATGAAATTCCTCCTTTAGTAAACATGCTTTTATAATTCTGTCGCTTTCCGCAAAGCCATCAGATTTTCTGCCGATGCTTTCGGATTGACCACGCACCCCGGCGCCAGTATGAGACCTTTCCCGTCAACCTGGGAAATAGCATCTTTCACATGTTCTGCGATTTCTGCGGGTGTGCCGTCGAGGATAATATCATCATATTGGAGCACGCCATTGACAAAGTAAGGAGCTGACCGGATACCTGCCATGAGACACTTATCCGTGAGCCTCCGCGCTTCTTTCAGTGACGGCCAGGTATGACGGTCATGCCAGTTCAGACAATTTACCGGATAATCCTTTAATTTTTCAAAATACACATCTTCTCCATGCATATGAATAGGATTGAACCAGGTTTTCTTCGCATAGCTGTTAATGACAGCCAAATCATAAAATACACCGAATTCATTAAATTCTTCTTCCGTCATCATTGTCTTTACGGCATTTTGCGTAGCAAAAAAGAATCCGTCCACACCGGCATCGATATTGTACCCGACAAAATCCAGCGTCGTCGCTGTAATAGCGGCCAATGCATGGTGAACCGAACGCGGATATTCTTTCATATCGGTAAGCAGCCTGTCCCCCGCCAATTTCTTCAAGGTCGAAAAAGGACTGAAAATCGTCTGGATGATCGGCGTTCCTTCTATGCGGCGCTTTGCCAGTTCACGGGCAAATTCCACCTGCTTTCCGTACGTCCCCTGAAGTGCTGAGATCGCGCGGATTGAATCATATCCTGCAGGACCGTCAATAGCAAACTTTTGGACAATCGGTTCTTTGTAAGGATCACAGTAGATCTTTACCTGATTGCCAAAATCCTGGGTAGAGTACAGCCCGAAAGGCATCATCTTAATATAATCAAAGTCATATTTTTCCGTCAGTTCCACTTCCGCTTCCGCCAGAGAAATAGGATCCTGGTCATGTTCGGACAAATGCATCCACGCCGCCACGGGCACACGATCTGTTTCCCTGCCGGCAATCGCTGCACGGATACGCTCTTCTCTTGTCATACTTTCCCTCCCAAATGAAACCGTATATTCTCTATGTTCTGATTATAACACTCCTTTTCCAAAAGAAAAATCAGTTTTCTTTACTGTTAAAATTCCATCTCTCTAAACCATAAAAAAAGAACTGCCGCCATACCACTTACTGCCTGCAGTTCCTTCATATTCAATTAGTCTGCGCTGAACGGAAGCAATGCGATAGCTCTTGCCCTCTTGATTGCGAGATTGATTTTGCGCTGATGTTTCGCGCATATTCCGGTCACGCGGCGGGGCAAAATCTTGCCTCGTTCCGAAATGAACCGGCGGAGCATTGCAATATCCTTGTAATCAACATTTTCGATATGATCAACACAGCCCTGACAGATCTTTCTTCTCGGTCTTCTTACTCTATCTTTCTTAATCATATTTCCTCCAAAACTGGAAAATCAGAATGGAATATCCTCATCATCGTGGGAATCACCAAACTGGTTAAAATTACCTTTAGGCTGACTATCGCTTTCGCTGCCCGCAAATCCCTGATCCTGCGGTGCTGCGGAAACACGGGAACTCATTCCAATGGGAAGAGCGATCATATTGGCTACCACTTCGGTAACATACCGTCTCTGTCCATCAGGAGTGTCATAAGATCTGGTGGAATAACGCCCTTCGACAAAAACACGGGTTCCCTTTTTGAGCTGGTTACCCACCGCTTCTGCCAGATTGCCCCAGGCAACAACATTGATCCAATCAGTTAATTCTCTCTGTTCACCCTGAGGTGTCGTATAATTACGATTTACAGCAATAGAAAAAGATGCCACGGCACGGCCGGTTTTAGTCGCGCGGATCTGCGGATCCCTCGCCAGATTACCCATTACCTGAACTGAATTCATAGTCTTTACCTCGATCCCTTAGTCATCTTGCTTAACAATGATATGACGAATAATTTCTTCATGGATCTTAATGATACGGTCAAGTTCCGCAATCTGTGACGGGTCAGCTTCAAAATCAATGACTACATAATAGCCTTCATTCTGATGCTTGACTTCGTACGCCAGATGACGTTTGCCCCATTCATCAACCTTGGTTACTGTACCGCCGATACGAACGATCGTATCCTGCACCAGCTTCACTGCAGCCTGAATCACTTCTTCATTTGCAATGTCCACGATGAACATAACTTCATACTTTTTCACGAAATCGCCTCCTTTTCGGACCTATGTCCCATGCTCCCCATGGGCCAGGAAGTTGCTTGTGTAAAACAAGCTTCTATATTATACAAGGCTTCCCTTTAAATTGCAAACTCTCTGTAAGATATCTGCCGTATTACTTTTTGTACTCTAATTCCTTTTATAGATTTATTCAGAATCTAATATCATTTCTTCTTTACGCCTTTTTATTACTCGTGCTATAATATACTTGCTTATCAATAAATAGCATTTACATTTTTATTTAAAGAGTATACTTATTCTTCATCATTTTTACTTATAAGGAGCAAATAATGATTACAGAACGAGAAATTTTTTTGACAGATCCTGAAGAAAAAGCAAGAGTTGTAGAATTCCTGAAAGAATTTGATCTGACTTTCACAGGAAACATTGATTATACCATGGGACTTTTCGATGATGGGAAACTTATCGGCACAGGCTCTCTCGGCGGCCGTGTCATGAGAGATATCGCCATCAGTAAAGATTACCAGAAAAAGGGGCTTACCCATCGTATCATCCGTAACCTCCAGGGCGAATCCAACCGCCGCGGAATTACAGGAAACCAAATCTTCACCAAGCCGAAGAACGTCCCCGTTTTTGCCCATATGGGTTTCAAAGAAGTGGCTGTAGCCGAACCTTATGCGGGTCTCCTGGAGCGCGGACAGGACACATTGGAAGACTACCTGAACCGTGTCCGTTCCATCCTCGGTACCGGTGAGGGTAAGAACCGCGGTGCTATCGTTATGAACTGCAATCCTTTCACATTAGGGCATCGTTCTCTTGTAGAATATGCTGTTAATAACTGCGATGAGGTCATCATTTTCGCCGTGCAGGAAGACCGTTCCATATTCCCATTCTCTGACCGCTTTTCACTCATTAAGCAGGGTGTTAAAGATATGAAAGGTGTTTCCGTCATCAGCGGGGGCAACTACATTATCTCCAACGCCACTTTCCCGACATACTTCATTAAGGGCACTGATGAGCTGGCGGCGCAGACGAAGCTGGATGCCACCGTATTTGCTACGCGTATCGCACCCGCTCTGAATATCACTGTTCGTTTTGTAGGCGAGGAACCGACTGATAAAACTACACTTGCTTACAACCGGGCCATGCGCGAAGTTTTCGCCAACAACGGTATCGAACTGAAAGTCATCCCAAGAGAACAAAAGGGCCACCAGGTCGTCAGCGCTTCCACCGTACGGAAAGCCCTTTCCGAAGATGACTGGGAGACAGTTTACCGTATGGTTCCGAAATCTACCCTCGTTTACCTGAAGAGCCCGGAAGGACAGGCCGTCATCCGCAAAATTAAGATGACAGAAGCGTTTAAACAAATGGAAGCAGAAGAAAAGGCAAAAGCCGCTGAAGCAAAAACAGAAAAGTAACTGTATCCCGTAAATCCCGCCCCCTCACGTTGCGGGATTTTTCTTTTCCATTTTATCCTGTTAAGGTCTATAATAATCTAAAAATGCCAGTCATTATAAAAGAGGATCTGCTTATGCTTTGGGATTTATTTCTCACTTTTTTTAAAATGGGCGCCGTCACTTTTGGCGGAGGATATGCCATGCTTCCTATCCTGCAGCGGGAAGTAGCGGAAAATAAAAAATGGAGTACCGAAGAAGAGCTAATGGACTATTTCGCCATCGGCCAGTGCACGCCCGGCATGATTGCTGTCAATGTAGCCACCTTTGTAGGGTATAAACAAAAAGGTTTTTCAGGCGGCCTGGCTGCCACCTTAGGTGTCATTACTCCTTCCATGCTTATTATTACTGCTATTGCCATATTTCTTTCCAGCTTTGCAGCAAATCCGTTTGTCATCCATGCTTTCGCCGGCATCCGTGTCTGCGTATGCGTCTTGATTTTTGACACTGTCATCAAATTAGGCAGGAAATCCATTACTGATAAAAGAACAGCATTCATTTTTCTTTCCATTCTTCTGATCTCCCTTTTCTCCTCTCTCTCTCCGGTATTCTCTGTCATTTTCGCGGGAACAGCAGGGTACATTTTCATGCCTGATGCAGGAAAGAAAGGCAAGGTGGCGCAATGATCTGGTTCCAGATCTTCTGGGAATTCTTTAAGGCGGGACTTTTTGCCGCAGGCGGAGGACTGGCAACACTCCCTTTCCTCTATGCCATATCCGAATCTACCGGTTGGTTTTCCACAGCAGATATCGCCAATATGATTGCCATCTCCGAATCTACTCCCGGGCCGCTGGGCGTCAACATGGCGACTTACGCAGGTTATCAGACCCTCGGTATTGCCGGCGGCATCTGGGCAACGCTGTCTCTTACCTCACCGGCGCTCTTCGTTATTACAGCAGTTTCAAAAGCACTGGATAAATTTAAGAATGCCCTGCTTGTGGAAAAAATTTTCTACGGACTCCGCCCCTGTTCCATCGCTTTAATTACAGCAGCCGGGCTGGGCGTGGCAAAAATATCTCTCCTTAACATAAAAAATGATATCCCGGCACCAAATATCCTATCTTTCTTTGACTGGAAATGCATTCTTCTTGCTGTCATTATGTGGTATGCGCTTTGGCGGTTTAAAAAGCATCCTGTTATTTACATTGCCGTTTCTGCCGCCATCGGCATCTTATTTGAACTGTAATTTGAACTCCAGTATTCCGCCTAATCGGATTTCGCATCAAAAAACACGCATCCATATAGGATACCGTGTTTTTAAATATTCACTTTCCACCAATAATCATTCATTCCAGTACAGGAAGCGTCGAACCGCCGACAGGAACGACATACGCTGCCGCCTTTTCCCCCATTTGGGCAAATGCCGCATCTACCGCCTGCTGGAGATTATGGAAAGGAACCATGTTTGCCTTCTCCACCAGTTTATCTTCCATATCAGTCACCAGATAAATATCACAATTTTTCTGCACCATGGCAAGAGCTGCCGATTTGTGCCCGCCCAATTCAAAATGCCTTTGTATTTCTTCAATCCGTTCACCGGGCGTGCTGTATGTATTAATCCACTTGCCAAATACATCACTGCCGTATCCTTCACGGCAGCTGGCCGCCACAATCATAATGCCGCCCTTTCTCACAATATGTTTCACGTTATCGATAGATTTCTGCGCCTGGTACAAATTGATGTCCTTCGGATAGCCACCGGTAGAAACAATAACAATATCTGCCGCTTTTTTCACTTTTTTCTTGTATATTTTATCAAGAAAGGCACAGGCCTTGCGATGGGCCTCCACAGGATGTCCTGCTGCGGCAAAGGCAATCCGCTTATGATCATCAAGCGCTACATTTAAAATAAAATCAACAGAAATAAAGTCAGCTGTTTCTTCAATATCATCACGAACCGGATTATCTTTCAAATTCCCTGCAAATGCCCCGGGGTGAATCATATTTTTATGGTTGGCCTGGATGGCAGCACGAGAGGAAACTCCCGGCATAATTGCTTTCATGCCGCCGCTGTACCCTGCAAAATAATGGTATTCCACATTTCCCACCAAAATGCGTCGGTCCGCTTCCGCCACCGTACGGAATATATCCACCGGCGTACCATTCCTGCAAACGCCCAGGTGCACACAATCTTCAGGATCACTGTCAACGCATTTCACACGACTATACACTTCTTCTCCCACAAGAGATTTCTGTTCTTCTTCAGTTTGCTTACGATGGCTGCCAAGACCGAAGACAATCGTCACATCCTCATCTTTCACCCCTGCCTTTCCCAATTCATCCAAGAGGCGGGGAATGATAATCTTTGACGGTACGGGGCGGGTAATATCACTGGTAACAATTACAATCTTCTCTCCGGATCTGACAATTTCAGACAATCTGGGGGTTCCAAAAGGAACAGAAAGGGCACGGGCTACTTCTTCCGCCTCTGATACCGCAGCAGGTGCCGTATTGGGAAGGATATTCCCCAATACATTTTGATCCGGTATGTGAAAAGACACCAGATCCTTATAATATTTAATTTTGAACTCCATAAGATTCTCCTTCCCCTGGAAAACATGCGTTTTTATTATATATTCCTAATTTCAAAATTTACGTAACGACATCATAAGGCCAATCCTTGATACCACCCATATCAAATACCTTTTTATATCCCAATTTAATCAGTTTTTCAGATGCCTGTCTGCTTCTTACACCACTTCTGCAGTACACAAGAATTACGGCATTCTTATCCGGAAGAAGTGCCGGCGGTTCGTTGCCGATGGTCTCATTAGTCAAAAGAACTGCTTCGGGAATATGCCCCGTTTTGTATTCCTCTTCACGACGTACATCGACAACAGTCACACCGCCTTTATCCATCATATTTTTTGCTTCCGCCGCCGGAATCTTCTGATATCCCGCCATACTTTCTCCTCCACAGCCGATAACCCCCAAAAAGAGGAATACACAGATACTGCCTGCCGCTAAAAGTCTTTTCATCATAAACCTCCAGAAGAAAAACAGGTAGTCGTTACCGTTTAAAAAAAGTTCCCAGAAGTCCGCGGACAAGGCTTGCTCCAAGATTTCCGCCCACACTCCTGCCCAGACTTCCGCCTACGCTGCCGCCGATCGATCTTCCCGCCGCACGGCCGATTGTCCCCAGTACGGAATTCCCCACGGATTTTATGGCCCGGTTCTTTGCCGCCGATTCTTTTTCCGCTTCACGAGCCGCTTTCTCATCTGCCTTCGCCTGTTCTTTTGTCAGGCGCGCATCTTCTTTCACCTGCGCCGCTTCTGCCGCTGCCTGTTCCTCTCTTGCCTGTTCCTCCTGCCCTAAACGCATCAGGATCTCATAAGCCGATTCCGGATCATACCCTTCCGCATATTTACTGTAAAAAAGACTTGACTTAACGGACTGCTCCCGCTGCCCGTCCCCAATACTGCCCATACTGCACTGCGGCGGAAGAACAGATACCTTCTGCGCCATGCCCGGGACACCGTCTTCCCCAAGGAAAGAAACAACCGCCTTTCCCGTCCCGAGAGAAGTAAGCGTTTCTTCCGTATCAAATGCAGGATTCGCGCGGAAAGACATAGCCGCCGCTTTGACTGCTTTCTGGTCAGACGGCGTATATGCGTGAAGACCGTGCTGCACTTTATTCCCCAACTGCGCTAAAACACCGTCGGGAATATCTTTCGGATTTTGTGTACAGAAATATACCCCCACTCCTTTGGACCGAATCAGCTTAACCACCTGTTCAATTTTATCCAAAAGCTGTTTGGGCGCTCCATTAAACAGGAGATGAGCCTCATCGAAGAAGAAAACCATCTTGGGTTTAGGCAGATCACCCACCTCGGGAAGTGTTTCAAAGAGTTCGGACAGCATCCAGAGAAGAAAGGCGGAATACATCTTGCCATTATTGATCAGACTTTCACTGTCAAGAATATTGATCATCCCCTTGCCGCCATCACCTAATGTCAGCCAGTCGGAAATACGGAGAGCCGGCTCACCGAAGAACACATTGCCGCCGGCTGCTTCAAGAGCCACTACTGCACGGACGATCGTGCTGATAGAGGCCGGACTCATTTTCCCGTATTCTCCTTCAAAAAGCCCACGGTGATCACTCACATAATTCAGGACGGACTTCAAATCTTTCGTGTCGATAAGGAACCACTTACGATCATCGGCAATCTTAAATATTACTGTGAGGATATCACTTTGGAGATCATTCAAATCAAGGATACGGGCAAGAAGCATCGGTCCCATTTCAGAAATGGTGGTACGGAGCTGGATTCCTTTTACACCGTAAATATCCCATAAAGTAACAGGATATCCTTTGTAGGCGAATCCCGCATCCGTCAGATTGAACTTCCCGATGCGTTTCTGCATATCTTCGCTGTCTGTCCCGGGATTCATCATTCCTGCGATATCACCTTTGACATCCGCCATAAATACAGGGATACCCATATCGCTGAATGTTTCCGCCATGACTTTGAGCGTAACCGTCTTGCCTGTGCCTGTTGCACCGGCAACAAGACCGTGACGGTTCACCATCTTCGGAATGATGCTGATCCGTTCCCCCTGATCATTATTCCCTATCCAAATTTTTCCATCGATATACATAATTCCCTCCTGCATAATACATAACCTTTCTTTGCCTTAAGAATATCAAAAAAATCATGAGACCACAATAAACATAAGGCTCTTCCTTTTTTCTTATTCTCGCTGCCTTTTCTTCTTTTTGATATACTGAATTTAATTGATCAGAAGGAGTATCACATGACTTATAAATATATTCTTTTCGACTTAGACGGCACTATTTCTGCTTCCGGTCCAGGCATTATAAAAGCCATGCAGTACGGGCTTACAGCAGCAGGCATTAATGAAACAGATCCTGCTACACTTAAATCATTCATCGGTCCGCCGCTGAATGTGCAAATACAAAAAATCTATGGCCTGTCAGAAAAAGATACACTGGCGGTCATTATGAAGTTCCGCGAGCAGTATGATAATAAAGGCATTTTTGATTCCGCCCCCTACGAAGGTATCAATGGACTCTTATCCGCCTTGAAGCAAAGAAACATGATCACCGCCGTCGCTTCCAGCAAGCCGTGGCCGCTGGTGCATAAAATACTGAAAGACTTTTCCTTTACCTCTTACTTTGATGTGATTGTCGGCAGCAATCCTTCTGACGAAATGAAAAACAAGGCAGATTTCGACCAAAAAACACGCATTATCAAAAAGACTTTCATCAAATTGAAGGAAATCGGAATGACACCCGCCCTCGATGAAAAATTCCTTTCCTCCACGATTATGATTGGTGACAAAAACTATGACATCTTTGGCGCAAAAGCAAATAAAATCACATCTGCTGGGGCAGCATGGGGTTACGGTAGCCTGGATGAACTCGCCGATGCCGGGGCGGATTTTATTTTTAAAACGCCTCATGACTTGCAGGACTTTCTGCTCACATGAAAAATCGGAAGGCATATTCTCCAAAGAGGAAAATATGCCTTCCGATTTTTTGCCTTAAAGAAATCACTGTATCCTGAAGCAGCGCTATGGCACATAAGCCCGCGCAGCATGGCCTATGAGCTTGCGCTGGATACCCGTAAGCACATGACCGCGTATTTCCACAATTTTTTCCTGTGGTACAAAAAGATTATTTCCGATTTCCCTGCAATATTGCCATATAATTTTTATACCCGTCAAAACTTCTGCCTTTACTCTATAAACTCCATTGTCATAAGCCGGTTCCAAAGACAGCCTTCCGCGAAGGGATACAGCTGCTGTATTTTCCATAAACCCGCTTTCCAAAGTAAAAAGACGGATAGCCATAAATACCGCCGATGCCGCCACACCCACATCAAGACCAATCCAGTAAGAAACGGCAGCCATGTCCAGCTGATGATCAAGGAACAGGGCTACAGGGAAACAAGCTCCCCAGTAAGCCGCCAAAAGAAGGATAAAAGGCACTTTAGCATCTTTATATCCGCGAAGAATCCCCTGCACCGGCGCAGAGATAGAATCAAAAAACTGGAACCCTGAAGCAAAAATCAGGAATTGCGATGCGATAGCAATAACTGCGGCATCATCAGTATAGACCAGTCCGATCTGCTCCCGGAAAATCGTCGTCAAAAGGACTTCCGCTGCAGAAAATCCCACGGACATAAGAATTCCTGCTTTGGCGTACCGCCTTGCAAGAGCATGATCTTTCGCGCCTGCGGCACGAGCCACTAAAATGGTGAGCGCCATGGAACAGGACAGTGGTACCATGTATGCCATATTCGCAAAATTATCGGCGACCTGATATGCTGCAAGTGTTTCCGTGCCAAACCGCGCCATGAAAATAATAATCGCCCCAAAAAGTCCCATTTCCATGAAAACGGATAGTCCGCTCGGAATACCCACACTCATATATTCTTTCCAGTCACAAAAACGGCTCTTGCCGGAAGCGAATATTTCCTTTCCCATAAATCTTTCGTCACTATGAATCACATAAAGGAACATCAGCAGTACGAAAAAGTACGTAATTGCCGCCGAAACGCCTGCACCGATACCGCCAAGGCGAGGCAGCCCGCCATGACCATAAATCAGAAAATAATTCAAAACAGCATTGATAGGAAGCGCGGAAAGAAAAAGTTTCATAGAGGTAGCCGTGCTTCCTGCCACATCCGTCAAAGAGCGAAGCGGAATAATAAGAGAAATAAATACCATTGCCACTACCATGGCAAAAATATAATTCTTTGCAATATATTCCACTTCAGCCGTGAGTCCCATGCTGCTGACAACCTCATCAGCAAAAAAGAAATATCCTGCAAACAACAGCATGCTCAGTGCAAGTGCTATGTATATGCCTGTACGCACCACGAAAGGAATGGATGATTTTTCATTCTTCCCAATTAATTGGGCAATTATAGGCGTCCCTGCCATCAGAAGCCCGATAGCCGCACCTTCAAAAGGAAAGAAGATCCCTGTCCCTACTGAAACCCCGGCCAAATCATCTGCTCCCGCATGGCCTGCCATTGTCGTATTTATAAAATTGATTCCCATGGTGGAAAGCTGCGCTACTAAGATAGGAAATGTGACTGAAAGCAGCTTTTTCATATCACTATATAATCCGATTTTCATTTTTCTCTCCTTAAATCACCATCAAAAAAGACGCCGAGCGTCTGATTTTGGATTCCTGAAACTGGTGGAACCCTCCATATTGATTTCCTGTACTTCTCTTTTAATACAGGCTTCCTGTCCTATACGTTGGACAAGCATGGTCAATCAAGAAGATTTTCTTTGAAAGTTGACTGCCAATACACCAAAGTGCATCTTTTGCAAGATCAGCCAACCTTTCTGCTTTTAAATAACAAACAGGTCAGCACTGACCCGGCTATGATCAATATATTTCCGCAGTGAAATGATTTCACGCAGACGCTTTTGTAGATATGTCCCTGTAAAGAGCCGTATCCTTCTGTCATTCAAAACGACAGCCCGTGTATGTATTTTTACCGTGCCCAACGGTTTTTGGGCTTTCAGCCCCCATCCCCCTGCGCCGATGAACCCTTTGAAGAAAGAAGAGAATCTGGCCACAATTCGTTTGAAATTGAAATTTTCACGAAAAGGCACAAGCAGATTTGCTCCTTCTACAAAGAAAAGCGCCATTAGGCAAAGTTCATACATCATATCTCCCAATTCCATATCCACAGAGGATGCCATACTCTCATCTCCTTCCCCGATAAATTTTTGCAAATATTATTAAAGGTATATTCAATACCCATTTATAGTATATAACTATAACACTTAAAAATCAAGTTTTTACAAGTTATAGGCGATTCTCTCCTCGATGAGTCCGTATTTCTGTTAAATACAAATATCCCTCAGAAATTTTTATTTCCTAACCATTTCCACTTTATCCCCGCTTCCGGGTAACCCATTTTCCGCATCCCCGCTTTATGATATACTGTTTTTGATATATATTTTATGATTTAATTGTTATACTTTATATCGCTGTATATATTGCACTGATAAAAACCGGAGAAAATATGAAACTGAATTTCACCTCACTGCTCTATTTTCAAAGAACTGCAGAAATGCAGCATCTCACAAACGCCGCCGAAAGCCTTCATGTCGCCCAGCCAGCCCTCTCCAGAATGATCAGCGGCATAGAGAAAGAACTGGGTGTCGCACTGTTTGAACGGAAAGGAAGGAATATTAAACTGACACGAGACGGAGAAATTCTTTTGAAGCATGCAAAAAGTTTTCTTGCGGAACTGGATCAGCTTAAAACAGATCTGAATGAATCAAAAAATCTTCAGCAGATGACAGTTACGCTTAATATAGAATCCGCTGCCCAACTGATCCCCGTCTTTCTCATGAAATTTCGTCAGGAACATCCGGAAGCCATTCTGGATATCCGCAATCGTTCTCTGCATCATCTCCATTCTCAAGAAACGGATCTGACCCTTTTTTCAAGCAATGAGCCAATCGACAGTCCCCACACGGTAACGCTTTTCAAGGAAAACCTCATTGTAATCATGCCGAAAGACAGCACTTACGCAAACGGAAGCCGCCTCTCTCTATCGGATCTGGCAACTGCCAAATTCATTGCTCCGCCGAAAGGAATGTGGCTTAGAAAAACAATTGATGATCTTTGCGCTTCTGCAGGATTTGAAGCAAATGTAGTCATGGAAAGCGATAATCCCAATACCGTCCGTGAATTTATCCACGCGGGTCTCGGTATCGCCGTTATCCCGCAGCTCACCTGGTACGCTGCCCGCGGAGAACACATAAAGATGGCATTCCTTACTGACGACAAATGCTACCGTCACCTGAATCTTTCATGGCACACGGATTCTCAATTATCTCTCGTAGCGGTTCTGCTCCAAGAATATATCATTGATAATTTTTGGGAATTTGTTCAAAACGCGGCAAGTTACAACTCCCCCCTTCTTTAAATTTTAAAATTAAATCAAATTAAATCAACGCCTTTCATTGGGCGTCTTTTTATTTTGTTTAAATTATATCACTATAGATATAATTTAATATCATTATTGCTATTAAATATTCATTTTATTCATTTATTTATCAGGGTTATCAGATAAGTTTTTTCTTTATACATACACTCCTCAATCATACATATTATTTTTGTTATATATATCAAATAATTTTGGGGGATTTTGCATTTTTCCTTCTATGATTTTACTCAAAAATCCCATTATTTCTCTTTGTTATATCAAAATAAATATATTTATTCTTTTGGAGGTATATTAGTTAATTCCTTTCATTATTTTAATAATATACATTTTTATATTTTTACTTTCGATCTTTCCTTAAGGTTTTGTTTAATATACAACTCCTTTTATCCTTTTCTTATTAGTAATATAAAGAAAAAATTCTTTCAAGGTGAAAATATATGTTTCGGAATAATATTTAATTTATTGAATATTTAATAATAACTTTTTATATATTATTTTGTGATTAATTATTTATAAATATCTTTTATGATATTATACATGCCAAATGGATATTTTCCTTATAAAATGGTATTGGAATAGTATTAAAATCTATCCTATGATGAAGATGTCGAAAACACATGCTCCCCAGAAGGGCATAACCGCAGAGTGACTCACCGAAGTGCACACGGACGAGTACATTGCGGATCTGTGTTTCTAAGTTATTTGTTTAGGAGGTTATTACTGTGAAAAAACTAAAGATCGCTTATTCGGAAAATGCTCTCCAAGCTTTCGGCGCCATTGGTGGCCGCGAAATCATCGATGTAAACAATACAGACTACACTGACGTGGCTGCTGTTGTCATTACCGAACAAGATTCTGATGTGCTGAAAAATGAAATGATTGGCGCTTTTAAAATTCCTGTCATGCTTATTAAAGATGCAGACAGCCACGTAAGCGATGAAATAATCAAACAGGTATACCGCGTCATTGATTTAAATGAGACTGATCACGATTTTTATTCCCGCCAGATCGAAAGCGCTGCAGCCCATTATGAAGAAAATGTACTTCCTCCCTTTTTTAAAGACTTAGAGAAGTATGTTGAAAACGGATATTCCCAGTTCGACTGCCCCGGCCACCAAGGCGGTGCTTTCTTCCGTAAACATCCGGCAGGCCGCGCTTTTTACGATTTCTTCGGTGAGAATACATTCCGCGCCGATCTCTGCAATGCGGATGTCGCATTGGGTGATCTCCTCATTCATGAAGGTCCTGCTCTGTCCGCGCAAAAACATGCAGCCCGTGTATACAATGCCGACAAAACATATTTCGTACTGAACGGGACATCTACCTCCAATAAAGTTGTTTTAAATGCGGTTCTCGCTCCTGGTGATATTGTTCTCTTCGACAGAAATAACCACAAATCTATAGACCATGGTGCTCTTGTTCTCGCCGGCGCCACCCCGGTATATCTGGAAACGGCGCGAAACGCTTTCGGTTCTATCGGCGGCATTCTTGAACACTGCTTTGACGAAGAATATATCCGCAAACTCGTTGCCGAAAAAGATCCCGTAAAAGCGAAAGCAAAACGTCCGATCCGCATGGCGGTCATCCAGCTCGGCACATATGACGGCTGCATTTATAATGCCCGTCAGGTTGTCGACAAAATCGGCCATCTCTGCGACTACATATTCTTCGATTCCGCCTGGGTAGGGTATGAGCAGTTCATTCCGATGATGAAAGACTGCAGTCCGCTGCTTTTAGAGCTTGGACCGGAAGATCCGGGGATTTTCGTTACTCAGTCCGTCCACAAACAGCAGGCAGGTTTCTCCATGACTTCCCAGGTACACAAGAAAGACTCCCACATTAAAGGACAAGATCGTTATGTACCGCATAAACGGGTGAACAACGCATTCATGATGCATGCCTCTACATCTCCGCTGTACCAGCTCTTTGCCGCACTTGACGTAAATGCAAAAATGCATGAAGGCGAAGCAGGTAAAAAACTGTGGGTAGAAGCTGTTAAAACCGTTATCGAAACACGTAAGCAGATTCTCCGCAACTGCCACTATATACGTCCTCTCGTTCCGCCTGTTGTAAACGGCAAAAAATGGGAAGATGGCGATACGGAAAAGATGGCAAACGATATGGATTACTGGGCATTTGAACCGGGCGCCAAGTGGCATGGCTTTGAAGGATACGGCAAAGGACAGTATTTCATCGACCCGATGAAACTCCAATTCGTAACCTGTGGTATTGACATTGAAAACGGCGGCTATGAAGAATTCGGTATTCCCGGCAATATCCTGGCAAACTATCTCCGCGAAAACGGAATCATTCCAGAAAAATGCGATTTAAACGATATCCTTTTCCTCATGACTCCGGCGGAAAGCAAAACTAAGATGGACGATCTCGTTGCCAAACTGATCCGTTTTGAAAAGTTGATTGATGAAGATGCTCCGATGGCGGAAGTGCTTCCGTCCATCTATAAAGCCTACGAAGACAAATACAAAGGATATACGATCCGCCAGCTTTGCCAGGAAATGCATGATTTTTATAAGGACAGAAAAGTCTTCACCCTTCAGAAAAACCTCTTCCTGCATGACTACCTGCCGGAATACGTCATTAATCCGCAGGAAGCCCAGTATGAATTCATGCGCGGACATGGCGAACTGGTGGACTTGGAACAGGCGGAAGGCCGCCTCGCGCTGGAAGGTGCACTTCCCTATCCGCCAGGTGTACTCTGCATCCACCCGGGTGAAAGATGGTCCAAAACTGCCGTTAAATACTTCCTTGACCTTGTAGAAGGCATTAATCAGCTTCCCGGCTTTGCTCCGGAAATCCAGGGCGTTTATGTCCAGGAAGCGGAAGACGGCAAGAAACATGCTTACGGCTACGTCATGAAGAAGGAATTTGATAAGAAGTAAGAAAGCAAGTTTACGATTTATACAAGATATACCGAACCGACAGGCAGGAACCCGATTAAAGAGTTCCTGCCCATGCCGGTCCAAATCCTGAAATCATAAAAGGAGATTATAATATTATGAGTCAAAGCAATAAAATGAGCGTTATGCAACTCACCATCCTGACAGCAGTGAACATGATGGGTTCCGGCATTATCATGCTCCCTACCAAACTGGCCCAGGTAGGCGCGCTTTCTATCGTATCCTGGCTGGTTACCGCAGTGGGCTCCATGTGTCTGGCTTATGTATTTGCCAAATGCGGCATGTACAGTAAAAAAGGTGGCGGCATGGGCGGCTATGCGGAATATTCTTTTGGGAAAGCCGGTAACTTCATGGCTAATTACACCTACGGCGTTTCTCTGGTTTTCGCAAATACTGCGATCGCCATTTCTGCTGTAGGTTACGCCTGCGGATTTCTCGGCACCACGCTTAATCCGCTCTTCACGGCTATCGCCACAATAGGCGTACTTTGGCTGGCTACCGTCCTAAACTTCGGCGGTCCGAAATATACCGGCGGCGTTTCCTCCATTACCGTATGGGGCGTCATTATCCCATGTATCGGACTTGCTGTTATCGGCTGGGGCTGGTTCTCAACCGATATGTATATAGCCAACTGGAATGTGAATAATATGGCTTTCGGCGAAGCGGCCACAAACTCCATTACCATGACCCTTTGGGCATTCCTCGGTATGGAATCCGCCTGTGCCAACGCCGATGCTGTTGACAATCCGGAAGTTAATGTGCCGAAAGCCGTTCTTGGCGGCACACTCCTTGCGGCAGCCTGCTACATCGTTTCCACAAATATCATGTTCGGAATCGTTCCCGCATCTGAACTTCTGAAATCCACCGCGCCTTTCGGAATGGTATTTGCCCACATGTTCGGCGGCACAGTAGGGCACATCATCATGGGACTCATGGTTCTCTCCTGCTTCGGTTCCCTCCTTGGCTGGCAGTTTACCATCGCCAACGTATTCAAAGCTGGTGCTGATGAAGGCTACTTCCCTGCATTCCTGCAGAAGATTACATCCAAAGGCGCACCGATCGTGGGTATGGTTACAATTACCTGCATCCAGTCTCTCTTTGGCCTCATGACTATCAGCCCTTCCCTGAATGAACAGTTTGAAACATTGGTCAATTTGGCAACAATTACCAATATTATTCCTTACCTTCTCTGCATGGCCGCCATTATCGTTATCATGAAAGCCGCCGGCCACGAGGGAAGCGAATTAAAGACAACGACCTTCATTGCTTTCATTGCTTCCATCTACAGTCTCTATGCATGCTATGCTTCCGGATTTGAAGCAATGACTTACGGTGCGATTGTTACCTTCTTAGGCTGGACCCTCTACGGATTTGCTTCTGACAAATTTGATTTGGAAAAAGCAAAAGAAGATAACAGCAAAATAGCTTAAAGCTGATCATCTCCCATTAAATTTGATATATTTCCCACTGAAAACCACCGGGCTTCGTGTTCCGGTGGTTTTCAGCGGGAAAAGCTATTCAGCAAAAAGTTCCGGCATGCAGCCTGTCTTTCACTTTTCCATTATAAGATTTTTTCATACTCCTTTTTTAGTACCTGGGCATACACATGGAACTTCCCATCAGCTGCCCGCTCCATATATACCCCCTGCAGTTCCGGAGTGAAACCCGGAAAAAGATTGAATACTTCTGCCAGTGCCATGAAATAAGCAATAGCCGTCTTCGACCATTTTTCCCCCGGCTGAATGCAAGGAACCCCCGGCGGATAAGGAACTCCCCCTTCCAATGCCACGCACCCCTCCGCTTCTGCTAAATCGATCAGCTCGCCATGTCCGCGGACAAGCTCATAATTCGCTTCCTGCGGGCTCATACTGTATATGGGAAAATAGTTTTTCAGAAACAAATGTTTTTGGAGGACATTGACCTTACGTTCCTTATAAAAATCATGCATTTCCTGGCAAAGCCGGCGAATCGTATATCCTGCATACTTATCCTGATACGTATGATAAATATTGGGAAGAACCTTTGCCATAGGGGCATCATTATCTACAAATGCTTCAAAATGGAGAATCCTTGAAATCAGGTTATTAATCTTCGCCTTAGTTTCCGCCGGCGTTATGATAAAGAGAATATCATTTAAATCGCATTTTTCGGGAATCACGGCATTTTCCCTGAGATAATTAGCAAGCACAATCCCGGGGATCCCGAACTTTTCATACCGTCCGGTTTCTACATTGATTCCCGGCGTAGTAAAGAGAAGTTTCATAGGATCAATAAAATACTGTCCTTTCCCGTATCCCTGAAAAGAATGCCATTTCCCGCCCGGTTCAAAAGTAAAATAAGCAATATCATTAATAATTTCTTCCGTATCCCATTCTTCCCAATTCTTGCCGTGAACCACAGGAGGAACGAGAGGCTTCAGATACTTGCAGTTGCGGATAACTGCCTTTCTCGCTTCCACGGAAAGCTCCATACATTCTTTCCACAAAAGCGCTCCGCCTTCTCCCTCCTGTATACGGGCATTCATGTCCAGCGATGCAAAAACCTGATAAAAAGGAGATGTAGACGCATTCACCATGAAAGAATTATTCAAGCGTTTATGAGGCAAGTACCGTTCCTGTCCTTTAATATGCGCATCTTTTTTATGAATCTGGGATGACATGGAAAACCCCGCCTGATGCTTGTGGACGGACTGGGATACGATGATTCCCGGATCATCCGGCCCAAGATTCAAAAGCAGCGGACTGCAGTCACGGAGCATAGGGATGAACTGCTCATACCCTACCCAGGCGGAATCAAAATAGATATAATCGCAGAGATGGCCGATCTTTTCTACAATCTGACGGGCATTATAAATGCAGCCGTCATAATTTCCCAACTGTATGACCGCCACTCTGACAGGCCGTTTTGCCTTCGCCTTCTTTTTATCTTTTTCCGCGATGACCATGCGGATATATTCTTCATTGAAACAATGTTCTAAGATACCGCCAATTGAGCCAAAGGGGTTCCGCGCCGTCTCTAAATAGACCGGAACAGCACCTGCTTGTATCAATGCGCCATAGCTGATAGATTTATGGTTATTTCTTTCATAAAGAACAATATCTCCCGGCGCTAAAAGAGCATCCAGAACGACCTTATTGGCCCCCGATGTACCGGTAAGGACAAAATATGTCTTATCCGCATGAAAAACACGCGCCGCGTGACGCTGAGCCTCTAACGCCGGGCCCTCATGAATGAGAAGATCCCCCATAGCCACATCTGCATTGCAGAGATCGGCACGAAAGGTATTCTCGCCGTAAAAATTATAGAATATTCTTCCCGCAGGATGTTTTCTGAAATAAGCTCCCCCCTGATGCCCGGGACAGTCAAACTGCGTATTTCCCCGCTCCACATATTCCATCAGTTGTTTGAAAAAAGGAGGCAGCAGCCCGCTCTCGTATCGATCTGCGGCGCCTTCAATCTGCCGCGCATATAAATGGTGATCCCCATCGGTAGGATCGATAATACTGTATGCCTGCCCGATCAATTCATCATGTTTTTTACCTGCAGCCGACAGGATCAGAAACACAGGAATCTCAAAAGCATGGATCCGCGGATTTCGTAGTGCATCCCCGTCCTCATCAGTCACCACCACAGCGGCCACATCGGTAAAATCCGTTTGAAATACATCTACAATATCCCTTTTCTCTACCGCGCCGAAAGTTTCCAACGCTTTTCTCGAGTAAGCTATCTTTAAATGCTCCTGCATGGCCCCCACACCTTTCATACAGAAAGATTGTATACAGAAAATTTCCGAAATATACGATTACTTACAGAAATATATACTTATGTTCAGTATAGCAAAAAAAATGATAAAATGCACCTGTACTATCGACATTTACTGAATAAAACCACCTCTCTCCTTCTGTTTGCGGAATGATAAGCGACAACTCTCCAAAATGAAATTTATCATGGACTGAAACGGATGGAAAACAGAAGGGCTGCCTCTTTCTTTAAGTAAAATAATGCTTCTATTCATCATTCACAGAAAGACTGGTTCCCTTTCGAGTATTTCTGCATCTTTATTTCTTCCAAGCGAAAAGCCGTGTCGAAAGAGGGATTGCAGTCTCTTTCGACACAGCTTTTAGGCTGAATTATTTCTTTGCTTTCTTAGCAGCTTTCTTAGAGTTTACTCTTTCTTTCAGCTGTTTGGAAACTCTCCAAGCCGGGCTCTTGGAAGCCGGAATCTTGATAGCTTTCTGGGTCGCCGGGTTGTGGCCTTCACGGGCTTTGCGCTGGCGGACTTCGAATGTACCGAAACCGATAAGCTGAACCTTATCTCCCTTTACAAGAGCCTGGGAAATAACATCGATTACCGCTTTAACTGCTTTTTCGGAATCTTTCTTTGTCATTTCTGCCGTCTGGGCAACTGCACTGATGAGTTCTGTCTTGTTCATAACTAAACATCCTCCTTTAATTAACTCTGCGGAAAATCCCGCTGTAGTCCCGATGGATTAACTTACACTTTCGCATTGAATTCCCGCCACAGTTCTTCCAGCCTCTCCTGAGACAAGGCATCAAAAGATCCGCATCCTCTGATACCGTCCTCAAATTCGCTGAAGCGCCGCATGAGATTCACACAAAAAGAGTGTAACGAAAGTTCCGGATCAATTCCCTTTTCCTGCATGACACGGGCAAGCTCAAAAAGGTACGCTCCTGCACTTTCTTCCCCCATTCTATTCCCTGTCTGTACCTCTCTTTGAGTGGCATTCATCCAGAGCGGCTTTTCATCTTCACGAAAAGCCGTGAGGTCATAAATCCCTACAGAACTAACTTTCTTTTGAATTATACACGCTAAAAGCAGACTTGGCAAGCATTTTGGTATTCCGGAAAGCAGATATTTCCTGTTTTTTTCTTTTCTTTTACGTTTTTCCCAATTTTTAATCACCGCAAAAAGGTCTTCTTTGCTCATTTTTTCGAATACAAAGGGATGGCGTTTCACCATTTTATTTGCGATACCGTCTACCACATCCTGCATAGAAAACTCTCCATTTTCTTCTGCAATCCGCGCGTGAAAAACGACTTGAAGAAGTACATCACCTAATTCTTCTTTCAAATTTAATATGTCATTTTCTTCGATAGCATCAATAACTTCATATACCTCCTGGAGAAAATATGTCCGCAGCGTCATATGATTCTGACTCCGGTCCCAGGGACACCCTCCTGGTTCCCGAAGAGTTTTCATCGTATCAATAATCGGTTTTAAAGTGAATTTTTCCATCTCTTTTTTTATGATTTCTGAAGATTTAAGTATCACTGCCTTCACAGGAAATATAATTTTGTTATTAAATTCTTTAATTGTACATTTAAGAATTTTTCCATTATACATTAATGTAGTAATCGGTGTCGTTTCATCACATATTTTCATCAACCGGATAAAAATACACTTCTGTCGTTCTTCATCTTCCGCACCGGTAATAATCAACGTACCGTAAAAAGGCAAAGAAATATGTTCCGCCTCTTCCGCATTCACAAGAGCAAAAGAATCTTTCTCCGTAAGTATCCCATTTTCTAAAAGCTTACGCATGAGACACACATAATCTTGCATAACAGACTCCGTTTCTTTATAGAAAAACGGCACATCATCTCAAATGTGCCGTTATACCTATTTTTTTACAATACTGCAGCGGTCAATCAGTGCCGCCATTTTTCCGCCAATTTTGGGTATACTTGCCACATCTTCACCTTTTACGGCACGAAGCATGATGGCAGCCATACAATACACGATGCCGCTTGCGCAAATCGCCGCCAGTGTAGACAGTGTATTGCTGTGGATTATCCCATAGAGCCCCGTGTACACGCCATAAGCAACAGCACCCATGATCCCTGCCGCGATAAAGAGTTTAACCGTATGCATGATATCCATCATGTATCGCCGATACTTATAGAGGAAAAATAAATTTAGGAGAGCCGCCACACCGAAATCCGCATTTGTCGCCCATGCTGCCCCAAGAACTCCCCAGCTGGGCATCGCTGTCAGATTCCACGAAAGGAATACTTTTACCGCCGCGCTCACCACCATATTGATAAAAGGAACAGCAGTCTTTCCCATTCCCTGGAGAACACCCGTAGTGACCTGCTGCACGCCCAAAAGAAACACGCCGAAACTCATGACCGCAATACAGGGACCGGCATCAGGAATTGCGTAAAGCATGGCAGAGATCGGTGTAGCGATGACACACATCCCCACGAAGGAAGGAATCGTTATTAAGTTCGCCAGCCGCATGGCGGTATGCGTTCGTTTCAGGATCGTCTCGCTCTTATTTTGTGCCACCGCCTCGGAAATAACAGGAACAAGACTTGCCGCAAGGGATGCCGTAACAATAGTCGGCATATTCACGAGAGCTGTCGCCATACCTGTCAAATAGCCAAAAAGCGTGGTCGCCTCTTCCACGGAAAATCCTGCCACGGCCAGGCGGCGGGGCACAATGAAAAGATCAATACTCGATACAACAGGAAGCATAATATTGGCCAGCGAAACGGGGACTGCCAGTATCAAAAGGCGTTTCAGAATCGTTCCAACACCAAGAGGCTTTATATGAGAATCCTGCCGGGATGCCAGTTCTCTCCGCCAGCTCTTTGTCATAAAATAGCAGGCAATAAGTACGAGGATACCGATAAATGCACCGGGTGCCGCACCAAAAGTAGCACCGGCCGCACCGTATTCCAAACCGTAAGGCATGAGCACAATGGCAAGAGCAATCATTGTGACAACACGAACAAGCTGTTCGACAATCTGCGAAACAGCGGTAGGCGTCATCATCTGGAGCCCCTGGAAATACCCGCGGAGCGATGCCAGAAGCGTAGCGCAAAGTACCGCAGGAGATAAAGCGATGAGTGACCAATAGGCTCTCTCATCAGTTACGACACCTGAATGGACGAGCCAGTCCGCACCAAAATATAAAAGAGCGCTGAATACGATACCCGTAAGGGTAAGTGCCGTCATAGAGATACGGAATACCTTCTGTCCGCCCCAATAATCATTCACCGCGTTTCTTTCCGCCACCATGATGGAAATGGCCACGGGAAGTCCTGCCGATGAGATGGAAAGGCACAGCATATAAATGGGATAGGCCATCTGGTAGAGGCCGATCCCTTCTCCGCCAAGAAGCCTTGACAGATAAATTCTGCTGAATGCCCCGATAAACTTCACAATGATCCCCGCAACGGTCAAGATGAGGGCACCCTGAATAAATGAATTTTTACGCACGTTTTTCTCCTGAATATATTTCTTTCGTTATTTCTTCTATAAAATCCGACATCCATTTAGCAGTATTTCCCTGGATATCGGTCTTTTTAATTCTAACACGGGCAGGCGAACCTGGCAAAAAATGAAGCTTCGACATATAAGAATGAGGCAGCCGGTTCATATTCCATCGGTGCATCGGTTCTTCATCGGCCCATACAATGAGAAGCGTCTGTCCTTCATCAAGAATACTGCCGATTCCTAAACGTCTTGCCTGCACACGGATACGGGATACCAGGAACAGCCTTTCTGCCGGCCGGCTCGGACTGCCGAAACGATCTATGACTTCATCAATAAGATCGGTCAGTTCCTCTTCCGATGCCGCCACGGCAAGACGTCGGTAAATTTCCATCTTCTGCCCCTCATTGCTGATGTAGTCTTCATCCAGATAGGCATCCTGGCGAAGTTCCACAGTGGTATCAGGCATTTTCTTGGGTACCGGTTTATTTTCCCGCTCTGCCCGCAGACGCGATACAGTATCCTCCAGCATATTGCAATATGTGGCAAAACCTACACCTGCGATATTCCCATGCTGTTCTGCACCGAGGAGATTACCTGCGCCTCGGATTTCCAGGTCACGCATGGCAATTTTGAATCCACTTCCCAGTTCCGTAAATTCCCGGATCGTATTCAACCGTTTTTCCGCTGCTTCGGAAAGGACTTTCCCCTGGCGGTAGAAGAACCATGCACGCGCTATTTTTTCCGAGCGGCCTACGCGTCCCCGCATCTGATAGATTTGAGACAATCCCAGCTTATCCGCATCATAAACGAGCATCGTGTTTGCGTTAGGCTGGTCCACACCATTTTCAATAATCGTGGTACAAAGAAGAACATCATATTTCTTCTCGAAGAAATCCACCATGATTTTCTCCAATGTTCTGCCGTCCATTTGCCCGTAAGCAACGGCAATCGTCACATCAGAAGGCAGAATATCCCTCAAATGGGCTTCCATCGCCCGTATACTTTCTATACGGTTGTAAATAAAATAGGTCTGTCCGCCGCGTGCCTTTTCATGGAGAATGGCATCTTTCACAATGGTGTCATCGTACTCTGTCACATAAGTCTGTATCGCATGGCGGTTCGCCGGCGGCTGTGTCATCGCCACCATATCCCGCACACCGGTAAGACTCATATGGAGCGTACGGGGAATAGGAGTTGCTGAAAGCGTAAGAATATCCAGCTTCTTTGACCAGGATTTCCATTTTTCTTTCTGCATAACGCCGAACCGCTGCTCTTCATCCACCACAAGAAGGCCAAGATGGCGGCATTCAATTTTTTTTGACAGAACGGCATGCGTTCCAATGACTACATCCATTTCTCCGCTTGCCAGTTTCGACAGTATTTCTTTTTTCTCCCGCATTGTCGTAAAGCGGTTTAATAGAGCAATATTAATCCCGAAGGAATCCATTCTTCCCTTAAAAGTTTTATAATGCTGACTCGACAGGACCGTTGTAGGGCAAAGAACCATCGCCTGGAAGCCGCTCATGACGCATTTGAAAACCGCCCGCATGGCGACTTCTGTCTTACCAAACCCTACATCGCCGCAAATGAGCATATCCATGGGCTGCGGCCGTTCCATACCGCGTTTTACCGCCTGTATGGCCTCCAACTGGTCATCCGTCTCCACGAAGGGAAACGTATCCTCAAACTCACGCTGCTCCGCCGTATCGGGAAGGAAAGAAATTCCCTCCGTGATTTCACGGTCTGCGTAAACGGCCAGCAATTTTTCTGCCAGTTCCTCAATCGACTTTTTGGCTTTTCTCCGTACTTTATCCCATTGGACACCGCCCATACGGTGAAGAGCAGGGGTCTGCCCTTCAGGACCGATATATTTTTCAAGACTGGCAATCTGCTCCATGGGGAGGTAAAGTTTGTCCGCCCCGGCATACTGGATGGTAATATAGTCCCTGTGGACACCTTCCAGTTCAATGGTTTTTACCCCGATATATTTTCCGATGCCATGGACACGCTGCACTACATAATCTCCCGGCTCCAGATCAGAGAAATATCGGATCTGTTTTCCTTTTCCTCCGGCTTTATACCGTCTTGCCTTCTGCTTTCCGAAGATATCTCCTGCTGTGATAAAAGCCATCTTCGCATCAGGCAGTTCAAAGCCGCCGGAAAGGACACCATTGTACAACGTAACTTTTCCTTTTTGCACTTTTTGTGAAACAGGCACATGGTAATCCGACAGATATTGCTCCAATTCCTTCCGCTCCGACCGGCGGGGCGTGAGAATAACCGCAGACCAGCCTTCCTTTAAAAGACGCGTCAGGTCATTGAAGAAAAGAGAAATCTGCCGCTGGTAATTCACCATGGTACGTCCCTTCCAAGTTGCGGTTTCTTTAACTTTGAAAAGATCCGCATCTCTTTTCAGGAAAGAAAACAAGATCTCCCTGTTTCTATATTTCCTGCCTGACCGCCCTGTCTTTACAAGACCTGCCCAATCAAAAGCTTTTTCTTTATTTTCAGCTTCTTCATGGAAATACTTCTTTAACTCTTCTTCACACCGCTGCGGCTCATCATAGAATATCCTGCCGCTATTCAGGTATGACAGGATGGAAGAAGAGCATTCCCCGCGGATGACAGCGGGAAGAATGGATATATCGTCTCTTATATCAATGGAACGCTGTGTATCTTCATTAAAAACACGGATTCCGTCCACTTCATCATCAAAAAATTCGACACGGAAAGGATGACTTTCGTTAATGGCAAAAATGTCCACAATATCTCCGCGTACGGAAAAATGACCGCACCGCTCCACCTGATCCACCCGTTCATATCCCAGTTTTACCAACTTCCCCACCAGTATTTCTCTTTCGATAACTTCGCCCATATGAATGGTCATCAGATTCTCAAGAATACCGGAAGGACTGATAATTTTTTGCGCCGCTTCCACGACTGTCGCAATAACTGCCGACCTGCGCCCATCTAAGAGACTTGCAAGTCCCCTCATGCGGTCACGAAGGCGTTCGGTACCTGAAAAAGTAACTTTAAATCCGGTTTCTTCCACCAGGGGAAAATAGTACAAATGTAAATCAGTTGCAAAGAACCGCAAATCCATTTCCCATCGAAATACATCCTTTTGAGACGGCACGATAATGATTAAAGGACTGTCTTCTTTCGCAGCCATCGCCGTTAAAAGAGCCTTCTGCGAATCTCCTGCGCCTGAAATCATAATGGGGTCTGCCAGGGAAAAAAGCTTTTCAACAGACCTGATATCTTTATGGCGGCATACTTCCTGCACCAGTTCCGCGCCAATCATTTCATCAAAAACGAATTCCTCACTTTGTATACGGCCGGGCAAGTCCGGCGCTGACGCTTCTGTCCGCAGGTTCGCAATTTTTCTTATTTCGTCTGCCACAGATACTCTCCTTTCCCTGTAATTTCCTGTTTCACTATTTCCCTGCCGCCGCCAAGTTCCCGGATCCTGCTTTGTATATCCTGTCCTTTGAAGATAAAGTAGGGCATGATTTCTGCAAAAGGAACAAGCACAAAAAGCCGCTCCCAAAAAAAAGGATGCGGTAATTTTAAAAATTCCGTCTGTTTTTCTACATTTTCGCCATAGAGTAAATCCAGATCCAATGTCCGCGGCCCCCATCGCATCATCCGTTTACGTCCGAAAGAGTTTTCCGTATCCAGCAAAAGTCTCATCAGTTCTTCCGGCGTCCCCTGCCAGTCTGCTTCGATAACGGCATTCAGAAATTCTGCCTGATCCGTCTTTCCCCACGGCGGTGTTTTATATAGAGATGATACTTTGCTGATGGAAAGAAAAGGCATGAGAGAAAGCTTGTGGAGCGCCGCGCCCATAATCTCTTCTGACGGTCCCTCATTGGAACCTATTGAAATGAAATATTTCATCTTTTTTTATGCAGCGTCACTGAAACATCTTTCAAAATACCATGGATAGGTACAGACGGTTTATGCACTGTCGTTGCCACCTCCTCCACCTTAGAATAGCGCGCAAGAATTTCTTCATTGATTTTTCCCGCCACCCGTTCCAAAAGTTTACAGGGCGTCCCCTCCGCAATAGACTGTACGAGAGAAAACACTTCCGCATAATTCACCGAATCTTCAATGTTGTCGCTTTCACCTGCACCGGACAAATCCAAGTCCATTTCCACATCGATGAAAAAGCGCTGTCCCAGGGTATTCTCCTCAGAGTCAATCCCATGGTGTCCATAAAACGCCATTTCCTGCAATTTAATCTTATCCATTTCCGCCCCCAAGATTATATAACGGTGCAATTTTTCAACGCATCCCAGACTTTTGCCATCCGTACCGCCATAGACACATTATGGACACGGAGAATTGAACATCCTTTATTTATCCCCCATAACCCCGCGGCTCCGGTTCCCTCATCCCGTTCTCCCGCAGGCAGATCCAAAATAGCGCCGATGAACCGCTTTCTGCTTACACCAAGAAGCCAGGGGCAAGGGAACGCCCGCACCAGTTCATCCAGCCGCCGCAGCACTTCCATATTTTGATTCCCATCTTTGCCGAAACCGATTCCCGGATCAAGAATGATATTCTCTTCTTTCACACCGGCCTGCAGTGCGATGTCTAAAGACTTATCAAAAAATATTTTCATTTCTTCTATGACATCACCATTATAATTTGTATCCGCTTTGTTATGCATGACAATGACCGGTACCTGATGACAGCCCGCTACCTCTGCCATCTCCCCATGATCATACTGCAGTCCCCAAATGTCATTCATCATATGGGCACCCGCATGAAGAGCATAGTCTGCCGTTTTCCAATGATAAGTATCTACGGAGACGGGAACACTGCTTTCCCTCAAAACCACAGGCAGAAATATTTTCATCCTTTCTATTTCTTCTTCTGCCGTGAGCGGCTGACCGCCGGGACGTGTAGATTCCGCCCCTACATCAATAATGTCCGCGCCGGCATCTGTCATTTCCCTTGTATGAGATTGTGCCTTTTCCGCCGTATTCCACCTTCCGCCATCAGAAAAGGAATCGGGGGTTACATTCAATATCCCCATAATCAGCGTTTTTGCTGTAACTTCCAATCTCTTTCCGTCACACCACGTATAAGCCCGTTCCAATTTTCCTCCTTGCAGAAATCATAACTCCATACTCTGTAATATTGTTATTTTATCACCACCGGAAGACAGTAGCAATGAAAGCAGGCAACAAAAAAAGCGGTGCAACACCGCCTCCTTTGCGCAAGATGCTCATTGAGGAGTATGATCATCCGCAGCCGAATTGATAATCAGGGAAATAATCATCAAACCGGCTCGATGGACGTACATCCACCGCCATGGCATTTCCTCCATGTACTTTAATTATACATAAATTGTAAGAAAAGTCCAATATCAATTCATAAAAAAGATACCACATTATACCCGCACAAAAAGTTTTTGCAGGAGTGTTGCGGCACCGGCAGCCGCATCCAGCATCCTTTCCACATCCACCAGAATATCTTTCCAATAAATCATATAGGCAGCAGATTGTTTTTCCGTAAAAAGACGGCGGATTTCTTCCCGATAAAATTCATCTCCCCGTTCCTCAAAAACATAAATCTTCCTGCACCGCGCTTCCATTTTCATGTAATTTGCCGCCACGTCCCCCGTATAGTCCAGTACTTTCTTCATTTCAAGAAGAGCATCCCGCACCAACATGACCATGGAAGAAAATTCACGGGGTGTCGTTTCCACATTATACAAGGTAAAACGATCCACCACTTCATGAATTACATCAATAATGCCGTACATCTTCCCGATAAACCCGCGGGCAAATTCGATTTCTGCCGGATCCTTGTATACTTTGTACATGCGCTCATACAGTTTTCCCAAAGACGCGCGTGCTCTTTTTTTTATTGCGTGGAGTGCATCCACACCATCTTCTATTTCCATTTTCCCTTCGGTAATCCGCTGAAACACTTCTCCTGCTTCATAGGCATTTTCTGCCAGCATACCGAGCTGCTCAAAAAACTTTCCTTCTTTATTTGCCATAACGATTCCCCTTTACCATTTTGATATCCTCATTTTAACACATAAAAATACTTTCAGCGCAGTCTTTGGGTAATCGAAAAGCCTGTCTCAAACAGACAAGCTTCTCTACTCCTTACCTGCCGATTTTTTTATAAAGGGAAACAAGCTCCAATGCATCCAAAGCACATTCGAAACCTTTGTTGCCTGCCTTCAGCCCCGCACGGTTCAGTGCCTGTTCCACAGTGTCAGTCGTAAGAACCCCATAAAGAATGGGTACACCGGTGGAAAGCGATACCTGGGCAATTCCTTTCGTTACCTCTGTGGATACATAAGCATAGTGGTCCGTTTCTCCGCGAATAACGGCGCCAAGACAGAGAATGGCGTCATACTTGCCGCTCTCCGCCATCTTTTTCGCAGTCAGGGGAACCTCAAACGCTCCCGGCACCCATGCCAGATCTACAGTATCCATATCCACTCCGTGACGGGAAAGACCGTCCGCCGCGCCGTCAACCAGCTTGGATACAACCACCTCATTAAAACGGGTCGCTACGATACCCACTCTGATTTGTCCTTCATTATAAAGTCCTGAAATAATATTCATAAGCCGCCTCCTTCAGTAAATTATTTATGGGCATGAAGCATATGTCCCATTTTATCCTGCTTCGTCTGTAAATAAAATTCATCCTCGCTGTGCGGTTCCATTTCAATAGGGATCCGTTCCGCAATGGTAATTCCATATTCACTTACATCCCCGATTTTCTGCGGATTGTTTGTAAGAATACGAATCGTTTCAGCACCAAGGTCATGAAGAATCTGGGCACCCGTCATATATTCCCGAAGGTCAGCGGCAAATCCGAGTTTCAGGTTTGCTTCCACCGTATCATACCCCTCATCCTGCAAAGCATATGCGCGGAGCTTATTGATAAGGCCGATGCCGCGCCCTTCCTGACGGAGATAAATGAGTACACCCCTGCCTTCCTTTGCAATCATTCTCATAGAAGTATCCAGCTGTTCGCCGCAGTCACAGCGGCGGGAACCGAAGCAGTCTCCGGTAAGACATTCGGAATGGATACGGCAGAGAACGGGTCTGCCGTCATTTACATTCCCCATCGCAAGCGCCACATGGTGTTCGCGGTTGATGAGGTTCACATAGCCATATATACGAAACTTACCGTACCTGGTAGGCAGATCCGCTTCCGTGACCCGTTCAATAAGTTTTTCATGAATCTTTCTGTATTCAATCAGATCCTGAATACTGCCAATCTTCAAACCTTTTTCTTTTGCCAGTTTAAAAAGGCTTTTCTTATCAGACATCGCACCGCCTGCATCCATGATTTCACAGCAAAGACCTGCCGGTTTGAGTCCCGCCATTCTGGCCAGATCCACAGTGGCCTCTGTATGTCCCGGCCGTGCAAGAACTCCCCACGGCTTTGCTCTCAGGGGAAACATATGCCCCGGCCGTTTAAAGTCTGCTGGATTGGCTCCGTCTCTGACCGCTTCCATAGCCGTCATGGAACGGGCTGCTGCAGAAATCCCCGTTCCCGCATCCTTAAAATCAATTGACGTAAGAAATGCCGTCTGGTTGCTGTCCGTATTATGACGAACCATCGGAGCAAGATACAGCGCATCGGCAATTTCCCCCGCCATAGGCATACAAATCAAGCCTCTCGCTTCCGATGCCATGCGATTGATATTTTCAGGCGTAGCAAATTCAGCGGCGCAGATATAGTCTCCTTCATTTTCACGATCAGCAGGATCCTGCATGATGACAATATGCCCCTGTCTGATTTCCTCCACAATTTCTTCAATCGGATCAAATTTAAATTCCATAATGGCCTCCATACCCTAAATCCTTTAAACGTTTTGTTGTTACTCCCTCATGTTCTTTTTGCATGAGTTGCTCTATATACTTTCCCAAATAATCACACTCTATATTCACCGGCTCACCTATGCGCTTAGCAGAAAGAACCGTCAGGCTTCCTGTATGGGGAATAAGGGAAATCATAAAAGATGAATCTCCTCTTTTTGCCACAGTCAGGCTGACACCGTCTACGGCAACAGAGCCTTTCTCAAGAATATACTTCATATATTTTTCTTCCGCCGAAAATGTCAGATTGAGAGCGATTCCTTCTTTTTCAGAAGAAAGAATACGTCCCGTAAAATCCACATGCCCCAGCACAATATGCCCGCCAAGACGGTCGCAGAAACGGAGCGCCCGTTCCAAATTCACAGGCGTCCCCGAGGCAAACAGGGAAAAGGCAGTACGCCGCATCGTTTCAGGCGTGACATCACAGGAAAACGTACTCCCGTCAAAAGCCATTACCGTAAGACAGGTTCCGTTGACAGCGATACTGTCACCCGCTTTCGTGCCTTCCAGCACTTTATGGCAGGCAATTGTAAGCCGGCAGGAACTTCCTGTGCGGTCCACCTTTTTAATCTGCCCGATTTCTTCCACAAGTCCGGTAAACATGGCTACGCCTGTCCTTCCGGCAGTCTGGCTTCCTGTGCTTCAGCCATTTTTTCTGCTGCTTTCTCCATTTTTGCAGGTTCCTTTATTTCCTCCTGCATTTTTTCCGGTTCCCGATCCCTTATTTCATTTTCAACAGCAGTACTTCCTTTCTTCCCGGAGATATCCGCTTTAAACTTTTCAGGCAGCGGTCTTTCGGCGGGTACCTTTTTCCTCTTCTTTACATATCCTTCTACCACAAGATCCACACCACTCCGCTCGGTACGGATATTTTCCAGCTGCACCGCTTCCGGAATAAGCGCTGCGCCTGTACCGCCGACCGCCCCAGGTGCATCTTTCCCTCCAATAAGTATAGGCGCCATATAGAAACGGATTTTATCTACAATACCCGCTTCAAAAGCGGCTGCCGCCGTTTCCGCTCCACCTTCGAGAAGGATGCTGTCGATCCCTTTCACCGCCAGACCGATCATGGCCGCTTCCAGATCAACACAGCCCTCCGTATCGCTGTCGGCAAAAATCACTTCAATTCCTTTTGACTGGAAAGCCTTCACCTTTTCAGATGCGGCAGAAGAAGTAGTCAGAACGATCACCCGTGACTCGCCGCCGAAAACACGAGACTCCATGGAAACGGATAATTTGCCGTCTACGATGATGCGGACAGGATCTTCCAATCCCTCCGTCCGTGCCGTAAGCAGAGGATCATCTGCGGCAATCGTTCCCGCCCCTGCCATGACAGCCGCGTACAGACCGCGCAGCGTACGAACTTCTTCTCTTGATTCTTCCGATGAAATCCACTGCGACTTTCCCGTATGGCATGCCGTTTTTCCATCCATGGACACTGCTGATTTGTACAGGACGAAAGGTTTCTTTTCTGTAATAAATTTCATGAAAACTTCATTTAAAACCTGCGCCTCTTTTTCCATCACACCAGTCGTCACGAAAATCCCCGCATCTTTCAGTTTCCGGATACCCTTTCCTGACACAAGCGGATTTGGATCCTGCATGGCAACCACGACACGCTCAAGATTCTTGGATACGATGAGATCCGCGCAGGGCGGCGTCTTTCCATAATGACAGCACGGTTCAAGCGTCACATAAAGAGTCGCTCCGGCGGGATCAGCCCTGCAATCGGCAAAAGCATTGACTTCCGCATGGGGCCCGCCATAAAATTCGTGCCATCCTTCACCGATGATTTCGCCGTCTTTTACAAGTACCGCGCCCACCATAGGATTCGGACGGGTATGTCCCATCCCGTTAGCCGCCAGCTCCAGCGCCCGCGCCATAAACTTTTTGTCATCATCAATCCGCATAAAAAACCTCCCGTCTTCAGGGAGGCTCTTACGAAATCAGAAAAACAATCTTCTCCCATCCAGACTGTACTGTCGGCTTTGGAATCACACCAAATCAGCCATACGGCTCGTGGGCTCAGGAAAACCTTTACCACCGGTCGGGAATCACACCCTGCCCTGAAGATACATAATTGGAAACACACAAGCTGATGCCTGTATATTCCTTAAACCTATTCAATTATAGCAAACCCATGAATAAAATCAATAAAAATCCCGTCAACAGTTATCCAAGCCGGGAAAGCACAGCATCAAGCACTTCCTTTGAAATGTCATCCGTACTCCGCAATCTGCCATCCGCCATGCAGGAAATACGCAGCCAGTCATAAGTTTCACAAAGTACCTGGTACGCATCGCAGCATTTTTCAAGATATGCCGAATGCTGCTCATGGATATCCATAGACCCGCCCTGCTTTGCCCGCTCACGAACCAATTTTTTGGAAACAGCCGGCGGTACATCAAGAAGAATCACCACATCCGGACGGGGAAGCTCCAATTCTTCATATTCCATATGATCCAGCCAGGAAAGGAACTCTTTCCGCTTTCCTTCATCATCGTACTTCGTCATCTGGTGAACCATATTGCTCGTCGTGTACCGATCGGCAATCACGACCCCCCCGTTTTCATAGAAAGATTTCCACTTCATTCGAAACGAAGCAAAACGATCCACCGCATAGAGCATGGACGCCGCATAAGGATTCACATCCCCCGGTGCTCTGCCGAAATCACCGTTCAGGTACATTTTCACCAGCGCCGAGGAAGGACTTCCATAATCAGGAAAAGAAATATGCATGACGTCTTTTCCCCTCTTAATAAGATGATCCTCCAAAAGTCCTGACTGCGTCGCCTTTCCGCTTCCATCAATTCCTTCAAGAACAATCAATTTCCCATTCATGATATCTCCTGCATAACATCTTTGTTTTCTATTTTATCATACTATCCAATGGCGATAACCTGCTCCGCACAATAGCCGATCTTGGATTTTACAACAGCTGAATAATTTTTTGAGTCAAGACGGATTTCTACACGTATCCATAATAAAGAACCGTGAACATAAAGAGTCCTTCTCTATATTCACGGATATCTTCATCTCCCCCGTTTGGGATTAAATTCATTCATAGCTTTGTCCACAGTGGTTTCTAACGCCCGTTCCACGGAATCAGCAGTATACTTCCTTGCGGCTTCGATACGTTCAATTTCTTCACCATATGGCCGGCCAAGAACATGCTCTATAACGGTATGCCCGTCCTTCGGATGTCCCACCCCGATACGGAAACGGACGAATTCCTCCGTGTGAAGGCCGGCAATCAGGGATTTGATGCCATTATGACCACCGGCAGACCCCTTCTTTCGAATCCGTGTTTTCCCCGCCGGCAAATCCAAATCATCGCAGATGATATAAATATCTTCTGCAGGTATTTTGTAGTAATTGGCAATCGCTCCTACTGCGTCCCCGCTGAGATTCATATAAGTCAGCGGCTTCACCAGAAGGATCTTTTCGCCGAACCTCACAACGGAAGCGATCTCCGCTTTCATGTCCGTTTTCCAGACATTCACAGACCAGCGGCGGGCCAACTCGTCAATAACATCGAATCCCATATTGTGGCGGGTATGTTCATATTCTTTACCGGGATTCCCCAGTCCTGCCACCAATTTCATTTATCGAAAAGGGCGCTGACGGAAGCGTCATGGAAAATACGAAGAATTGCTTCCCCAAGGAGAGGAGCCACGGACAGCACTGTCAATTTATCCTGCATTTTTTCTTTTTCTATGGGCAGCGAATTGGTCACTACCAATTCTTTCAACACAGATTCTTTAATTCTTTCTGTCGCCGGATCGGTCAGCACAGGATGGCATACAGCCGCATACACACCGGCAGCGCCGTACTCCATGAGTGCTTTCGCACCTTCACAAAGGGAGCCTGCCGTGTCTACGATATCGTCAACAACGAAGCAGTTTCTTCCTTTTACATCGCCGATAATATTCATAACCTTTGCTACGCCCGGTTCCGGACGGCGTTTTTCAATAATAGCGATAGGCGCGCCTACGCGGTCAGCCAGATCTCTGGCACGGTTTACACCGCCCAGATCAGGAGATACGACCGTCAAATTTTCCAGATTCTTGGATTTTACATAATCGGCAAGTAGCGCCGCAGAAGCCAGATGGTCTACAGGGACATCAAAGAAGCCCTGGATCTGTCCCGCATGGAGATCCATGGTCACCACTCTTGTAACACCGGCCGTTCCAAGCAGATCCGCCACCAGTTTCGCGCTGATCGGTTCTCTACCGCGGGTTTTCCTGTCCTGACGGGCATAGCCGTAATAAGGGACGACCACGGTAATATTACGTGCCGAAGCTCTTTTAAGCGCATCCACCATAATCAACATTTCCATCAGGTTATCGTTTACCGGTGAACCTGTCGGCTGGATGATGAAACAGTCTTTGCCACGGACACTTTCATTAATCATGACCTGTATTTCGCCATTATTAAATCTTCCGCACAAAGACTTTCCAAGCGGAACGCCGATATAATCTGAAATTTCTTTTGCAAGAGCCGGATGCGCGGTTCCTGTGAAAATTTTCAGTCTCGATGTACCTTCCATATCCATTTATGATGCTCTCCTTTTCTCCCCTGCGGGATCTCCGACAATAACTCCCCCATGCCGTCTTCATGGCAGCATTTCTTATATTATATACCCTTTCTCAAACAGAAACTATCCTGCTTGGACGGAAATATAAAACAGGCTAATCTTTATATGTATCTTCTTTTACCCAATTTTCAATATTCACCTGCTTTGCCCTGCCCACAGCAAGCGCTTTGGCAGGAACATCCTTCGTAATCGTCGAGCCCGCGGCGGTAAACGCCCTTGCCCCTATATGAACCGGTGCCACAAGATTTGTATTGCACCCGATGAATGCATGCTCATCAATCGTGCAGCGGTGCTTATTTTTTCCGTCAAAGTTTACCGTTACCGTTCCGCATCCGAAATTCACGTTTTTCCCTAAATCGGAATCGCCGCAGTAAATCAGGTGCGGCAGTTTCGTGCCATCGTCCACGTCGGAATTTTTCACTTCCACGAAATTCCCGATTTTAATATCATTGTGCAGACAGGTCTCGGGACGTAAGTGGACAAACGGCCCGATTTCATTATTATCTCCCAATTCACAGGAATGGGCATATACACGGTTTAAATGATTACCATCACCGCAAATCACATCGGTAAGCTGCGTATCGGGACCAAGAGTACAGTTTTTCCCTACTTTTGTTTTCCCCTGCAGCATTGTTCCCGGTAAAATCACCGTATCCTGTCCCACTTCTACATCCTGCTCGATATATGTACTGTACGGATCGGTGACTGTGACACCTGCCGCCATCAGGTCTTCCGCTTTACGGATGCGAAGGATGCGGTCAGCTTCTGCCAGCTGGATACGGGAGTTAACGCCCATTGTCTCGCTTGCGTCTTCAGCTGCAACAGGAATCACTTTCCGCCCCGCCTTAATTAATATCTCAAACACATCAGTCAAATAATATTCACCCTGGGCATTTTTATTGTCTACCTTCTCCAAAGAATCAAGCAGTGCACCTGTTTTGAACACATACGTCCCTGTATTGATTTCATGGACAGCCAGCTGATCCGGCGTACCGTCCTTCTGTTCCACAATGGAAATCATATGTCCTTTTGCATCGCGGAGAACTCTTCCGTATCCGAAAGGATTGTCCATAATTGCCGTCAGGACAGCCGCGGCGCCGTCATGATCCCTGCACGCACAGACGAGACCTTCGATCGTTTCCCGGCGCAAAAGTGGTGTATCCCCGCAAACCACAAGCACATACCCGTCACGATTATCTTTAAACAAAGGAACCGCCTGCATCACCGCATGGGCGGTTCCCAGCTGTTCCTCCTGATGGACGAAATAAATATTTTCTCCGGCAAGCCTTTCACGAACAAGTTCCTCTTTGAATCCCGTGACAACCACACATTTTTCAGATCCTGCCTTTTTTACCGTACGAATGACCTGCTCCGCCATAGGGACGCCGCAAACTTTGTGCAGAACTTTCGGCCATTGCGACTTCATTCTTGTACCCTGGCCTGCAGCCAAAACGACCGCCGTCAAACTCTCCATATTGCCTCCCGCCGTTTTTTACAACGCGCATATATTTTCAGAAAATAGATTGCCTCATAAAACAAGTTTTCCCAATTTATTTTAGCAAAACAGACTTGCTGCCGCAATACAAAAGCCGCGTGTCCGTTCTTCACCACGCAGCTCTTTATCACTTAACTTAAAACTTCAGGAAATAAGGTAAACGGTAATATTATCTCTTGACCCCCACTGGTATGCCTGCTCCAGGTTGTCCACACCGACATCGATAACATATCCTTGTATGGCTCCGCCGATATCATCACAAATGGCATAGCCGTATCCCTCGATATATACGATACTCCCCAGAGGAATCACATCAGGGTCTACCGCCGCATGCCCTTTCCCTGCATAGTTTCCCAAGGCGGTACGGCCGGAGCCGCCGCCGTCCGTCGGCGTGTATGCCGTAGATTTCATTTGAAATGATTTTTTATACTTCCCCGTAAATTTTGGCGCATTTTCCAAACGTTCCCACACATTGGTATCTGCCATTCCTGTCCTTTCCAGTTTTTCTTCCGCCTGCAATTTACGGACCGCCTCTGCTGTTGCCGCTCCGTAAATACCATCAGAACCGCCAGGATTATACCCGTGCAGAAGGAGCCTGTTCTGTAATTTAACGACGCGCTTGCCCCGATCTCCTGCTTTTAACGTGCCGCCCGCAGAAGGAGCGCTTAACCCGCCGAGCAGTTTCCACGTAGCATCATCCACATTTCCTGTAACGGATAAACCATGTTCTTCCTGCAGTGCGCGCACGGCGCTTTCTGTGTCATTACCGTAAATGCCGTCTGCTTCCCCGTCCAGATACCCTGCGCGGCGGAGCTTATTCTGTAATGTTTTGATCTCACTCCCGCGGTCACCTTTTGTATAATGCATGTCTTTTTTATTCTTTTGTTCCTTCTTTATTTCCTTTTTGTTTTCTTTTTTTGCCTCTCCCGTTTCTACCCCTCCCAAAAGGGAAAGTGTCTGTTCATCTACAGCTCCCGACACCGGAAGTCGGTGGTCTTTTTGGAACTGTTTCACGGCAGCCGCCGTATCCCCGCCATAGATACCGTCAGAAGCGCCAGTGAGATAGCCTGCCGCCGCAAGACGGTCCTGCAGTTCAGCAATCATATCCCCCCGATTTCCTTGGGCATATACGATCCCGCCTCCATCACGATACCCTTTCCCGTCATCTTCTTTCAGCTTTGCCTGTGTGCTGTCATCTGCTTTTCCCGTAACAGGGAGTCCATGATCTTTTTGAAATTCCGATACCGCCTTCACCGTGGTCGATCCATAGTCGCCATCTACCGTACGCGCCAGATATCCCGCTTCTACCAGATCATTCTGCAAGGATTCCACAGCGGCGCCACGCATTCCCATGTGAAGAATTTCTGCCGATACGGAGCCTACCATACACAGCCATAAGGCCGCAGCAAGTTCCAAAATATATAATTTACGCATTTCTTTTACCTCCGTAAAAAATTCATGTGTATTTTACCATGGACGATATTTTTTGTAAAAATTCCTCAGAATGAAATACCATTCAATACGCAAAAAACCGCGGTGAAGTCATCGCGGTTCTCATTCCTATTATTTTCTATACAGCCCCATGGCATGAATTGCATTTTCATACGTCACGCGGGCTTTCGCACGGGCGCGGACGGCACCGTCATCAAGAATGGCATCCAGTTCGGGAGTTCCTGTAAGTTCATCATATCGGGAACGGATCGGACTAAGTTCTTCTACTACCAGATCAGCTACATCTTTCTTGAACGTGCCGTATCCCTGTCCGTCATACATCGTTTCTATTTCTTCAAAAGTCTTTCCGGAAATAGCCGAATGGATACTCATCAGATTGGAAACGCCGGGCTGGTTCGCCTTATCATAGTGGACATGCGCCAATGAATCGGTGACTGCCTTCTTTATTTTCTTCACAATTACATCTGCCGTATCCAGCATATGGATGGTCGCCCATTCATTATCATCAGACTTGCTCATTTTACCTGTCGGCTCCTGAAGGCTCATGACTCTCGCCCCGCCCTGGGGGGCCCACATTTCAGGAATGGTAAATACTTCGCCATACTTGCGGTTAAAACGTTCCGCCAGATCCCTTGTAATTTCCATATGCTGGCGCTGGTCTTCACCAACCGGCACGAGATTTGCCTGATACAGGAGAATATCGGCAGCCATAAGGGGCGGATATGTTAAAAGTCCCAGGGGAATAAACCCCTCTTTCTTTTCCTCTTTCTGTGCTTTTGACTTATACTGCGTCATGCGTTCCATTTCTCCCACATACGCACTGCAAATCATCATCCACCCAAGCATGGCATGCTCCGGTACTTCCGACTGGACAAAAATCGTCGCCTTCTTCGGATCCATCCCTGCCGCGATATAGAGTGCCGCCAGATTCCGTGTCCGTTCATGAAGCAGTGCCGGATTCTGGGGAACAGTAATCGCGTGCTGGTTTACAACACAATAGTAACATTCCGCTGTTTCCTGAAAAGGGATAAAATTTTTCAATGCCCCCAGATAGTTTCCTAAAGTTAAAGAACCGCTGGGCTGGATTCCCGAAAAAATAACATCCATTATGTATCTATGCTCCTTATTCCACAGTGACCGATTTGGCCAGGTTACGGGGCTTATCCACGTCATTGCCCCGTTTGATACCGGTATAGTATGCAAGAAGCTGCATAGGAATGACAGAAAGAATAGGGGCGATAAATTCGTCTACTTTCGGAATTCTCACGATTCCTGTAGTATATTTTTCAAGCTCATGATCATCATCATAACCGATTCCCAGTACATCTGCACCGCGGGCGCGTACTTCCTGTATATTGCTGTACATCTTAGCTCTCACATTATTCTGTGTTGCCACGGCAATAACCGGCGTTTCGGCAGAAATAAGAGCCAGCGTGCCATGCTTTAATTCACCGGCCGCATATGCTTCCGCATGGATATAAGAAACTTCTTTCAGTTTCAGTGCTCCTTCCATGGCAATGGCATAGTCAATAGAGCGCCCAAGATAAAAAATATCTTCTGCTTTAATCAGGCGGTCCGCCACCTCAGACATATGTTCCTTTTCAGTAAGCACTTCTTCAATCTGCTTCGGCAGTTCAAGCAGAGCGGCAGTCAGCTTCCTCACCAGTTCCAAAGAAATACTCTCTTTTACCTGCCCCATATAGAGAGCAAGCATCAAAAGGGAAACCAGCTGTGTAGTATATGCTTTTGTAGATGCCACGGCGATTTCCGGACCGGCCAGTGTGTAAATGGCCACATCTGTTTCACGGGCAATGGAAGATCCGATGGAATTTGTCACCGCGATACTCTGGGCACCAAGACGCTTTGCTTCTTTCAGCGCCGCCAGTGTATCGATCGTTTCACCGGACTGGCTGATAACGATACATAACGTCCTTCCCGTCGTCAGAGGGCGGCTGTATCTGTATTCCGACGCGATTTCCACGGAAACCGGAATTTTCGCGAACCGTTCGATATAGTGCTTTGCCACCAGCCCCGCATGATATGCCGTACCGCAGGCAGTGATCAGAATATTGTCAATATTTTCAAGACTGTTTTTCGTCCAATTCAGCTTATCAAAAAACACAGTGCCGTCTTTTTTCAAATGAATTTTTACAGTATCACGGACTGCTTTCGGCTGTTCATAAATTTCTTTCAGCATAAAATGGTCAAATCCGCCCTTTTCCGCCGCTTCCGCCGACCAGGTAACTTCCTGTACTTTTTTTGAAATAGGAAGACCGTCAGCACTGAACACGGAAACACTGTCTTTTTTTACGACCGCAATCTCCCCGTCATTCAAAATATAAATACGGCGGGTATGATTAATCACTGCAGGAATATCGGACGCAATGAAATTCTCATCTTCACCAAGCCCTATAATCAGCGGATTATCTTTCTTTGTGCAGATAATCGTATCGGGATCGGCATCATGCATGAATACAAGAGAATAAGAACCATCGATTACAGCAAGCACCTTGCGGACGGTAGAGAAAAAATCACCGTCATCAAGCTCTTCCGCCAAATGGGCAACGACTTCGCTGTCCGTTTCAGACTTGAATACATGGCCTTTTTTCAGAAGATCTTTTTTCAAATCCATGTAGTTTTCAATAATGCCATTGTGAACGATGACGAAATGATTATTTTCATCCCCATGGGGATGGGCATTCACATCTGATGGTTTGCCGTGAGTTGCCCATCGGGTATGCCCGATACCGATATTTCCACGTAAAGGATGGGACTCCAGCGCCTTTTCCAAATTTACCAGACGTCCCGCTTTTTTCTCTATCTCGATTTTCCCATTTTCATACACGGCAATGCCTGCCGAATCATAACCTCTATATTCCAGACGGCGCAGACCTTCTATCAGGAAATCGGAAGCATTTCCATTTCCCACATAGCCCAATATACCGCACATAATATTTCCTCCTGCAAAACTCCAATAAATGAATCATTTATTTCAAAATTCAGCCATGTAATACTAAGTCATTATACCACAACCAGGCAATATTCAGTGTCCCGATAAGCTACCGGCACCCCCGTTTTCTCAGAAAGAATTTATGATACCCTCCACATCCTGAAGTTCCGAAATACCTGCAAGAGCTGTCATAATACCGATAACAAACAATGCAGTAATCAGCATGCCGCAGAGAAGGAAAGGAGAAATACTGATAAAAAAGGCTTTCCCTTTCCCAAACCCGTAATTTGCACGGATGGCAAGAATGTCTAAGAAAAAGCTCCAGACAACAATAGCAAAAACAGCAAATCTGTGGATGCCGTCCAGGCCAAACTGTCCTATAAGAGAAAAGAAAACAGAAAAAGCATAAGGGATCGACGCGCACATGAACCCCGCCGTAATCCCTCTTGCCGTCCCCCGCCCGCCAAGGAGTCCGGAAATATAATCCACCACGGCACTGTGTATCAAAAGGAGAGAACCTGTCCCGACAAAAGATGCCAGAAAAGCGGTCACAAAACTTCCTGCCTCCACAGAAGAAAGGGTAAGAAGCAAAACCACGAATCCCCAGATGATACTGCTTTCTTTCATTTTTTCACCGGTAGTCACATCAGACATCGCGTCTGTGGGATGGGCAAGCAAACGGTATATTAAATCTAAAACTGTATTCATCATAGCTCCTTAACGAACAGAGGGTGCCGGCGTCTGGGAAAACGTGCCCCATATATTATCTGAAATGTTTTTTGCTAAACTCCTCACAGCACTGTCCATTTCCCCTGCAAGGATATTTTTCCAGGATGTTCCTACGGAATATCTTTTCACCGGTACACTGTCCCCTTCTATTCCGGCGACGCCTCCCGCATAATTCAAGGCATCATAATAATTCCCCATCGCATCAACCAGTCCCAGTTCCATAGCCTGCTGGCCGGTAAGAATCCGTCCGTCAGCCACACTTCTTACACGGCTTTCTTCCATACGTCTTCCGTCAGCCACGGTCTTCACAAACTGGCTGTAAATATCATCCACCATGGTTTGAAGCATTTTCTGCTCGTCTCCTGTCATGGGCCGGTACATAGAAAGAATATCCTTATGGGCACCGCTTTTGATTTTTTCATTTTTTACACCCAGCTTATCCATAAGCTCTTCAACATTCGTATAATCCATGTACACGCCAATACTTCCTGTCAGGGTAGCAGGATTGGCAAAAACATAATCGCCTTTGCTGGCGAGCCAGTATCCTGCAGAGGCACACATATCCCCCATGGAAACGACGATCGGCTTTCCCGCATTCTTAATCTTGTCCATTTCTTCCGCAATTTCCTGCGTTGCTCCCGTAGAACCGCCGGGACTGTTAATGCGGAGAAGGACGCCCTTTACCCGATTATCCTTCCGCGCCTGTTCCATTTCATACATCACCTGCTCGCTGGAAACGCCTTCTGACGCCCCCAGGAGAGTCCCATTGCGGGGACCGCCGTAAATAGTACCATCAATGCGGATTTCCGCCACATAGTCCTTACCCTTCCCGATGGCGGACGTCTTTTTCCATTCAGGCATAAAACCTGCCGCTGCAGCGGAAATAACAAGAACCGCCAGCATCACCATGATCCACTTTTTAATTTTACTATCCATTGTTAATCTCCTATCTTGTCATTTCATTATACCATCATCATGAATACAAGAAAAATCAAGCCAGAAAAAAAGGTTTCTCCAAAGATGTTTCCATCATTCAGCGAAACCTTTTCTGGTGACCGGTATGGGATTCGAACCCATACTCTCTGCGCTGAGAACGCAGCGTCTTAACCGTTTGACTAACCGGCCATGTGTTCCATATTATAACCGGCACTGACTGAAATTTCAAGTATTTTTTACATACATGGTTTCCGATCCCCCTTGTTTTTTTCATAGAGAATCAAAAGACCTTTCAAAGTAAGCATGGAATCCACCCTGTCAATCGTTCGGGATGCGCCCGCCATAAGCGTCGCCAGACCGCCCGTAGCAATGACCTTGATATCGTTCCGTTTCATTTCCGCTTTAATACGGGTAACGATTTCATCAATCTGTCCCACGAAGCCGTAGTAAATCCCTGCCTGCATGGCAGACACGGTATTTCGACAAATAATGGAATTCGGTTTTAACAGTTCGATACGCGGCAGTTTGGACGCCCGTTGGAAAAGGGCTTCCATGGAAATACTGATCCCCGGAGCAACAGCCCCGCCAAGATAATTCCCTTTTTCATCGATGACACAAAACGTTGTCGCCGTTCCCAAATCGATAACAATAAGAGGGCACTTATATTCAGCGATGGCGGCTACCGCATTAACGATACGGTCAGCCCCCAAATCTTTCGGGTTGTCATAAAGGATATTCAGCCCCGTTTTAATCCCCGGTCCCACAAGAATGGGATTCACGCTGAAATAACGGCGCGAAAGAGATTCAAGGATAGGAATAATCGGCGGTACCACTGTTGAAATAATGACATCTTCAATATCGGAAAACTGAAGTCCGTTAATACGGAACAGCGTTCCCAACACACTGGCATAGCCATCAGCAGTCTGGAGTGTATCCGTTGCCAGACGCCAGTGATTGAGCAATTCCTTTCCACGGTAAATACCACAGACAATATTTGTATTCCCTACATCAAAAGCAAGCAGCATTATTCATCGCCTCTCAGAATAAAGGTGCCTCCGGATCCGGATTTCCCCTCTTGGTTTATAAATCACGAAACCGTAATTTATCACATGTGTATCATGCAATAAAGACTCGATTCTGTCAAGCAAAAAAGGCAGAGGATCCGCCTTTCATTAAATTTATTCATTTAAAAAGAGTCCCGCGTTTCGGAGTGCTTTTTGTATACGTATGCCGCAGAATACACCGGCGGCCACTTTGATGAGATCAAATCCGATAAAAGGGAAAACGGTCATCGTAAGGGCTGTCCAAAGCGGCATTCCTTTCCCCAAACCAAGAGAAAAGTACATCATGAACCAAACTGTCCCCAACGCGTAGCAAAGGATGAGCCCCAGAAGCGCAAATACTCCCTGGGTGAAAAAGCGGCTTTTTTCTTTAAGATATATCCCGCTGAAACCGGCCATAAGAATAAATCCGATATAATAACCGCCCACAGGGCTCAGGAAAATACCAACCCCTGCCTTGCCCATCGTAAGAATAGGAACGCCCAGTGCGCCAAGAAGAAGCCACACGGAAATAGAAACCGCGCCCCATTTCCAGCCAAGGACACCACCGGCAAAAGCACAAACAAACGTCTGTAATGTAACCGGCACCGCCCCGACGGGAAAAGCAAACTGGGAAAGTACCGCCATGATTCCCGCAAATAAAGCGGCACCCGACATATAATGAAATTTATTTCTGTCCATAAATTATTTTACTTCTTTTCTGTTTTATCTTTGCGGAATTGGCGCATCTGCCGGACGGATGGAAACATCGCCTGCCATTACGCGGCGGACTTCCCTGCCGGTGTCTACCAGGAGGCAGCCGTCATCATCAATATCCACAGCTTTGCCAGTATAATTATCATTGCCGAAAATCACGCGCACCTCTTCGCCAAGAGTCACGGATAATTTCCGCCAGTCATCAAGTACGCGGCCAAACCCTTCCGTCTGTGCCAGCTTATACTCCGCTTCCAGCTCGGCCAGGACGGCTGCCAGCAAATCCCGGCGGGACACATTAACCCCTTCGTTCAGGAAAGACGTCGCATGGCCGCGGAAATCTTCAGGGAATTCCTTTTCCTTCACTCCCGTATTGATGCCGATTCCCATAATAATATAATCAATCTTTTCCATAGAAGCCGACATCTCGCAAAGCATCCCCACCAATTTCTTCCCATGATAGAGAATATCGTTGGGCCACTTGATACCTGCATCAGCAAGTCCGAGACGGCGGATACCGCGGCAGACTCCTACTGCTGCAAGGAGCGTGCTCTTTGATGCCTCCATCGGGAAAAACGTGGGACGGAAAATGACAGAAAACCAAATCCCTTTCGCAAAAGGAGAATAAAAATGCCTTGTAAGGCGTCCGCGGCCGGTCGTTTGTTCCTCTGCCACGACGATCGTCCCCTCTTCCGCGCCTTCCCTTGCAATCTTTTTGGCTTCTTCATTTGTGGACGGTGTCGATTCAAAATAAACCACTTTCTTTCCAAGCGTTTCCGTATGGAGAACACTGGCAATTTCCAAAGGTGTCAGTAAATTCGGCGCATAAATCAGCCGATATCCTTTCCGTGTGCTTGATTCAAAAATATATCCCCTGCTTTTCAGAATATTGATATGCTTCCAGATTGCTGTACGGGATACGTTTAAATCTCTGGATATCTGTTCCCCCGACACATAATTTCCATTTGCTTTGCGGAAATACTCCAGTATTTCATTGCGCATAATATCCTCCTTTTCCTTTCAGAACTTTCCTTCATTATAATTTTCGACAATCCCTTCGTCAACTTATTTCATTTACGACCTTTACATTAAAAAGAGAGCCGTTTTGGAGGCTCCCTTTCTTCTTTTTACAAAATGTAATTTGATGTATCCATATCCTTCGTGATTTCCCCAAGCTTTTGCCTCACATAAGTACCGTCAATGGTAACTTCTTTATTTTCCAGCTCAGATGCTTCAAAAGACAGCTCCTCCAGTACCCGCTCCAGAATCGTATAAAGCCGCCTCGCACCGATATCTTCCGTTTCCGAATTCACCACAGATGCGATTTCCGCAATCGCACTGACAGAATCTTCCGTAAACGTCACTGTGACGCCTTCCGTTTCCAAAAGCGCCGTGTACTGCCGGATCAAAGCCTGCCGCGGTTCTGTTAAAATCTTCCGCAGATCCTCCTCTGTAAGGCTTTTTAATTCTACACGGATCGGGAACCGTCCCTGCAGCTCAGGAATCAAATCGCTCGGTTTTGATACATGGAACGCACCAGCCGCCATGAAAAGAATATGATCCGTCTTTATTCGTCCGTACTTGGTCTTCACCGTCGCCCCTTCCACAATGGGAAGGATATCCCGCTGCACCCCTTCACGGGATACGTCAGGCCCGCCGGATGCACCGTGTCTCCCCGCAATCTTATCGATTTCATCAATAAAAATAATGCCCCGTTCTTCAGCAAGCGCAACCGCCCTGTCACGGACAACATCCATATCCACCATCTCTTCGGCAGAAACCTCCGCAAGAACAGTTTTGGCCATGCGCACTGTCATTTTCCTCTTCTTCATCTTTTTCGGCATCATGGATGCGAATATTTGAGAAATCCGATTCGCCTGTTCATTGTCCGCTGTATCTTCAATATTTCCTTTTTCTTCCAATTCCACTTCTATTTGGCGGTCGTCCAATTCGCCGCTCCTGATACGGGCAAGCAGATTCTTTCTTCTCTCCCTTTCCCCTTCATCTGAAACACCTGTCTTCTCCGCCTTTTCCCCTAAAATAATTTCCATAGGAGATCTCGTTTCCTTTTTCTTTGCAGGCCACATGATTTCAGCAATTTTCTGCACCGCCGCCTCTTCCGCATCTTTCCCATAACGACCTGATTCCTGCTTCTTCACAAGGCGCACCGCTTCTTCCGCCAGGTCGCGCACCATAGATTCCACATCGCGGCCCACATAGCCGACTTCCGTATACTTCGTCGCTTCCACCTTTACGAAAGGGGCACCTGTCAGCGCAGCAATGCGGCGGGCAATTTCCGTTTTTCCCACTCCGGTGGGACCGATAAGAAGAATATTTTTCGGACTTACTTCACGGGCTATTTCCTTAGGAAGCCGGCTGCTGCGCCAACGATTCCGCAGGGCGACAGCGACAGACCGTTTCGCATTCTGCTGTCCCACAATGTATTCATCAAGATATTCCACAATTCTCCGTGGTGTCAGATCTTTCATCCTATTTCCTCCACAATCACATTATGATTCGTATATACGCAGATATCCGCCGCCACATGGAGTGACTGTTCCGCAATCTCCCGCGCTGATAAATCCGACACCGAACACAAAGCGCGAGCTGCGGCAAGAGCATAATTTCCGCCGCTCCCGATTGCCAGTATGCCGTCATCCGGCTCGATAACCTCTCCGCTGCCTGATACAAGAAATAAATGGTCGCCATCCGTCATAATCAAAAGAGCTTCCAGCTTTTGGAGCACCCGATCCCGCCTCCACTCTTTGGCGAACTCCACGGCAGCACGCACCAGATTTCCATTGCAATCAGAAAGTTTTCCTTCAAACTTATCAAAAAGAGCAAATGCATCCGCTACAGAACCGGCAAATCCGGCAATGACCTTTCCATGATACAGGCGGCGCACCTTCCGCGCCGTATTCTTCATCACCACGGCGCTGCCCATCGTGACCTGCCCGTCACCGGCCACAGCCGTATGTCCGTCTTTCTTTACAGCCAGTATTGTTGTTGCAGTAAACATATTTCCTCCTTGTACTTTTATGTTTCAGGTAATAGTAAGTTCACTTCCTTTATTATACCCCGCGATAAAAGCCGTCCCCTGAAAGAAACGGCTCCTCTTTATCCCTTTATAAACTCATCCAAGACTGACAATGCCCGCGCCGCCAGTCTTTCATTCTTTTCTCTTTTCTTCACCTTTTCAGGCAAAGGAGGCAGCAATCCGAAATTCACATTCATCGGCTGGAAATTCTTTCCGATAAAATGAGAAATATAATGGCAGAGCGCGCCAATTGCCGTCTCCTTCGGGAATGCCCGCGGCTCCTTCCCCGCCGCCCGCGCGAAAGCGGAATAGGCTGCCGCGATTCCCGATGCCGCCGATTCCACATACCCTTCGACGCCTGTCATCTGCCCTGCAAAGAAGAGTCCCTTCCGTGCCCGCGTTTCCATAGTGGCTTCCAGTAAATCGGGCGAATGGATATAGGTATTCCGATGCATCACGCCATAGCGGACAAACTCCGCACCAGCAAGTCCGGGAATCATGCCAAAAACCCGTTTCTGCTCGCCCCATTTCAGATGAGTCTGGAAGCCGACAATATTGTACATCGTATCTTCTTCATTATCCTGACGCAGCTGGACAACAGCATACGGTTCCTTCCCTGTCCGCGGATCAGGAAGTCCTACCGGTTTCATCGGCCCGAAACGCATCGTATCCTTACCGCGCTGCGCCATCACTTCCACAGGCATACACCCTTCAAAGACATTTCCTTCTTCAAACCCGTGGACTTCCGCTGTCTCCGCCGTCCTGAGCGCCTCATAAAATGCATTGTATTCCTCTTCGTTCATGGGGCAGTTCAGGTATGCCGCCTCTCCCTTATTGTAGCGGGACATCCGGTACACGATGTCCATATCAAGGGATTCTTTCATCACGATGGGCGCTGCGGCATCATAGAAGTGAAGTCCTTCGCCGCCGCAGAATTTTTCTATGCTTTTTGCGAGAGCGCCGTCCGTCAGCGGCCCGGTCGCAATAATCACGATCCCTTCTTCCGGTATTTCCCTGATTTCTTCATTGACAAATTCAATCAGCGGATGACTTTTTATCTTTTTTGTCACTGCCGCCGCGTATCCGTTACGATCCACCGCCAGAGCACCGCCTGCAGGGACACGGTGGGCATCGGCACATTCCATAATCACCGACCCGAGCCGGCGCATCTCTTCTTTCAGAAGTCCTACCGCATTGGTAAGAGCCGCCGCACGGAAAGAATTGCTGCACACCAGTTCCGCACAATATCCCGTATGATGGGCAGGCGTTCCGATTGCCGGACGCATTTCCGCCAGCTTCACGGGAACCCCCATTTCCGCCAGCTGCCAGGCAGCCTCGCTTCCTGCTAAACCGGCTCCGATTACCGTAACCTTCTCCATCAATCACCGGCTCCTGTTTTGGTTTTCCCCGCCGCCCCGGCAGTCGTCTTCTTTGCAGTTGTTGTCTTTTTCTTTGCTGCCGAAGTTTTCGTTACAGTTTTCTTTTTCGGATGCGTTGTGCACTCGGGATTAGAGCAGATAAGCTCTTCTTCCTTATTTTTCCGAACCTTCTTTACCTTGATCGCGCCGCAGACAGAGCAGAACTCATTAACCGGTTCATCCCAGACTGCCATATCGCAGGCCGGATAACGGCTGCAGCCATAGAAATAACGTCCCCGCTTTGAGCGGCGCTTCACCAAATGCCCCTCATGGCATTTCGGACACTCTATGCCTGTATCAATAACGATCGCTTTGTTCTGCCCGCATTCCGGGCACTTCAGATATCTGCCGTACGGCCCCTGGCGGTACACCATCTTCGCGCCGCACTTGTCACAATCCACATCGGAAATCTCTTCCTTTTCTTCTCCCGTATGATAAGGCTTGATATTTTTGCAAGAAGGAAAATTCGGGCAGGCGAGATATTTCCCGTAACGGCTCATCTTCACAATCATATGGGCACCGCATTTTTCGCAGATTACATCGGATACTTCCTGATTTTCTTCCTTCGCCTTCGCTGCCTCCAGGTTGGCATTCTGCAGTTCCTTCTCAAAAACATCCCAGAACCCGCTCATGACCTTTTTATACGTCGCTTTGCCGTCAGCAATTTTATCCAGCCAGGTTTCCAGCTGCGCGGTGAAATCCACACTGACAATACCGGCAAAATATTTCTTTAAAAGATCCGTCACTTTAAACCCGATATCTGTGGGAACAAACTGTTTTCCCTCTTTTTCCACATACTTACGCCTCTGGATGGTATCCAAAATAGGCGCATATGTAGACGGCCTGCCTATCCCCTTCTCCTCAAGTGTCTTAATCAGGCTGGCTTCCGTGTACCTTGGCGGCGGCGCGGTGAAATGCTGCTCTCCTTCCGCCTTTGTATTGAGTACCGTATGTCCTTTATGGAGCGCCGGCAGAATAGGAAGCTCTTCATTATCCTGCTTCTTTTCTTTTACCGTCCGGAGTACCGTAAATCCATCAAACAATATCTGCGTCCCTGTCGCGCGAAGTGTGTAAATGCCGCTTTGGAGCACTGCATTCGTTGCCTGGGAAATCTGGGGCGCCATCTGGCTTGCAAGGAATCGGTTCCAGATCAATGTATACAGCCGGAGCTGGTCACGGGACAAAACGGCCGCCAGCATATCCGGAGCAAACTGCAGATTCGTGGGACGAATCGCTTCATGGGCATCTTGAGAATCCTTCCCCCTGGCATATACATTCGGTTTAGGCGGCAGATAGTCTTTCCCATAAACACGTTCAATGTACGGCCGTACCTGCTTGATCATTTCATCGGAAATACGGGTCGAGTCAGTACGCATGTATGTAATCAGTCCTACATGTCCGTGACCCGGTATTTCGATCCCTTCATAAAGCATCTGGGCAAGAGCCATCGTCTTTTTGGAGCCGAAATTAAGACGGTTGACCGCATCCTGCTGCATCGTGGAAGTCGTGTACGGCGGTTTTGCCTTACGCTGCTTTTTCGTTTTTGTGACTGAAGTGATTTCTGCCGGTTGTTTTAAAATCCCCCTGACAACCCGATCCGCTTCCTCTGCATTATTAATTTTTGCTTCCTTCCCGTCAACCTGCGTCAGTTTCGCCTTGAAACTTTCCTTTTCCTCCGTACGGTAAATCCCTTCCACCGTCCAGTATTCCACAGGCTTAAACGCCCGTATTTCTTCTTCCCTTTCACAAATCAGACGTGTCGCTACCGATTGTACACGTCCCGCGGAAAGGCCGCGGTAAATCTGCTTCCACAGCCACGGTGAAAGCTTGTACCCCACAAGACGATCAAGCACGCGGCGTGCCTGCTGGGCATCTACACGGTTTAAATCAATCGGTTCGGGATGGAGTACCGCCTCTTTAATCGCCGGCGGCGTGATTTCATGAAAGGCGATACGCGCATTTGACCGGGGATCCACATCAAGAAGTTTCGACAAATGCCAGGAAATGGCTTCCCCTTCACGATCAGGGTCCGTTGCCAGAAGAATATCTTTCGACTTATTGGCTTCTTTCTGCAAATTTTCAATGACATCGGCCCGTTCCGCCGAACTAACATACTCCGGCTTGAAATCATTTGCCACATCCACACCAAGCGTACGCTGCGGCAAATCACGTAAATGACCCATGGAGGCAAGCACCTTATAATCGGAGCCCAAAATACGCTCAATCGTCTTCGCCTTTGCCGGAGACTCCACGATAATCAGGTGTTTCCCCTTGGCATTCGGTTTCCTTGTGAAAAGTTTTTCCCCGGCAGAAGATCTTTTCTTCTTATCCTTCACGGTGATCGTAATCTGTATAGCCAAAATACCCTCCCTATACTACATGAAATACAGCATATATCTCATTTATATTATCCGCGTCCTGTTGTAATAAACCGGCCGGATCCCGTTTCCTTTATAAACCCTTTAAGCTGAAGCCGGAGCAGGAGCATCGTAATCTTCATCACCGACATTCCTGACTGCTGGAGAATATCCTCCGCCGTCACTTCCTCTCCTGTACAGCAGAAACGATACACCACTTCCTCTTCCAATGTCAACTGTTCAGGAGATTCCTTCTTGGAAGAAATACTCTTTTCGTTCCACCCGTATTCAGAAAGGATATCCTCGTAGGACGTACAGCAAATCGCCCCGCTCCGTATCAGATGATTGGTTCCTCTGCTCGAATCGAGCCAAATATTTCCCGGAACGGAAAAGACATCCCGTCCTTCTTCCAAAGCAAAGTCAGAGGTAATAAGAGCGCCGCTCCGTTCTGCCGCTTCCACCACAAGAATCCCCCGGCTCATTCCCGCGATAATTCTGTTCCTTGCGGGAAACTGCCTCCCCAGAGGCGGCGTACCCGGCGGGTATTCAGAAATAATCGTACCGCCATTATCAATGATTTTTTGGAACAAATTTTTATTTTCCGGAGGATATACATGATCCAGCCCGCAGGCAAGCGCCACCACCGTCGGGCTTTCTCCGCGCAATGCCCCTTCATGCGCAGCGCTGTCGATCCCCCGCGCGCCGCCGGAAATTACCGTCACTCCATTTTCAGCCAAACCGCAGGCTATCCGTTCTGCCGTCTGCACGCCATAAGGCGTCGCTTTCCGTGATCCTACAATCGCCACCGTTTTCTCAAAAACGGGATTATTTCCTTTATAAAATAAAACAGCCGGAGGATTTGCCGTCGTCTGTAAAAGCGGGGGATACAAATCATCCTCCCATGTCACACAGCGAATCTGCAGCCGGTATAACTTTTCCCCTATTTCTTCAGGCTCCGTTTCTTTCCGGTACGCCAAAAAAGACGCTTCCGTCTTTCCTTTCAGCAAATGAGATTCCACAATCTCCTTATCGGAAGCCTTCCACACATCTTCCGCCGTTCCGAACGCCTCTATGAGAGTCCGCATATGTTTGGCTCCCAGTCTTGGACAACCGGGGAGCGCCGCCGCGAATATATCCATCATGACCTCCGGGGAAGCATATTTCTGTAACTGAGCGCTTCCGCCACATGCTCGGGCTTAATCTCCGACGTACCTGCCAAATCGGCAATCGTACGGGATACTTTAATGATGCGGTCATAACTTCTCGCGGATAAATGGAGCTTTTCAAAAACCTCACGGAGCAGCTCCGACCCCTCCGCATCCAAACGGCAGGTTTCCCGAAGCTGGCGGTGCCCCATCTGCGCATTATTCTGCATATGCCATTTAGACAACCGTTCCGACTGCATGGCCCTTGCCGCTGCTACACGTTCCGCAATCCGTACTGAAGATTCCCCTTTAATCGTTGCTGTGAGTTCACTATACTTCGGACGCATCACCGACACATGCAAATCAATCCTGTCCAAAAGAGGGCCGGAAATCTTTCTGCCGTAACTCCGTATTTCTCCATCACTGCAGGTACAGGGATGGTCAGGATCCCCAAGATATCCGCAGGGACAAGGATTCATTGCGGCAATCAGTACAAAATCGGAAGGATATACAAAAGATGCATTTACCCTTGAAATATGCACCTCCCGATCCTCCAGCGGCTGCCGGAGAACTTCCAGCACCGCCCGTGGAAACTCAGGAAGTTCATCTAAAAATAAAACACCGTTATGGGCAAGCGTCACCTCGCCGGGACGAGGAATCGTACCTCCGCCGATAAGCCCGGCCATGGAAATCGTATGATGAGGACTGCGGAACGGACGCTCACGGATGATATCCTCCGCCTTGAACAGTCCGGCCACCGAATAAATCTTTGTCACCTCAAGAGCCTCCTCCCGCGTCATCGGAGGAAGAATCGTCGTGATGCGGCGTGCCAGCATCGTTTTCCCTGATCCGGGCGGCCCCGTCATAAGGACATTATGGGACCCTGCCGCCGCTATTTCCATAGCATGCTTCGCCATGATCTGTCCCTGCACCTCGGCAAAATCCACATCACTCAACTTAGATTCCGCCGCTTCCCGCCGCTTGGCAGGAGCCATCGGGCTATGCCCCAAAAGATACTCCACCAGTTCGCCAAGCGTCTTTGGCGCGTACACAGTCACATTTTCACAAAGAAGAGCCTCCCCGGCAACTGCAGGGCTCATGAAAAAAGTAGAAATCCCCGCTTCCCGTCCGGCAAGAACCATGGAAAGCACACCAGGCACCGAGCGTATTTCCCCCTGCAAAGAAAGCTCTCCGATGAACATCACCGATGCAAGAGCCTCTTTCGGAATCACCCCGCTTGCCGCCAGTACCCCCATGGCAATCGGCAGATCAAGACAGGAACCGTCCTTCTTCAAATCCGCAGGCGCCAAATTCACCGTTACCTTTTCAATAGGAAAAAAATATCCGGAATTCCGTATCGCCGACTGGACACGCTCCTTCGACTCCTTCACAGAAACCGCAGGCAGCCCGACAATATCAAAAGCCGGTGACGCACGGCTGATATCCACCTCCACAGTAATCACATGACCATTCAACCCAAACGTACATGTCCCAAACACCTGCGCAAACATGGCATCTCCCTCTCTCAGAACGCATTCCTTGTATGACGTAAGCGCACCGCACGCCCCGGCGCCATCATGACTTCCACCACATCAAAACGGATCCGGACATCATGCAAATGACGCGCTAAAAGAAATACCTCCGCTGTATAACGGATATGCCGCTGCTTATACACAGTCACCGCCTCAATCGGTTCCCCATATAAACGGCTCCGCCGGGTCTTTACCTCGATAAATACAAAAACGCTTCCGTCCTTCATGATGAGATCGATTTCCCCATGTTTACACCTGAAATTCCGGGTGACCAAAGTCATCCCCTTCTCCTCCAGGTACAAACAAGCCCGATCCTCACCCATCCGTCCGAAAGCTGTATTTCCCATAGCGCCTCTCTATTTACCACTCTCTTCCTTTCTTATTATTGTAAGTAAAAAGAAATGCAATAGTCAAATGCAATCTGCATACTGAAACATTGAAATTACTCCATCATCGTTTTTTCTGCCCCTCATTCAGGGATTCTTTTTTTATTGTCCGCAAGTATGAAACGAATAATCCTAATGATCTGGCGTTTCCGTCCCCTTATTCGGGGATTCTTTTTTTATTCAATATCGAGGGGAGCCCGAACGGAGTGATCGCCGTCGCTAGTTTCCGTCCCCTCATTCGGGGATTCTTTTTTTATTTCCCTTTTCCTGGTTGGACAGGTATTTCCTGACCACGTTGGGTTTCCGTCCCCTCATTCGGGGATTCTTTTTTTATGGTATATAGATATGGATGACACGAGAGACAAGATAAAACACGTTTCCGTCCCCTCATTCGGGGATTCTTTTTTTATACAAAATATCAGAATGCGTTCAGAAAAAAATTCTTAGGTTTCCGTCCCCTCATTCGGGGATTCTTTTTTTATGATTTTATTTGAACAGCGGAAAGAAAGTTGATGTACGCGTTTCCGTCCCCTCATTCGGGGATTCTTTTTTTATATGAGGACGCCAGCTGTGGTGTCACTGTCGTCGTCGACGGTTTCCGTCCCCTCATTCGGGGATTCTTTTTTTATCGCCTCATGTTCCCCAACATAAAGGGGAATTTAATAAAAGTCGTTTCCGTCCCCTCATTCGGGGATTCTTTTTTTATTGATGAAAATCAGTAGCGTTATTGGCAGGTTCTTGCAAAGTTTCCGTCCCCTCATTCGGGGATTCTTTTTTTATACGCCGTGGGGATACTGGAACTTGTACCATATGCTGAAGTTTCCGTCCCCTCATTCGGGGATTCTTTTTTTATATCGGGCAAGTTGAGTTAGTGCCCTACAGTACCAACGTTGTTTCCGTCCCCTCATTCGGGGATTCTTTTTTTATCACAGCTACTATCGTCCACGACGACTTCAATGCCGTTTGCCTGTTTCCGTCCCCTCATTCGGGGATTCTTTTTTTATAATGGGCGGAAAGTGAGGACATCATGAAAATCTCAAGCAGTTTCCGTCCCCTCATTCGGGGATTCTTTTTTTATACTGTCGTTATGATATGCCGCCAAGTCTGAACATTTTTGCTATCTTTCGGCGGATCCTCCATTTCCTTGCACAAAAAGGCTCCCCTCTGACGCAATCCATACATTTCTCTCCGTACCCATCGGCATCGGCGCGGATTAAATCTTTTTTTCATCCATATTGTACCGTCTCCAATTCCTCTTAATCAATATATTATCACATCGTCTTCTTTTATATCACCTATGCCCCACGATCTTACTCTTGTATGGTCATAGAGAATATAAATACGCAATGAATCTTGCTCCGCATTTATGATTCTGCTCGCCAGTTCCGATATACATTCGTATTGTTTGGGTGTCAGAAATCCTTCAAATGCGGATTTTTGCACGCGCACGGCAAACTGCTCCAGACAGCGTACCATAGATAATCTTCTTTTATTATCCGTGATGTCATAAATGATGAGAACAATATACCGATTATCGTCTGTCGGCCGCACTCTGATTTCTATTTCTTCCATTATCGTATAACCATCGGCTTTAATTTCTCTACATCTCTTTGATGCACAGCAAGACTATAGGAGTCACATTCCATTTGTATGGTATGGCGCCAGGAATATGTTCCCTGAAAATAACGATTCACCGTACGCATTTTCCTTTCATATGCTTGCAGGAATATGCGCCGTCCAATCCGATTCAGATAAATCCCCCCATTTTCTCCTTTCACAAAATAATCTTTAGATATTTCCCGGTGCGTCACAAGGGAGAGGCAGAAAGCATCCACCACAGCCGGTCTCCATGGTTCCATGAGATCGGACGCTAATGCAGGATGTCCATTTCTCAGTGCATGAAGAAATCCTATATAAGGATGAAGGCCGCAGTTTACGATTGCACTGTAAAAATCATACATAAGGAGGGTATACCCGAAACTAAGAAGGGAATTGAAATAATCCCGGGGAGGACGCTTCGTACGCTTTTCAAACCGGAATTCTTCAGGAAGGATATGCCCTATCGCCTGAAAATAGATTCGTGCCATCATCCCTTCATATCCCATGACTTCTTCGACGGAATGAGCCATATGCAGCTTATCTGCTAATATCCGTATGTCACTTCTTACTTTTTCAATAAATGGATCCTCGGCACGGCGGTTATAATTCCGCAATATGGTTCTTTGATTATATACTTTCCCAAACACAACTCTTTTCGCAAGCGCAAGGCAGAAGTCCTTATCTGCCAACGCGTCAAACTGTTCTTTCTGGCGCAATACATTCTGATGATCCGTGGATTCCAGGCGGCCGAAAAAGCGTCCTGTCGAGGAGATCCATGTCAAAGGAATATTTCTTTCCAAAAAATCTACAATGACGGATGATGATATCTGGATAGAGTCAAACAATGTGACACCTTCTACCACGGCAGACGGTACTTCGCAGATCGTTTCATTCTCACGACTGATCACATATCGTCCGCCCTGCCGATTAAGCTTTGCCCCCGGTTCGGTGACATAGATCCAGCTCACGTCCGATAACCTTCTTTCTATAAACTATCTATGATGGAATTATTTAATTCACCATAATCCCATTGGAACTTTTGACCTCGAATCAAATCTGATGCCCGATGTAAATAATTTAATATATCCCGAGAATCTAATCCTGCATCAGCAATTCCGCTTCTTTCTTTGCCCTTTGACCACTCCCTTATAATATTTTCCGTCAAGTTCATGACTATTTTATGCGCCACTTTATTTCTTATATTCTCTGATACAATGCTTAAACGGACAAATATTTTCTTAATTTCAATATCTCGTCCATTTGAAGATATCCCAGAATTAATGATCCATTCACAAATATACGCCATATTTGAAATAGATAAATCACTGTCCTTAAATCCGCCAGAGCGTTTATATTGATGATTCAAATGCTCCAACAACGTATTATTATATCGTCCTATTTTTTCTCTTTTTAATACATACCTGACATCCCCATCTTCATCTCGGCGAATCTCACTACATGCGTTTAAGTCAAATAACGTTCTCTGCTCCAAAGATATCGCGTAATCTGTCGCTAACTTCGTACAAATTGGTGTTGTTTTTACAATAAATTCATACAGCTGCTTTTTCCTTTGCCTAAGTTCCATGACACGGAAAAACTCTTCAAAATCTCCTGCCTTGCTGATTAAAGGTTTCCCATTATAAGAGGGAATAATTTTGTTGGCATCCTTCCACATCAAATTCCTTCTGCAAACCGCGTGACGCAAAAGCTTTTCCGATATATCAGAAAACAGATGCCGATTCTGTCTCAAAAGCTGCAGCGCGCCTTCATACTCATAATTTTCCACCAGAGATATAATTTGCCATTTCACACTGTGTTTTTTGAGCAGAGAAAGTTTCGCCTCCTTGCAGCGATTGGGGGCAGCGGGATCATTATCATCATTACAATCCAGCATTTCCACCAGTCCCGGTGTTTCTTCCGGATGATTTTTACTATTTGAGCTTTTTCCCGGAGTTAAAACCTGAATAGCTTTAGTCTCCGGATAGTCCAGCCCTATAAGCCCCATGACTGTTTTGATCTGCGGTGTGCCGGAGCTGAGATTCAGCAGCCATTCCTCATCAGGGTACTGTTCATACTTCTCATGGAATACATCCTGCAAAACCGTCAGTCTTTCATATATATGGGGCTCGGTAATTCCGCTCCTGATGAATTCGATCTTACATTGGGGTGCTACTTTTTGTATCCCTTTTGTATAACATTCGCTCTCTGCTTCCTTATCTTCCATTTCTTTCGTAAGAAATACAAAGATGCGGTCTACCGGCGCATAATGACGGAGAATATGCAGCATCCCGCCATCATGATATCCTCTCACCGGATCCGTATCTCCTACAGGTGTAAATAAGATTCTCATAACTGCTCCTTTTTTTGATAATAAGCAATATTCGAATGAACTGCGCCCATCCCCATAGCCGTCTTTATACCTATCCCCGCATAATCGGCAAAGGCAGCAAGCATAGACGCCATACGGCGTGTTATGTCATCTTTAAAAAGGCCAAGCCGTATATTTCCCCGGAATGCCCGTATGCGCCTCCCTTCCACGGAGAAAGGATGGGTATGCAGCCGGTAATCCGTGATACACATAAATTCCGCCAGTTTATCCCCCAGCCGTTCTTCTCCCAGCACCATGCTGTCAGAATATACATTCCATTTCCGGATCAGGTTGTTAAAAACAAGCAGAAGCTCCGGAAAGATTTTGTATTCTCCATTTTTTTTGAACGAAGCGGATGTAAGAAAATCCAATTCTATATGATGGATCTTTTCCGTTCCTGTCCAGAATCGCTCTTCCAGTCCCTGAAATGAGTCTTTCTTCAGTATACTGAATTTTCCTACCTCTACTTCATATCCCTTTTGCTCCAAAAAAAGAGAGGTTTTCTGCATCATCGGCCGGAGTATATGGTCAAAAGCTTCTTCTGTCAGCACCGCTATCCGCCAGTAAGGGTTCCCCTCTTTCACCAAAAGATATTGGCTGTACGGGCGAATCTGCTGTTCATGCATCTTTTCCGCCCATTCTCTATCCAACTCGCTGATTAACGCGCCATGAAAAACCGATCCGAATGACTGGTTCAGCAGAATACCTTCCGGTAACCGCAGTTCCGTTTCTGCCAATGTCAGCATAATTCTTCTTCCACTTCTAACTTGCACATTCCCATGACCTGATAAGAATTTCCCCGCTTCGCCAATTTCAAGGTATGCGGAGAAATATGTTCGCCTTGATTATGATGTCCTCTTTTGAATTGCTCCGCCATCAGCCGCTTCACCACATCCCGTCCTGTTTTCAGATCGGGTGCCAGCGCATAGATAACGGTCTTGCTCAAAAAGCCCGCTCCTCCACCGAGCAATAAATCAGTATGCTGCATTTCCTGTATTTCATCGGTATCCCCAAATGACTTCCATAGCAATTCACACTGGAAATCAACAAAATCCTGTAAGCATTGAATAAGCCCCTTCGTGTCAGAAATCCCCAAAGCTTTCATTCCCACGCTGTCAATTCCCAGCTTAAAATTCACTGTATCGCCGGGCGCCATGCACTCCCGCCAAAGGGAAATGGTATGCGGATTATCTTCCTTTTCTCCGAAATCCGCCTTTTGCACAATGATACCTGCCTTGGAAGCGGTACTGCTGTCTCCCACAGTGAGAGCACGGAAGCAGCTGTTGACCATATTCCGCTTCCCGTCAGTGCCAATGGGTATAAAAATCTCTTTTTCCAGTTTATCCAGGACATTTCCTATATTTCGATTAAGGTAATTTGCTCTCTTAGCAATATTAAATATCTCATTCCAGTATTTTTCATACCTTTCCCTATCTTTTCTTATCATGGCAGCGATTATGGCGGTGCGGAAAGCCCCTTTCAGACTGGAACCGGGTATGTACATCCTGCCCTTACTGTCCTTGATAAAGGTATGAACATCATTTAAGGCATTCCTTGGATTCTTTGAGTAAGGAACATCCGCCGTTTCCGGTTTTGACAACACACCGCTATCGACCAGGTCCCTTATCAGTCTTTTTAATGATTCCGGCTGACGATCATTTCTTTTACATGTATTCAAAAAATCATAAATGGAGAAATGCTTAAACTTTCTATGAATTTCAGAAACAAAGCTGTCCAGCAGTTTTTCTTTTTCTAAAAATTCCGCCCATTTCGATTCGTTTAGAAAATAAATATGAGCTTTTTTCCCGTTGTCCTCATATACATACTGATTTTTTTGATATATATCTCCACTGCCGATATGCACCGGTGACTGGCAGGTCAGTTTCATTTTCCAATATTTCATCATAACGGCAGCCCCACAAATAATCCTCTACCATATTTATAGACAGGATGCGGTGCCGAACCATTATTCACGTCGGCAATCCGTCCCTCTAACCGCTTGGAAAAACAGGCGCCTGACGCTATCATATACACGCTATTGGTTTTCGCAGCGCTTATCATGTCTCTTGACCATGCAAAGCCGCCCCGCTTAATGATTTTTCCCGTACCGGCCGATACATCCTTCACCTCCGATTTTTCCGGAAGAAAGGAAGAAAGCGACATATAACAATCGGAATGATCGGCACACAGCATTTTATACAAGGAAACATCATCCCCGCCGTAGGTATCCTCATCACTTAACGCCAAAGGGTCATCCTCAAATATGTACTTCCCGAATCCGCTGCTTCTTTTTCCCCCGATTCCCGCCATTCCCAAAAGCTTAATAAGCGGTTCCAACCTTTCCGCAAGCTCCTCACTTCCCGAAAGGATAAAATATAAACCGGCATCAGGCATAAAGTGATATGCCCCGATTCCATAGGGATGCCTTTCTCTGGCATTATACTGCGTACGGATTTCTTCCTTTCCAAAATCAGGCTGGACAGATACATCCCGTCCCTGTAAATAAATCTCCATTTCCGAAGCACGGATAAAAGAACGTTTCTTATGCTTTTTCCTTTCTCCCGACTGCGCTCTTACCTCTTCATAAGAAAGCGTTTCTACCAGATCAGAATTCTTTTGATACATTACGGGACGAGGCAGGTATAACTCGTAACAATGGTTTGCCTTCTTCCACGGAAACAAATCCGAAACCCGCAAGTTTCCCAGCCGAACATTCTCTATTACACATTCCAAAAGTTCCTGCGAAATATCCGCAGCTTCCCGGCAGAGCGCGCTGAAAAAAGTATCCGCCCTGCAATAAGATAAAATTTCCCCAAGACCTCCACCTTCTGCCACATCACCGAAGTGTACCGGAGAGGTAAAGTGGAACAGTATGATTTCATGCCTCATAATTTTGATCCCTCAAACTCCTGTGCCAATGCAGCCTGTTCTTCCATTTCTGCTGTCTGCGGATCCATTTTCTGTACATGGAACGAGGAAAACGCAATCCTGCCATAACCGCGGGATCCATGTCCCCCAAGATAGTCTAACTGCAGCAAGCGGAATCCTCTGCACAGTACTTCCATATCCTCTTTCATCTGGTTCTCGTCTTCGATGTTATAAACCAGCTGGAAATCAAATTCCATCCCTGCGGGTACCCGTTCAATCATCCGGGGATTGGCCACACCGGTCCCCCGATTAATCGTATTTTCCGCTTTAATCTCTCCTAAGTAGGTATCTGTATCTAAGTTTTTAAACTTATTCCTGCTTTCTGCTTTAACGAATGCGTCCCTGAACTGCAATCGCGCGGGTTTGGTTTCTGTTTTTGAGCTGATGCCGAATAATCTGGCCACGACCGCTTCATCCTCTTCCGGCGAAGGGAGAGCAGCCATGCCGTCCCGTACCCTGGCTAAAAGCGTCCTCATCTTTCCTTTTAAAGAACTCCCAGGAATGATCGGCGCCTTTGTCAACGGATCCCTGATAAAAGGACTGTCTACAGCGCCAATCGGCGCAAAATCGCTGGAATCACCGATATGCAATCCCGTCTTCACTGTAAGTACCGCTCCAATCAGCAATTTCCCTTTTAACTGTACCTGTGCCATGATTAGTCCTTCCCTCCGTAAAATTTATGAAAAGCCACCAATGCTTCAATATAATGGGCAAATTTTTCATATTCTTTTGTACTGCTTTTTATCCCGTCAATCAGGCTTATTAATCCGGCTTCTTTTTCGAAGTCTTCAACCGGATTTCCCCATTTACTCCTATTCCGTCCAATCTGATAAGCTAACTTTACTTTCAGATACTTGATTTGCGCCTGCAATTCCACAGGTAATGTATCATACTCATCTGTCTTCTCTAATTTATAGGCATTCACTTTTTCGGTCACTGTATTTACGGCTGTCAAAAATTTCCGTATCTGCGATGTAGTAACCATTTGCCCCTTTCGAGATAAATTTCCCATCACCTGCTGCGCCCGATCCACGATCTTATTTTCTTCCAGCATCATGCTTCCTCCTTGTCACGCATACGATAAATAATGAACTGAAGAGCTGTCACCAATTCTTTTCGTTCTTCTTCCTTCACCGCCCACTGATAAAACCAGCTTCTTACCTTCTCATAACAGGGCTGCAATTCTTTCCCCTTCGGCTTCAATCGCGCCAATGTGTAAGCAAACCGCGCCAAGTCCATCCTATCCCCGGCAGCTCCCTGCAGCAAGTTCATTAATTTGTATAAAAGCGATTTACCTGCGGAGATACGATCATTTCTTTTATTGTTGCCATTGATACCATCCAGCAGCATATGCTCCATAAGGAACTTTATTTTTTCACCGTGAACTTTCTCTATGAATTCATCCCATGTATAAACAGCAGCATTTTCTTTTTCCGCTGCACCGCTATTCTTTTCATTTCGATGATATTCCGTACCACTGCCAAATAAAGCGATGCTGTTTTTTCCCGGACTGGTCTTCGCCAACTCTTCCAATTCCCCGGTGACCTCCGCCATACGGCTAATCGGATACGTGGAAGAATACAATCCCAAGCCGGCGGAAAAGGTAAGCTTTCCATTGGTATAAACCGAAAACGCACGTTTCAGATCAACGGCAAATCCCATCAGATCATCCCAGGCGCCGACAAGAAAAAGATCATCACCGCCGGAGTATACTACATGAATTTTTCTCGGCTCACCGTCTTTATCCTCAAAAAGATAAAATGGCTTTATGCCTTTGGGCAATTCTTTTTTACAAATACTATTGATTATCTTTCTAAAAAACAGCGCCATACTGCGTGATAGGGCAGCATATCGGGATAAAGTCGCATAGGCTTCCGGATTTTTATTCTCTTTATGTATAAAGCCTGCAATAAAGGCTGCTCCCAATCCATCTACATCTGCCCGAAGTACGCCAAGACGTTTAATTCCTTTTCCTGTCTTTTCTCCGGAACTTTCTGCCAGCTCATTGAAATCAAGCACTTTCCCCATCTCATTCTTTGCCGCATAGTCTGCCACCCACAAACGGGATGCCATGAATGACGACGTATAAGAGCCATTTTTATCATAAATCCGTTTCAGTATTCCGGCTTCAGCCCACTGCTTCAAATCATTTTGAGAAGCTGCTGTAAGCCAGCACAAACCGGAACATGCGGAAATCGGTATCGCCTTGTCCAACCCTTCCGCTTTTTCTGAAAGAACAGCAAAAACACTTCTTTTATCATCAATCAGTGCTTTTCCTAAATAATACAGCCCGTTGCAGACTTCACAAACCTCTATACCCGTGCTGTCATTTGATTCATTTCCTTTGTAAGGCCCCAGTCTGTTTGTCGAAACATGGCATATACCACATTCACGAGCTCCCTGATCCGCTCTATTTATATTGCTGTTTTCATCAAATATTTCGGTCAATATATCCGGACCATATCTGGATGCCTTTGCTGTAAAAACCTTTTCGGATACAGAACGAAATACATTCTTTTTATGATGTACTGTATCAGATTCCGCCATTAAATCATTGGCACAGAGAGGTTCACATCCCATCGCTAAATACAAAGTTCCGGAAAACAGCTTCACCAGTCCCTGATTTATTTTTTCCGCAACGGCTTTTGCGGTATCCTGTGTTTCCTTTGTATTATCTGCCAATATATAAAAATGCCCGCCGCTGCAATAAATCAAATTCGCTCGGGAAAGATGCAATTCTTCCAACAACTCATCCACTATATTTTCCAAAGCAATATCCAAGTAAAAAGAACGCCCGCGAAGCATACGCATCGCGCCTTCAGATCGGATACGGTATATAAATTTCTGTATGCCTGAAAAATCACCGGAAATCATCAGGAATACGTCCTTATTTCTGTTTTCTTTATTATGAGTAAAGCAAAACTCTTTATAATCCGTAATTTTCGACATTTCCATGTACTTCATCAGAACAGCTGCTATCGCGCCGGTCATTTTCATGTGATCATATAAAGAAATATCCGCATGTTCCTTCATATTTGTGCTTGACGGTACATAGATGAGTGTATCTTCCAATATACGCAGGAGCTCATTTTCTTCCATAGAAATCGGTGATTTTTTCCGAAAATTCTCTTCCAGATACCGCATGATGGATCTATATTGTCCCTGTGTCGCTATACTTTTATTTCCATGAGGAAAGTTATCTTTTTTTATCGCATCTAATTCATGTAAAGAAAAATAAGACGATTCCGCGTCCCCCGAAAAGACATTAAATATATTTTCCAGGCACAAATCGGAATCAAACTTCACACCCCTGTCATTAAGATCTCCTTCCACTTCCCGTCTGTCTGCTCCGGCTGCAATATTATCCGCTTCATATATAACATATGCCAGATCATCGGCACTCAATCCAGCGCCGGACAATTCCCTTCCATGATGATATTTTATACAGCGCAGCAGCTGCTCATCTGCTTCTGTATCCTTTAAAAATGTTTTAATAAAATCCGCACCAAGAACAGAATGTCTTGTCTTCTCATGTGTAGCACGTATACATACCTTCCCCACATCATGGAGCAGTCCCGCCTTTAACGCTAAAGAAATTTTCCCACTCATTTTTCCTCATCCTCACCATCACATAATAAAATCTTATCTTTACACTATATTTAATCATACCCAAAACTTCAAAACAAGTTAATGATTTATGAAAATCCTCCTCTAAAGTGACAAATCAGATAAACAAAACCGAACCTCTCCAAGCTGCCTATGCGGCAGTTAACACGCATCTATCTGCAGAAACGCTCAAGTATACTTTCTAAACTACCTATGCGGCAGTTAACTCCAATTTTGTGGCATCCGCCGGAAATGTTATTTTCTAAACTACCTATGCGGCAGTTAACTCCGGCAGGGGTGAGCGGAGACGGAAGCAACTTTTCTAAGCTGCCTATGCGGCAGTTAACAAATCACTTCCGTATAATGGTTTGGCGTACATTTTCTAAGCTGCCTATGCGGCAGTTAACTCCGGCAGGGGTGAGCGGAGACGGAAGCAACTTTTCTAAGCTGCCTATGCGGCAGTTAACGCTGAGGTAAACGGCGGAAAGATGACTATTCATTTCTAAGCTGCCTATGCGGCAGTTAACACGGCATGGAATCCGTCAATGCCGAAGCGTACTTTCTAAACTACCTATGCGGCAGTTAACGATAGGTTGCCCGGCGGCAATTTCTCCCAGAATTTCTAAACTACCTATGCGGCAGTTAACATTGGGACTTTATAGAGACTACATCGGCATTTTTTCTAAACTACCTATGCGGCAGTTAACGAGTAGCTTTTTTATTCATCAAAGCATACATATTTCTAAACTACCTATGCGGCAGTTAACATGCATAACAGCTTCAACGGCTTCCTGTTGGTATTTCTAAACTACCTATGCGGCAGTTAACATTGGCTTTTTCTTTTCTGCAGCATACGGTCTTTTCTAAACTACCTATGCGGCAGTTAACCTTTCTGATAACAATAAATCATTAAATTTTGCTTTCTAAACTACCTATGCGGCAGTTAACGATCAGTTTTTTATAACCGTAGATAGTGCTGTTTTCTAAACTACCTATGCGGCAGTTAACATGAAATTACCGATAATGCGTATATGTATATCTTTCTAAACTACCTATGCGGCAGTTAACGTGCAGTTGATTCGCGGGAATTAAGCCGCCAGTTTCTAAACTACCTATGCGGCAGTTAACTACTATAAAAGCTATCGGCATTTTATAAGATTTTTCTAAACTACTGGTGTTAGTATAAATTAGTGGACACATAAAATGCGACACATTAAACTTTTGTATAGGAAAGGATGTGTTGCAAATGGTGCATAACAACAAGAGGTATTCTGAGGAATTTAAGAAACAGATTGTAAACTTACACCTTTCCGGAAAATCAGTTAAAGCGCTCGCAAATGAATATAGCTTAGTCGAGCAAACAATTTACAAATGGAAGAAGCTCTATGCTCCTACTCTTCAAGTAAATGAGAAGCAAACTATTTCTATGAAGGAATATCAAAAACTCCAAAAGAAAATACATGAACTTGAACTGGAAAATGAAATATTAAAAAAAGCTACAGCCATATTCGCCAAAGAACAATAACCGCAATCGTTACTTTCATAACAGCATATCAAAATAAGTATCCTATCAAACTTATGTGTAAGGTACTCAATATGAATCGCAGCACCTTTTACAAATGTATTCACCATGTCCCTTCTAATCGGGAAATTGAAAATCAAAAGTTAGATGCAGATATTTTGGCAATCTATTACGATACAAATTACCGTTACGGAGCGCCAAAGATCTGTGATGACCTTCATGACAGAGGCTGGCATGTCAGTTTAAAACGTGTGCAGCGAAGAATGGCTGCTATGGGGATTCGTTCTATCGTCATCAAGAAATACCGTCATGTCTCAAACAATGTCCATGTCGATGAAAAAGAAAATATATTAAATCAGGATTTTACAGCGACCGGCATTAACCAAAAATGGTGTACAGATATTACCTATATATTCACACAAAAAGACGGTTGGACATATCTGGCATCAGTAATGGATTTATATAGTCGCAGGATTATCGGGTGGGCTTATGATACATCAATGACTGCTGAACTTGCAGTAAAGGCTGTGCGTAATGCTTGTATGAATGTTTCTGATACGGAAGGAATCATTATTCAAAGCGATTTAGGGACGCAGTATACAAGTGAATTATTTGAACAATATCTTACAAATCATAAAATACGGCATTCATTCAGTCGAAAAGGTTGTCCTTACGATAATGCTTGTATTGAATCATTTCATTCTTTGCTAAAAAAGGAAGAAGTGTATTGTAAAACGTATAAGGATTCAAAAGATGCCTATCAGAGTATCTTCGAATATATCGAGTCATGGTACAATCACAGGAGAAAGCATAGTAGCCTTGGCTATCAGACCCCGGATGAAGTGCATGCGGGGAGTGTGGCATAAAAGTCGCAATTTTAGTGTCCACCATATTGTCCTAAGACCACTACCTATGCGGCAGTTAACATAAAACAACATATACAATATTACTGGCAATTTTTCTAAACTACCTATGCGGCAGTTAACACGTATGCTGCAGTGGGATTATGACAAAAAAATTTCTAAACTACCTATGCGGCAGTTAACGAATTACTGCTGGATGCTGACTCTGACGTATTTTTCTAAACTACCTATGCGGCAGTTAACTCATTTCTTTCATCTCCATATTTTTACAATTTTTTCTAAACTACCTATGCGGCAGTTAACTGGTCCTGCGGGTGTTTCGGTGAAATTTGCGTTTTCTAAACTACCTATGCGGCAGTTAACTCTTGTACGATGACGCAATTACCGCCGAAAAATTTCTAAACTACCTATGCGGCAGTTAACCATTTGCGGCAATCAGAAAGAGTTTTGTTGCATTTCTAAACTACCTATGCGGCAGTTAACGCAGGCGGCAAGCTATGTAATGCTTTTGATTTTTTCTAAACTACCTATGCGGCAGTTAACTTCGAGAGTCAGTATTACATGAAAGATTGAGATTTCTAAACTACCTATGCGGCAGTTAACTCCATAATAAAATCAGCTCCTTTTCTGAAATATTTCTAAACTACCTATGCGGCAGTTAACTTCTGATACATCGGGGGCAGGGGTATTCATCTTTTCTAAACTACCTATGCGGCAGTTAACGTGCACGCTCCAGCGTCTGTTTCGATGACGGCTTTCTAAACTACCTATGCGGCAGTTAACTGAAAGTTATTGCAGACCGCAAGCTAAAAGATTTTCTAAACTACCTATGCGGCAGTTAACATATACGGTTAATCTATGTGACAACACAGAAGATTTCTAAACTACCTATGCGGCAGTTAACTACCTCCTGAGTAAATAAAAAAGCCCCCATATTTTCTAAACTACCTATGCGGCAGTTAACCCGCACAAGGCAATGTTGTTCCATTGCCTCATTTTCTAAACTACCTATGCGGCAGTTAACGAGAGCCGCGCGTCAAAATCCTCTTTTTTCGCTTTCTAAACTACCTATGCGGCAGTTAACAAAGTAAAATAAATGTCATTTCCAAGTGAAAATTTCTAAACTACCTATGCGGCAGTTAACAAAGTAAAATAAATGTCATTTCCAAGTGAAAATTTCTAAACTACCTATGCGGCAGTTAACTGAAATTAACAGGGAACAGGTGTTCTCTGAATTTTCTAAACTACCTATGCGGCAGTTAACGCACTTCCTTTTATTTAAAAAGCGCCGGTTAATTTCTAAACTACCTATGCGGCAGTTAACTCGATCACGTACATAAACAGAGGATATACTATTTTCTAAACTACCTATGCGGCAGTTAACCCAGAGATTTCTTTGTCGTTTCGCAAGTTTCATTTCTAAACTACCTATGCGGCAGTTAACGTTTATTGCAGTCATTTCCTGCTTCCCCCCAATTTCTAAACTACCTATGCGGCAGTTAACAAACGCATAAAATGTATATGCGTTCCCGTTCATTTCTAAACTACCTATGCGGCAGTTAACTCAACGGGCTCAAGGTAGCCCGTGCGGCTTACTTTCTAAACTACCTATGCGGCAGTTAACGAGTACAAGTAAATAAACTTGAGCTTGATGAATTTTCTAAACTACCTATGCGGCAGTTAACCACGACACGTCGCTGTGGCCAACTTCGAAAAATTTCTAAACTACCTATGCGGCAGTTAACTATATTATACGCATTATGCGTATAATTGTCAATTTCTAAACTACCTATGCGGCAGTTAACCCGATGCTGGAGCGGAAAAAGAAGCCGACAGCACGTGCGCTTATACATCTTTTTCCCACTTTGACCCAAATTTATTCCTGCTTTGAAATAGATTGATTTAATCGCATTTTTCAAATGCCGTAAAAATTTGGGTTAAAATTCCGGAACGGTTCTGTTATTACTTAAACCATAGGTTCCGCATTCTGTCAAGGCGGATTCTTTTTCTACCCGCTTTTTTATAAAAAGGCTAAATGTTCCTCCGCGGGAAAGGCTTTTCATCTGTATGTACGGCAGTCTGACAGATTTTCTCTTTCCTTGCAGAAGCCGGGCAGCCTCTTCAATCGTTACTCCCGGATGTCTTTTTGCATAGCGTCTCGCTTTCACCCAGATTGAACCTTCCGGTTGGTACCTGCTATACACGGCATACCCCCGCAGCTTGCGCTCCGGCACTTTCCTTATGCTTGTACAGTGCACATAATCAAGGAGGCGTCCCAGTACTTTGGACAGGTTGAGTCTTTCCAATTCTTGTGCTTCCGCAAAGACACGGATTTTTTCTCCCAGACCTGTTTCCCTATATTCGGGAAATGAAACGGCATAGAGGTTATGTCCGCTTTTATTTTTTTCATCTGCAAAAGCAATATGGAGCTGGGTAAACACTTTGGTCCAAAGGAAGGCAAGCGATACTTCCGCACACGGGAGCAAGGTGATTTCCTGATAGTATTCCATGGCTTATTCCTTTTCGCTCTGACCAAAAACACCGCCGCGGACGAGAACAGCCATGACATAGTTTTTGTCATTTTCATCGTCCGGTTCACTGCCGGTTGACCACTGATCAAACAGGGTATAAAAATCTTTTTTCTCTTTTGGTGTGCGGTAAGCTTTCCCAAGAGTGGTGACCGCACCATAGGGTTCAATGGCAATCGGTATCCGTCTGCCCTCTTCCTGGGGATACCAAGTGTCAACAGTTCTGATGGCATTGCTGAGTTTCTGCGAGTGCATGGCTGCCGTACCGTCCACATGGTAAAGAACCTTGCTCTTCTTGCCTTTTCCTTTATCAAGAATCAGTTCTTCGCTGGGATAAATTTCCTGTCCTTTTCCCATAAGTGCGAAGGCTTCCACTTCAATCAGAAGGGATGACCTCTTTCCACAGAGAGTTTCGGCAATAAAAGATGCCAATTCTTCCACTTTTTCACGATTCTTATCAAAATCCTTCAAGCTGAAATCATAAATATTAAATATCCATTTTTTATTTTCTTCTTTTATGGATACAATGACCTCCGCTTTTTCCGCCCCTACACGATTTCTCCAAAGGAAGCGTCCATTGGCTATATTCATCGCATAACGGGCTGACAGCTCTTTAAATCCGTTCTGCTCAATAAATTTCTTTCCTATTTCTTCTATCTTTTTATGATGAGTTTCGTTATTGCATGCAGAAGGATGCTCTACACCGGAAAGGACTTTGATTGTAAAGGATAATTTCAATGTGTCATCGTTTAAAGAAATAGAAGCACTGTCTACGGTCTGCAGATTTGCTTTTTCCACTTCCGCATTCAATTTCATGGGATCATTTTTTACACTATCCTTCAATCGGTTGGAAATGGTTCCTCTTACAGATTTTTCTACCAGCATAACGGGACGGGCTGTTTCATTTCTTTTTTCCCAGGTTGTTCCATACATATAGCCATCCGATAAAACAAGTTTCTTTTCAAAAGAAAGTACAGATGCCAGATTTGATTCTTTTTTCGCCATTTTCATTTCCTCCTGATCATTCCTTATTTTTACAAAGATATAATTGATTGGTTTCTTCATAGGCATAGTGCCACATCATTTCATCTATGTCACGGAACCGATGAGCCATCTTAAATTCACCAAGGGTGACTATGCTTTCTGCAAATCGATGGGGCGTATCCGGATCCCGCTGATTTTTCACTTTCCCCAGCGGAGACAATCCCTTAAATCCTACAGCAAGCGGCGCAATCCATCCGGCTGCCGCCTTTTCATATTTCCAGTCTGTTACCTTACCGGATTCATCTTTTTCTGCCATCTGATGTACTTTCAGATAGTGAAGCAGCCTGTCCAGACTGTCTTTTCCTTCCAGCTCTTTCGCTTCCATGAGATCCCTGCGCTCAATAGGTATATAACCGGGCATAAGTGTGGAAATCACTTTCCTAACTGATATAGGATTGTCTTCATTTATACGCATGACTTGGATTTTTCTAATATCCAGTATGTCTCCCCCCGCCATTTTCATCCGGGGCAATATTTCCTTTACTACCTGTTCCAATAATTCCATGTTATTCCCATCTACCCTTTCGGCCTCTATCAGAAGGGATACGGAAAGATGGATTCTCGCATCTTCAATAAATGACGGTCTTTCTCCTTTTTCATTAAGTGGATTTGCCGTTCCTACAAGGGAATTCACATAGTCTCCGGGGCCCTTATAAATCTGCAGATTCGTCTTGTGATATGATACCGCTGTTTTTACAAGTCGTATCCCCTCCAGAGCCGGCTCCCTCCTTTCTCCCAACTTTCGTTCCAGTGCATGGACTGCACCGAGCCATGCTGTCATAGCAGGTACTCCGATGGTTAAGGTACTGCTCATGGCATTGGCATTATGAATACGCAGACGGGATATAAGCAGATATGCTTTCATGACAAACTTCTCACCTCCTCCATAAGAACCTCTATCATTGCGTGCCGAATATATTTCATTTCCTCCTCGCCTAATGATATACGCTGTTCTTTTTTAATCCTTCTATATTTGTAAATAAACCATTTTGCAAAATACTTCCCTGTTTCCTTTGCCCATTCATCTGTCCGTTCCTCTCTATATTGTTCATCAAGCCATATTTTCTGGATCTGCGGCAGATTAAGGAACTCCTCGCCATTGCTCCAGCCGGCAGGCTCTTCCCGTAAACGATAACAGGACTGCAGTATGACATCAATCAGATCACAGACCAGTGCTTCCCTCTTATTCCGAATTTCCACATTATTCCGTTCCATGAGAAACAACTCATGCAGATTTCGGAACAGGAAGAAATAGTCTCGGTATGGCACTGTTTCCTCAAGGAAATTACGGTGGGGGCGACGTATTTTTTTCTCTTCCAACAGAGCCGGCATAGACATGAGCAGATCCGCTTTTCCCGCTACCCGTGCATTAAAAGCGCTGATATTCTGCGCTTTCGTTCCCCCAAAGCCAATGACTGTCCGCTCCATGATTTCATCACATGCATTCCCATAAAACTCGCTTTTCTCATTACGGCAGTCAAACCTGTGCTGCCTCATATTCCTGCTTCTGCCGTTCAGCACTTGCAGGAGGCTTGAGGACGGCAATACAGTCAACAGATGATACATCCCTTCTCCGACAGGAAAGTAAATTTGCCGCAGCCTTCCGTCCGTTGCTGCCAGATCGGCAGTCGCCATCATGCGTTCCACTTCCTGTCTCATTGTATCAAAGGATACGCCCAAAGATTCTACTTCTCTCCTGACGTTTTCATCATTTTCATAGATATGCTTCCATAATGGTCTTCCGTCATCCAATGCATAAAGCAGTAATTTTGCCGCGCCCATGTAAGCAGCGGAAGAATATACGATATCCGTTTCACAGTCCACATTTTCCGTCACTACATATGCATTTTGTCCTGCTTTATTTTTTCTCTGCAAATACACTTTCACATCGGGATGGGTAAATTTCCCGACATGTGTCGCCATATCGCATTTGGAAAGCAAAGAAACCGTATCCGCCAGCCACTTCTGTGGCGTTTTCTTTTTCCCTGCCGCCGCTTCCGATATGTACGCTGTCAACCCGCTCAAAATCATCCCTCCTGTCTATTTTCTTCCGTTAACTTGAACATACCTAACTGATCTGAATATTTCCATTCATCCACTGTACTGGATCTCCCGTAGGGTATAGTGATTTCTCCATATCTGCAGGAAATCTCATTCATCTGCACATCCTGCGGCACATCACTTGTATCTGATACGTACCGCCTCAAGGCAGCTTCATAATCACGAATAAGCCATAACCGTCCCTCCATTTCCTCTGTCATACCACTGTAGTCGGTAATTTCCACACTATCTGAAAGCAAAGTCTTCTCCGTTCCCTCATACACAAGAAATTTTCGTTCCCCCTCCTCATAAACTGCGCAGGCCTTGATTTCTTCCCCATAACTTTCACGAAAGCGGCTGCAGCCTTGCGGAAGTGCCGTCATCCACCAGTATTCTTCCATCCATCCGTGCATACACTGCGGCCCGCAATCTTCCTCGCAGTTAAAATCCATCATGCTCGCATGTTCCAGATCAGAGAGTTTTGAGAAATATCTTTTATCATCCGGACAGAATTGCTCCTTATCCAACATTTCCGGTTTTAAAATTCTCGGTACCGCATCAATCCTTCTGCCCAACTCCTCTTCATCCACAAGATCATGCATGTCATAACTGTTCAATTTCCGTTTTTTAGTTTCATACCCGGGTTTGCTGTAAGCCGGCTCTTTTCCCTGCCAAGCTTTCAGATTATAGGCCATGATTGCCATATTCTTTTTTTCAAGCGTTCCTGAAACCGGCTGACGATGACGAAGGACACGGCCGGCAAGCTGTATGATGGATCGGTACGACGACGGCTCCACCACTGCCCAATCGAAGTCATGATCACGGCCGACTTCCTCCACCGGTGTTGCTACAAGAATAAATATGATATTCTCTTCCGGTGTGCTGTCCAGATGCTTCCGCACGGTTTCATCCTGAAAATCCACTGTGGCAGACTGCGTTTTTCTTGTGAGCACCTTGTCCAGATACCGCTCCTGCTCATGACGGAGAAGAAGGATCTGCCTGCTGTGGTAAGTCATCACTCGGACAGCTGTCCCCTCGCTCCATCCGCATTTCATGAGGTACAGGCTGACTTTCACACAGGGGGTGATATTTGCCACACGAACCACACCGAAAGAAATCCGCTTCTTTGTTCTTTTATCAATGACATGGTGATTTTCATGCAGCTTTTCTATGGCCTTCCTCATATTTTCAAAATAGGAAGTCTCTTTCGCAGCGTCAGTGTCATTATATTCCGCTCCGCAGGGCTGTATATATCCCTTACGCTTTATCGGCTCTTTCCCCAGATTTTCCACTCGTTTACGGATAAATCGATCGTGAATCTTTCGATAAGCCGAATCATCCCCGCTGTCCATCGGTTCCACATCTGTCCTGAACTCATCACAAAGCACAAGAGCACACTGTTTTTTCCCCGTAAAGAAGGAATTGTAACTTTTCAGTCCTGCCTGATATGACCTGTACAGCCCTTCCACCAGATCAGGCGGTATCGTCGCTGAAGAGATCGCCACATTTCTTCCGCACAATCCCGCCAGATGAACAAGCCTTGCTATGGCGATGAGATCCTTGGAATTGAAATCATCAATTTCATCAATCACCAGATCCGATGACATCAGCCGCAATGAAGGCAAAATATACCTTCCTCCCCGTGTCGTCTCCACAGCCCCCATCATATGATCGATAGTCGCCGCAAGAACAGGCTTGTATAGAAAGGCTTTATTCTTTTTTGACGTCTTTTCATTTACCGCCACTCCTTTTTTATCTGTCTTATTGAAAAAGATATCCAGAAACCGGGACTGCTCCTCGCTTTCCGTATCCACATACTCCAATTCTTCCGGCAGCAGCGGCTCTTCCGATAAATACCCCTTTCTATTTCCCTTTTTCTCTTTACCTTTATCTGCTTCCTTATTTTCCTCATGCAATTTGGTTACAGCACTGGAACCGATAAGGACGGCCAGATCATTTCTGTCCAAATGTATCCGTTCCCTGTATTCATCACCGGTCTGCAGCGTCAACGTACGGAGGCCGAGGGCAAGGATATACCGGAGCGATTTTCCGTCCATCGATACAGCCTGCATGATCTTTGCATTGGCAAACGTTTTGCCGCAGCCGGTGCTTGCCATATTGACTATAAAATACCTGGCACCATCCCCATTCTTCTCCCGGAATGCTCTGATTTTCTCGACAACTGTATCCTGCCATCTGAAAACTGCCGGGCTTTTCTTTGTCAACGCCTTTACATCATAGACGCTCTCCATCTGATCACTGAAATAAGGAAGTCTGTGGGCAATATGGGTTGCCTGTTCACAGACCCTGACCAAATGTTCCTCCAGAAACTGCTTTTTCTTTCCGGTCTTACCGTCCGTATTCGCCCACAAATCATTTTTTACCCATCGGCCCTTATCTGTTTCCTCAGGCAGGGAAGAAACATAATGGTCCGCCAGCATAAGAGACAATCTCGTATAGTGGGCGATAGCCCTGAATGATGGTTTGTATGTCTCCCCTCCCATAATATCCATCAGTCTGTCGTAATCATTTAATAACCGGCCGCACCATTTTTTTATGGCCTTCCGCCAAGCTGCCGCATTCTCCACAAGGAGTCCCTCCGGAAATACAAAGCAGCTCCTGCGGCACATAATAGCCTCCTCCGCTTCACTCTCATATCCCCAGCACGCATTCAGACTGAAGAACATACTGTGGAAACTTTTTTTCTCCACATTCACCCAGCCATTCTTATCCATAGACGGCAGCCTGTGATGAGACAGGATCAACCACATCAGAAACTTTGCAATCGGCGGCAAATGTGCTGCATCCAGCTTTTTCATATCTGCCTGCCCGTTTCCTTTTTCGTCAATTTGCAGATTCTTTTCTATATCCTCTGTCTTTATCGTTCCTTCGGCCAGTACTTTCAGCCATTTTCTGTCGTCTTCCTCCGCACCTGCGGCAAAAATAAGCGCTTCAAGAAGCTTGCAGGATACCCATTCATGACGAAAGGGATCCATTTTCAATGTCTTTTCATCCAGTTTCTTCTGAAATAACGCTGATGCCTTTCCCCAGTCATGGAAGAGTGCCGCCACCGCTGCCAGCGCTTTTATCAACGGCAGATACTGCCAGTCATTTTCCCACTCATGGTGAAGGATTTCCTTTTGTGTGGAGTGGACAGGCACGATGCCTTCTTCGTTAAACATATCCCGCTTCCCTACAATCCAGACTAACTCGCTATGGCTCCGGGATCGGATCCAATGACACGCCACTGCTGTACTTTTGGTAGCAGTCCGTCGCAAAAGTGCCTGTACCGTCAGCAATCCCTCTTGCGTAATGACCGTTTTCCACGTATCATTCCCAATTCTGTCTGCAAAACTATCCAGAATCCTCCGCACCGTATAAATAGCCTTCTTCTCGCTCCTGCTCGTAAATATGACCATCATGACCGTTCACCGCCCGCATATAGTCTGCTGCACCGTTTCACTTCATCAAACATAAAATCCAGCGCCTTATGCTCGGTAAACTTCTGTAAGCAGATCTGCCTGAACTCTCTGTCTCTCTGCCCTCTCATGGCACAGATAAAGCTCCATGGCAGGACAATGGCATCCTTGATCAAATCTGCCACATCAAAAACAAGAGCGCCTCGTCTTGTCTTACCATGCATCACCGCGAAGCCGTGAGGAATACCAAGTACCCAGAGAGTCGTTGCCGCCAGTCCGTACGCCAGATAATTCCCATGGTCAAGCAGCCTGTTCGCAGGCTGGTCAGAATTACGCTCCCTCGTGAAATCGACTGTTTCCGTATTCTGTGCCGCGTACCTGTAGAGCTTTTTTGTGAATTCCGCCTCCGCCGCCAATACATGGGTCACATCCCCCGCTATTTCCATGCGGCTCTTAAAAACGGAAATCGCTTCTTCTGTCAAAGCATCATCGGTAAAAAAACCTTCATCGGCCAATTCATTGTCTTTATCCCAGACTGTCTGCAGAAAACGGATACGCTTTTTCTGGAACTCCTTTGCCACAGCAAGACGTTTCTCTTCATCAAACCAAAAAGACAGCCACCCCTGCACATATTCTGTCGGCCTGTACTCACTTTGCGGATTCAGCCACTCCACCTCCGTACCGGCAAATAACGGTGTAGCCCCACCACCGCAGAAACCAACAAGTACACCGGCGCTGCTGAGCAGCCGCATTGCCGCCTGTGTCACAGAAGTACCGCTGCCCAAAAGAATCACTGTTGTGTTGGCAATCGGAATATTCCAAAACAAGTTCTCTTTTTTCGTCTCCGTCAAATAAACAATACGTCCATCCTTCTGCATGATCCTGCACTTTTCAAGATAATATAAATTCGCCCGTTTAGAATGAAGAATCGTTTTTAAGTCCGACTTGACAATATCCTCTATCATAGCCCTCACCACATTCTTTCCTGCAGAATTTTTACTGCAATACAGATACGTTCTCTTTTGCAATATTCATCAATACCTTACAGTAATAAAGATAATTTAACACCATCCATCCATTTCTGATCGACAGCAATCTACTAATTTCTTTGTTATTGCTTTTCTCATTTTACCCCTTAAGTAAAACCATGTCAAATATAATTATTTATTAAGTGGAATTTATTTGACATGGAAATAATCTTTTATGAAATTCAAACTGCCTATGCGGCAGATAATTATAATCATTCATTAAGTTTTCTAAGCTGCTTATCCAGCAGTTGTCTACATTGTACACCATGATAAAAATAAACAGCAACCACAAGATGTTCTTAATATGGATACATTTGCCGTACTGATTTTTCTATAGCTCAGCTTCATGAATATTTTGATCATCCTTACTTTTCATTATCCAAAACCTTCAACTTTTTCATTCCTTCAGTATTCAAATTCTCCAAAGAAAATAATTAGGTTCTTGCCAATTTTCTAAGCACGACCATTCGCTCTTTCCAATCAATCTTTTTACCAATTAAAACTGCATTACAGCTTTCCATATTCGCAAGGACCAATAACTCATTTAGATTTGCACAAGCCCTCATTTTTCTTTCAGATCCGGATTTTCCTCACGCCACTATTTTGCACGTTTATTGAACAACACAACATTTAGCACATCCGCTTCACTTACATATTTGCAGGACAATTGTTCACTTGTTAAATCAGATAAAAGATATCCGTTGACAGCATCTGTGTAAATTTTATAGTTAATCTTTAGGATTTCTCTATTTAGATTCCAAAGCCCTGAATACCCATTATCGGGGCAAATCCACTCATAGCTTATCCAAGCTGCGCCTCATTTTCATTGCATTTCCAAAAACACTCTACAATCCTTTACTCAAAAACGGCACTGTTTTTCTTTCAGTGCTGTTTTTCTGTTTCAGAAGTCAAGGCGGAAGGAAATGCGCCCTTCTTTCCATGATACGTCTATGGTTCCATCGAGGATCTGCACGATGTCGGCAGCTATGGAGAGGCCTACGCCGTAGCCTTTGATCTGGCTGCTGTGGGAGATGTCGTGGCGGTAGAAGCGTTCAAAGAATTTCGTGTAGTCTATATCTTCTCCTTCTGCAAAGTCGTTGGAGATTATTATCGCAAAACCTTTTTCTTTTTTCTCTGTCGTGACTTCCACTTGCACGCGTCCTTTTTCGTCGCAGTATTTCACGGCGTTATCCAGAAGGATGCCGAGGATCTGTCCGAAGAGTTTTTCTTCTGACCGGACGTGGACGCCGGGCGGTATATGGGTTTCGAGCGTCTTCCCCCGTTCAGCCGCCACCTGTCGGAAGTCACCTGCGATGGTTTCTGTGACTTGGGAAATATCCACATCTTCCAGTTTCAGGTTTTCTTTTTCTATTTCCCCGACCCGGGCGAGGGCAACAAGGTCGTTGATAAGGTTCGTCAGGCGTTTCGTCTGTTTGATAATATTCCCTGTCCATTCGCTCTTTCCGCTGACGAGTTCGAGCGCTTCCGTATTCGCCGAAATGATCGCCACCGGTGTTTTCAGCTCGTGGCTGGCGTTTGTGATGAACCGTTTCTGGTTTTCCATATTTCTCACGAAGGGCTTGATGGCCTTGCTGGAGAGGAAGGTGATGATGAGGAAGAAGAGGATGATGCAGAAGAGACCGAGCGCCACGGAGTAGCTGAATATGGAAGAGAGGGCGAGGATGTCCCGGGTACAGTCGAAAAAGACGACGAGGGTGTCACCGCTGGCGGTCTGTGTGATTTTATAGTTGTAATAGGCCCTGTCTTTAAGGAAGAAATCTTCCGATTTCTCTGTCTGGAGAACCCGTACGGCGAGGTTGAAGGCTTCTTTGGCGTTGAATGCGGCGATGTGGTTGACGTTAATGACCTTCGCTTCCTTTTTGTTCGCGTCAAAGAGAATGGAGAAATATCTCGCCTGATAGGAGAATTCAGGTGTTTCTTCCGCCCAGTTCCCGAATTCGAAGAGTCCTTTCTCCTGCGGCGCGAGGTCGGATGGGATAGTGCCGCCGTTCTGCGAAATGATGTCGGTGATGGACGATATTTCATGGTGCACCCTGACGTAAAGGGAGCCATTGATCAGTCCGACGGCAAGGACGATGATGGCCACGACGGAGACGGTGGCCATCCATATAAATTTGCGGTGGAGCCTGCGTATCATATCCATAGGAGTACCTTCTGTTTCTGTATGTCAATCAGCGGGAGACGATCTGGAGGCGGAAGTCGCTGTTTTTCTCTCCTGCTATCCGTATATTTCCATGAACGGCCTCGATTTTTTCTCTGAGGTAGGAAATATACATCCAGACGATGCCGATATCCATGTCCGCTTCATCACTCCAGACATAGCGGAAAAGCTCGTCGGTAGAAATAGTCTTCCCTTCGTTCATCATAAGGTAGGAAAGGAGCTTCGTTTCCTTGCTCGACAGGCGGACGGAACTGGTGCAGGAAAGTTCTTGCTCCGCCACATCCAGCTCGACATCGCCTTTTTTCAGCTTAGTCGGCGTGAATTCGCCCATGCGCCTTGTCATGGAACGGATGCGGGCGAGCAGTTCCCCCATGGCGAACGGTTTAGCGAGGTAGTCGTCCGCGCCTGCGTCAAGGCCCATGATGCGGTCTTCTACCTCCGATTTGGCGGTCAGCATGATGACCGGCGTCATATCACCGCTGTCACGGATACGTTTCAGCGCTTCAATACCGTCTATTTTCGGCATCATGATATCGAAAATCATACAACTGTAGGAGTTCTCCCTCGCCTTTTCCGTAGCGGCGAGCCCGTCATAGACGGCGTCCACCTCGTAGCCGAAATGTTTCAGCACCGCCGCAAGGGCGTCTGACATAGCCTTTTCGTCTTCTGCTATCAATATTTTCATTCTGTTCCACCTTCTTCACGGATAAGTTTACGAATCGTCTGCATGGAAATATCGCAGGACGCCAGTTCATCAGCACAGCGTTTCAACTCCTGCTCAATGAGCGGCGCATTCCTGATATGGTGCTTATATTTCATTTCATGCTCCAGACTCGCCCACGAATCCATAGCGATGGTGCGGAGCTGTATTTCCACAAAAAAATGACCCGGATTATCTCCGCGAACGTCCTCATACGGCGCCTCAACCGACAGGATCATATGGTAGCTGCGGTACCCATTTGATTTCACATCCAGTATATAATCCTTTTCTTTCACCACGGTGATTCCCGGCAAGTTTTTAATTCGTGAAATATTTTTGTAAATATCGTCGATAAAGCGGCAAACAACACGGAACCCGATGGCATCCCGTACCTCGCAGAGCGCCGAATAAGGGGTAAGAGGCAATCCCCGCGTTTCCAGCTTCGCCTGCATGCTTTTCTCCGATTTCAGCCGGTAACGCAGATGCTCATAAATCAACTCCCCCGAATTATCTTTATGTGCCTTCGCATACCGCTCTATGGAAACCGCCATCATCCGCATGACCGCCTCTAAAGAATCCTTGTACTGTCCATATATATCCATATGATAAACCTCTTTTACATAAGTATGCCTAAATTATAGCACAGGAAAAACGGCCCCTGACAAAAAAGCCCCCCCACTTCGCCACATACGCCCTGCAACATCAGCCGCGCAACACAAAAAGCCGACCCCCATCAGACGTCAGCCATAAAAAAAGAACTATGAAGTATATAACCTGCCTATACGGCAGATAACGAAAAAGGAATACAGCTGCCACTGATCACGAACGTTTCTAAACTGCCTATACGGCAGATAACTTACCGCTCTTGCTGTCGCTTGTGCGGTAATCTTTCTAAGCTGCCTATACGGCAGATAACATGCCGGAAACGACTTTTCCGTGTGCGAAAGTTTTCTAAGCTGCCTATACGGCAGATAACTTGAAGTCCATATAGTTTTCAACAACTTCATATTTCTAAGCTGCCTATACGGCAGATAACTTGTTTATTCCTCCTGTTTTTGTTACAATGGATTTCTAAGCTGCCTATACGGCAGATAACAGAAAACATAGACTATTATGCTTTCAAAGCATTTTCTAAGCTGCCTATACGGCAGATAACTGTCCTCTTTTCTTTTAAAAATATGCGATTTTTTTCTAAGCTGCCTATACGGCAGATAACCCGTATTTCCTTTTTCTCCTTTTTCGCCTTTTTTTCTAAGCTGCCTATACGGCAGATAACCATGTTTTTTAACGGTGTTTCCGCAAATTCCCTTTCTAAGCTGCCTATACGGCAGATAACTGTAAAAAATAAAAAGATATTGCGATACTGTCTGGCCGTATCCTTTTTTCTTTATTTTATCCCAAATTTATCTTCTTTTGCAAACATATAGGTTTTATCGCATTCCCCAGTGTCCATAAAAATTTGAGTTAAAATTTAGTATTCAATACTTCCTCTATCCTCCGTCATACCTTACCGCTCCTTTCGTCCAGGTATGGCGTTTCAAACGCTTTTATAGTGTCGCTTCGCTCTCTTAAAAATGGTTCACTTCCTTTCTTTTGAATAAAAGGGCTCACCCAAACCCTATTCTTACCGGCAGAATTTCTTTTATAAAACCGGTTCGCAATAAATACCTTATGAAGCAAAAGCGTAAGCAGAAAGCCTTCTTCTTTATAAGGATGTAGTCAGCAAAGCCGGACAGAAGATGCTCACTTGCCGAGATAACTCAAATCGTAAAAGAAAAAGTTCACCGTTTGCCTCACTACGGGTACAGATCCTTCACATGTCCTACTCCCTTCAAATTTATGCATATGAAAAAAGACACCTACATTTGTAAGTGTCTTTTCCTTTATCAGCAGCTTCCTATCCTCCCGAGCCGCTTCCGGCCAAGTACTTTCGGCGTTTGTGAGCTTAACTTCCGTGTTCGGCATGGATACGGGTGATCCTCACAGCTATCGCCACTGTTTCTCTGAGAGTCTGTTCTCTCAAAACCATATAGAAGAAGTCCTGAAGTTATTCGCTTGTCTCGGTGTTCCTAAGTTAAGACCTCGACCTATTAGTTTTATGTCGCTCCAAGCCTTGCGGCTCTTCCACTCATAACCTATCTACCTCATCGTCTGTAAGGGGTCTTACTCATTGCTGATGAGAAGTCTCATCTTGAGGTTGGCTTCGCGCTTAGATGCTTTCAGCGTTTATCCTTCCCGGATGCGGCTTTCCAGCCGTGCCACTGGCGTGACAACTGGGACACCGTTGATCCGTCCACTCCGGTCCTCTCGTACTAGGAGCAGCTCCTCTCAAACTTCTTGCGCCCGCGATGGATATGAACCAAACTGTCTCACGACGTTTTGAACCCAGCTCGCGTACCACTTTAATGGGCGAACAGCCCAACCCTTGGGACCTACTCCAGCCCCAGGATGTGATGAGCCGACATCGAGGTGCCAAACCTCCCCGTCGATATGAACTCTTGGGAGAGATTAGCCTGTTATCCCCAGGGTAGCTTTTATCCGTTGAGCGATGGCCTTTCCACTCAGTACCACCGGATCACTAAGCCCGACTTTCGTCTCTGCTCGACTTGTTGGTCTCGCAGTCAAGCTCCCTTCTGCCTTTGCACTCTTCGGCCGGTTTCTGTCCGGCCTGAGGGAACCTTTGGGCGCCTCCGTTACTCTTTCGGAGGCGACCGCCCCAGTCAAACCGCCTGCCTGAGAGGGTCCGCAGGGTCGTTACTCCTCGCGTTAGAATCTCAGCAACAGAAGGGTGGTATCCCAACATCGGCTCCGCACCGCCCTAGGGCAATGCTTCGGCGCCTCCCACCTATCCTGTGCATCTGTCACCGGGATTCAATCTCAAGCTGCAGTGAAGCTCCATGGGGTCTTTCTGTCCAGTCGCGGGTAACCTGCATCTTCACAGGTATTTCAATTTCACCGGGCCCCTCGTTGAGACAGTGCCCAAATCATTACGCCTTTCATGCGGGTCGGAACTTACCCGACAAGGAATTTCGCTACCTTAGGACCGTTATAGTTACGGCCGCCGTTCACCGGGGCTTCAGTTCGATGCTTCGCTTTCGCTAACTTCTCTCCTTAACCTTCCGGCACCGGGCAGGCGTCAGCACCTATACTTCAGCTTTCGCTTTCGCAGGCACCTGTGTTTTTGGTAAACAGTTGCTTGGGCCTCTTTTCTGCCGCCCCTTTTAGCTCTGAGCGTTTCTGCTCTTCACTGACCGGGGGCCATCCTTCTCCCTAGGTTACGGATGCAATTTGCCGAGTTCCTTAACGAGGGTTTTCCCGCGCACCTTAGGATTCTCTCCCCGCCTACCTGTGTCGGTTTACGGTACGGGCGGATCTTGTCTCGCTAGAAGTTTTTCTTGGCAGTGTGGGATCCATGAGTTCGTCAAAGTTTCCTTTAACTCCCCATCATGTCTCTGCTTTTAGCTACAGGGGTTTTCCTCTGCAGCAACATACGCACTTGGACGCGCTCTTCCAGCCGCGCGATCATGTGCCCTCCTGCGTCGCTCCTTCGCTCAATCGACTTGATCCGGTACAGGAATTTCAACCTGTTGTCCATCGCCTACGCTTCTCGCCTCGGCTTAGGTCCCGACTTACCCTGAGTCGACGATCGTTGCTCAGGAACCCTCGGGCTTTCGGTGGAAAGGATTCTCACCTTTCTTTTCGATACTCATACCGGCATTCTCACTTCTTATTCGTCCACATGTCCTTCCAGTCATGCTTCTTCCTTATAAGAACGCTCCCCTACCCATGATATTGCTATCATGCCATAGCTTCGGTTCCGTGCTTGAGCCCCGGACATTTTCGGCGCAGCGTCTCTCGACCAGTGAGCTATTACGCACTCTTTAAATGGTGGCTGCTTCTGAGCCAACATCCTGGTTGTTTATGAAATGCCACATCCTTCGCCACTTAGCACGGCATTGGGGACCTTAGCTGATGGTCTGGGCTGTTTCCCTTTTGACTGCGGCCCTTATTAGTCGCAGTCTGACTCCCAGGTATGATTGCAGCCATTCGGAGTTTGACTGGGTTTGGTAACCGGGTAGGTCCCTCTCCTGATCAGTGCTCTACCGCCTGCAATCTTTTCCCTGAGGCTAGCCCTAAAGCTATTTCGGGGAGAACCAGCTATCTCCACGTTCGATTGGAATTTCACCCCTACCCACACCTCATCCTAACCCTTTTCAACGGATATAGGTTCGGTCCTCCACACATTTTTACCTGTGTTTCAACCTGGACATGGGTAGATCACTGTGGTTTCGGGTCTACGCTTCCTGACTTGCGCCCTCTTAAGACTCGCTTTCGCTTCGGCTCCGCATTTCCTGCTTAACCTTGCCAGGCTTCGTAACTCGCCGGTTCATTCTTCAATAGGCACGCCGTCGACCTTATTATTAAGCGGTCTCCGACTGCTTGTAAACATACGGTTTCAGGTTCTCTTTCATTCCCCTCCCGGGGTGCTTTTCACCTTTCCCTCATGGTACTATGCGCTATCGGTCGATATCTGTGTTTTGCCTTGGAGGGTGGTCCCCCCTGCTTCCCACGGGATTTCTCGTGTCCCGCGGTACTCTGGTGCCATCTCCGCGTTTCTCTTTTTCGCCTACCAGGCTTTCACTGTCTTCGGCACTGTTTCCCAACAGTTTCGGCTAAGGTTCTTCGCGGTTCTGATGGTCCTCAACCCCGGTAAAGTTTCCTTCACCGGTTTGGGCTTCTTCCCTGTTCGCTCGCCGCTACTTGGGGTATCTCGTTTGATTTCTTTTCCTCGGGTTACTTAGATGTTTCAGTTCGCCCGGTTCCCTTCTCATGCTCTTGGGCATGGATGGCTGTGCATCATCACAGCCGGATTTCTCCATTCGGATGTCTGCGGGTCGCCGATTATTTGCATCTCTCCGCAGCTTTTCGCAGCTTGTCACGTCCTTCGTCGGCAGATATCGCCAAGGCATCCACCGTATGCTCTTAGTATCTTAACTTACGTTTTTTACCTTGACTTTTGTTTCTTTTTCCCGGGGAAAGGGTTCCCTCTCTCCGGGTTTCCTTCAGTACGCCAGAAAATTTTTCTCTTTCGTGAAATCTTTTCTTTCGTTTCTTCTTCTATACAGTTTTCAAAGAACAGTTGAGAGTTATGGTTCTCTCAAAACCGAACAGTACTTCGAGATTTCCGATGTCCGACCTACACGTTCTTAAGGTTTCCCTTAAGTGTGTCTCCTTAGAAAGGAGGTGATCCAGCCGCACCTTCCGATACGGCTACCTTGTTACGACTTCACTCCAATCATCAGCTCCGCCTTCGACGGCTGGCTCCTTGCGGTTACCTCACCGGCTTCGGGTGTTTCTGACTCTCATAGTGTGACGGGCGGTGTGTACAAGGCCCGGGAACGTATTCACCGCGGTATGCTGACCCGCGATTACTAGCGATTCCTACTTCACGCAGGCGGGTTGCAGCCTGCGATCTGAACTGGGGGTGTGTTTTTGAGGTTTGCTCTTCCTCGCGGGTTCGCTTCTCTTTGTTGACACCCATTGTAGTACGTGTGTAGCCCAGGTCATAAGGGGCATGATGACTTGACGTCGTCCCCGCCTTCCTCCGCGTTGTCCGCGGCGGTCTCATTTGAGTCCCCACCTTTACGTGCTGGTAACAAATGATAGGGGTTGCGCTCGTTGCGGGACTTAACCCAACATCTCACGACACGAGCTGACGACAGCCGTGCACCACCTGTTTTCTCGTCTTCCGAAGAAGAACTCCGCATTTCTGCAGATCGCGATCAATGTCAAGACCTGGTAAGGTTCTTCGCGTTGCGTCGAATTAAACCACATACTCCACCGCTTGTGCGGGCCCCGTCAATTCCTTTGAGTTTTAATCTTGCGATCGTACTTCCCAGGCGGGATACTTATTGCGTTAACTCCGGCACAGGAGGGGTCGATACCTCCTACACCTAGTATCCATCGTTTACGGCGTGGACTACCAGGGTATCTAATCCTGTTTGCTCCCCACGCTTTCGCGCCTCAGCGTCAGTTTTCGTCCAGAAAGTCGCCTTCGCCACCGGTGTTCTTCCTAATCTCTACGCATTTCACCGCTACACTAGGAATTCCACTTTCCTCTCCGATACTCCAGCTTCCCAGTTTCCTTCCCATCACGGGGTTAAGCCCCGCACTTTTAAGAGGGACTTGGGAAGCCGCCTGCGCGCGCTTTACGCCCAATAATTCCGGACAACGCTTGCCACCTACGTATTACCGCGGCTGCTGGCACGTAGTTAGCCGTGGCTTGCTTTTCCGGTACCGTCAATGCAGTTTGTTCTTCGCACTCTGCCTTTTCGTCCCGGATCACAGAGTTTTACAACCCGAAGGCCGTCATCACTCACGCGGCGTTGCTCCGTCAGGCTTTCGCCCATTGCGGAAGATTCCCCACTGCTGCCTCCCGTAGGAGTCTGGACCGTGTCTCAGTTCCAGTGTGGCCGTTCATCCTCTCAGACCGGCTACTGATCGTCGCCTTGGTGGGCCGTTACCCCTCCAACCAGCTAATCAGACGCAAACCCCTCTTCAGGCGATAGCTTACAGGTAGAGGCCACCTTTTCTTCCATGGGCCATGCGGCTCTTGGAACTTATTCGGTATTAGCAGTCGTTTCCGTCTGTTGTCCCCATCCTGAAGGCAGGTTGTTTACGTGTTACTCACCCGTTTGCCACTCAATTCTGAAAAGAGCAAGCTCTTTCCGTCTTTTCGTTCGACTTGCATGTGTTAAGCACGCCGCCAGCGTTCGTCCTGAGCCAGGATCAAACTCTCCATGATAGATTGTTTGTTTCGGCTCGATTTTGTCTTGCCTTTCTTACTCAAATTCTTTGCGGTTTCCTTTTTTTCTTGAAACTCGCACATCGGCTTTTTTCTCGCTGTACTGTTCAGTTTTCAAAGAACCATCGCTCTAAGCGACTTCATTACTTTAGCACGACCATTTCCTTCTGTCAAGCATTCTTTTGAATCCTTTTGAAAAAATGGAACCAGACTTACTATGCACTGGTGCATCAGTAGAAGTTATTATAACAGCGTTCTATCTTTAAGTCAAATGTGTCTTCTTGCAGATTTAACCGATGCTTTAAACATAGAGCTATTAGTTGCTGCTATATTTATTTTTTATATTTAATGTGCTGATTACCACCTTTTTCATTTTTTTTGCGGCACTATATGCTTGTGCCGCCCCTAAAATTGCGGAAACAACCGCGATCCCGCTTATACCGGTTTCATGCAAGTATTTAACATTGCTGCAATTAATGCCTCCAATGGCTACTACAGGAATAGAAACGGCCTTTACTATCTCCTGTAACATTTTTATCGTAACATTTTTCGTATTTTTTTTCGTGTTCGTAGAAAATACTGCCCCCACACCAATATAATCTGCTCCATCACGCTCCGCCTGCAACGCCTCTTCCACATTATGAGCGGATACACCCATAATTTTTTCTGCACCGATAAGCCGTCTCACAATGGAAGCAGGTATATCATTTTGCCCTACATGGATGCCCGGTGCGTCTATTGCAAGCATCAAATCCAATCTGTCATTAATAATAAGCGGTATACTGTATGTATCAGTTATCCTCCTCAGTGCAGCCGCGTCATGATAAAATTCTTTCATATTCCCATTTTTCTCACGCAACTGTACCATCGTGCATCCACCTCTGATTGCCAATTCGACTTTTTTATCTAATTTTCTTCTTTCTGTCGTACCGGTATCAGCCACTAAATATAACGAACAATCAAATTTCATGAATACGTGCCTCTGCTTCAAAAATTTCTTTTCTCATATTCCCAAGCATGTCAAATAATCCCATATGAAAATGCCCCAATCCACACTCCCCATATCTCTTCCATGACAATTCACCTGCAATCCCCACACAGGCTGCTGCACAAACAGCAGAATACACCGCCTTCGTATCTGCACCGAGAAATAAGCCTGTAAGCGCACTGCAAATACAACCCGTTCCTGTCAGTAAAGACATTTCTTTACAACCGTTTTCAATCATATACATCTTATCCCCGTCAGTAACTATATCTCTTTCTCCCGTAACAACAACAACTGCATGTGTCTTTTCCGCAAATTTTCGTACGGTGCAAATAGAATCAAACTTCGTCTCTGCGTCAATTCCCCTCATCCGATTGTACTTATCAAATAAACATTGTATTTCAGATGAATTTCCTCGAATTACGGATACTTCCACTTCATGCAGCAACTTTTTAGCAGCATTCCTACGGAAAGAACTTGCTCCACATCCTACTGGATCAAAAACAACAGGAATCCTTTTTTTATTAGCAGCCTTTCCTGCTAACAATAATGATTGAAGTCTTTCTTCTGATGGCACACCCAAATTCAAAACAAGACTATCTGCTGCACCGGTGATTTCTTCAACTTCTTCAATATAATCTGCCATTACGGTGCGCCCCCCCATAGCCAACACTGCATTGGCACAATCATTAGCAGTTACAAAATTAGTGATTTGATGTACAACGGGATTTCTATTCGTAATCAGTTCCAGATAAGCTCCGAATGAATTTATACCATCTTTCTCCATACTATATTTACTCCCTCACATAAACCCATTTCAATTATCTTAACTTCTACCATCATACACTAAAAAAGCTGTGACCAAAAATTTTTCAGTCACAACTTTTTGTATTTCGGTTATTTTACATTATTCTTGTTCACAAATTCCATTAATTCCGAATATCCTACATTACCATAACCAACGATACTATCCACCGGTTTTCCATCACGGAAGAAAAGCAATGTAGGAATTGTATCTACTTCGTACTTTTCGGCAACAGCCTGATCTTCATCAAAATTAAGTCCATAGATCGGCACATCAATTTCCTCGGAAATCTTTTCTAAAATCGGGCGAAGACGACGGCAATAACCGCACCATGGCGCACTAACCCCTATAATTACATTCCCGCCTGAAATAACTTCATTCACTTTTTCTGCTCCTTTAATTGGCTGGATCATATCGAACACTCCTTTTCTATGAAAGATTAATTTACTAAGATTATCATAGTCGACTAATCGAATTTTGTCAATATACTTTTTTTGATATATTAAGTCATAAAAAAACAGGCCATGTATATGACCTGAAAACACTTCTGGTGGAGATGAGGGGAGTCGAACCCCTGTCCAAAAAGCCTGCCCCATAAACTTCTCCGAGTGCAGTTCTTGTTTTTTATTTAAGCAAAGTATCGTACAAAAACAAACTACCTTTGCCGATCTTGGAATTAGTTTCCCTAAAAAGTCCCAAGCCTCCTCTCTCGGTATCCTATTGGTTGATGTCAGCCTGAAGTCATAGGAAAACTTTAGGGGACATTAGCAGATTAAGCTGCTAAAGCAAAATCATGTTTTGCGTTTAAGTTTTTCCACCGTTTAACGGGGTAGATGGAATCCCGACTCGCTTTTTATGATACAGAATCTCCTGTCGAAACCGGTACATCCCCAGAACACTATTATTTTAAATCAAACTCGGAATACTTGTCAAAATATTACCCGGAAAAAATATCATTATACGAAATGCATCCTCCCATAGTTTCCGTATTTTTTATGGCATCAAGCACTGCCAGCCGGATGGCATCTTCTGCCAGATAGCCTACCGTATCCACCGCCGTCTCATACTCTCCGGAAGCCATTGTAAAAATCGCATCTCCATCCATTGTCGTATGGACCGGCCGGATAGATCGGGCATATCCGTCATGTGCCATACCGGATACTGTACTGCATTCCGCTTTACTCAGTGCTGCATTTGTAATAACGCAGGCGATCGTGGTATTTGCTCCGCTACACTCCCGCGTGATACCGCTAAGCATCAATTCATGAGAAGATATGAGCTTTTTTCTGCTCCGGGAAAAAACACCGGCGAATATTTTTTCTCCATCAAATACCTCTCCGCAGGCATTGACCACCACATAAGCACCAACGCGAAGACCACCGGGTAAAGAAATCTCATGGTAACCTGCTCCGCTTTTCATGGCATTTCCAAATCCAAGCAATTTACCCACCGTAGCACCTGTCCCGGCACCGTTACATCCTGATAAGAATTCTGAGGATGCAGATTTAGCCGCTTCATATCCCATCAATAAATCAGGATAAGCTTTTTCATCTCCAATCATCAGATCGAAAAGCACTGCACTGCATACAATCGGGACACATACATTCCCTATCGGAAATCCCACCCCCTGTTCCGCCAGGTATTTCACACATCCCGATGCGGCTTCCAAGCCGAACGCAGATCCCCCTGACAAAACAACGGCATGAATTTTTTGCACGGTTTTTCTTGGATCCAATAAATCCGTCTCTCTTGTCCCAGGTGCACAGCCGCGGACATCTACACCGGCCGTTGCACCGCCATCAGGTGCCAAAATAACGGTAACACCGGTCAACCCCTCTCTGTTCTCTGCTGTACCGATTTTAAATCCCGATATATTTATTTTTGATTTCCTCATTATAGCATGCTTTCTTTCCTTGCTAAATTAAGGCAGTTTATCATATCTTCCGGCACAGGCGCCTCAAAATGCATAACTTCTCCCGTAATAGGATGGCATAATTCCAACGTATGGGAATGCAGCGCCTGTCCCTTTATCGGAAAATGATCTTTCTTCCATCCATACAATGGGTCATTGACTACCGCATGCCTGATATGTGCCATATGAACACGAATCTGATGCGTACGTCCTGTTTCCAGTTTGCACTCAATCCATGAGTAATGCGGTAGATATTCTATAACATGAAAATGCGTTACCGCAGGCCTGCCTGTTTCATGCAGCACATCCCATTTCATGCGATCTTTAGTACTTCTCCCCAAAGGCAGCCGAATTACTCCAGTATCGCCCTCCATCTGCCCGTGCACCAGTGCGATATAACAGCGCTGTGCTTTATGACTGGCAATTTCCTTTTGTAAAATACCATATGCCCGTTCCGATTTGGCCGCCACCATGACACCCGATGTATCTTTATCCAAACGGTGGACAATCCCTGGCCTTTCAGGATCCCCCACACTTCTCAGTTGTTCGCCGCAATGAAAAAGAAGAGCATTCACCAGCGTTCCTTCCGTATTTCCCGCTCCGGGATGAACTACCACACCTCTTCTCTTATTGATGACAATCATATCATTGTCTTCATATAAAATATCAAGAGGGATATTTTGCCCAATAAGTTCCTGTTTTTTCTTCTCCTCCCAGAAAAACGAGATACGGTCTCCTTCAGATACATGATAATTCGAATGAATCATCTTCTTAGGCAGTAAACTTACATTCCCCGCCTTAATCCACTTTTGTACCTCAGAACGAGTTAACCCGGTCCGCTCCTTTAAAAATTGATCCAGCCGTTTCCCTTCATCTGCAACAGACACTAAGTAAACATTCTGATTCATTCAATCATGTCTCCAAAAATAAAATGCAATACATGCCACACCTATACAAATCGCAATATCCGCCACGTTAAAAATAGGCCAGATACGAAAATCAAAAAAATCAACAACCCCGCCTATTCTGCACCGATCCAAGGCATTTCCCACCGCTCCGCCAAGTAATAACCCAATAGACAAAGGAAAATATACCGGCTTTTGAGGAATACGATTCCTAAGCCAAGCAAAAGCAAGTAACAGTATCATGACTATTCCCAAGAACAGCACATCCTGATGGGGAAATAAGCCAAATGCCGCCCCCGGATTAATGATATAAGTTAAGTGGACAACATTTTTTATGACAGGTATAGTTTCTCCCAGATCCATATTTATACACACGAAATACTTTGTGATTTGATCCGCGATAACAGTAAGAAAGGTAACCAAAATAGTGAACATAAAGCCTCCTGTTTTCATATTATAACAGACGCTTCCGCAAAAATAAAAACCGGCGTCTTTCCCCTCGCTTTATCGCAAAGAGGAAGATACCGATTTCCAAAAACATTTAAGTCACCTAATAATTTATAAATACCTGCACATCGCGACGGCCGAACTGGTAACATTCTTCGTAGCTTTCCATACAAAGGTCAATTTTATGCCCGACAATCGCTCCACCCGTATCCGCAGCTATCGCTTCACCATACTGCGGAATATACAATTTAGACCCCAAAGGGATTACGCTTGGATCTACCGCTACAGTTCCATAACCTGCTTTAGTCCCGGTCGCCGTTATACCGTCTCCACCGCCATCATTAGGATGATAGGCGGTAGCGTTCATTGTAGTCACCCATCCCACGGCACCATCTCTTTTCCCGGTCCGCGCAATACCCTTGACCCCGGCCTCAAGTGTTTCTACTTTGAAAACGCTTTCATGAATCACCTTACCATCTGAAATAAATTCTTCAATTTCAAGACGCCGCCGTTCAGGTGTCCCCTCTTGAATAACCACCACTTCATCAGGCGCAAGAGAACTATCATACCACATGGTATATCCTGCGGGAACAGATTCTTCACGAACTACATTACGAGCCGTATACGGAACCATATGAATCTTCATATTTTCATGAACCTTCGATAAACCATCTTCCAGCGGCATCATTTTACGCCAATCATATCCAGCGTCATTGACCGCTCCCTGAACAGTCTGTTGTGTTGTATAAATTATTTTTTCCTTATCATTTTCAATAATAGTGACCGGCACCGAACGTTCCACATAAAGAACTGCCCCATCTTTTAGTTTTTCTGTACTGGTCCAATAAGTATCATGTATCCTTAGCGGCTGCGAAAGCGAATCAAGAACATCCTTAAAGGTATTCCCCCGGGTTTTTACAACAGTCCTCACTTCGCCGTCATATACAGTGATATTTTTAATTTCCGGCAAAGAAGCTGGATTTACTTTTGCAAGAACAAACTCAGTATGCATAATTGCTGCGACAATAAGAAATAATACAGCAACCATGATTTTTACTTTTTCTTTAATAAATATCTTCATAATGTCTCTCCTACAGGCATTATTCTACCATAGGTGGACATTCTGTCAAATACGGTTTGGTTTACAATATATTTTTGCTAATTTTAATCATAATTTATCGCATAATATATAAATCAACCTATGCTTTACATAAACAAAATAAAATTATATATATCTTTTAAATCCACAAATAACTTAATGAAATTAAGTTACTCCCCTACGTCCATATTGTAAACATATTGTTTCTCCAGTGGACTTATCCATAAAGTTCTAAAATACATAAACACTAAATCTCACTTTTCAAAAGGAATGCCTCTTAGTACCTCTTTTATTTCTGACTTGATCAATTTACAAATTTTTTTAGTTTCATTATTTTTTATGGTCTCTTTTTGTCTCATTCTTCCTATGTTTCAATTATCTGAAAAATTATAATTTTATTAAAAGTGGGTAATTTGTTTTAATAATAGGTAATTAAAGGTGTCATTTCCCAAAAACGTCCGAAATAGATGCCAAAAGTGGATAATATACTTTCCTTCGTTTACCCATTCACCAGCTTCCCTATTTATAAAATAACGGCTATTGTTGAGTTTTTTTCCCAGCAACAACCGTTTATACAATTATATCCAATCAGAAACTTTATCGGAACCCTTTAATCAGATCCATCTCCATGCCCAAGTACAGGTGTATATGGTTCCAGTTTTTGTGCCAATGTCATTTCATCTTCCGCATCACGTTTTTCTGCAATCTTCTGAAAATACTCCTGTGCACATAACTGATTCTCCGCGGAAATAGTCTTCAACCAAGTACCATCAGCCTGCATAATATGTGCTTTCTGGTTATCAGACAATTCAATATCCACCATCTGTTTTAAACGCCGCTTGATCTCCGGATCTTCAATAGGTACCATGAGCTCCACACGATCATTTAAATTTCTTGGCATCCAGTCAGCACTGCTTATATAAAGTTCCTCACGTCCCCCATTTCGGAACCAGAATATCCTGCTGTGTTCCAAAAAACGTCCCACTATACTGCGCACTGTAATATTATCACTTACTCCGGGAATCCCCGGAATCAGAACGCAGATGCCACGCACAATCAATTCAATTTTTACTCCCGCCTGCGATGCCTCATACAATTTTTCAATAATCCCCTTGTCTAAAAGAGAATTCATTTTCGCAATCATATGGGCATCTTCCCCATTTTTCGCAAAATGGATTTCCCTGTCAATGAGTTCTATGCAGCGTTGTCTCAAGTTAATTGGCGCTACAATAAAAGAATCCCAGATTGGCGGGTCAGAATATCCAGAAAGAAGATTAAAGAAAGCTGATGCATCAATTCCAAAACGGTCATTGCAGGTCAGTATCCCTAAATCTGTATAAAGCTTCGCTGTTGACGCATTATAATTTCCGGTCGCTACATGAACATAACGACGGATCCCATCTTTTTCACGACGGATGACAAGAGTACATTTGGAATGAGTTTTAAGTCCGACCAAACCATAGATGACATGGGCTCCCGCCTTTTCCAACCGCCTTGCCATAAGTATATTATTGGCTTCATCAAAGCGGGCCTTTACTTCCATCAAAACAGTGACCTGTTTCCCATTCTGAACAGCTTTTTCCAGCGCCTGGACAACAGGACTTGAAGAACTGACACGATAGAGTGTTTGCTTGATTGCCAACACATCTTTATCATTTGCTGCCGAATACAAGAAATTAACTACTGATTCATCAAAAGACTCATAGGGAAGATGAATCAACAGATCTTTTTCCCGGATCATATCAAAAATATTTGTTTCCGGAGTACGCTTTAGCTCGAGCATGCTCCAGGGCGAATGCGGATGTGCCTCGGGATAGCGGAGATGATTATATCCCTTTATGCCGCAAAATCCAAAAAATACAGTCATATCCAAAGGCCCGTCAATTTGATACATATCTTCTTTTTCAAGATTCATTTCCTGTGTCATGAATCGCCGCATAAACCGGCTCGTTCCCACTTCGAACTCAAGGCGTACCGCTTGCCCACGCTGCCGTTTCTTTAATTGGCGCTCCACTTCCACCACAAGATCCTGGGCATCTTCCTCATCGATATAAAGGTCCGCATCCCTTGTAATCCGGAATGCACGGGCTTCAAGCAGATCATAGCCAACAAAAAATCGTGCTGCATAAAACATAAGCATATCTTCAAGAAAAACGAAACAATGCCTGCTGTTTGCTTCAGATACATCAGGCAGACGGATTATGCGCGGCAGCACAGATGGCACCGGAACAATGGCTGTTTTTACATCAATATCATTTTCTTCATCCATTTCTTCATCACGCTCATTTTTCTCCAAAAGCATGGCGATATTCAGACTTTTGGATGCAAGGAACGGAAAAGGGTGCGAAGAATCCACCGCCATCGGTGTCACTACAGGAAAAATTTCACGTTCAAAATAATTTCCCATCCATTGTTTCTGCCGCTCATCCGCATCCGCCGGCTTTATAAATACAAGCCCTTCTGTCTCCAATTCTTTTAAAATGCCTTTCAAATGCATATATTGCTGGGCGACCAACTTCTGACAGGCATCTGAAATATTTTCCAATTGTTCTGTTGGTGTCATATTCGCAATATCCCGTCTTTTCACACCATTTTCTTTCTGGTGTTTAAGTCCTGCCACACGGATCATAAAAAATTCATCTAAATTAGAACTGGTAATAGCCAGAAACTTTAACTTCTCCAGCAGAGGATTACTGGTATCTACAGCTTCCTGAAGCACACGTTTATTGAATTGCAGCCAGGATAATTCCCGGTTTAAGTAATACCGACTGTTTTTTACATCTGTTTCCATAATCATCTACGCTCCAATTTCACTTCAAGACCATACACATTTTCAAAGAACTCTTTATTTTTATCAAACATCCATGTTTCAAGAGCCGTATTTTCCCTGCTGTCGTATTCAATAATCAAAATATCACCTGTTGCACGAGCTGTTATGTCTTTCAATTTCTGCTTTCGAGAAATATCCATGGCACGAACCATACGAAATATGGAAATTAATTTTAAGGCCGTCATCTTCGCCGTATCTGACAAAATACGGAATGGTGTGTCATCATCACTTGGATTTCCCTTATGGTCATAGTACACGACACTTGCCACAATATCTTTTTCTTTATCTGATATGCCAAATATATCCGTACCTCTGATTAAATTCCAGGCATGCGCCTGCGAATCCAGAAGATTTACATATTTTCCAATTTGATAAAGAATAATCGCCATCCGCAGAAGAAATTCGTCCCGCTTCGTAAGCCCGCTTTTTTTCTTTAAACCGGCAATAATTACATGGCTGTACAGTTCAAGGGCCTTTGTATGGAGCGGTTCATAATAATAGGCCGCGGCAATAGATCGTGTCAACTCAATGTTTTGCGTCTGCATATATAAGATAAAAGGTTCTTTTACTTTCTCTGCTCCATAAAACATAGTCACCGCTTCGACAAAAGTTGTCCCAAACATCAAAATATGTTCTACGGGAACATTGTCCAATATTTCTTTATATATATGAATAGTAGGAAGAACTGTCATTGCCCATTGCTCACTGACATAGTACTTTTGTCTTGTACGTGATGCTGAAAGTGATCCTGCTTCCATATACAACTTTTTAAATGCATCTGCTTTAACTTCCGCCTTATTTTCCGCATCCATGCTAAGTTTCATCAAACTTGCAATAATTCGGGCTTCTCTTCCGGACAAAATAATACTGTTCGGATGATACCTTTTAATCGCCCCCCACAAAGGGCTCATAATTGCATGGATATATTCCGCCATCGCCTGCGGAAAATCAAGAGAATCCCTTTGATTCTGCTTAAATGTTTCCAACAGACGAAGCGTGCCGATATGCACATTATGCTGATACCGCAAAGAACCATTTTCCCAGGCTGTCAACCCTACGCAGCCTGACGTAATATCCACAAAAAGCAAATTATCTCCATAATCATATCTCTTGCCGTTTCTGCTTTTTTGTATGAGATACTGAAGAAGATAATGCTTGTAATAAATCTCCTGCGGCATATCCACTACATCCACATGAAATCCCGTATTCACATGAATCAAATCCAGCACGGGCCTGCGATTTTCCGCTTCTCTGAGGATTGCTGTAGCATATACTTTATAATCAGTTACACAATAGTCCCGCAGCAGCTGTTTCAGCCCGTTCAGCATATCACAAAGTCGTCGTATAGAAGTAAAAGACAATTTCTTATTAATAAATACTTCTTCCCCAAAAGTTGTTTCTTTCCTTACCTCTTCAATCACTCTGATGGTATCCGCATCTTTATACTCTACAATACGCATAGAAAGGCTGGAAGATCCGATATGAATGATTCCATAAACAAATGAATTCTCTTCTGCCATTTAACTCCCCTCGCTTCCGCGGATAAATTATACATGAAATGCATCTTTTCATATTTATTATACTAAAAAACACCGTATCCTGCGTATATATTAAAGAAAAAGACACCATGTTTTCCTACACGAATTTTAATCACCACAGCTTTTTTATGTATTGTAAAATAGTAATAACCGTACGGCAAGAAAGGGGTAAATTATGAACCGCATCGCTATCATTGATCTTGGCTCCAATTCCATCCGCTTCATCATCATCTCTGTCAGCGCCAAAGGAATTTATCAACTCATATATCAGGAAAAACGTTCTATCCGCCTGGCGGAAGGAATGAGCGATGATTCTCCGTTTCTTACGGATGCCGCACAGAACCGTGCAATTGACTGTCTCAAGGTATATGCACATCTTGCCAAAGTTCACCAGGTGACAAAGACACTTGCAGTTGCCACGGCTGCCGTACGAACAGCCCGCAACGGTTCTTCTTTCCTGAAGCGTGTTCATTCCGCTGCCAATATTCCCATGACGATTATCAGCGGGAAGCAGGAAGCTGCACTCGGTTTTTCCGGAGTGATACATACGATTGACACATCGGAATTTCTACTTTTTGATTTAGGCGGCGCCAGTATAGAAATATCCTTGGTAAAAAACAAAAAGCAGCTGCATTCTGTCAGTATTCCCATAGGTGCTGTCAGTTTGACGGAAAAATTTAAATCTTCCGGTCTCCTTTCCGCAGCAAAAATAAAACATATCCGCTCCTACATAAAAAGTAAACTTCAATCTATTCCCTGGCTTCCCAAGTCTCCTATTCCCGTCATCGGTATAGGCGGCACAATCCGAAACTTGGCGAAAATACACCAGAGATACTCTGGTTATCCTCTTTCAAAACTCCATAATTACAAAGTATCCTCACAAGGATTATTTTCCGTGATACATATGATTTTAAAATCTTCACCGGAAGAACGAAGAAAAATACCGGGACTTTCTGCTGAGCGTGGAGATATTATAAATGCAGGTGCTCTTATTGTCAGAGAAATCCTTACTTTGACAAAAGCCGAATCTCTCACCATTTCCGGCTGCGGTCTCCGTGAGGGGCTTTTCTATCATTGGTATGATCCCATTTACGACAAAAACAAAGAGCTTCAGCATAATATGCTCCTGTCTTCCGTACGAAACTATTATTCCACACTTCCGCTAAAAGATCATGACCATACCCGTTATGTGACTGCTCTCGCCTTATCCATGTTCGATCAGTGGCGGAAAATATATCAAATGCCTGATCGAATGCGTACTTTATTGCACATGGCCGGATTGCTTCACGATGCGGGACAAGTCATTAATTATTACAGCCATGCACGCCACAGCGCTTATATGACAGCCAATGCACATATATTCGGGTGGTCTCACAAAGAACAGGTCCTATGTGCTTTGATTACAGCTTTTCACCATGGCTTTTCGGGAAAAATACTGAAATCCATAAAAGAAACACAAATACTCACAGAGAAAGAAATTGACAGGGTAAAAATTCTTTCTGCTTTTCTTGCTTTAGCGGAGAGTTTGGATGAAAACCACGAGCAATGCATTTCTCAAGTCATCTGCACTTCTACGCCAAGTTCTCTGAATATTCATATTTACTTGAACAGAGATAATTTCATCGTCCCTGCCCATGCAACAAAAAAAATTATTTCCGCTTACGAAAAGCTATGCCATTATCCGCTTACAATCCAGTGGTTTCCCTCCAGCAGGCAGAAAGATTTAATAAAAGAAATGGCACGGTCCCTATAATTAAAAAGGAGAATCATCATTGAAGTAAATGAGATTCTCCTTTTTACATGCCGATAGTCAGCGGTTATCTATTTTTTCGGGGTCCAAATCATGACGCAGAAGTCTGAATCTTGCAAAATCACGCCACTCAGTATTCGGAATTCCATAATTGCAGTAAGGGTCGATCGACAGTCCGCCTCGAGGAAGAAACTTTCCCCATACCTCAATAAAACGCGGGTGCAGCAATTTAATCAAGTCGGTCATGATAATATTGACACAATCCTCGTGAAAGTCCCCATGATTTCTGAAGCCGAACAGATATAACTTAAGTGATTTACTTTCCACAATATACTTATCAGGAATGTATGAAATATAAATTGTTGCAAAATCCGGCTGCCCTGTCTTCGGACAAAGGCTCGTAAATTCAGGGCAATTAAACTTCACGAAATAATCTCTGTCATCATGTTTATTAGGGATCTTTTCCAATACATCAGGATTATAATCAAAAACATATTTTGTATGCTGATTGCCCAAAGCTTTTAATTCATCAACACCTTCTCTTATATTTCCCATGATATTTCTCCTTCCAATATAAGTCTATGAATATCAAATACCACAAAAGGGATCTGCCGCTATTGATCATGCACCATATAAAACACGGGCATAAATCACTGCAACTGTAAACAATATAATCAATAGCATGAATATATAATCTATCCCTTTAGGAGAAACACTTTCCATAAAAGTTCGGGTAGAACTGCCGAACCCGCGAAGCTCCAAAGAAAGCGCCATCGTTTCACTGCGTCCGAGAGAACGAAGCATTAACGGTCGTACCACCGACATATAACGTTTTACCTGTTTAATGAAATTGCCTTCAATTGCCAGTCCCCTGCATGACTGCGCCTCAGCAACAGCTTTATTCTCTTCCATAAAATCCGGTACGAAACGAAGCCCTGCGGTAAACATAAAAGCGTATTCATAGGGCACTTTCAATTGTTGTACCATCGCCGCCGTCAGATCCTGCAATCTGACAGTAGCAAGCAGATAAATGAATATGATAGTCATGCCAAGCATACGGAGCGCCGCTACTGCACATTCCTTCTCCGTTCCACCTCCGATATATTCAATCAGTCCCAAAAAGAACGCAAAAACGCAAAGCATCATTAAAGCTTTTACATTCTTAAATAACTCATTGGAAACCAAAAGAATGATCAGTTCCAACACACACAGAAGCGCAAGGCTGAAAGGCTCTCTGAAGATAATGGCCCACACGGCTGTTCCCAGTGTCAGCAATATTTTTGTCAATGGAACCAGATTTCTCATCGTACTCTCTCCTTTCTGATTTCTAGGAACTTAGCGCAGAATGTATCCATATCTTTGCAATACGGCGCCCCCGGAAGACATCGCCCCAATAATACGGCGGGAGGATATGTCAATCCCCAAATTCCGGGACGGTTTTCCTCCGAAAACAAGTCTGACGGCACCCCGTCAAATACTATCTCTTTATTGGCTACAACAATAACCCGGGTACAGTTTTTTGCAACCACATCCATGTCATGGGTAACCAAAAGAATGGTAATTCCTTTTGCTTTTAACTGATCCATAAGGCTCATTAATTTTTTCTTTTCCCGTCCATCCTGCCCGCTTGTCGGTTCATCAAGCACTAAATATTCCGTATTCATCGCAAGGCCGGATGCGATAGCCACTCTTTGCTGATCCCCGCGGGAAAGCGTTCTCGGATATGCATCAGCTAACTCCGAAATATCAGTATCCGCCATAGCCCGGTCAACCAGTTCATCTAGTTCACTGCCACGCTTCCCCTGCTGATAAGGGCCGAAACCAATTTCTTCCCGAACAGTAGGCATGAACATTTGCCGCTCCGGCTGTTGAAATACATAACCGATAAAACGGCTTCTTTTGGCTGCACCTTCATCAGTTACGTTTTTACCGTCATAAATAATTCGACCCTCCGTAGGTTTTTCCAATCCGGTAAGGAGTCTCGTTACCGTTGTCTTTCCGCTGCCGTTTCGACCTGTAACAGCAATAAATTCACCTTTCCCAAAAGATACGGAAACATCAGACAAAATGACTGGAGTTTCTTTACTATAGCGGAAGGTCACATGTTCCATTTCAAGCATTACGCACTCCTCCGGATTCCATCGAATTCAATACGGAATATTCCGCATCTTCTATATTTAAGAATGATCTTTCAAATTTTATACCGGCCTGTTCCAGCCTGAGCTGTGCTAAGTATATATCAGGAATCGCTTCTTCATAAATATGATTCCGTTTCATATCACGCATGACCTGCTCGGGACTTCCATCGCTGATAACATGTCCTTTATCCATAAGAATGAATCTTTTTGCGTAAGGCAGCGTCGCTTCCAGATGATGTTCTGCGACAACAACGGTAAGTTTTTCTTTCTGATTCAATTCTCCGACCATTTCATAGAATTCATGAATACCTTCCGGATCCAGCGCGCTGGTCGGTTCATCAAACACAAGAACTTTCGGTTCTTCCGCTAAAACAGCCGCTACGACGAGACGCTGTCTCTGTCCGCCGGAAAGGGTAGAAACTTTTCTTTCCTCCAGTCCGTCAAGATGTACTTTCCTGAGCGCCTCTGCCGACCGTCTTCGTATTTCTTCCGGTGAAAAGCCATGGTTTTCCAAAGTAAAGGCCATCTCTTCCCCTACAGTCATCGTTACGATTTGGGCAGAATAATCTGAAAGTATCACGCCGATGCTGGAAGCAAGATCTGCAATCCCGGTTTGCGTGACCGCCTTGCCGCCGGTAAAAACCATCCCTTTCATTGTCCCGCCATAGTAATGAGGAATTGCTCCCGCCATAGACATGAGAAGCGTCGTTTTTCCTGCGCCGTTAGGCCCTGTGATGACAACAAAAGACCCCTGTTCTATATTAATACTCACATTTTCCAAGGCCGGTGCATTTGAAAATAAATAGGAATAAGAAAGATGCTCTACACTGATCACCCCATTCCCCTTTTGCTGCAAATTCAAATGACTGTGATTACTGTCCTCCACATCGGATTCTGTCATATACTGCATGGATCTAAATAATTTGAGGGCGGGAAAATATAGAAAAGGTGTAATAATCGCATTTCCTACTCCAACGAGAGCTACCATAGGAAGAATACCATACAGATATACGCTGATCGGTATCCCCACCACTACGGTTAAAATGGAAACGAAAATGAACCCGCTGACTAAAGTCGTAATAAATCCCGCAATAGCAGGCCTTAAAGAAAATCTGCCGATTTTAAATGGCGGAACGGAATGGGCAAAAAAGCCTGCCACATAAGCACCTGCAAACTCACTGGCAAAATCACCATACGGAAACGCGGACTTCGAAGTAAATACTTCCATAAGCGCTGCCACCATACAGATCCCCAGGCATTGCCGATAAGATGGCTTTGTCAGTAATATCGCCACTACATAAGTCGCAATCATCCAGTTCGGAGTAAAGCCGGCAACCGATGGAGAAACCAAGTGGAGCAGCATACCGATTGCCAACATCAGTGTGGAAATCGTCAGCCAGCGAAACCGACCGCCCCTCGCTTTTGTATAAATTAAACTTGATACATCTTTTACTGCTTCCATGCATCTTCCCCCTTAGAAAATCTTTTCCTGATCTTCCACAAATAAAAAATCCTTTCATTCCCCCTGCATTATGCAAAGGGACGAAAGGAAATATTTCCGCGGTACCACCCTCATTGACTAAAGTCCGGCTCTCATGGTCATTATAAACCACTATCTCTATAACGGAAGCCTTCCGGCAGTTCCTACCCCATATGGCTCGGACTGCATCTTGTGGGCCCATTCATAATACCGGCTGTATCGGACTCCCACCTGCGCCGACTCTCTCGAACAGCTCATTATTACTACTCTTCCCAGTCATTGATATTAAGAGAAGTATATCACTCCATTTTTTAAGTGTCAATAAAATTTATCGTCAAACATTTAATAAAAACCGCAAAAAAACATCATTCTCATCAGACAGCTTTACACGGCAATCAATCCCTGGCATGGTGAACAACCAACTGAGGAAATGGAATTTCTATCCCCGCTTCATCAAATGCATTCTTCACCTTAATATATAAATGGTTCTGCGCTTCATTGTACTTTGAGCGCTCTACCTGCGCCCGCACATAGATTCGAATACTTGATTCACCCATACTGCTTACATAAATGGGCAGCTCCGCTCCATTCAACACATATGCATCGGCGCTGAATAATTTCTGTAAAAGTTCTACGCACTTCGCCAAATCCGTGTCATAAGCCACATCAAAAGTAAATTCTATATTCCTTGTTTCAAAAAATGAATAATTTTTGATGACACTGTCTGTAAGCCTTGAATTGGGTATGACGATCATTTGATTTCCCAGCGTGGATATTTCCGTGTACATAACGCGTATATCCACAACGGATCCTTCGCTATCCCCTACTTTGATATAATCCCCTACACGAAACGGTCGGAAAATAAGGATAAAAATCCCTGATGCCACATTCCCGATATTATCCTTAAGCCCCAATCCGATAGCAAGACCAATCCCGCCAAAAGCAGCCGCCAACGTTGCCGGAGCCACCCCTGCTGCTGACAGCGCCATAATAATAACTCCGGCAAGACATAAGAAAAATATAATTTCCGAAATAAAGCTGATTGCGGATGGCTCTACATTACTCCGTGCAAGCAGTCGGCGGACAACCCCACGCAGCCAGCAGCATATCATGTACCCGATGCTGAAGATAATAATCGCCTGAAAAATATCTACGCCTTTTGTTACTGCAAAATTTTTGACACCACTGATTAAGCCGGCTGTCATATCCAATTCATTATTTACTACTTTCTCCACAACATTTCCACTCACCTGGCAGCCTACCTCCTTGCTGTATGAAATTTCACTTTATTCCCGCCGCATGTTCTCCGGCTTTCACAATCGATTCAATAATCATTGTTGTCGTCACAGAGCCTACGCCGCCGGGAACAGGTGTCACAGCGCCGGCCACAGGAAACACATTTTCATAATCCACATCTCCGACAGTCTTGCCATGGATCCGATTAATTCCTACATCAAGAACTATGGCTCCTGGCTTAACCATATCTGCAGTGACACAACCCGCTTTCCCTACAGCCGTAACAAGTATATCGGCCTGCTGTGTTATCTCGGACAGGTTCTTTGTCCGTGAATGGCAAATTGTCACAGTAGCATTTTTTTGCATAAGCATCATGGCAACCGGCTTTCCAATCACATTGCTTCTGCCAATGATAACAGCATGTTTCCCTTCGACAGAAATCCCATAATGTTTTAATATCGCCATCACCGCACGGGGCGTACCGCCAAATAATCCATCTTTTCCTGAAAATAATCTGCCCGCATTCACCGTCGTTAATCCATCCATATCTTTATCGGGATGAATCATCTCTATCATTTTCTCTTCATGAATATGACCGGGCAACGGCATCATCATGAGAATCCCAGTAATAGATGGATTTCCATTCAATGCCTGTATCAAAGCGCCTAATTCATCTTCTTTTACATTCTCAGGCTTTTCATACAGCTCCGTCCCGATCCCATAAGACAAAGCCGCTTTCTTCATAAACTCTGCATACATATGAGAAGGCTTGCTGCTCCCCGCCAGAATAACCGCAAGTTTGAGAGTACAGCCTCTCTCCTTCAGAACGTCAATCCGTTCCCGTATATCTTTCTCCAACGCCGCTGCCGTAACTTTCCCGTCAAGTATCATATCCGCCTCTTAAAACAGTCCCGTAATATGACCTTCATCATCCACATCAATCCGTTCTGCTGCCGGGTGTTTCGGCAATCCAGGCATTGTCATAACCTTTCCGGTCAAAATGACAACAAATCCTGCTCCTGCCGCGACACGGCAGTCACGCACATGAAGAGTGAACCCTTCCGGCGCTCCCAGTTTAGACGGATCATCTGAGAAAGAGACTGGGGTTTTCGCGATACATACCGGCATCCGCCCATACCCCATTTCCTCAATGTGTTTCAATTCTTTCTCCACATTGGAATCATATTGTACATCAGCAGCCCCATAAATTTCTTTCGCAATGGTTTCGATCTTCTGCTTTAAAGTTAAATCAAGATTATATAAAGGCTTATAGTCAGAACCGCGTTCTACCGCAGTCAGAACCTTCCTCCCCAATTCAAGCGCTCCTTTTCCGCCGCAGGCAAATACATCAGAATCGGCAACTTGGACGCCTGCGCTTTCACAAGCCTCATAGATCACTTTTTTCTCTTCTTCTGTATCCGAAGGGAATAAATTCAGCGCTACCACAAGAGAGACTCCATATTTCTTTACATTAGAAATATGACGCAGTAAATTCGGCAGTCCTCTCCTGACTGCGTCCGGATCCGATTCGGTCAATTCATTTTTTGCTTTTCCGCCATTCATTTTCAATGCACGAACAGTCGCTACAAGAACAACCGCTGCCGGATGGAGCCCGGCAAACCGGCATTTGATATCAAGAAATTTTTCAGCGCCGAGGTCTGCGCCGAACCCGGCTTCTGTCACTACATACTCCGCTAAATGCAGTGCGGTCTTCGTCGCAATCACGGAGTTACAGCCATGAGCAATATTGGCAAAAGGTCCGCCATGAATGAATGCAGGCACATGCTCCAATGTCTGCACCAGATTTGGCTTCAACGCATCTTTCATGAGTGCCGTCATCGCACCTTCCGCATGGATATCCCCTGCACGAATCGGCTGATTATCATAAGTGTAGCCAATAATAATGCGGGCAAAGCGCTCCTTCATATCTTTTACGGAAGATGCAAGACAAAGAATAGCCATGATTTCGGATGCAACAGTAATATCAAAGCTGCCTTCCCTGGGAACGCCATCCGCATGTCCCCCCAAGCCGATAACGATATGCCTGAGCGCACGGTCATTCATATCCATAACACGGTTCCAGACCACACGGCGCGGATCAATTTGAAGCTCATTCCCTTGCTGGATATGATTATCCGTCATGGCTGCAAGAAGATTGTGAGCCGCCGTAATGGCGTGGAGATCTCCCGTAAAATGAAGATTAATATCTTCCATAGGCACTACCTGGGAATATCCGCCTCCCGCCGCACCGCCTTTAATGCCCATACAAGGCCCGAGGGACGGTTCCCGCAGACAAATCATGACTTTCTTATCAAGCTGTGTCAACGCTTGTCCCAGACCTACGGTTGTCGTTGTTTTTCCTTCTCCCGCCGGTGTGGGGGAAACAGCCGTGACCAGAATTAATCTGCCTTCCTGCCTGTCTTCCACAGCTTTTGCAAACTTTAAGGAAATCTTTGCTTTGTACTGTCCATAATTTTCCAGATCTTCCGGCGGAATGCCAATCTTTTCCGCAATCTCACAAATTGGTTTCAATTCAGCCCTCTGTGCTATTTCGATATCACTTAACATTTTCTTCCCCCTTTATTCTTACCGAACATTTTCTTAATTATAGCATAGACCTATGTATCACAGACTTAATATTCCGGACTCATCGTAAATAAAAACAGCCTCTTCCATTAACGAGAAAAGACTATTTCCTATACTATGAATCAGAAAAATGAACTCTTATATTATCGCCGCGCTGTACTGTTTCTCCGGCACCGGGCGACTGTGAATCTGCACTTCCATTTCCGTCAGGCTGGAACCCCAACCCCGCTTTGTACAGCCATTCACCAACTTCACGAATAGACCATCCGTAAAAGTTCGGAAGAAGAAAGGCTTTTTGATCCTTGCCCGGCAATGCAGGCAGATTGTCATTATTGTATCCCCCTGCGCCCGCAGAACTTATCCTTTTTTCTTCCATAGCGGGTATTCCCATATACCGCATAATCTGTCCCATGGTCTCTTTGAATACCGGCGCCGCCACCTGTCCGCCATAATACACGCCCCGCGGATTATCTAAAACGACAAGGCATATAGCTCTCGGATCTTCCGTCGGACCGAACCCGCAGAAAGACGCAATATATTCATTTTCCAAATATCCACCTTTGACGGGATCTATTTTCTGCGCGGTTCCTGTTTTTCCCCCCATGTGGTATCCGGGAACACGTGCATTGATACCGCCGCCTTCAGACACTTCTTTTTCCATCATATCCTTGACTTCATCAGCCACTTTTTTAGACACCGGGTTTCCTACATATTCAGTTTCATACACTTTATTAACAGAGCCGTCAGGATTATTAACGGTTCTTAAAATATGAGGTTTTACCATTTGCCCCCCATTGGCAAGAGCACTATATGCCTGCAGCATCTGCAGCGGAGTCACCGCTATACTCTGTCCGATAGACATGGTCGCCACATCAATATCCCGCATGTCATCCGGATTAAACAGAATGCCCGCTCCTTCTCCGGGAAGTTCTATCCCTGTCGGTTTTCCGAAACCAAATCTCAAAGCATATTCCGTCAAGGTTTTCCCACCTGTCAAAAGACCGATATGGGCAAACCCTGTATTGATTGAATATTTAATAATATCCACCAATTTTACATCACCATATGCCCCATCATCCCAATTTCGGATTGCATGTCCCGACGCCCAAATTTTACCGGGATCATGCCAGACTGTTTCCGTGGAGTATGTTCCTGCATCAAGTGCGGCTGCAGCAATAATCGGTTTAAAGGTCGAACCCGGTTCATAAATATCAGTAATTGCTTTATTTTTGAAATCCTTTTCTACTGCCTTTTCAAAATGATTTGGATCATAGGTCGGACGATTTCCCAACGCCAGAATCTCTCCTGTTTTAGGATCCATTACGATAATAATCCCGCCCTGAGCTTTCGTCTTCGTCATAGCCCGATCCAAAGCACGTTCTGCATAAAACTGTATTGTCTGATCGATTGTCAGATAAACAGAGTTTTCCCCTTTGGATTTATAAGGCGTTAACGCGGATTCCATAATAGGATTTCCTTTGGCATCAATGCGCATCCTGACTGAATTTGCTTCTTTACTGCGTTTAAGGATGTCTCCCAGATACAGTTCCAATCCGTCTAAAGCCTTATCGTCGACTCCGACAAAACCAATTACATTGGCCAATAATCGGCCATTGGGATAGTATCTTTTACTTTCTTCCCTAAATCCTAAAAACCTTTCCCAGTCTTTTGATTTTAAGAGTTCCTCTACCTTAAGAGCCTCTTCCGGTTCCATTAACCGTTTAATCCAAACAAATCGTCCCTCTTGTGAAAATTTTTTTAAAAGTTCTTCCTCCGATATATTCAAAATTGGAGAAAGTATTTCTGCCATTTCAATCTTATTTATATTTTTTTGTTTATTCAGCGTGGCAGGATCACAATATAAGGATTTAACCATTACAGAAATTGCCAGCTGATTGCCGTTACGATCATAAATCGTACCGCGGGGAGAATATAACTCTTCATTTTTTTCCACTTCATTCTTCGCCAAAGCTACGTATCGCGCATGATCAAAAATTTGTACATATGCAAGACGTCCTATTAAGATGACCATAACGGTAAGAAAAAATCCCAGCAGCCATTTGGCACGATTATTCCTTATTCTCCTTGGACTATTCATCTTCATTATGACGTCTCCTATACCTTACCGCAGCATCGAGCAGGGCTTCTTTCTCATTCTTTAGCGTCCCATTCTGGACGCGAAAAAGTAAATTGGCCATCCCATCAGCTACCGCCGGCCGCAAAGCATCAATCACCCGCCTGTCGTACCGAAGATCTTTTGTAGACACAGGCATCATCTGACATAACTCCTCCATATATTTTCCAAAAGAAGAATGTCCTTCCGTAGCGTTCTCATCTTTCCCACAGCCAATGATATCCGCATTGCATAATGCCGTCAATTCACCAATCCCCTCTTTCATATCGGCAGATGAGCTAAATTGTTTGCCTCTTGCAAGCTGTCTTAACCACTTTTCCACATTCGCTTCAGGTACATTGGCAAAATAATGATAACGCATATGGTTTTCTACCAGCCAGACAACGCGTTTGGCAAAAGCAGCCGGGAATCTCCAACGACGGAAAATCTCCGCTGCCATTTCCGCCCCTTTCAAATCATGTCCATAGTCTGTATATTTCCCATCTTTTATTCTGCGTACACCAGGCATCCCCTTTCCCACATCATGCAGAAGAGCGGCCCAGCGGAGAAGCAACGTAGGCGGCGCCGCATTTACAACAGCTAAAGTATGATACCAGCCATCAAATTTATGAAATTTTTTTTGCTGCGGTAAATCCACCAGGTGTGATAACTCCGGCAAAATCCTAACAGCTTCCGTCCGGCCGTTTTCACGGATACGGCAGCTGCATTCATTCAAGCCGGTACGAACCAATAAATCCAATCCTCGTGCTGCAAAAGGAGAAACAAGAAGCTTTTCCACTTCCTCTCTCACCCTTTCCAGCGATAACCCCGAAACTCTGTCAAAAGCGGATGCCATTCCGCGGACTAAACTCTTATCCGCCATGAAATCTAACTGCCCGATGAAACGGCATGCCCGAAAAAGGCGAAGCGCATCTTCACGAAATCGTTCCTCCGCCTTTCCCACAGTTCTCAATTTTTTATTTTCCAAATCCTTTGTTCCATCAAAATAGTCATAAACTACACCATCCCTGCCAAGAGCCAAGGCATTCACTGTAAAATCTCGGCGGGACAAATCCTCCTTAAGAGTAGATGAAAACGTTATATTTTCGGGACGGTGGCTGTCCTGTCCGTAAAACTCATTTCTAAACGTAGTGACTTCATACGCGATATGGTTAATAACGACAATAACCGTACCGAACCGCCTTCCGGCACCGTCAACGGTTTTCCATCCATTCCTACCCATAACGGAAATAATTTCTTCCGGTTTTGCAGAAGTAGTAATATCCCAATCATGAGGTGCTTTAGCCAAGAGCAAATCTCTCACACATCCGCCGACCGCATACGCTTCATATCCGCTATTTTCAAGCGCATTAATAATAGCAGATGCATTCCTGTCCATTTTCCCGCGATCTGCATCTACAGCATCGTATTCAAATTCTTTTTTTAGAAGCTGCTCTTTTATATCATCCATAAAATTCATGTACGCCGACTTTCTCTAATTTTCTTAATCATATACGATTTTTTTTTGCAGTGCAATAAACAGACAATCACCAGCAAGATAAAACCGCCTGCCCGCAAAGACAGACGGTCTTATCCCCATCCCCATTTACAAATCAGTCTTTATACTGTTCCGGCAATTTGGTTACTCTTGCTACACCAGACTCAATAGCCGCTTTTGCGGATGCCTTTGCTACCGCATGAGGCACACGCGGATCAAATACATCAACCACTACATATTCAGGTTTAAGTTCTTCATCGGAAACCAGGTCTGCCAGTGCATGAGCCGCTGCCAGTTTCATCGGTTCATTAATCTGTCGGGCACGGACATCAAGGGCACCGCGGAAAAGCCCCGGGAATACAGAAGAATTATTTACCTGGTTCGGCATATCGCTTCTGCCTGTACCAAATACATAAACGCCCAATTCCTGTGCATCAGACAACATCATTTCCGGAATCGGATTTGCCATGGCAAAGACAACATTCTTTTCCGCCATCGTCTTGATTGCTTCTTTATGCATTTCTTTGAATGCTGCCGGTGCGGAAGTAGCCAAAAGGATATCCGCACCTTTTACTGCGTCCGCAAAAGTTCCTTGGCGATTTTCCGGATTAACCTGTTTCGCCAATTCCTTTTGTACACGGTTCAATCTTCCGTCATCATAGAGAATCCCCTTGCTGTTCAAGACCGTCATATTTTCCGGTTTGACGCCATCTTCCAGGAGCAGTCTTGCAATAGCCGTGCCTGCCGCGCCTGCGCCAAACATAACCACCTTGGCTTCACCGATGCCTTTTTTAATCAGACGAAGCGCGCCGAGAACAGCAGCCAAAGCCGCAATGGCGGTTCCATGCTGATCATCATGGAACACAGGGATATTCATGGTTGCTTTCAGTTCATCTTCAATATCGTAGCATTTGGGGGAAGAGAAATCTTCCAAATTGATGCCGGCAAAAGATTTCTCCAAAATTCGAATAGTGCGAACTATTTCATCCTTGTCTTTTGTATTGAGCACAATCGGAATGGCATCAATATTGCCAAAACGTTTGTAAAGGGCGCTTTTGCCTTCCATGATAGGCATAGCCGCAGCCGGTCCAATATCGCCTAATCCCAATACACGGGTACCATCAGAAATAACGGCGACAACATTTCCCCGCCAAGTCAGTTCCAAAGATTTATCTTCTTCTTCCTTAATAGCCAGGCATGGAGCTGCAACCCCAGGTGTATAAACAACTGCCAAATCATGGCTGTTTTCCATTTTTGCATTCAATCCCGTTTTAATCATCTGATGTTTTTCATTTCTTAATTGCATCGCTTCATCTCTGATATCCATTATTTTCCTCCTTCAAACCCGATATCTGTTTTTTCAACCCACAAACATTTATATACTAAATACGCCCGGCTGGTAACTCTTTTTACTTTATCAGTTTTGCAGCCTTATGTATTTAATAACACAATTATATCACAGGCAGCTTTCTACATATTATATGCCCGCCTCTTTTAATTTTTTCAGCATCGCGTCAACAGCTTTTCCGCGGTGGCTTATTTTATTCTTTTCCTCCATGGATAACTCCGCCATTGTCTTTCCAAATTCCGGCAGATAAAACAACGGATCATATCCAAATCCGCCTGTTCCTTTATAAAAATCGCGAATAATTCCGTTACATCTGCCTTCCGCGGTAATCTCCCTTCCATCGGGCCACACGACAGCAATCACGCACATATAGTGTCCCCGGCGTGCTTCTCCGCGATAAGGACGCAAAACTTCCACCAGTTTTTGATTATTCGCTTCGTCATTCCCATGAACGCCTGCATACCTGGCCGAGTATACACCCGGTTCATTTCCCAATACATCCGCTATAATTCCGGAATCATCTGAAAGCACCGGCAAATTCACAGCTTCAGCATAGTAACGGGCTTTTTGCAGCGCATTCTCCCTAAAGGTGGTTCCTGTTTCTTCCGGTTCCGGTATATCCGCTATATCCGCGATAGGAATCACTTCCCATCCAATCTCAGAAAAGTGCTTTTGAAATTCCCTTATCTTCCCCTGATTACGGGTGGCCAAAACAACTTTCATATATCCTCCTGAATCAGCAAAATAATTAAGATTTCCCCATCATAAGCTGTACCGCTCTCTTCTTAGATTCCCGCCAGTTTGCCGCCGCTGCAGACAACTCCTTCACAGATGTCCGGCAAAGTTCCGTTACTGTAGAAATGCCTTCTTCCGGAGCATCAAGAAATGGAATCCGCATTAATCGGGAACTTTTCAGCCCTAACGCATCTCCCGCATGAATTGTCTCAAGGAATAACGTTCCCACAGGCCCGTCAAGATACATTTTCATATATTCCCCTGTATACTTTCCTTTTGACCGGATCACCGTAATTGCCGCATCCGCTACCATGGTTCCCTGTTTGTTATAAACGACAGCGGTATATACCCTGTTCCGGCTGGCGGCCAGCAGTAAATCTCCGGATCTTACCTTTGTCCCGATAATTGGTTTGGAAATACTCATCTCTTCTATTAAATCTGCGCAAAGACCTGTATCTTCCAATATGGCGGCTTTAGAAACCTTTAAAATCCGCCCGGAAAAAATCTTTTCCTTTTCTACAAGGAAGAACTCTTTTTCGATCGGCGTTCCCATGTCCACAACGTGAGCACTTAAAATAGCTTGAAGCGCCGTTGAACTATTATAAGCATATACATCATAATTCCAGTCATCAGCTTCAAAAAATTGATCGGCACCGATAGAAAACAGCTTTGTTTTTTGCAAAATGTCATCTTTAATAACTGCTTCACCAAAAGTAACCGGCCCGCTATTTCCTTTTATTATCTCCAGTAAAACAAATTCATCATTTTCAAAAGAGAAGTCGTAGTACCCTGCTAAAGATTTTTCTTTGGCTATCATCCTTTTTATTTCCTGCTCCCTTACCGCCGTATCCGTTATTTGTGTATAAGGCAGCACCACATTCATTTTTGCGTTTTCAAACAAATGCCCTTTGAGCAATGGTACCATTTTTAAAGAATCTTTTTCAAAAAAGAATATATAATCATACGGTTCCTCATCATGGAAAATTTCTTTCTCCAGCATAATCCTCCCCCGTGGGAACAGGTTGGAAAGATTTTTCTTCCATACTTCCGATTTAACAGCAACTGCAATCCGGCAATCGTTCAAATCATAAAAAATTTTAGGCAGCATATATATATAATGATCCGCTCCTGCAAACAGGATTGTTTTCCCCGATTGTTTTGCCTCACTAATAACAAATTCAATAAGTCCGCGTAAATCATCACCTGCCTTAATAACACCTGTGGCAAAATCCATCGGGTTGATTCTCATGGCAAGCGTATATACATTCGCATAAGTTTCTTCATTTCCCGTATAATCGCCAAACTTATCCGAGGTGAGTTTCATATTTTCATACAGGCTTTCAATTGTCACGCCATACTCAGCATTTGTGGGATTTAGGAATAAATTGTAGTCTAAATAACGGGCACGCATAATTTCCGAAAAAATAGATTTTTCCGCAACCCCCATGCGCAGGAAAGATTCTTTCGCCTTTTGGATTTCTTCATCAGTCATAAAGCTTCTCCTTTAATGTCACAATTATTATATGACAGTCCCCTCTAAAAAGCTATATCTTTTATTTAAAGCATACCTTTATTCCTATTTCAATAAAATATAAGCGCAATGAAAAACGCATATGGATGACCATATACGTTTTGTAATCTTCCTGTGAATTAACGCTTGGAGAACTGGCTTGCCTTCCTCGCCTTTTTAAGACCGTATTTCTTACGTTCTTTCATTCTCGGATCACGAGTCAGAAGACCTGCGCTCTTAAGAATCTTTCTATATTCCGGATCAACTTCCAACAATGCGCGGCTGATACCATGGCGGATGGCGCCGGCCTGTCCGGAAGCACCGCCGCCCTTTACGGAAGCAATCACGTCATAGACAGCAGTTGTGCCGGTCAGTTCCAGAGGCTGTTTAACAATAATTTCAAGAGTTTTCAAATCAAAGTAATCATCAAGTACGCGACCATTGATTACGATATTTCCCTGTCCTGCTACCAGACGGACTCTGGCAACGGATGTCTTTCTGCGGCCTGTGCCGTAGTATGTAGCTTCTGCCATTTTCATTTCCTTCCCTTCTGGTTAACGGATATCAAACTTCAATTCTTCAGGCTGCTGTGCAGCATGCGGATGTTCGCTGCCTGCATATACCTTCAACTTACGATACATCTGATCCCCCAGCTTCGTTTTGGGAAGCATTCCTCGGATAGCATGCTCAACTACCCATACCGGCTTTTCACGAAGTGCATCACCGGCTTTCTGGTAACGATCTCCACCGATATATCCGGTGTAATGAAAGTATTCTTTCTTCAAAAGTTTCTTGCCTGTCAGAACCACTTTATCTGCGTTAATGATTACGACGAAATCACCCGTATCAACATGTGGTGTAAAGGTCGGTTTATTCTTGCCGCTGAGGACTTCTGCAACTCCTGCAGCCAGACGTCCAAGAGTCTTGCCTTCAGCGTCCACGATATACCATTTACGGGTAACATTGCCCGCATTGGCCATGAATGTGCTTTTCATTCTTACTGATCCTCCTAATAAAAAACGGAACCGCAAGATATAATCCTTCCTCCGGGGCTAGTGGTTTCCGGACAAATCTCACAAGGAGTATTATACCGTTTTAATATATAAGTGTCAAGAAAATTTCATACTGTCTTTCCTGACAAATTAAGCTTTTGCTGAATTAACAATTCATCCTCTTTTGAGATGACACTGCATATTTCTTATTTTCTTAACGGCGCTAAAAAGACCTGAGCTATGCCCAAGCCTTTTAGAGTCAAATTAATTTGTAAAAGAGGGAAGTCCATATCCATCATCCATGGGAGGTGGTGAAAATTCCGATTCCTCTTGCTTCGGCTCTTCTCCCGGCGCATAGATAGAATGATATTTAAAAAGATTTTCAACCTGCTTATGGTTGATTGTCTCCACTTCCAAAAGTGCCTGTGCCATGGCCTCCAGTACTTCTATATTTTCTGTAAGGATACGCATCGTATCATTATAGGCTTCATCCAGATACTTATGCATCTCTTCATCGATAATCGTAGCTACTGTTTCCCCGTAGTTCCTTTCCGAACCAAGCTGCTTGCCGAGGAAAATCTGTTCCTGATGCTCCCCAAAAATCATCGGGCCGAGGCGGTCACTCATCCCCCATTCCATAATCATTTTTCGCAAAATACCTGTAACCTGCTGCAAGTCGCCGGAAGCGCCACTGGAAATTTCCTTAAAAACAATCTGCTCGGCACATCGGCCGCCAAGAGCTACACGAAGCTGGGCAAGTAAATGGGCTTTTGTAATAAAAGAACGTTCTTCATGGGGAAGCATCATGGTATATCCGCCGGCCTGTCCACGAGGAATAATGGTTACCTTATGCACAGGATCCGCCTCTTTAAGTACTGTCGCCATGATTGCATGACCTGATTCATGATATGCCGTCAGCCTGCGCTCGCTGTCACTGACCTTATGGCTCTTTCTTTCCGGGCCATAGCTTACCTTTTCACTGGCTTCTTCCATATCCGCCATAGAAATAGTTTTTCTGTTCTGTCGGGCAGCAAGCAGCGCTGCTTCATTCAATAAATTCGCGATATCCGCCCCTGTAAATCCGGGAATCTTTTTTGCGATGATATCAAGATTAATATCAGAGTCAAGCGGTTTATTTCTTGCATGTACTTTCAGGATAGCAATTCTCCCCGCCAGATCCGGACGACCTACAACCACGCGGCGGTCAAACCGCCCCGGTCTTAATAATGCAGGATCTAGAATATCCGGCCTATTTGTCGCAGCAATCGTGATAATCCCTTCGTTCGCACCAAATCCATCCATTTCTACAAGAAGCTGATTCAATGTCTGTTCACGTTCATCATGTCCGCCACCAAGACCCGAACCGCGCTGGCGGCCAACCGCATCAATTTCATCAATAAATACAATGCAGGGCGCATTTTTTTTCGCCTGCGCAAATAAATCACGGACACGTGATGCGCCTACACCGACAAACATCTCCACAAAATCAGACCCTGAAATGGAAAAGAAAGGAACCTTTGCTTCCCCGGCCACCGCTTTCGCCAAGAGAGTCTTTCCGGTACCGGGAGGCCCCACGAGAAGAACCCCTTTAGGGATTTTAGCACCAATCGCTGTATACCGTCCCGGATTCTTCAAAAAATCTACGACTTCCGCCAATTCTTCTTTCGCTTCATCTTCACCGGCAACATCACTGAAGTTCACATGAACTTGTCCTTCCCCGCTCATTCTTGCACGGGATCTGCCGAAACTCATGACACGACCGCCGCCCCCCTGGGTCTGATTCATAATCCAGAACCAAACGCCCACAAGAATTAGAATAGGAAGAAGCGAAGACAGAAGGCTCATCCACCAAGATGGCTGTTCCGGCGGTTTTACGGTAATCACTACGTCCCCATCGGTCATTTTCTTAACAATCTGTGTATCATTGTTAGGAATATATGTAGAAAATTCCGTTCCATCTTTGAGTTTTCCTTTAATTGAATTTTCCACCATGATGACAGAAGAAACATTCTTTTTCTCTATCTGCGCCACGAAATCACTATATGCCATCTCAGTAAATTTTTCCTGCGGATGGACAAACGTATTGAATATAGCCACTGCTATGACGATGATAAAGACATAGAGCGCCACATTCTTTACAAACTTATTCAAACTGATCCTCCTTCTCTGCCAATGAGAGTAAATTTAAAATTATGGTTTCAGTGATTAATTTTATCATATTCTTCTATATTTAATCAACTTAAAGCCGGATAATCCTCCTGCCTAAACTGCCCCTGTACCAATATTATTTCCCGCATCAGGTTCTTGTATACACTTTACTTTTCAATGTGCATACCGCCGGTAAATTACGGTATTTTTCCGCGTAATCACAGCCATACCCCACAATAAATTCATCAGGCACGTCAAACCCCACGTATTTCACGGAAACATTCTTTTCCCGCCGTTCCTTCTTGTTCAGGCACACTGCCAGCTCTACAGAAGCGGCCCCCCTCTTTTTCAGCAAAGGGACAAGCAGAGATAAAGTAATTCCCGTATCAATGATATCTTCCACCACAAGGACATTCTTCCCCTGAATCTCTTTATCTAAATCTTTTCTTATATGGATACTTCCCGAAGAAACCGTATCATTCCCATAGCTGGAAACAACCATTGTATCGATAGTAAGCGGAAGATCAATGGCCCTCATCAAATCACAAAGAAAAGGCATCGCTCCTTTGAGCACACCCACGAGAACAAGTTCCCTGCCCTCATAGTCTTTCGTAATCTGTGCACCCATTTCACAGACTCTCTCTTGTATCTTCACCGCATCAATCAAAACCTTTTCAACATCTTTGTCAAGATTCTTCATCTTCTCTATTCTCCTTTTTCAGTGTGATGAGCAGGTACTTTTTCGTATTTTTATCCGGAAGTCCGTAATTGCTTCCCCGCAAGAAGGCAATCCAGTATATATGATTTTCATCGGCAACAAGCGGCCATATCCTGCGCTCACCTGCGGAAATATGAAGATCACGCATAACACGGGCAAGTTTTTTTGAACCGTTTATCCCGCGCGGACTGAACCGATCCCCTGCTTTCCAATACCGCAATACGATATTTCCCACTTTATCGGCATCAAGGATAATCTGATTTTTTTCTATGAAATCCGGCTGCTTCGATAAAATCACTTTCTCAATGCACCACTGACCAAGATGCTCTATCAGCCGTTTTACCAGCTCAGATAATACAGCCGCTGATGTTCCGACATTTTTTAATTTTCCCGCCGGAATCCGGTTCTGCGTGCTCCCTTTATAAAAAATAGCCTTTCCATATTGAATCTCCAAAAATGTTCCTGATGAAGATGTGACACTTCCTGTTTTGCCGGCACCAATCAGAAATATAAACTTTTCAGTTCCTTCAAAACTTGGAATGCGCCCCGCAACCATGCAGCAGATCTTTCTAATCACTCTGCGTTGTAAAGCAATGTGCAATGCGAGAAAATATGCAATGAAAAAAACACACTTGTCGTTATCATGCTCTACGCAGGAAGAAATAAAGACATCCGCCTTCTCTTCCATAAACAAATCTTCCTCACGAAATATGTCTGCTGTCCGCCGAAGAGACTCCGTTACACGCGGATTATATGATATCAGTTCCGGAACCAGTGATAATCGGATACGGTTCCTAACCGCATCTTCTACATCATTGCTTTCATCATGACAAGGCACATAAGAAAAATCTTTCAAAAAATCTTTTATTTCATTTTTACTGACACATAAAAAAGGGCGGATAATATCCCCGTTTATCGGCTTCATTCCCGAAAGTCCCGTCACACCGCTCCCGCGAAGTAAATGATATAAAACCGTCTCTGCCTGATCATCACCATGATGAGCGACGGCAATCTTTGCATATCTGCCGCCACGAGCCGCTTCACGAAGCGCTTTATAGCGGAAATCTCTTGCTGCCGTTTCGATGGATCCCCCATTTCTGACTGCAGACTGGACATCCACTTCTTTTAAAATGAACGGAATATTCCACTCACGACAGACAGACTCTACAAATTCAGCCTCTTTTCCCGCCGCTGCCCGTAAGTGATGATTGACGCAGCAGCAGCCAATGTTTATTTTTTCTTTTACTGCCAACAACTTTAAAGCCAGCAGCAGCGCAAGGGAATCAGGACCACCGGATACCGCCGCAAGGATCCGCTCCCCTTCTCTCCAAAGAGCATGCTTATGCGCATAGGAGGCGACCCTTCTCAAAAACTTTTCGTTTCCCTGCATATCTCTGCTCCCACACTCAGTCTTTCGGCATCATGGTATCAGCATTCAGCAAACCTTCACTCAAGTCTCGATCACTGACTTTAACTTCAGAAACGGCAAAATACTCCATCAGACTGTCTAAAATAGCCACACCTGCCACGATAATATCCGCCCGTTCAGGACGCATCCCCGGTAAATTACATTTCTCATCGTAGGACATATGACAGAGCCGATCCAGCAGATCTGTCACCTTGGACTGATCCATCACATAGCCCTGCACTTTTTCCGCATCATATACTTCCAATTGCTGCAAAACCGCTGCCATAGATGTAACTGTTCCGCCGACAACCACCCAGTTCTTTACCGCTTCTGCTTCATCTATCAGTTTTGTCTTCCTGAATGTTTCGAAACAATATTTTTTTAATTCACCAATCCCTCTTGCCGTAGTCGTATCAAAGAGATGAGAACAACGCACCGCCCCCAGCGGGAAACTATACCGCATACCAATATCCGCACTGAAACCGATACATATTTCCGTAGAACCTCCGCCGATATCCACCACAGAAGTCACGACGGCAGAAGTGCCTGCCGCGCCGATATAACTATAATACGCCTCCTCCCGTCCCGATAAGATCCGTACGGGCACACCGGACGTGGAAGTGATCTCATCAGCAAATTCGCTTCCTTCCTTTGCATCACGCATGATAGATGTCCCGTATGCCCGGATATCCGTAAATCCATCCGACCTTGCCATCGCTGCAAACTCTTCTATGGCCTTAAGTGTACGGTGACGCGAACCGTCAGCGATGGAAGTGGATTCCGTCATTCCTTCTCCCAGGCGTGTGCTGTTTATTTCCTTACGGACGACATCCCATTCACCCGTCTCACTTTTGCGTGCTTCAAGCAGTCTGACTGAATTGGTACCGATATCAATAATCGCGCGATTCATAATTCCCTCCGCAATATTTTCTTAGTATATCCCACTGAACCTTTATCTTTATTATTCTATAAGCATTTTAACATACCATGAACACTAAAAGACATAAAAATAAACCGAATCCCACAATATGGAAAACGGCTATTTATCTGCAAAACATCAGTCAGTGCGTCTGGCTCCGCGGCCGCCGCGTTTAGACTCCACATTACGTTTAAGATCCAGGAGCCTTTCATCGCTGTCTTTCAGGAATCGGCTCAATTTATCCTCAAAAGAAGCCGGATTATCATGTTTGCGGCTCGGACGGGGATTATCATTTCTTCCTGCGTAGGAATAGCGCATCTCTTTTCTCTGCATTACTGCCCGATCGATACGGGAAGCGCCGCTGTCACGGCGAATGTCAGCAGAATGTTCACAGGTATGCTGATCAGGCTTCCGCCTTCCGCAGACTTCCGCCTGCGCCTGTTTAATGGACAAAGCAATCTTTCCTTTTTCATCCACAGAAATAATTTTCACTTTTACCTTATCATGCAATTTAAGGTAATCATTCACATCGCTCACATATTCCCCGGCAACTTCCGAAATATGGACCAGGCCGATTTTTTTATCGGCAATTTCCACAAACACACCGAATTTTGCCAAACCAGTGACAGT